>JBGVQN010000071.1:0-4568 GCA_045127535.1 Lachnospiraceae bacterium | reverse complement strand
GCTGCCAAAATCATATTGGCACAGTCATTTACCGTTACAAAATTGGTAATACACTGAACAAGCGGTGCATTGTTCTGTACGCAGTGCAATGCTTTTGCGAAATCAATGATGAGATCTTTTTTAATCATGGTATTTTCCTTTATTCATTAATCTTGTTCTGCAAATTTTTTAATAGATGGGTACGTTTTAAAATCAGCAGAACCGCAATTCCCATTCCTGCGCCAACGATGGCGGAAGGAGTATAATAAGGTATGTAATAAAACGGTGACTGCGTATCCAGACCATAAAACCATTTCATCAGTGGATAGGAAGCCATAGCTCCGAAAAAGCCGGTTCCGATTACTTCTCCTACAAAAACAAGCCAAATATTACCTGTTTTGCGATAAAACAGTCCGCCCAGAATGGGTCCGAAAACAGCACCGGCAATTGCCTGAATGGTCCGGCCGGACAGCATTCGTAAAATACCGCAGATCAATGCTGCTGCAAAACCATACCATGGACCTAGAAAAACAGCAGCAAGTACATCTACAAAATGCTGGAATGGTGCCATGGCAGGAAAGTAAACAAAGGTGTTCAGAACAAATGCAAGACAGGCAAACATAGCAGTTAGTACCATCTTTTTTGTGTTACTTTGGGAGAATGCCGCAGCGGATCCTGCAGTCGTATTTTGCTTCATAAAAATTCCTCCATTAAAAAAAGCGGAAAGCTGTCGATTCGATAACTTCCCGCATAGAAAACAAAACACTCCGGCTTCCCTACGTTGGCATTATCCAAATCAGGTTTATGGGTCGAAGGGCATACCTTCCTCTCAGCCTGTCCGGTTTTCGAAAACCTGCAAGCTCCCCGCAGTCTCAATTGTCGCACTTATTATACAACTGCTTAAATAGGAAGTCAAGGCAAGAAGATGGAGCAGGGAGTGTAGAATATTTGTTTTTAGTCCGTATAATACTGCGCCTGTGCATTCCACAGCTCGTAGTATTTGCCGCTTGTATCGGCAACGAGGCTTGCGTGAGAACCTTGCTGGATAACAGCGCCCTCGTGGAACACGGCGATTTCGTCACAGAACTTGCAACTGGACAGGCGGTGGCTGATGTAGATAGCGGTCTTGTCACCTGCAATGTCGTTGAATTTGGAATAAATCTCCGCTTCTGCGATTGGGTCAAGCGCTGCAGTAGGTTCATCCAGAATGATAAACGGTGCATCCTTGTAGAGAGCACGGGCAATGGCGATCTTCTGTGCTTCGCCGCCGGAAACTTCCACACCGTTTTCGGTGAAATCCTTGTAAAGCTGGGTATTGAGGCCATCCGGCATCGTTTCCAGGCGATCGCCGAATCCGGCATCGATCAATGCTTTGCGTACCCTTTCTTCATCATAGACGCTGCTGCCGGCAACATTGGCCCCCAAAGGCTGAGAAATCAACTGGAAGTCCTGGAACACGATGGAGAATACATCCATATAGTCCCGGTAATTGTACTTGCGAATGTCAATACCGTTGAGCAGAATTTGACCCTCCTGAGGATCATAAAGTCTGCACAGCAGTTTGATGAAGGTAGTCTTGCCGCTGCCGTTTTCACCGACGATGGCCAGCCGCTTGCCGACCTTGAATTTCATGCTGACATTTTTAACAGCCCAATTTTCGCTTCCTGGATACTTGAAAGATACATTACGGAACTCTACTTCATACTGGCGATCAGCTCGCTTTTCTGTAGTCAGACTGCCCTGATACATAGAATTGGGAATATCCAGGAACTGAAATGCCTGATCTACATAGGTGGAATTTGTCTTTAACTCGCCAAGCATCTCTGTCAGCGCCGAAATGTTGGTTGCCAAGGCAGTTGCTGCACCTACATACTGTGTTACACTGCCAACATCAAATGCACCACCCCAAGCTTTCAAGCAAGTGAACAGAT
Source organism: Lachnospiraceae bacterium (assembly GCA_045127535.1). Taxonomy (GTDB): domain Bacteria; phylum Bacillota; class Clostridia; order Lachnospirales; family Lachnospiraceae; genus UBA2942. Next base: position 2,658 of record JBGVQN010000071.1, on the reverse strand, counting down.
AGATGAAGCCGATTGTCAGCGCAGATACTGCTACACCCAAACCACCGTAAATACCCAACGGTTCTTGTGCAATTTTTCCCATAAAACCAACGGTAGAAAATACGGTATCTTTATCCAAGTATACACTGATCAGATCTTGTTGGTTATACATTCGCACATCTGTGCTGCGTTCCTTTTTCTGATAGATAAATCCAAAATAACTGAACATTCGGTTTCCTAAAGTAGCTGCATCAGCACCTTTGTTCCAGTATTCCAATGCTTTCGCAGAGAGCTTACCTGCAAAAAGGCTAACAGCAATCATAATTCCTGCAAGAATCAGCACGAATATAGGATTATTGAGGACAGTCAGCTTTCCTGCTGTTTCCGGAACCGGGCATGTAAACAGGCTGATTGTTAATGCGATGCCACTAAGAATACCAATCATATTCTTAAGTCCAATCTGATACATTCCAGGCACCCGTGCCAACCCCCAACCAGCCCAGTTTTCGTGTTGACGAATCTGCGCACGCAAATCATGCGTCTCCTGCTTATCTGCATCCGCATAGTCTATGCAGAACATTTTTCTGGTGAACAGGATTTCCTTGCGACCCCACAGATCATCCAACAGAGTTTCGTACCTCTGCTCCAAAATTGCCTTTAGCAGTGTAAGTACTCCCGTACAGACTACACCACCAATTACCCATTTCCAAAGAACATCTTCACGGCGCAGGATTGCTAGTTCCTTCAGAATCTGAGCAGAAAAGAAAACGGTCACATAGGGAAGAATTGCGTATACCAGCGCATACAACGTGATTACCGGAAAGATTTTAGGACTTACCTTATGCAATTCCTTTGCTGCACGCATACTGGATGCAGCAGCATGGCGCAAACGAATACGATCATTTTCCATTAGAAATCCCTCCCTTCCTGATAAATAATCTCTCGGAATTCTGGGTGATTATGATCAGCTAACGCTGGATTGAACTTTGAAAAGTGAATATTATCCGAATTAATTAAAAATAAACATGGAAAAAAGACATAACTGTTGCTATGCCAAATTGAAAATGTATTGTATAATACTCATAGGATTATGCCGTTTGTTGAATCAACTTCCTCAGGGCGGATTCGTTTGGCAAATCCCATGCATCAAGATGTTGGAGCATCATGATGTGATAGAGGCGGCAGTACCACATCTTAGTAGAGCGGTGTCTGCCGTTTTCTAATTGAAAGTCTATTTTCTCACGTTTATTGGAACGTTCAGCCGAGGTTCTGGCATTATATTCCGTTTTCCATTCTTTACTGCTTCGCGGTGGATCATTAAACAATCGAGGATTATCCTTCATGACTAAATGAACAGTTCTGCCATATTTTGCATCAGAGCAGGGATTCTCGCAAGTACAGGTAAGGCAGCCGTCAATACGGTTCATTTTAGGACATTTAAATTTTGATCGTCCTTTGTTTTTTTCGACGCCATCCCGTCTCATACGGTGTCCAGCCCTGCAGACAGGAACACCATCCGTATCAATGGTGAAATCATCTTTATAAACCGGGGGTCTTCCGCCTTTGCCATTGAGGTCGATAAAAGGTGTGATATTTTTACGTTTGCAGTATTCATAGTAAGGCATGGCATCGTGTGCAGAATCAAGTAAAAGCTTTGAAACCTTGAAATCAGGAAGAAATGATTTCATCCTGAAAAAAGCGTGCAGAAATCCATGGGAATCATGTTTTGATGCGCAGGAATAATGAGGAAATACTGGAAGATCGCTTTTGGAGTCGACAAGCATGTACAGATCGTATCCGTGATAAAAACAGTCACGGGAAGAATCCCAGCCGATATCACAGTCGGGCTGAGAAAAATAACGATTACATTTGCAGTCAGTAATACCCTCTTCTTTACACTTACAGATGCGTTTTTTACGTTCTCTGTGTGAAGTTACAACCGGTGTACCATCTCCGGCTATGGAAAGAGAATCCTTGTGGATTAGATCTTTGGAGACAGAAACATCCAGAAATTCTCTTTTATAGATTTTAAACAGCGAAGCGTAAGGCTGATCTTCCAGTATGAATTCTGTGGATTCAAGCTGAGGAAGAAGTTCAGCGACAGTCAGCTTTTCAATAGAATCGGCTTTGACCCCTTTCTGCTTAGGCTTTTTAACTTTCTTGATTTTGACAGGATGCTCATGTGGTGAAAGATTATTGGAATCGGAATCCCAGAGTCTGTTCAGAAAGTCATAAAAAGTGCCGACACCCGGAGTATCGCCAAACTCAAAACCACTGAGAATGGAATAAAGGGGATTAATTTTTAACTGGGCAGCCCACTGCGTTAGAGAAGACACATTAAAGTCAATCGATAACAGGTAAGAACGCTGCATGCAGGAAGGTGTTCTTGGAGCCGGACCGAACTTAGAGTATTTATCAGCCAGAAGTTCATCTGTATAGGAAAGATCAAGATTCCAAAAACGTTCGATGATATCCCAGGTGGAACGGGCAAGAGCATTTGGATTGGGATAATATTTACGAAGATTTTCAGCAACAAAGTTTTGATAGGCGGTATGACCGCCGGAATTTACAGGTAACAAAAAAACGCCTCCAGTCGAAAAAATAAAATATATTTAATCGGCTTCGCCGCAAATTTTTGGCGATTTGTCAAGCGTTTTTTTGACAAAAAGTGGGGGATTT
>JBGVQN010000070.1:0-8096 GCA_045127535.1 Lachnospiraceae bacterium | reverse complement strand
TAGATAGGGCGGAGGTGGAAGCATGGCAACATGTGGAGCTGACCGTTACTAATCGGTCGAGGGCTGGACCAGAGGTCCGGTTTTAAAAGAAGGGAATGGATGTAAAAGGTATATTGACTGTATGTAGTTTTGAAGGTACACACCTTTCAAAATGGCCCGATGGCTCAGTTGGTTAGAGCGCCGCCCTGTCACGGCGGAGGTCGAGGGTTCGAGTCCCTTTCGGGTCGTTGGTTCTTATAAAATAAGAGACCATGGGATCTTAGCTCAGCTGGGAGAGCATCTGCCTTACAAGCAGAGGGTCATAGGTTCGAGCCCTATAGGTCCCATTTGCATGCATCATGCATGTAGGAAATTGGTATGCCGGCGTGGCGGAACTGGCAGACGCACAGGACTTAAAATCCTGCGGGACTAAACTCCCGTACCGGTTCGATTCCGGTCGCCGGCATTATTTTTCCAAATTGAATATGTGCGCGTAGCTCAGCTGGATAGAGCGTCTGACTACGGATCAGAAGGCCGGGAGTTCGAATCTTCTCGCGCACAGTTAAAAAAAGACAACCGAGTGGTTGTCTTTTTCACGTTATATAGGAGTTTCACAATCACCTATCATGAGAAAAAATAAAAGGGAAAAATAGTATGAAAGAAAAAATGCTTGTAAGCGCTTGTCTCCTTGGCTTATGCTGCCGTTATGACGGAGCATCAATGCCCAATGAAGTCATACTAGAGCAACTGAATGATATGATCCTGATTCCTGTATGTCCGGAGCAGTTGGGAGGACTGCCTACACCAAGGGTACCAGCAGAAAGGCAGGGAGAAAAAGTAATTACCTGTGCAGGAACAGATGTAACAGTCCAATATCGGCAGGGGGCCTGTCAGGTATTGGAACTGGCTGGATTATACGGCTGTGAGAAAGCAATATTAAAATCCAAAAGTCCTTCCTGCGGGAAAGGTCAGATTTATGATGGAACTTTTTCCGGAAAGCTGAAGTCTGGAAATGGAGTAACTGCAGAACTGCTGCTGGCTAATGGAATTATGGTGTATACGGAAAATGAATTGGCAATACTGGAAAAAACCGTAAAGAAACAGGGAAAAGACAAAAAATAAATGGTGCAGTGATTTGTAGAGAAAATCATGAAAAGACGTATATTTTTCATAGACTTTCTGACGTTAGTGTGTTAAAATTTTACACAAGAAGAGTATTTAATGCACATCCAGTGCGGAAGGAGCCGTTATGAATAAAAAATTAAAGACACAGGCAGTTGATAAATTATTTGAAGCTATTTTAACACTGCAGAATCAGGAGGAATGCTATTCATTTTTTGAGGATGTCTGTACGGTAAATGAGCTTTTGACGTTTGCCCAGCGATATGAAGTGGCTTTTATGCTGCGTCAGGGAAAAACTTATATGGAAATTGCAGAGAAGACGGGTGCCTCTACAGCAACCATCAGCAGAGTCAATCGTAGTCTGAATTATGGAAATGATGCTTATGACATGACTTTTGCAAGAATGAGCCAGGAAAAAGGGGAAGAATAAGCAACCCAGGCGTAGAATCTCGCTTTGCGAGATTCTATTTGGTATTTTCAGCCAGGATTGTATATGGTTATTTCTTGTTCACATGGTCTACGATCCGTTCGATCATCTGCTTTTTCAGATATACATCAAAACCTAACAGGCAGATAAAAGTAAACAGCTGCAGATATTCCCGATCTTCTTCCGGGGCATCCTGAAAAGAAGTTTTGGCTCGGGCAAAGGTTTTCTGTAAATCTTCGCTTAGTTCTTCTTTTGCCTGCTTTTCGAAGGAGTACACTTCTTTGTAGATGGACTCAAAATTCAGTTCCCCATCCTTGGAAAAGAAGGATTCTGTAAGAGGACCCAAAATAGCATGGATATCGCTGATTGACAGAATACTCTTGAAATAGTAAATAAAAATCAGCAGAAACATATGCTCCTTGGAATATTTTTTCTTTACTGGAGGGGGCAGCAGGTCGTTTTTAGAATAGTTATTGATCATGGTTTTCGTGAGGATCTTGTCATCCTCATAACGCCTGCATTTATCCAGATGTTCATTCATAAAAGTAGTGACCTGATCCATATACAATTCGATGTTTGGAATTTCACTGGAACGGATATGGTCAATGGAATTCAGATATTCCAGTAATTGTTCGAAAAGTGCATCATTATTCATATGTTACCTCGTTTCTGCGTTGCTTTTTTGCAAATATCAGATTTGGGTCTGTAATTCAGACGCAAACTTAGTGATTGAAAATTGATATTTATTCTAAGTTCATAAAATTGTGTGAATGGTTACATGTACACATTGAATAAAACATGCCTATATTATATAGTTTTCAAAACTACATGGCAAGACCTAAATCAAAAAAACACGAAAAATAGTCCGGGAAATAGAATGCAGAAGAGACAATATCTGGAAGAATAAAATTAGAACATTTCAGATATAGAAATTTGTAATGACAAAACCCTGGAAATATACTATAATAAAATTATTGTATGCGGTCATACGCTAGACAAAAGGTATTTAGGAGGAAAAAAAGTGGGTATTATTCAAAGGTTTAAGGACATTATGTCCGCTAACATTAACGCATTGTTAGACAAAGCAGAGGATCCGGTAAAGATGGTAGATCAGTATTTACGCAACTTAGATGAGGATCTGGCAAAGGTTAAGTCTGAAACTGCGGCAGTTATGGCTGAGGAGAAGCGTGCTAAGAGAGAGTTAGATGAGTGCGTGGAAGAGATTGCCAAGATGCAGACTTATGCAGAGAAAGCACTTCGTGCCGGCAATGAAAATGATGCAAGACAGTTCCTGACCAAGAAGTCCGTTCTTACAGAGAAGAAGAATGGTCTGCAGGTTGCTTATGATTCTGCTGTTTCCAATGCCCGGAAGATGCGTCAGATGCATGACAAGCTGGTACAGGATATTGCAATTCTGAACAGCCGCAAGGATACCATTAAGGCAAAGATGCAGGTTGCCAAGACACAGGAGCGTATCAATGAGGTTGGTTCCAGTATCCATGGCGCTGCAGAGAACCTGTCTGCAATGGATGCTTTAGAGAAGAAGGCAGATATGATGCTGGATAAGGCCAATGCTATGGCAGAGCTGAACAGTGTTCAGTCAGTAGAATCAGTAGACGATCTGGTGATGAAGTATGAAATGGATGCCATTTCTGATGTAGATATGGAGTTAGAAGCTCTGAAGGCACAGATGGGTCTTACTACAGAAGGGGAATAAGCTGACTGCGGATGTGCCCCTGTAAAAGTACGTCCGGAGAAGCCGCTGCAGGCATATCATCCGTGGTGAAGGTTGATAGAAGCCAGCAGCGGCTTGTTTGCTCTTATATTGGAAGGTCTTCTGGTTTTCCTATATGAGAACAAGCCCTCTGGGCAGGACTGCACTGCAGTGAAGAGGAATTATGCTGCTGAAGCGACCTAACCGGGGGGATCTTGATGACAGTAGAAAACCTGCAAATGGTGTCTTTTATTGTATGTGACAACGGAAGAATCCCAAAGCATGCTTTTTGTTGTATTAACTTTCTGACAGGAGGAGCCATAAATGGATAGCATATATGATACGCTGAATACACAACAGAGGGAGGCTGTATTTCACACAGAAGGCCCCCTGCTGATTCTGGCAGGCGCTGGTTCTGGTAAGACCAGAGTACTGACACACAGAATTGCATATCTCATAGAAGAAAAAGGGGTCAATCCCTGGAATATACTGGCCATTACATTTACCAACAAGGCTGCTGGGGAAATGCGGGAACGGGTAGATCGTCTGGTTGGTTTTGGAGCAGAGCAGATCTGGGTGGCAACATTTCATTCTACTTGTGTACGAATTCTGCGCAGACATATACAGGCGCTAGGCTATGAAACCAATTTTACCATATATGATACAGATGATCAGAAATCCATTATGAAGCAGGTGTTGAAAAAAATGGATTTAGATCCCAAGCAGTTTCCTGAAAAGCAGATGCTTTCTGCCATTTCTTCTGCCAAGAATGAGATGCTGACCCCACAGGATTTATCCAAAAGTGCAGCGGGCAATTTCCGTCAGCAAAAAATTGCTGAAGTTTACCAGTGCTACCAGCAGATGCTTTTGGAAAACAATGCCCTGGATTTTGATGACCTGCTCAATAAGACAGTGGAATTGTTCGAAGCAGATCCCCAGGTGTTGGAGTATTACCGGAACCGGTTTCAATACATTATGGTGGATGAGTATCAGGATACCAACCAGGTGCAGTTCCAGTTTATTAAAAAGCTGGCAGGCAGCAATGGAAATCTGTGTGTAGTAGGGGATGATGACCAGTCCATTTACCGGTTCAGAGGGGCAGATATTACTAACATTCTCAGCTTTGAGGAAACGTTCAAAGGAGCCAGAGTGATTAAACTGGAGCAGAATTACCGCTCTACAAATAGTATTTTGGAGTGTGCCAATCATGTGATCCGTAACAATACAGGCCGCAAGTCCAAGCATTTGTGGAGCGACAGGGGGCAGGGAGAAAAAGTAAAATTCCGCCTGTTCCAGAACGGTTATGAAGAGGCAGAAGCTGTGATCCGGGATATCCAGAAAGAAAATCTGGCTGGCCGGGCTTACAATGACTGTGCCATTTTATACCGTACCAATGCCCAGTCCCGTGCATTTGAAGAAAAATGTATTGCCTATGGTGTGCCATATAAAATTGTGGGCGGTATCAACTTCTATCAGAGACAGGAAGTTAAGGATATTCTGGCCTATTTGAAGACAGTAGATAACGGCAAGGACGATTTGGCAGTGCGCCGTATCATCAATGTGCCCAAGCGGGGAATTGGACAGACTACCATAGAACGGATTCAGGTGTATGCGGAAGAACAGGGCATCAGCTTTTTAAAGGCTGCAGAGCAGTGCGGAGAGATTCCTGGCCTGAATGGAGGTACAAAGAAAAAGCTAGAGGGTTTTCTTAACCAAATTTATCTGTTTCGGGCCAAAGCAGAGTATTTGGAAATTTCAGAGCTGATTGAAACAATATTGGAGACTACGGGATATTTAGAAGAACTGGCTGCGCTGGAAAAGGAAAAGGCCCAGCAAAAGCAGGAAAACCTAGAGGAATTCATCAGCAAGGCAGCAGATTTTGCAGAGAGCAAAGAAGAAGTAACGTTAAGTGCTTTCCTGGAGGAAGTAGCGTTGGTAGCAGATATTGACAGCCTGGAAAATGACATGAATTATGTAGTACTCATGACCTTACATGGGGCCAAGGGACTGGAATTTCCTAAGGTATATCTGGCTGGTATGGAGGATGGACTGTTCCCAAGTTATATGTCCATCAGCAGCGGTGACAGAGATGACATGGAAGAAGAAAGGCGTTTGTGCTACGTGGGAATTACCCGTGCCATGGACGAGCTGGTGCTGACAGCCGCCAAAATGCGTACTGTTCGGGGAGAAACCCAGTATAATCAGGTTTCCCGCTTTATTTCAGAAATTCCAGAGGATTTGTTAGACCGCAATGATACCGGAGCATATAGCTATACTGGTGGACAAACCAGCTATGGAAACAGAGCAGGAGCATATGGCGGTTACGATGGGGGAAGCAGTCAGAATGGCTATGGGCATGGAAGCGGACGGGATGCTGCATCTGGCTACGGAAGTGGAAGATCTGGTGTTTCAGATTATGCGTTTGAACGGCCAGGAAATGGCTATGGAAATCAGAATACATCCGGGTACAGAAGCAGCTCAGCCGGTTATGAAAGCTATGGTTCCTCCGGTTATGGATCTGCCGGCAGGGCAAGTGGGGAAAGTGTATCTGGTACATATGGTTATCAGAGTTATGCTTCCAGCAGTCCCTACAGTAAGAAAACAGCCGTCCAGAAGTCTGTTTATGATCTTCCCAATACCCGAAAAGGTTTTGGCAGCGCAGCAGCAGGCATGTCTGCAGACAGCTTAGGCTATGAGGTAGGAGATACCGTGCGCCATATTAAATTTGGAAAAGGTATTGTGACGGAAATCATAGAGGGCAAAAAGGATTGTGAAGTGACTGTAGAATTTGAATCTGTAGGGACAAAGCGGATGTTTGCCAGCTTTGCAAAGTTAAAAAAATTAGACCAGTAAAGTGTGATAGAACTTTTTGAAAAATAGGATAGTAATATATTATAAATAATGGTATAATAGGTATAAGCACTATCAGAATGCATTACATGTCTGGTGTATCCATCTCACAGGTTTTGCCGGAAGGGAAAAGTCTGGCAAAGATGGCTGAAATGATTTGTAAATGATAGAAAGGATGTTACGGAATGGATAAGTTAAACAATTATATGGAACCCAAAGTAGTTCTGGAAATGATTAAATCAGTGCAGAAAGATGAAAAGAAAAAGAATATTGTCAAAGGCATTCTCATTGCGCTCCTGGCAATTGCAGTATGTGTTGCAGTAGGATATGGACTGTACCGTTTTCTGACTAAGGATCGTCTGGAAGATTTTGAAGATGATTTTGAGGACGATTTTGACGGTGCATTTTATGAGGATTTGGAAGAGGCAGCAGAGGAACCGGTTATTGATGACTCTGCAGATTTCGTAGAAGAATAATCAGTCAGTAAGTCACAGGAGGCTGTTGCCCTAAGGCAGCAGCCTCTTTTTAGAGTGAGAGGAAACTGTGTTTTCCGATTGGAATCGGAAAATACAGTTTCGGTAGGTTTGTGCAAATTTCGATGATAAGAGGAATTTGAAGCAGTTTTGTATAGATTATTGTATAGATTAGAGTTAGAAAGAGAAGCAGTATGAAAAAAGGACAGATTTTTGAAGGCAAGGTAACAGGTGTTGAGTTTCCCAATAAGGGTGTGGTTGAGACAGAAGAAGGTAAGGTCATTGTAAAAAATACGATCCCGGGCCAGACCATCTCTTTTGCAATTCAGAAGAAACGCTCCGGAAAGGCAGAGGGCAGGCTGCTGTCTGTAGTTGCCCCATCTCCTTTAGAGACAGTGGAGGAGGTATGTCCTCATTTTGGCATCTGCGGCGGCTGCAATTATCAGTCCCTTCCTTACGAGGAGCAGCTGCAGATCAAGGAAAATCAGGTGCACCGCCTGTTAGATGGAGTGGTTCAGGGAGAGTATCGTTTTGAGGGGATCGCTGCCAGCCCAAGACAGTATGGCTACCGCAACAAGATGGAGTTTTCCTTTGGTGACGAGGTCAAGGATGGTCCTTTGGCCCTTGGCATGCACAAGAGAGGCAGTATGTATGATGTGGTTACGGTATCAGACTGTGCCATTGTAGATGCAGATTATCGTGCCATTTTGGCTTATACCCTGGAGTATTTCCAGAAGAAGGGTACCAGATTTTATAAGAAAATGTCTCATGAAGGAGTGCTGCGTCATCTGCTGTTGAGAAAGGCAGTGAAGACTGGCGACATTCTGGTAGACCTGGTAACCACCAGTCAGGAGGGCCTGGCGTTAGAGCCTTATGTGGACGGTCTGTTACAGTTGGAGCTGGAAGGCACCATTGCAGGCATCCAGCATACCATCAATGACAGCGTGGCAGATGTGGTGCAGAGCGACAGAACCATTACTCTGTATGGCAGGGATTATATTTGTGAAGAACTGCTGGGACTGTTTTTCCAGATTACTACATTTTCCTTTTTCCAGACCAATTCTCTGGGAGCAGAGGTGCTGTATCAGGTAGTCCGCAATTATATTGGGGATACAAGGGATAAGTCTATCTTTGACCTGTATAGCGGCACCGGCACCATTGCCCAGATCCTGGCGCCGGTGGCCAAAAAGGTCATTGGGGTGGAGATCGTAGAAGAAGCAGTTGAGGCAGCCAGACTGAATGCAGAGTTAAATGGATTGGAGAACTGTGAGTTTATTGCCGGTGATGTATTAAAGGTACTGGATTCCCTGACCGAAAAGCCGGATATGATCGTGCTGGATCCTCCAAGAGACGGCATCCATCCAAAGGCTTTGGAAAAGATCTTAAAGTATGGAGTGGACAGGATCGTGTATGTGTCCTGTAAGCCTACCAGTCTGGTGCGGGATCTGGCAGTGATCCAGGAGCATGGGTATAAGGTGGAAAAGGCGAAGACAGTGGACATGTTTCCGGGGACGGTGCATGTGGAGACTGT
>JBGVQN010000069.1:0-3050 GCA_045127535.1 Lachnospiraceae bacterium | reverse complement strand
TAGAGGCAGTACAGCTCATGGTGAGGTGTGGTGTCCAAGATGCAATCAATGTTTGTGCAATATGATATCTGAAAATAAACTGGTCATTGGTTGGTTTGAAACAGAATGTAAAAATTGCGGAAATCCGATTGATTGGTCAGAAGCTTCAAATTACTTATAAAAGAAAGGAAATAATGAATTATGGATAAAATTAACACACATATTTTAGCAAGAAAAGCTACATTGAAGCCTGTCGAGGAAAAAGAAGTTAAATGGATTAGATATACAGGCGATAATTTTGACGAAGTAGAACAGTTCGTTAATGAGGTAAAAGTATTCCCTAAAGAGAACCATTACTTTTATTTATCTACCAACGGGGATAAGGAAATCTATTGGAAAGAACATGGATTTATCAGAAAAGGCGATTTTGTTGTACTATGTAATAGACATTACTTGTTTGAAGCTAAATGGGATGATTTTGCAATTGTAAGTTGGAAGGATTTTCCACGCATGGTAAATGAAGATATTCCTATATATATGATTTGAGCGACAAAAGGGTAAAAGCTTAACGCCCTTTTTCGATATGATCCTTGAAAATTGAATATATTGCTGTAGATTTTTTCAAAAGTGCATCAGGAAGCCGTTCTTGACCCCAGACAGAGGGCTATTTCCGCCCTGTTCCTATGCCAATACTGCATTTTGGGCGCAGTTCTCCCGGCTCTGCATGTATTTGCAGAACTTGCGGAAATTTAATGCTCCTATCTTGCAGCCAAACCAGAACCTGCCACGGATCAATCCTCGCACCGGCATGCAGTCTACCCGGTACTTCCTTCTCAGGATGGATGGGATTGTCTCCACTCCGTTGCGGAAACGTGACAGTTCCTTGAAAGCCTCTGTACTACGGTATCTCTGCTGTTCTGCCCGTCGCTTGGCATTTACGGATACTGTTTTTCTGCTTACCCTTTTGAACATTTTGGGATGACATTGCTTTTTATATGGGCATTGTTCACACTGATTTCTTTGGAACGATACTACGCATTGACCTGTACTCTGGTTATAACTGCAGCTTTTCGGTTCAAAACCTCCCGGGCATTTCAAAACCTTTGTACCGTCATCATTGAATTCAAAATCAGCCAGAAGGTCCTCTGATTCACGTCCTGTAAGGTTGGTGTGTACCAGGCAGACATTGTTTTCTTCTGCCAGCTGTGTATTACGCTGTCCGGCATAAGCTCCATCCGTAACCACGGTAACAGTTTCTTCCTGTCTGCCCATTCCTTCAAGAGAATCCTGCAGGAACTGGGTGTCGCTGTATGTGTTGGTCTCATACTGGTAATCTGTGACTATGCTCCCGTTTTCTCCTGAGATTTCGGTGACATTGGCAGCGTACCCGCGGTGTTGTTTCCCGGCTTTTTCACGGTAAGTGGCTTCCGGATCAGCCGGATTCTGAAGGATTTTGGCATCCATCCCGCCATCTTCCTTTGTACGCAGACGCAAACCACCTTCCGCATCCTCGAGAGTCTGCTCCTTTAATACACGTATCAACAGACCGTAATTACTGGACTCATCATACTCTGTGCTGCACAGATTTTTTAATTCAATTGCATCGCGCAGGACTGTGGCAAGCTTTTCAGATGTTTCTTCACTCCGGTTGTGGTAAATCACACGGTTGCGGTCATCAGCCTGTGTATAATGGCACAGGCTCTCCGGTAGTGCTACCCCATTTTTTTGAACTTCCTTGGCAAGGTTTGCCACGCAGGTATACAGAAGCTCCAGACGGCTCATTTTTTTGATGTTGGAAGCGACCATGAGACTGTCCATTCTCCTTAAGGAAAAATCCAACTTCATCATTTCAGCCATCTCCTCAGAAAGGGACACGATTACAGGGTGCAGCAGATCAATGCCGGTTTCTTCTTCATAGATGCGGCAGCGTTCCCGGAAACGTCCCAGGGATCTGTCACTCATAGGCTGCTCCTCGAAGGAAGTTGTATGGAGTGCATACTGGAAGCGTATGTCGAACATCAGGGCTGTAAGAAGTTCATCATCTGACAGACCTGTGAATTCCTTAATAATCAGGGCTCCGATATTGACGTTGACCGGGCAATTGGGTCTGGAATCCTTATTGCTGTAAAGCACCGAGAATGGTTGCTCGTCAATTTTAGGAAAAATATGCTCTGCAAAATATTTTGCCCAGGATTTATCCAAGAAACGCTTTTCCCTTTGGGTCAGGGTATTATAGGAATCAAAAAGTGATAACTGCTGTGTATTGGCATCATTCAAAACAAACGACATGGCAAACCTCCGTCATTCAGATGATTCCATTATACCAGAAAACAGCTGAAAAATCTCTATATTTACAACAATATATTCAATTTTCAAGGTGCTCTACTATCGAAAAAGTTGTGTTACCTTTTGACGCCTAAATCATGAGATTGTCAAGTTATAATTCGAGGAGGTTTATCCATGAAAACGGAAATTGGAGCTATTTGTTTTTGTTTATTGCAGATTTTGCTGGGCATTCTGCTTTTGATCAACCCTATTGGGTTCACTTCCGGTATCATTACTGCATTTGGGCTTGTCATGATTGTGATGGGTATTGTCAATATCATTCAGTATTTCCGTACAGAAGCGGTTGAGGCTGCCAAAAGTCAGACGATGCTGAAGGGATTGGTTACGTTGCTTGCAGGTGGATTCTGCGTGGCAAAGTCCTACTGGTTTATCGCTACTTTCCCGATTCTCACCATTCTTTATGGCGTTGTAGTCCTGATAACCGGACTTGGCAAGATTCAGTGGATGACCGACATGATTCGGATGAAAAAGAAAAAATGGTTTCTTGCAGCGATCAGCGCTGTGATATCCATTGCCTGTGCAGTTGTCATTTTATCAAATCCGTTTACCTCAACAGCAGTGCTCTGGACCTTTACCGGAATAGCTCTGATCGTGGACGCTGTCTTTGACATCATTGCGATCTTTGTGAGTGACAGAGACGGCAAAGCAGCTGAAAAGGAGAAAGCACAGTGAATGTAGAGACAAAAACATGCGTAAAGATTGGAGCTACCATCTTTATGCTGTAT
>JBGVQN010000068.1:0-38419 GCA_045127535.1 Lachnospiraceae bacterium | reverse complement strand
TCCCTCCCTGGCATTGCGCACTGGTGGGAACATATAGGTTGCAGCTCTTATTTTGATGTTCCGGCTCTTTGCAAAGGCATAGATTGCCTCCATATCCTCTACATTGTACCTGGTGAAGCTGGCATTGATATTTACATAGATGCCTGCCTTTTGAAGGAGATCAATGGCTTTGGTGGCTGCATCATAACCAGTAGGATGCATACACAGTTTGCGGTATGTCTCATTGCTCCCTCCATAAAGGGTAATATTAATCTTATGAGGAGGATCCTGCTTCAACCACTCCACCGTCTCCTCATCAATCAGAGTGCCATTTGTATTAATGGAAATGATAAGACCAAGTTTTTTCAGCTCTGTATAAATCTGTCGGAAATCTTTCCTGAGAAAGGGTTCACCTCCTGTGAGCAGTAAAAATAACATACCCTGATCTGCACAGATTTTTCCCATCTCAATCCATTCTGCTGCAGTAAACTCTCGTCCTCTGGCTTCCATCTCTTCCTTGGACATACGGATATAGCACATACGACAGTTCATGTTGCATCGGGGAGTTAGTTCAAAAGTACCGCTCATGGGGATTTTGTTACGTGCAGCTTTTCGATATAAATATCTGCGCAGCTGAGGCTGCACCGCTGTTTCTGTCTTTTTCATGACAATATTCTCCTTTTATAAAATACAGCATCTGTTTAGTACTTTTACAGATACGATGTTTATAACGACTTTGCATCCGAAAAGACTGTTTTCTTTACAAGCTTTACTGCATCTGCATCAGGACGGCATGCCAGATGATACACTGGAATGGACTCTGCTGCATCCAGAATTAAATCTGTCATGCGTTCCATATAGACAGGATTCCACGTATTCATCAATGTCTCCCTGTATAGGGGGAAAAAGGCATTTCTCCCCCTTAAAACTTCTATGCGGTTTTCAGGTGCCTGGGTCAATACAACAATTGCACGAATGGGGGCGGATTCATTGCGATAGATGCCAGAAGATCCGGCATAAGGAGAACCGAATCCATAATAAATTCCGTCTATTTTACGAATGACGGTACGATCTCCATTATAAATTTCTGCCTGTTCATACTGTTTCCACAAATCTGCCTGTGTGGACTTACCTGTACCGGAAGGAGCGGTAAAGAGAATGCCCTGTTCCTGCCATGCAACAAAAGAAGAATGAAGAATAAAAGCATCATGTAAGAGAAGACCTTCTTCTAATGCTAGAAATTGAAAGAGATTCAGCCTGTTAGGTAATACCTCATCTTCCCATAATTCTTTCGGAATACACAATTTATATTGTCCCTCTGCTTCAGTTTGTAACAGAAAAACCGAGTAAATTTCCCCTGCGGAACCTATGATTTTTTTTCTAATAAAATGACCATCTTTCTTCCAAACAGAAAACCCTGGCTTTGCAGCAATCTGCTCCATATCTATCTGTTCTTCTGTCCACTGGACTTTATAGTAAAAATCGACTGTTTTGCTATACGAAATCCAAAATGGTTTCATACAAGGCCGAAATGAAATCGCCGCAGGAGATTGAATGCCCACAGTCAATCCCGCTATTTGAAAATAATAATTATAACCCAACATTGATTCTCCTTATAGCCAAAACGGTGAGAGCAAAGAAATTTGCTCCCACCATTTCTTATCTGGTTATTGTGGCGACCTATTCATATATTTTCTTTGTTCTATGACAAACGAATCTCAGAGCAGATTCCCTCTGCATCTGTTATTTCATTTAGGAAGAAAATACAGTCTTATTGTCAACAAAAGAATGATAGCAATACTCTTCACCATTATACGTAAATGGACTGCCCTCTGTAAGCCTTTTGTCTTCAGCACACGTATCGTCTGCAAAATAGCCTGCAAATTTTAAACCATTAGTAAAATCTATGGCATTAGAAAATTCTCCACTGCATGCCGCAATATGCTCAGACAACAAAAAGTTTTCTACAATTGCCATTGGCTTTGCATAAGCTTTTTTCATGTTCATACCTCCTTACTGTACACTCATAATTGTTGAAATATACTCTTTACCTGCATCACCTTCAACATCAGCATAAATCTGTACTGGGAACTCACCTGTTGCGTTTGGTGTTTTGAATTTCAACAAATATACATTATCACCAGCTGCTTTTGCATATACAGTAATCGCTGTTTTAGTTCCATCTGCTCCAACATAATACATTTTAAACTTAGCCTTGGAACCAGCAAATACATCTGTTTTTAATGTAACTTTGTATGCATAATTACTCCAAACGTTCTTACTCAAGTCGCTGAATGTATCAATTGATGCAAAGACTGTTGTTGCTGTTGTATTACTCTGAATATAAGCAGATGCATCCGTATATGGGTTACTTAACGCATATCCATTTACTTTTAAATTGGAAAGTGCCAAGCACTGGCATGCATTTGTACCGCCAATAATAACAACCAGATACTTGTCATTACCCAAACTGATACAATCACTCACCGGAATCTCATAATACATTGCTGTAGCGGATGCGACTGTACCAATTACCTGTTCCTGCTTATTATTGTTTATAATCTTAAGAGCAATCGGTTCAGCGTTTCTTGGATCTTCTGCCATGTATGAGTCAGTATTTAACAGTTTCGCTTCAATCTGAATTGTATTGCTTTCACTCGGTTTTCCAGTAGCAACAAATGCAAATGCAGCATTATCATTCAGATACACTTCATTATTTGGACCTGCATTTAAATAGGTTAAAATGGACTGTGTTCCATTGGTGCTGTTTTCTACGTGACTATAACCCATTGGGGAAAGCGTATCACTTGCATCTGTGTAACCAAGTAAAGCAGCTGTAGCTCCTTCAATTGTCTGTCCATTGATCACGCCATCTATACCAGTCTCTGTAATTGTGCCATTACCAACAATCAAATCGCCTACCTTTGTAATGGTTGCATCTTTTTCATTGTCAATATATGCAGAATCAACTTCTAATGGATTATAGATGCGGATACCATCAAGATAAACTGTAGTTCTCTCCTTTTCTGTATCGGCCATAATACCAAGTGTTACCTGATATGTACCATGATCCAAACCTATTTCATGAATGACAGGAATCTGATACAGGTCACCATTTGCATAGTAAGTGTCTACGCTAATTGTCTTTTTAAGTGTTACAGTGCTACCTTCCACTTTCTCAATGATACAGTAGATACCTGCTGTAGTTGTTGTTGTACGTGCAATGATATCAAAACCTGTTCCTGTGAAGGTAAATGTTGCCTTTGTGTTATAACCATCTGCTACCAATGCAGTGGAACCACCCGCACTATCACCTGTTACGACACCTGTAACGTTACCATCTCCATCGTATTCTGTACCTACATATGCATCATCATAACCATACTGCTCAGACTGATCATTACTCTGAGTAAGGTTAATTGCTGTATTATTTATTATAAGAGTAGGTGTTTCACCGTCAGTTGTACCAGTATAGGTAATTGCTGATGCAAAGTTATCCTCATAGTACACAACACTTGCCGGCATAACCTTAACACTTGCGGACAGATTCACACCATCTGCTGGACTGCTTATTGTTGTCTTTCCTTCACTAAATACGCTAGCCTGATAATAGAAAGTCTCTACCTTATCCATAAATGCTGTAGGCTGGAAGATTACTGTTCCATCCAGACTTGCACCATTGGTACTTCCAATCTGCTTCAAAGCTGCGATATCACCGGTAATTGTGCTCTGCTCATTGTTAATAGAAGCCTGGAATGCATCGCCTGTATTCTTCAGACCAGTAAATGAAGCAATTGTAGTTACGTTTTCATTAAACAGAATATCATTCTGGAATAATCCGTTTCCAGATGCTGTATCTGCCAAGTCAGACTTTAAGCCATAGTCGAATACATAAACATCATCATATGCCTTAAAGGTGTAAATAGTTACAGTACCAGTTACCAGTCTGGTAGTTGGATTACCATCTGCATCTGTTCCATTGTTATCTTTTCCACTGTAAGTGAAGGTATACTTCTCATTTGGTACACTCTTGCTAGGTTCTGTTTCCTCGTCTTCATTTACATAAGGTGCATCAAATTTTACATTATTATCAGGAACCACATTACCATCTGCATCTGTAGTGGTACCCTCCTGAAGGAAAATACTTGCTTCTTCAGAAGAGTCTGGAACTGCAACTTCATCAAAGTAACTCAGCTCTTCCAGATCCATTGGCAAGGTTGTTTCTGTTTCAGATTCTACAAAGAATACCTTATCCACTGTTACTGGTATTGGAGCATTTGTAAAGGTAATTACATCCTGCACATCTTCAGCACCCAGAGAAAGGATTCCGGCGTACTTCTTATTTGCTACATCCCCACTGCCGCTATCATTACCAGAAGTATGCTCAATATTGGTAACGGTATATTTATTCGCTACATCCGCTGCAATAACTTCTTCAATTACATAGTTTGTACCAACAGGAATGTTCTCAATGGTTTTGCAATAACCATTGCTTGCATTTAAAGTAACTGTAGTTTCCACTTCCGTATCTGCAATACCCATAACATTGCTGAATGTGATCTTAAAGTTATATTCTCCGCCTTCCAGATTCTCTAACTTTTTCTGAATCTTGAGAGAGCCCACATTTACACTATTATAGAAAGTTGCCTCAATATGAGTAGGTGTAATGACATCATCTGTTCTGGCATAGCTTCGATACAGTAAAGCACTCTCAGGCTGTGTAACACCATCGTTTAATGTCATAAGAGCAGTTCCATCTTTAACAGTCTCAGCCGCATACTCAGCAAGCTCTGTTCTGTTATCATCAATTACACGTCCATCACCAGAACTATATACGCTGCCGCCTTCTGATAATTCCCATCTGGTTGTAAAGTAGTTAGGATCCACAGATTCTTCCAGATTGATATAACTACCAATACGGAACTGGTCTGTGAAAAAAGCGGTATCGCCATTAGACAGTCTGATCTTTCCGTCAGTACCAATTACATAAGACTGACTTGTTGTATCATCGCCTCTCTGCTGCTTATAGATAGCACCTGTCGCATTTACCAATCCCTTGGTTTCGATTGAGCGGTAGGTAGGAACATCATACTGTGGAGTCTTAAACTCAACCTTTTTTGTTTCTGTTGTTGCTTCCTTATGGAAGGTAATGTTATCAATATAGGTATAACCGGAATCCCAATATCCAATTCTGATCTCTGTTATCTCGTTGAAATTAAATGAATTATCTCCCTTTAATTTCGCCAAATCAACCTGTACGGTAACCCACTTATTTCTTGTTAATGTGTTATTATTTCCATTGTATGCAACACTGCTGTTTGCCCATCCGTAAATCTTATTACCGCTCTTATCCACCAAGTAAACATACGGAACACCAGTAGATCCCCTACCTTCATTGTACATATCAAACTGTAAATAATCACTTACGCTTGATGCATCAAAGGTTGTTCCCTCTTCTGGACAAATGATCACACGATGACCATTTGCATCTGCTGTATCTTTCAGCTGTGCCTTATACTTTACTAACAGCACATCTTCTCTTCCAGACTTATTATTGGAGTCTGTTGTGCTTGTCAGAATTCCGATCTGTTCCGGACTTCCTTCAGAATAAATGGTAGAAGAATCTTCTGAATCTAAACTATTATATGTTTTTTCAGTTTCTGTAATTGTAGCTCCAGCTAAATCTGTTCCACGAGTTGCATAATTCTGAACAAGTACGTCAAATCCGCTCAGCTTCTTCTTTACGATATCAGCAAATAATGCATTTACATTTGAAGCATCTACTTCCATATTTACTGCAAATGTATTAATCTGTGGGAAGTTGAAGGTGATCTTCATGTTAGATTCCCAAATACCACGCTCCATGTAGAACATGGTAAGAGTATGCTGCTTATTTGCTTCTACGGTAATTCCTAAGTCAGAAAAAGATTTCTCTCCGCTGCCTTCTACATATACTTTTTTGGTTGCAAAGTTAATGTATCCACTTACTTCGCCATGGTCACCACCGATATCAAGAGCTAATTTTCCATCAATGAATACCCATACATCATCATCACCAGAGAAGTTGTAAACAATATCCTGCTTATTCTCCCCTTCTCCATATTTTCCATCTGCTGTCATAGTAAATGGAATATCGAAGCGTACACCAAATGCGTAATTCAGCTTTTTGGCATTTTTTGATTCCGCCGCGTCATTAAATGGGAAAAATCCTAATGACGTACTTCCATCAGACTTGACACCATATACTGCACCATTTGATCCTACACGATCCAGGTAATATTCCTTAGTGGTAGAATCCTGCTTCATTCTAAGAGTCTGGCTTGCGACAGAACTATCAAACTCCCAATAATCTTGACTATTTTTCTTAAATGGGAACTGCACATTCTCAAACACCTGACCAATTGCTTGATCAGCAGAATTTTCGCCTCTTAAGAATTCCTCATTGAAATAAGGCAGCTCAATGCCATTCATGGTAGCATTCTTGTCACTGTTCAATGTAGAATCAATCAATCCCTGATGTGCTCCACTACCATTTGCACCACCACTTACATTATTGTAGGCAAAATCATAGAGATAATAGGATTGTGCTGCTTTTGTAAACTCACCAAAGTAAAGTGGTTTAAAAGAAGTTCCTGATAATTTTCCATAAAAGTAGGCACTGACCGCTTCATTAAATGTTCTTGCCTGAATTTTATCATTACTACCATCAGAAGAATCAAATCCGCCTGTCAGTGTATTTCTATTTACACCTGTCAGCTCTACATCAGAATAATAGTCATAGAAGGTAGTAGATACATAATAAGCACCAGTTTCCTTTGTAATGCTTCCTGATGGAATGTTCAGAGATGCATCACCCACATATGCAGCATCAGTCCATGTATGTGTACGATTATTACCACTGTTCCAACCGCCAATGGTTAACTGCACCTTTTTCTTTCCAGTTACGTTTGTTTTAATTTCTGAAAGGTTGATTTTATCAGTCTGATTTCCATCACCATCCCATCCAGCATAAAAACCATCATATGTTGTGCTAAGCAAGTCATACTCAAATGAAGTTACTCCTGTAAGAGTCTGTACAACAGTCCCATTTTTTGTAAGCCATACATTCGGACTAGAACCTGATGGAAATCCCAGATAAATTGTTACCTTAGTTACCGGCTCTGTATATGCTTCCCATGCACTTGTTTCAGTATTATAGAGTGGTGTAGCAGAATTTACGCTAGTCGCTCCGGTTACATAAGTAGTATCTCCAACTGCAATGCTGAATGTTGTACCTTCTTCAACAGTTTCACCAAATGTGTATTTATACACATTGAGTGCGTTACCATCCGCATCCTTCAACTGTGTTCCAGTCACGGTGTCACCAGTAGATAACTTCACAGTTGCACTACCTGTAACATAGATTGTCTTACCTGCAAAAGCAGCTGGGGTAATGACTGTCTCATAAAGCCAATTTACAGTATTACTCCAATTATCATAAACCCATCCTGAATCTTTTACTTGGTAATAATTGACTGTATCCTTTAACTCTATATGCTCTGTTCCACTCTTTGTATCATTACTTCTTCTGAACTGTACATGTGTCGCTCCATCAGGAATGGTTGCAGAATAGATATTACCCTTTACAAACTCCATATCTGCCCAATCTCCGATAGCATCACCCTCTCCTTTACCAGTTTTAAAGAGAACCACTGGTATAGCATTGTCTTTTGTAAACTTTGCATCACCATTGGTATCAAAGTAAATGGTTGTTCCCGCAGTTACTGCTTTCGCTTCCTGCGTCCATCCGCCAAACTGCAGTCCACTAAATACCATCACTATGGCAAGCAGTGCGCTTAACAGACGCTTAAACTTTTTGTTCATAAAGTTTCTCCTTTCTTTTTTCCTGGATCCCTGTGAAGTTCCCACCCTTTTGTCCGGTTGTCCCGTTTTCTCATTCCATAGATGCTTTTCATATTTTGCTTCCAAGAAACGAGAACGTCCTTTCACAAGTCCCATGATATCTATGTAAAATCGTCCCGTCCCCAAAAAAGGACAGTTCGACAAAACTAAATGCAGTGTATCACGCTTTCTTATTTTTTTCATGCCACTAAAGTGGTATATTTTTCTCAGATTTTATATTTTTTACAATTTTCTTTCAAACTTTTTTGCATAGGGCAATCTGCCTCCTGCTATCGTGCCAATATTCCGATCTGTTTTCCCTTTTGTATGGCCTGCACCCTTGTCTTTACCTCCAGTTTTTTGAAGATATTGTAAACATGTTTTTTTACGGTTGCTTCCTTAATATTCATCTGAACCGCGATCCTGGCATTGGTATATCCCTGTTCTATATACTGCAAAATACTGATTTCCGTCATAGTCAACGTATCTCCCTTGTCTGCCCCTTCACTTTGTGCAAAGGGATAACGGGACATACTGTCTTTGGCTGCCCGCATCAGTACATTCATGTAATTCTCTGCAGAAGTTCCTACTACATTGCCATAGTAGTAGGTTTTTCTCCGGGATTTTGACAGATCCCCCCCATGATTCATAACGATCCCCAGATAATTCTCCAATAGGTTTTTTCCGGCAGTGCCAAACAGGCAGAATACGCCTACATAGCGATAACATTCTGCCTGTGCCAATGCAGCAGCCATCCGCTTCAGTGCCTCTGCCCCCCGGTTCATCCCGTAAGCAGCAACCGCCTGTCCCAAAGCACATTCTACCTGATACAGATATTGCCTGTACGTATTGTAATAACGGCAGAGACGGCCAAAAAGCATGTAGCCTTTCTCATATTTTTGCAAAAACAGATAGTATCTTGCCTTTTGCAGCAGATAAAAACAGTTTTTGCTGCTGACGGGAATATAATCCTCCCTGTCATCTTCCATAAAATCCGGATACAATGTCAGCTTTTTCTTCCATACATTATAGATGGTTTTCTGAACAACTATATTACGCTTTTCCCAGACATTGCCGGTACATAAAAGCCGGTTATAATATCCATCGATCAATTCTTCATAACCGGTCAGCAGCTCACTGATCATAGAAAATCTGCACAGCATGCCAAATAAAACAGCCTGGTACTTCTGCCCCTCTTTTCCTTCCTCCTGGATCACCAAATACGGAATCAGCAGCTCTAATGCTTCCTCCTGCCGATTGGTCTCCATCAGATATTCTATTTCAGCCAGACAGAAAAAGTCCCTCTGTTCTTCTTCAAAAATGCGGTTCCACTGATTTTTAAACTGCTCGATCTCTTTCTTCTTACGGCAAAAAAGGACGGACAGATCCTTTCTCCCGCTCAGGCAGCTAAGGGCGGTATCTGTCAGTCCATAAATATGTATTCCTCCCGTTATTGCAGCTACTGAAAGGGCTTCTTCCATCCAGTCCAGAATAGAAATCTTCGGGTCATCATACAGAAGATTGATATACAAAAGTCCATCCTGCGGGTTTTTTGTATTGGAAAAGCTTTCTTTTAATACATGTAACGCATCTTTCACACGGTCAAATTTTCCTACGTCCAGCCAAATCATGGCTTTTAAAAAGAGCCCTATTTTTTTTGCTTCTTCTGTCTCCTCCATAGAAAACTTTACATATTTTTTCAGCAGAGAATGATCTCCTATCTCCCAAAATATGGTTTCATAGCCAGCCAGCATACAGTTTCTGTGACTGATGGGATCTTTGGCACGATAAAAGCAGTCCAGAGCTTCCCTGTACATGCCTTTTTCCTGAAACCAGCCTCCCGCCTGGGAAAGGACAGTGACATCTTCTCCCCTGTCAGCACTTTCTGCCAGTAAGAATTCTCTGAAAAAAGGAGGAAATGTATCTGCTCCCTGCTCCTGTTCTTTCAGAATACACAAACCCAAAAGCTGTCTGCGGATCCAGACAGCTTCTCCTGTAAAAAGATGAATGGGAATCTGGGGCAGAATGGCCAGCTTTAAGCATAGGCTTTGCTGCTGCAGCGTCAGGTTCTCCCAGATCTCTTCCCGGACAAACTGCTGTATCATGGGATGGTCTGATATCTGGGGCAGTACCTCCATGGTTCCCTGCTGTCTGATGACTGCAAGTGCAATCTCCACAATGGCCGGCCAGCCTCCGCTCCACTCCAGAAGCGCTCTCACCTGCTTATAGGTAACATTCACTTGGATCTGTCCCAGCAAAGCCAGCAGCTCTTTCTCATCATAGAAAGAGCCAGTCCCCTCCAGCACATGAATACGGCCTTTCTGAACACATGGGTATAATTCCTTTGGCAGGACAGTACGGCTGACAAGGATCACTTGTCTGCCATTTTCTGTCTCTGCTGACAGCAGTTTTTTTGACAACAGCTGTAATATGGCAGTATCTCTGCTTTCTGACAGATGGTCGATTAGGATTACCGTTTCTTCTATTCCATTTTCACTGTCCAACTTTTCCCAAAGCGCTTTTCTCTGGGCATCCGCTTCCATATCCAGATAACAAACAGACTTTCCCTGGGCAGTCATATGATTTTTGTAATTTTTCAACGCCCTGGTTTTACCAATGCCCGCTGCTCCGCTGATGTACAGTGCCGGAGGAGCTGCTGCTGCCTGCAGCAGTGCTTCTGAGAGTTTTTCTTTTTTTGTATATCCCATTTCCTGTCGCTTCCTTATCATTCCTATCATAATACAGACGCTTCCAAAACCCGTATGCAAAAGCATCTGTATGAGAATGGTTTCTATATCCATAGAGGAACTTTTGTCCGGAACAGTCTCTTTTCCTATATTATTCTGTAGCCTCCATGATCTGTACGTCCACGATCTCGCTTCCTTCCACCTTGAAATGGCCGGCAATGGCCTCTGCCTCGCCTCCTGCAGCTACATTTTCAAATGGTGTACGGTAGGTGATGCCTCCCATGTAAGTTCCGTTCAGCTGCTTATACTTATAATATACATATACCTTCTCATAGCTTTCCCCGGTCTTGTTTTTGAGGGTCAGCTTGCCGTCTTCTTTTACGATCTCAAACTTGTCTTCCTCTAAGCTTGGGGTATCCATAAAACCGGTGACCGCATTTCCATATGTATAGGAATCTTCCTCACTGTATGGGCGCTTGTTCTGTTCTAATACAAGGGCACTGGCGCCTGCGGGCAGATTGGTTACAAAGAATGTTGCTGTCTCGCTGTCATTCACCTGAAACGTAATCTCGCCTACCTGCAGCATCTGATCAGAATTGTTCTTCACAAGAAGGGCAGCTACATTTTCCGTAGGTTCATCACTTCCATCTTCTAAAAAGTTTCCAGTATAGATTCCCACTCCTTCTGCCTGGAGCCGTGCATCAGAAAGGGTAATGGTCACCCCTGCAGATGCTGAACCATCCTCAGATTCCCCATTTGAATCGTCATTGGCAGGCACAAATCCCAGCACGTCATCTGTGCTTAATGTAGCCGGATCTGCTTCTATCACAGTAGCATCTATGGATTCTACTGTGCCATTGATGTTCTCATCGATTATAGTAACATCCGTTCCATCTGATGCCATATTCTCTCCATCAGCCGTCTCACGGGACATTTCCGCAGATGATTTCGACCCTGTTGTATCCTCTCCTCTATCCTGCAGAAAAAATGCTGCTACTGCCACAATGGCAATCACTGCCACTCCCACAATGGCAATGGCGATTGTTTTTTTCTTATCCTTCTTCATATCCTTCCATTCCTCCATATTATGTAATATCAGTGCCTGTCGGCGTTCTTATTGTAACACATATGACTGCACTTTTGTAGCAGGCATTTGTGAGAAATTTATGAAAATTACCCTCCTGTTTTTCAGGCTGCTTTTTTGGGGAACGATTATGATCCTACTGGCAATTTTATTATAGGATTCTCTTATTGATTATGATAAAATTATCATATAGCAAAAAGACCAGGTGAACAGGAGGATTCCATGCAGTATATCAGTCATTATCAGTCTCCTATGGGTAATATTCTTTTGGCAGCAGATGATGTTGGTTTAACCGGATTGTGGTTTGAGGGGCAGAAATATTTTGCACTTTATTTGGACAAGGAGCATGAGGAACGGGAGATTTCTTTGTTTGCAGATGTGAAACGCTGGCTTACCATTTATTTTGCAGGGAACAAACCGGATTTTACCATCCCCCTCCACTTGATTGGAACCGATTTTCAAAAAGAAGTGTGGCAGATCCTCTGCTCCATTCCATACGGAAAAACCCTGACCTATGGAGAGATCGCAAAGCAGCTTGCTGCCAAAAGAGGGTTGACCCGTATGTCTGCGCAGGCAGTAGGCGGTGCTGTGGGGCACAATGAGATCTCCATTATCGTCCCCTGTCACCGGGTGGTGGGAGCGCATGGCAACTTAGCAGGGTATGCAGGAGGACTTGATAAAAAGATACAGCTGTTAGCACTGGAGGGGGCTGATATGGAAGCATTCTATCTTCCTTGGAAAGGCACTGCACTTTAAAATCGTAGACCTTTCTGAATATACATAAGATACCCGGCAAATGTGCTGCCCTGTCTGCTAGATCAGGACAGCACATTTGCCGGGTACCTTATGATAAAGCGTTTTTACTTACTCACAATGGAATATCAAGTGCATATTGGTGTGGCGGTGAAGGGAATTTTTATCTTTTTCAATGTAGTCCCATGTTTTCTGATATGCACCTGGTACTGCAATCTTCGGGTCTGAAATAAATTCTATGAACCCGTCTACGTTGCCCTCATACTGATCTGCAAAATCATCTGATAGGATCTGCTTCTCTTCATCTGAAAAATCTTTTAATGCACCATACAGCACATGTTCTAAATTACAGGAGTTAAAATATATCTTGTATGGTATTCCATTGATCTTTCCTGTTTTCCGAAGCTTATACAACACAGCGCCCTTACGCTGATTCCTGTTTATGATTGTCTTCACATTGCCTGTTTCTATATGATCTTCATAATATTGCACATGTTCCACCTCTGCAGCCTGCACAGCATGTTCCGGAATATATACACCATCTGTATCCGCAATATGAATCACTTTTTTAAAGTCCTCCAGGGAATATCTGTACTTATTTCGCACACTTTCAATCTGTTCATTGATTTTTTTCAGAACACTATCAGAAGAAGCATAATCTTTCAGCGTAATGTCCCCATGCACAACAACAAACTGTACCTCATCACTGGAAAAGTATTCTTTCATAACAGAACCCAGCGCAGCTTCATCACTTGGCCCCTCCACTATGAATGCTACTACTTTCTTTTCATTCATGCTGTATCGTTCTTCCCGCCTTTCTAAATGCTCTGGCAATTTTCAAACTGTCAGTTTCATCATAAATCGCTTCTTCCTGACCACCCAGCGTAATCACTCTGATATACATATCCCTGAGATTATTGGAAGACTTGACATTCTTCATCCGAATATATCTTTTCTCCGGATTGGTGGTAGAAAACATGATACTATCCTTATCCAGCATCTCTAATGCACGCAAATTGTGTGAGGTAAATATCAGCTGTCCCTTTGCGCTCTTATGAAAAATATCAAGCAATTCACCCAGCATATACTCAAAAATACCAGCATCCAGTTCATCAATTGCAAGACAAATAGAGGGATTTCCAAAGGCCTGAATCAGGGCATTTAAAATAGATATGATTTTAATGATTCCTTCTGATTCCATGCGGATGGGAATGGGAGGCATGTTTTCACGTACAGAAACCAGTTCCACTCTGTATCCGGTTTTTCCGGAATCCATTAACTGCTTGCCATAATCATGCACACCGATCTTCATGCCCGGAATAATGGTAAACAGAACCATATTAATCTGTTCTACGATTGTCTTTAAAAGATCTTTTCTTTCTGCATCCAAAACAACCGGTTCCGTTAAAGGAATTGCAAAATCCCCTTTCATGCCAACTTCATCCTGCTCAACCCGAAAAGCCATAGGCAATAAGAAATTGGCAGAAATCAAACCGGAATGGGCATTGCGTATTACAAACAGATCTTTTAAAGCAAATTTAAACAATGCCTGTATTACATTGGAACAATGCTTAAAATCATTACTATAACTCTGAGCAAATATTTCTCTGCTGCTTTCTCCAAAAATATAGGAACAATTGCTTTTCTCTGCGATCCTCCTGGCTACGATCAAATCTGTCCTGTTTTCTTTATTGGCCTCTACTACCTCGTCCAGTCTCTTTTTGGGTGTAAAGATCCCTTCTCTATCTGAACGCTGATAATCCATAAATATGGTCTTATTTCTTCTGACATCTTCCTCGTTTACCGCACAGCTTAATGTCTCACGAAGAATCTCCACCCCTTTTTCACATCGATGCAGTACCAGCCTATAATTTGCCTCATACACAGCCTCTTGGGCAAATATATAAAATTCAGCATGTACCTCTGCTTTCTCAGCGCTTGCATCAATATAATCAGCAAGTTCTTCTTCCAAGGTATTGCCAATCATAATCTTCTGCAAATAATACAAAGCATCAATGACTGCTGTCTTTCCAGAACCGTTTTGACCATATAAGCCTAATATTTCCGGATTCTTATAGGTCAGTTGTTTCCGATACGCATTTGGCATCGTAATCTGGCCTTCTCTGACATTTTTAATGCTGGAAATCTCCAACGAAGCCAATCGCACAATACTCTCCATACCGTTTACCTCCATGGGTTTTCATTTTAGCATCAATACTGGATTTTTTCAATCGTTTTTACCATTTCTACATATTTTATTCCTTTTTGTAAAAAACTATACATAAAAAGTGATGCATTTCAGCTTGGAAAGGCACCTCCCTTTGAAATCAGTAAATACATAAGACACCCAACCGCTTCGCGGCGTAACTGTAAAAATATTTTCATGCAGGATACACTCCCGTTTCTGTGAAAGCCCAACGGATTCTAAGATTTCGAATTATAACGCAACAGGTGCAGCAGAAACTAACCTTTCTGCTGCACCTGTTGTGTTATAATCCGAAACCTAAGAACCGGCATTTTCCAGAGCCCTTAGGAGCAGATGATACGATTACTTTCCTTCGATCTGCTGCATTACATATTTTTCAGTCAGATAGAATGGTGTCTCGCTTACATTTAAATAAGCTTCATAAAATGCTTTGTCTGTATAGCGTTTTCCCATGGTATCACGAACTTCGTTGCGTAAGTCAATTACCTGGAGATATCCTACGGAATAAGATAAGATAATACCAGGGGTGTCTGTTACAAATTCATAGTAGCTTTCCGCTGCTTCTATGGCATCTTCACTGCCAGCTTCCAGACCATAATATTCTACCAGACAGTCTTCTACATCCTGTACATCCCAGTCCATAGCATTTACACCTACATCTATGATACCGGACAGGATCTGTCCCATCGCACTTTCTACCTGTAATATCTGTACCAGATCCTCGTCTAAATCCCACCACTTCAGGGAGGTGCTGCCGGCAAATTCTGCCCAGCCTTCTCCATAGCCTAAGTAGCTGAACAGACTGTTGACCTCATGCCAGCCAGACTGCTTGATATAGTTATAAGCATATAAGTGGCCTGGGTATCCCTCATGTCCCAGTGTGGAATAAGTGGTACTCATACTGTTCTCTAACGCAGAGCCGTTCAGACGGATAACATTGGTGGTGTCTGCATCGATCTGAGGTGTTACATAGTATGCCAGAATTCCGTCAATTTCCATTACTTCCGGCAGATAGGAAACAGCTGCGCCAGGATCCTGAATCCCCGGAAATTCTTCCTCCGTCTTAGTGCGAAGCTGATCTAAGATTTCCTCAGGGTCTTCATAAGGGAACTGGTAGTCTTCTTCCAGATACATCATCAGGGCATCCTGATTTCCATACAGCAGGGCATAAAACGCATTGAGATACTGATCCATATTGTCAGTGAGATAGGTGTACAGCTCATCTGGCGTCATACCGCTGCCCGTGTATACCTCCGCCAGATACTCATAATACGCTGCGCCCCCTTCATAAGAAGAAAGTCCTTTTAACTCCGGCAGGGTTCCTACCCATCCTTCCAATACAGTCTTGGTTTCCTGGAAGGATGGCATCAGAACAGTTTCTACCAGTTCTTTATTCTTTGCTTTATAAGCTTCCCGGCTTTCTTCGGAAAGATACTCTGCCTCATCTACCTTGGCATCAAATCCCTCTAAAAGCGGATTGCCATCTGCTTCACACAGCTGCTCTAATGTCTCAATATTGGCCTCTAACATACTGTCAGAAGGAGCATACCCCATATCGATAGACTCTCTGGCCCCCTCTATTACATCCTCCATGCAGGCTGGAATGTCCTCTAAATACAACAGGTATTCCTGTACATCCTTTTCTTCTATAAAACGGTATTCATACAATATAATGGACAGGTTGCTGATAAAACCGTTGTTGGTAGAAAGCATGGTGTCATAATCTGTTACATCCTGATACTTTTCAGAAATTTCTGTTTCATATACCAGCTTTTCGTACATGATCTGCTGCTGCCAGGACAGATCTTCTACAGAAAACTGAGCTAACTGCTCTGCCAGCCACTGATCTATGGCATCGGATTCTGCCTGGGAAGCTTCTTCATCATGTTGATACAGAACATAATCTGTAATGGTAATACCATATTCCTCCGGGTATTCCATGTAATCATGAATGCTGATGCCTGCCTGAGATGCCACCTTTATAAACAGCTCATCTAACATTTCATCAAATTCCTGACGGATGGCAAGCTGTTCTTCGGTTACTTCCGCTTCTGTTACTTCCGCTTCTGTTTCCTCTGCTTCCGTAGAGATTTCTGTTGACTGGGAAGAACTCTCCTGTACAGATTCTTCCGGATCATCTTTTCCGGAAAACAGACCGCAGCCTCCAAACATAGCCGTAAACAGTGTCAGAGACAGCATTCCTGCCAACAGACGCATCTTACTTTGTTTCTTCATAAATTACCTCATTTCTTCGCACCTGTCGGTGCTTTTTTAAGTTTCCTGTAAAACATTTTACGTTTTACAGCTTGGTTTATGGTACATATCTTTTTATTTTCTTTCGTACCACACCAACCCTCTGTTCACCCTGCTTATAAAACTTACTATTTTTTCCGCCTTGCGTCAATCATTTTTCTTTAAAATCACAAAGTTTTCTAAAATTTTCGAATAATTCAGTTCTATATAACATCATTTGATCGTCGGGTCTGCCATCGGCTACATATGGCTATTATCATACGAATCCTTGCATCTGATGGATGCCAATGGTATACTATACACAGACTATTTCATGACAGAAAAGGGAGGTATGAGCCTATGGGAATCTACTTAAATCCCGGAAATGCGGGTTTTCAAAGAGCCTTAAATTCCAAAATCTATGTAGATAAGTCAGAATTGATTGCATATACCAATGATGTGCTGGATACCGAAAGTGCGTTCCTTTGTGTCAGCCGCCCCCGCCGCTTTGGCAAGTCCATGGCTGCCAATATGCTTTGTGCCTATTACTGCAATTCATGTGATTCTAAGAAAATGTTCCAGGGCTTGAAAATTGCAGGGCATTCTTCCTTTGGGCAGCATCTGAATCGGTATGATGTACTATTTTTTGAAATGCAGCGCTTCCTCATTCGTGCAGGAAGTCCGGAAAATCTGGTATCCTACCTGCAGACTACTGTTTTGCCAGAGCTGCGAAAAGCCTATCCTCATGTATTAGATGATACAGACACCTATCTGCCTGCCGCCCTAGAGAAGATTTTTGCACAGACTGGTACGGGATTCATATTTATTGTAGATGAATGGGATTGTATCTTTCGTGAAACCAAGTACAATGCTGTTGCGCAAAAAGCCTATCTGGATTTTCTGCGAGACTTGTTTAAAGGCCAGCTTTATGTAAAACTGGCTTACATGACCGGTATTCTCCCAATCAAGAAATATGGTACTCACTCTGCCTTGAATATTTTCCGAGAGTTTTCTATGACCAGACCGGATGATTTGGCTGAATTTGTGGGCTTTACTGAGTATGAAGTGCGTGAATTGTGCCAGAAGTATGGAAAAAGCTTTGAAGAAACCAAGCTCTGGTATGATGGATATCTTTTTGAGGATGATTTTCACATATATAGTCCAATGTCAGTGGCAGAGGCCATGCAAAGCAGGCGGTTTGGCAGCTTTTGGATCAATACGGAAACCTACGAAGCCCTGAAACCGTATATCGATTTGAACTTAGATGGCCTGAAAGATGCCATTACCGGCATGTTAGGCGGAACTCCCTGCCACATTGATACGGAATCCTTTCAAAATGATATGACCAGCTTCCAGAATCGAGATGATGTTATGTCTCTGTTAGTACATCTTGGCTATTTAGGCTATAACAGCATTCGGGAAGAAGTTTTTATTCCTAATGAAGAAGTTCGGGGGGAATTTTTTCGTGTGATACGCAACAGCCGCAGCTGGAAACCGGTGTCCGATGCACTGGAAGCCTCCGAAGCGCTTTTAGAAGCTACCCTAAACATGGACTGTGCAGCAGTTGCTGCCGGATTGGACAAAGTACACACAGACAGCACTTCTGTCCTCTCCTACCACAACGAAAATTCTTTAAGCTGCGTGATTACCCTGGCTTATTTCAGTGCCAGACGAGACTATACTTTGATTCGGGAGTTTCCTACTGGTAAAGGATTTGCAGATATGGTTTTCCTGCCCAGAAAACATTCTGACGCTCCGGCTATCATTGTGGAACTGAAATGGAACCGCTCTGCAGAAGGCGCCATTGCACAGATCAAAAATCGACAGTATGTGCATTCTCTGCAGGATTATGAGGGCAATCTGCTTCTGGTGGGCATCAATTATGACAGGGAAACCAAAACCCATCAGTGCATCATTGAGCCATTCATCAAAGAAACTGCTCTTTCATAAAATACCATAATACAAACGTCGGGACATTGCTGTATCTTCTCCTGCAATGTCCCGATGCTCTTTTATAACCCTAAAACGGTTTTATTCTAAATCAT
This sequence comes from Lachnospiraceae bacterium, assembly GCA_045127535.1. Taxonomy (GTDB): domain Bacteria; phylum Bacillota; class Clostridia; order Lachnospirales; family Lachnospiraceae; genus UBA2942. The sequence goes on along the minus strand of JBGVQN010000068.1, from coordinate 19,552 downwards.
CTGGCTCCTGTGTCACATCTTTCGGTTCTGCTGCTTCCTGCACCATCCGGTCGATCAGTGCCCAGATATCCTCTCTGCCGTCCTTGGTCTCTGCTGAGAACGGAATCAATATTTCATCCTTTCCCATACCAAGTCCTGTACGCACCTGCTTTACATGCTTTGCTACCTGGCTGCGCTTTAACTTGTCTAACTTTGTGGCAATGATCACTGGTGTATACCCCTGGCTTACGATCCAGTCATACATCATCTTATCATTGGCAGATGGTTCATGGCGGATATCGATCAGCAGGAATACGCAAAGGAGCTGCTTGGACTTGTGCAGATACCGCTCTATCATCTGTCCCCATTTTGCCTTTACTTCTACAGATGCATTGGCATAGCCATAGCCTGGCAGGTCTACATAATACAATGCATCATTAATGTTATAAAAGTTAATGGTCTGTGTCTTTCCCGGCTGGGAAGATGTACGGGCATATGCCTTCCGGTTCATCAGGGCATTGATCAGAGAAGATTTTCCCACATTTGATTTTCCCGCAAAGGCAAACTCCGGCATGGTATTTTCCGGCAGGGTGCTGGTGACGCCGCAGACTGTTTCCAAATTTACACTTCTGATAATCATATAATCCTCTTTCTGTATTCAGCTGCCTGACTGCCGTTTTTGCACACCGGTTCAGCTGTAATCTGTTCCAATTCTGTCTAAGATGCCTGTCAGCTGCGATCACTATAGCTGCATCTTATGATCACAGCTAGACTTGTCAGATACAAGCCCTGCAATTACAGGCCATAACTTTATCTGACATATTTGTATTTATTTTATTTCGGTTATGTGTGCTGTCTCTGTATTCTTAAACAAAATACCGAAACCGCCACATATTACTCTGCTTCACCTGGCTGTACAGCCTCTGCATCCTCTGGCACATTTTCCACGGAGCCTGTATGCTCTGCTGTGACTGCCGCTTCTATGGCTGCTAAATTGTCCGCAGCTGATGCTGCTTCTGAGACTTCCACATTTTCTGCTTCTGCACTTGCATCATTCACAGGTTCTGCATGCTCCTGCACCGGTCTTTCACCCAAAACAGCTTCTGCCACTTCCCCAAATTCCTTCACCAGACGAATCTCCATACCTGCCTTGATTTCCTCAGAAACTTCTTCCAGGGCGGAATGGTTTTTCTCTGGTATCAGCACCAGCTTCATGCCCTCCATCTGGGCAGCCAGCAGTTTTTCTTTCAGGCCGCCAATGGGCAGCACGTGGCCTCTTAAAGTGATCTCACCAGTCATAGCCGCATCCTGGCGCACCTTTCTGCCAGTCAATGCAGACAACATGGCAGTGGTCATACTGATACCGGCAGATGGACCATCCTTTGGCACTGCTCCTTCCGGGATATGGATATGGATGGTTGTCTGACCCAACTGCTCCAGATCAATGCCATACACATCCGCATTGGACTGCAGGTAGCTGAATCCTATACGGGCTGACTCCTGCATCACACCGCCGATCTGACCAGTAAGCATCAAATCTCCTTTTCCCGGAATCAGATTTACCTCTATAGGCATTAACACACCACCAGCGCCAGTCCAGGCAAGTCCGTTTACCAGCCCCACCTCCGGCTCCATGGCATGTTCTTCATCCTCATAATACATTCTGCCAAGGAAATGTTTTACATCTTCAGCCGTTTCGATCTTCACACAGTCCTTTTCCTGCTCTAAAAGCTCTCTGGCTGCCTTACGGCAAAGGGCACCAATGTGACGTTCCAAGCCTCTTACACCTGCTTCTCTCACATAATTCTTAATGAGGATCCGAAGTACCTCATCTGAGATGGTCAGCTGTTCGGGCTTTAATCCGTTTTTATTCAGTTCCTTTTCTAACAAATGCTCCTTGGCAATGTGGAATTTTTCATTGGCTGTATATCCTTCCAGATAAATTACATCCATACGGTCATACAGGGGCATGGAAATGGGGTCGTCGCTGTTGGCAGTGGCCATAAACAGTACCTGTGACAAATCCAGATCCAGCTCCAGGTAATGGTCCCGGAACGCACAGTTTTGTTCTCCATCCAGTACCTCCAATAAAGCTGCGGAAGGGTCTCCCTTATAATCATTGCCCATTTTATCAATTTCATCTAACAGAATCAGAGGATTTTTCACCCCTGCCTGACGGATGGCATTGGCAATTCGTCCCATCATGGCGCCTACATAGGTCTTTCTGTGGCCTCTGATTTCTGCTTCATCCCGTACACCCCCTAAGCTGATGCGGACATACTTTCTGCCCAACGCTTCAGCTACGGAACGGGCAATAGAAGTCTTTCCGGTACCAGCAGGTCCAATCAGACAAAGAATGGGACTGCTGCCCTGGCCTGTCAGCTTGCGCACTGCCAGATATTCCAGAATCCGGTCCTTGATTTTTTCCAGACCATAATGATCTCTGTCTAAAATCTCCCGGACGGTTTTCAGGTCAATGGTTTCCTCACTGGCTTTATTCCATGGCATCTCCAGAACTGTCTCTATGTAGTTCTGCAGCAGCGCAGTTTCCGGACTGCCCATAGGCTGCTGACGCAGTCTTTTTAACTCCTTGTTCAGCTTTTCCTTTACTGCTTCCGGTGCATCCAGCTTTTCTGTCTTCTCTTTATACTCGTCTATTTCACTGGCAGTATCCTGTCCCAGCTGTTCATTGATCAGCTTCTGCTGCTGGCGCAGGACATATTCCTTTTGCTCCTTATCAATGCGCTGGCGCACCTCACCCATAAATTCTGCCTTGATTTTCAGTACCTGGATTTCATTTTGCAGCCATTTGGTCACAAAATGCACCCGTTCCATCATATCATCCAGCTCCAAAAACTGCTGACGCACAACTGGTGCGATCTGGACATTGGCCATAATATGATTCAGGTAATCAGAAAGTCTTCTTTCCTGTCCATTTTCTGATAAAAATGCTCTGGACAGTTCTCTGGAAGCCTGTGGTTCTACCCGCACATACTCCTGTACCAAATCAAACAGACCTCTGGCCATGGCAGTTTCTTCCAATTGATCTTCTTCTGATCCATCATCTTCTTCCAGCAATTCAATAATGCCGCTAAGATAGGGTTCTTCCTGGGTCAGCTCTGCCAGGCGGCCTCTCTGCACCCCTTCCACCAGTACTTTATATATCTTATCATTCATACGGGTAATCTGGCTTACCTTGGCCAGTGTGCCGTAACTGTACAAATCGCCTACACCTGGGTCTGCCACTTCCATATCTTTCTGTGCAACCAGAAAGATCAGCTGCCCATGCATCATCCCTCTTTTGGCTACTTCTAAGGACTTCTCCCGGCTCACATCCAGCTGGATCTTCATCCCCGGCAGTACCGTCAGCCCCCGCAGCGCCAGTATCCCTGCTTTTCTCATCGTTTCCATTGTGTTCCTCTATTCTGTGTGATCATTTTGTAGTACCTGACTTTTCCCAGGGGATAGGAGTGGCATGTGGGGCACGCTCTCGCTCTGGAAGATATAAGAGCTTCCATCCACGCATTTTCTGTTCCCATCTGAATTGATCCTTCCACTCCGGTCACCTATACCATATGGGCATCCTTCCGCATTGCCCTATTCTGTGTACTTATTTCACCAAACCCGTAAGCGGTGCTGAGCCTGTTTCTGTGATGGGGCTGGGGCGAAAGTATCTGTGGGATGCTGCATCAGAAATAGGCTGGGGTGCAGTCCTAACCAGGGGCTGAATGGTTTTGAAGCAGGACTCTTGAAAACGCCGGTACTTAGGTGGCAGACATGGCTGAATGGAACAGGAGCGGAAGTTCACTTACGCTCCTGTTTCATTCAGCCATGTCTGGCATCTTAGCACCGCTGCGTTTTCACCGAAGCGAGAGCGTGTCCTGCGTAAAACCATTCAGCTCCCGGTCAGAACTGCGCCCCAGCCCATTTCTGATGCAGCATCCCGCAAGCCCTTCCGCCCAGCCCCATCACATAAACAGGCTCAGCACCGCTTACAGCCTTTATATCCCCTACACAGAATAGGCAACGCACTCCTTCTCCCGGGTTATGCCGGCTCTATTGTGTTGCGGAATTTTTTGGCACGTTCCTGGCGCAGGGTTGCTTCGGTTACTTCGCGGTAAGTCAACTCTGGTTCGCCGGTGCCAAGTACGGTCTCCTTGGTAATGGTGCAGGTGCCGATGGTGTCATCAGATGGAATACGATACATCACATCCGTCATGGCATTTTCCAGAATGGCACGTAAGCCTCTGGCGCCGGTTTTTCTCTCCTGCGCCAGATCTGCAACTGCTTCTAAGGCTTCCTGGGTAAATTTCAGCTCTACGCCGTCCATGTCAAGCAGACTTGCGTACTGCTTGGTGATGGCATTCTTGGGCTGAGTCAGGATGCGTACCAGGGCATCTCTGTCTAAATAGTCCAGAGATACAGTAACCGGCAGACGTCCGATCAGCTCCGGGATCAGTCCAAACTTGGTCAGATCCTGAGGCATTACCTGCTTTAACAGCTCTCCAATGTTGGCGCTGTCCTCTACAGGCGTCTTGACATCGGCTCCAAAGCCCATGGTCTTGGTACCTCCTACACGCTTGCTGACGATCTTTTCCAGCCCGTCAAATGCACCGCCGCAGATAAATAAAATATTGGTGGTATCGATCTGCAGCAGCTCCTGATGGGGATGCTTTCTGCCACCCTGAGGCGGTACGCTGGCTACTGTACCCTCTAAGATCTTTAACAACGCCTGCTGTACGCCCTCACCGGATACATCACGGGTAATGGATACATTTTCAGACTTCTTGGTGATTTTATCTATCTCATCAATATAGACAATGCCATACTCTGCTTTTTCTATATCATAATCTGCTGCCTGGATCAGCTTTAACAGAATGTTTTCTACATCCTCACCTACATAACCGGCCTCAGTCAGTGTGGTGGCATCTGCAATGGCAAATGGCACGTTGAGCATTCTGGCCAAGGACTGTGCCAGAAATGTCTTGCCGGAGCCTGTAGGACCAAGCATCAGGATGTTGCTCTTTTGTATTTCCACATCAGAGCTTCCTCCATAAAGGATCTTCTTATAATGGTTGTAAACCGCTACAGACAGTACCTTCTTGGCTTCCTCCTGTCCAACTACATAATCATCCAGATAGGCCTTAATTTCCATGGGTTTTAACAGATTGATCTCAAAATCAGACGGCGCAGCCCCCAGTTCTTCCTCAATAATATCTGTACAAAGCTCCACACAGGAATCACAGATGTAGGTACCTTTATTTCCTGCAATCAGCTTTCTCACCTGACTGGCAGGCTTCCCACAAAAGGAACAGCGGTATTCATCGTTTTTTCCAGCCATACTTAACCTCTTTCTGCGCTTGGATGCGCGATTTGCAATTTGTTGGATCTGTTGGATACCCGGACGGTGTCTGCCAGGGGAATGGATTTGTTCTGTCAGACACCTGGCTTTGGAGAACTCCACACAACTATCGCCTGTCCTCCCTCATTTAGTGTCAGGTTATGCCAACGTGTTTATTATTCTAAATCTGTTTCAGTCTGCTTGTGTTTTGCCTGGGTGTACACTCTGGACAATGCCTCATTCCTATCGTATAGAAAGTATGCTTCCTTTACGTTTGATTTGATGCATGAGGGCTTGCGTCCAGACCTCACCTACTGGGCACACCAAACTGAATCCCCTTGTCACAATGTGTTTCCCTATCCAATCCCTTACATTGGACACAGGACACTTCCCTTGCTCCTGTATCTCCTCCATCTACATTCCCCTGCTCCCATCACCATAAACCACAGGCACTCATCCCCATCACCTGCCGCCTGGCGATTCAAAGCAATCTTCCTGCACAGTTCCATCAGAGTTACCATCAGCACTATGCTTTGTAAAGTTCTATTGTTATGAGCCTGAAACTCACACTGATCCTGTCATTGCTGCCACAAACAAGGTAAACTGTTCACCAGAAACCTCTTGCTGTATCAAGCGACAAATATTTCTCAGCAGCCATTTCCGCTACCTCAAGCAATTCAATCCCTCTCAGCAGCGATCCACTCACTCTCAGCAGCCGCACATTCCTCCAGACAATTTCAGCAATGTCAAATAATTTTGTAGTACCTAAATTCCCCCAGGCAGTGTCATATGGTTTGGGGGGCCGTGAAAAACGCCGGTACTTAGGCTTGGGAGAATGTAAGACAGCAGGAAGCAGACAAAGTATGCTTCCTGTTGTCTTACATTCTCCCAAGCCTTAGCACCGCTGCGTTTTTCCAGAGCGCGAGCGTGCCCCACAAACCATATGACACTGTCTGGGGGAAGTCAGGTACTACAAAATTACGCACCGCCTGATAAAATTTACTGTACCGCCTTGGTGATCACGTTGTCGATGAGGCCGTAAGCCTTGGCTTCTTCGGCGGTCATGTAGTGGTCACGCTCTGTGTCAGCCTCTACTACGGACAGCGGCTGTCCTGTGTTGGCAGCAAGAAGTTCATTTAATTTCTTACGTGTCTCAATGATGCGGTCTGCTACGATCTTAATGTCAGTAGCCTGACCCTGGGCACCGCCGGATGGCTGGTGAATCATGATCTCCGCATTTGGCAGAGCATAACGCTTGCCCTTGGCACCGCCTGCTAACAGGAATGCACCCATGCTGGCTGCCATACCGATACAGATGGTGGAAACATCACACTTGATGTACTGCATGGTATCATAAATTGCCATACCTGCAGTTACAGAACCACCTGGGCTGTTGATGTACAGATGGATGTCCTTATTGGGATCTTCTGATTCTAAAAACAGCAGTTCTGCCACGATTACACTGGCAGCTGCATCCGTTACTTCTTCTCCTAAGAAAATGATTCTCTCCTTTAACAGGCGGGAATAAATGTCATAGGAACGCTCTCCATGATTGGTCTGTTCAATTACATAAGGTACTAATGCCATACGTGTCCTCCTTTTCTGCCGCAAATGCGGCACGCATACTCATATTTTATAGCATTACGGCACACGGCAAAAGCCGTGTGCCGTACTCTTTTCTGCGGTGCTGTATGACTTATGCAATTACTGCATTATTTTGTGTTGTCTGCAATTACATCCGCAGCCTTCTTGATTACGATTTCCTTCTTGATTGCATCTGTCTGTCCAGCTAAGTAATTCTTAATATCCTCTACTGGCATCTGATACATACGAGCCATCTCTGCAAATTCGTTTTCTAATTCTTCCTCAGTTGCTTCTAAACCTTCTACAACTGCAACAGCCTCTAATACGGCGCGGGTACGGATGTTCTTTAAAGCACCTTCCTTTGCCTGCTCAACTAATTTCTCCTTAGTGGAACCTGTGTACTGCAGATACTGATCGAAAGAAAGACCCTGCATGCTGATTCTCTGTGCAAACTCGTCGATCTGGCGCTCTGCCTCATCAGTTACCATAGCGTCTGCTACGTCCATGGTTGCATTTTCAACTGCCATCTCTACCACTGCATCCTTCTTTGCTGCTGCAGCTTCTGCTTCCTTCTTCTCTAACAGGCTTGCCTTTAAGCTTTCCTTGTACTCTGCAAAAGTATCGTAATCAGATACGTCACTTGCAAAATCATCATCTAACTCTGGCAGTTCCTTGTACTTGATTGCGTTGATCTTAACCTTGAACATTGCAGGCTGTCCAGCTAAGTCCTCTGCCTGATACTGTTCTGGGAAGGTTACGTTTACCTCAACCTCATCACCAGTCATCTTACCGATCAGCTGGTCTTCAAATGTATCGATAAAGGAGTGGGAACCGATTACCAGCTCATAGTTCTCGCCCTTGCCGCCCTCGAATGCAACACCATCCTTAAAGCCTTCAAAGTCGATTACTGCAGTATCGCCTTCCTGTACAGCTCTGTCCTCAACAGTTACCATACGGGAATTCTGCTCCTGTACTTTCTTTAACTCTTCCTCTACCTCTTCGTCAGTGATTGCAACTGGCTCCTGGGTATACTCTAAATCCTTGTACTGGCCTAAAGTTACAACAGGCTTTACTGCAACCTCTGCTGTAATGATCAGAGCCTGTCCCTTGCCAATCTGTGTTACATCAATTTCTGGTCTGCTGGCTGGCTCAATACCAGTCTCTTCGATTGCCTTTGCATATGCCTCTGGCAGTACTTCATTCACTGCATCTTCATAGAAAATACCAGCACCGTAAATCTTTTCAATCATTGCTCTTGGAGCCTTGCCCTTACGGAAGCCCTGGATCTGAATCTTGCCTCTCTGCTTCAGGTATACTTTCTGCACTGCTGCTTCGAATGCCTCAGGAGATACCTCTATGGTCAACTTTGCTACGCTCTTTTCTAAGCTCTCGATTTTTGCGCTCATGTTTTTCCTCCATCATAACTAATCGCATGGTCCTCCATTGTCTGATTGAACAATGGCCTTTTCTTAGATGCACAGGTGCATAATCACCTGCAATGTACTACTATAGCATAAACATGTCTAAATTACCATACTATTTTTAAAAATTTTATACTTTTCTTTTCAACATTTGCTTTGTAAAACAAAGCATTTGATTCAGGTACTTTCTTTTCTTCCGTTTAGGCCGAAGCAAAACCTGCATCCGCTACTGTGCCCATTACAATATCTGCTTTCTCTTTCACACCCCATTGTTCAAAATAGGCTTCCTCCAAAGGAATCCAGCGATGGGCAAATATCTTTGCCATAGCCTCCCCATTTCGTGCCACGATGCGCCTGTGCTGTTCCTCTGCATCCACATCCAGAAACACCTTTACATCTGCATACTCCCCAAATACCGGGTGCAGGCTGTAGGAACCTTCCACCACACGCCAGAGGGATGCTTTTACCTCTCTGCACCCATGATACTCCATAGCAGCGCAGTCAAAGATCTGATAAGCAAATGCCTCTGCCTGTCCCACAAAGGGCAGCACCTCCTGTGCAAAGCGCTCATAATGGACATTTCCTCCCGGCTCTGCAAAGCGGCTGTCTGTCCTCAGGGACGGAGGCAGAAAGAAATCATCCATATGCACCACTCCGGCTTCCAAAATCCTCTCTAACAGCCGGCACATGGTGGTTTTTCCTGCTGCTGCACGACCATCGATGGCAATGACCATTGCCCGCTGCGATTCCAAACATTTTTCCATGATGGCTGCTGCCTGCTGCAAAACAGGTACGATGCTTACATAGTCTCCCCTCACGATTCGATACGCCGGCTGCTCTGCATCCCGATATGTCTGGCTGTGATGGACAGAGGGCATACCAGCCTCTTGGTACTGTACCAAATAGGTATTCCACTGCTCCGGGGAAAATTCAGTCTCCCCCTGCTCCACAGCCAGCTGTGCCTCTTTCAGATATTCCAGGAACACCTCTTTACTGCCCCCAGCAACACTTGCTGTATCTGCAAACATACGCCACAGCCACTCTGCAGGCATGCCGGTCTGTTTCCAGGCACACAGATTCATCCGGCATACCTGTGGGGAGATCCACTCATACAGGGGCATGTCTTTTGCTTCCACCAAAGCGTATTCCTGGTCAAAATATGCTTTGGCCCTGTCTGGATCCGTTAATAAATGCTCTGCGCCAAAGGCAGCCTGATAACATAATTTCACCACATCCTGAGGCTGCATCACAGGATGCTTTTGCAGTTGTTCTCTCAAATGATCACGAAATGTCATATGCTCCACCTCACACACCTTTGGAATATCGTTTGGGAATCAGCCTTGCATGCTCCAGGGCAATCACGATGGCAGGGATCAGCACCAGCTGGATGACGATACCGGGCCATGCAGTGACAAAATAGCTGACTGCCCATACTGCCACAGAATATTCCCCTGCTGCAAAGAGCAATGCCTTTACAATGCCTGCTGCCACCCTGCCTGCAAGCATGCTGACCACAAGGCTGATGTACAGATCCCCCTGCAGCTTTCCTGTATGTACCTTCTGCATCATGGCGCCGGAAACGCTTCCATAGATCGACAGCTCCACCATCATATCCGGCAGATAGGCCGCCGGGGGCATCTGGGTCAGCATACTGGAAAGGGCAGTCCCTGCAATGCCGCAAAGCAGTCCATAGGGCCATCCGCAGATCAATCCGCATAGCAGCACCGGGATGTGCATGGGGCACAGGATGCTGCCGGAGTTGGGGATCGCATGAAATACCATGGGCAGGACTACACATAAGGCAATGGATGTGGCTGCCAGCATGGACTTTTTCGTATCAGACATTTTTTTCATAATTTCCTCCTGTTCTGATCGGACGCTTTTGGAAGTCACTGTCAGAATATATTTTTACGCAACGTATCATTCATGATACGTTTGACACGCTCTCGCTTCGGTGAAAACGCAGCGGTACTAATAAATTTTGCACCTGTGGTGCAAAATTTAAAGGACCGGCGTTTTCAAGAGTCCTGCTTAAAAAATATATTCTGACAGTGACTTCCAAAAGCTGATATTACATGTTGGTTGGTAATGGTTTGTATATAGTTTGTTGTTTCGGTCAAAACTTGTATGATACTGGTTTCTTTCACTATTATTAATGCTGATGGCTTCTGGTGCCAGGCCTGTATCATGCAGGAGCTTTTGTGTATCACGAGTGTTATTGCTTTTCTGCAGCATGACTTGTCTGATGCAGATTCCTTGGGGTATCGTGCGGCTGCGTTCTATAAGAAAAATTGTATCAGACAGATGCCTGCGCATATGAGCAGTGCGGCTGTGTCTTTGTATCCAAAGGGAACCTGCACTCTGCTGGTTCTTCCTTTGGTTCTGCAGTAGCCTCGGGCTTCCATGGCGATGGAGAGTTCGTCGGCACGACGGAAGGCTGCAAGAAAGATGGGCACTGCCAGGGGCAGGATGCTGGCTGCCCGGTCGTGCAGGTGTCTGCTTTCAAATCTGGCGCCTCTGGCGGTCTGGGCTTTTTGAATCATGGCTGCTTCTTCTGTCAAGACCGGGATAAACTGCATGGCAACGCTTAAAATCATTGCTACCTCCCCCACCGGGATACCAAGCAGTCCCAGGGGGCGGAGCAATATTTCCATGGCGCCTGTCAGTTCTATGGGAGCAGTGACCAGGGTCAGGATATTTGCCAGAACCATCAGCAGCATAACACGCAGCACCACATTTGCGCCCTGTATCATACCATCTGCTGAGATATGCAGGATCCACCAGGACCACAGCACCTGTTCACCCTCGAAAAACACTGCGTTCATCACAAAAATCAGGAGCCAAAACAGCTTTAAGCCTGCCACCGGCCTGACCGCCTCCTTCATGGGCAGACCAGCAAGCTTGATGATGGCTACTGTACAGCCTATCATCAGGAGATATCCCCACAGGGAGTCTGTCATAATCACTGCTGCCAACAGCAGGAAAAAGCAGATCAGCTTTCCGGCACCATGCATCCGGTGCAGCAGGGAGCTGCCTGGTATATAAATGCCTATCTGCATACGGATCCTCCTGTTGATTCTTTATGCTGTTCTTTTTCCACAGGATTCCTGCCATTTGCGACTTTTAAGTCGGCTGACCGCAAAGCTTCACCCGGTTCTTTTTTGATAGCACGCTTGTCCCTTACTACTGTTAATTCAGTTAGCGGCAGGGTTTCACCTGATTCTTTTTCTCTTGAATTCTTTTCACTTACAGTTCCCGATCCTGCTGACCGCAAGACTTCGTTCTGTTTTCTTTGAAACATCCGTTTTTTGAAGACTCTCTCCAGTTCTTCCAGCAATTCTTCATACTTTACAATATACCCAGACAGAGGAATGTCTCTTTTGATCAGCAGCTCTGCCATCTCTCTTGACTGGCTGGTGCCGATGCCAAGCCTTGCAGTCAAAGCAGTGTCCTGAAAAACTTCTCTGGGCGTTCCATCCAAAACCAGACGTCCCTGCTCCAGTACCAGGATCCGGTGAGCATATTGGCAAAGGCTGTCTGCGTTGTGAGAAACCATTAAAATGGTCACGCCCCTGCGGTTGAACTGTGCCGCCAACCTAAGAAACTGCTCTCTGCTGCCTGCGTCCAGTCCTGCCATAGGTTCATCCAGGATCAATATCCGTGGTCTGGTCACCAGCACCCCTGCAATGGCTACCCGCCGTTTTTCTCCGCCGGAAAGGGATAAGGGGGATTCTGCTCCAATGCGTTCCACATCCAGCCCCACAAGCTCCAGAGCCTCTTTTACCCGCTCCCTTTTTTCAGCTTTACTCAGACCACTGTATTTCAGGCCAAAGGCCACATCCTTTTTCACTGTGGTTTCAAACAGCTGGTATTCCGGGTGCTGAAATACCACCCCTACTGTTTCCCTGAGAAGCCTGCGGTCATAGGAGGGCTCGTTGATGTCTTTGCCGTCTATATACACAGCCCCCTCTCCAGGCTTCAAAAGCCCTGCCATCAGCTGCATCAGGGTGGATTTGCCGCAGCCTGTATGCCCCATGATCCCTACAAATGCACCGTCCTCTATGGTAAGGCTGATGCGCTGCAAGGCCTCTGTCTTTTGGGCAGGGTATGTTTCATAGGTATACGATACCTGTTTTAATACAATCGACATAGTTCCTCCACCAATGCTTCTTTTGTCAGAGGGCAGCTGCCAAGGACGATCCCCCTCTGTTTCAGATCTTCATACAGGCGCACCGGCAGGGGCGGTATCAGCTGCGCCTGCTGCAGCAGTTCACTGCAGGTCAGGATCTCCTGGGGCATCCCATCTCCAATGATCCTTCCCTGATCCATCAACAATACCCGGTCTGCATGGACTGCTTCTTCCACCGAATGGGTGATCATCACAATGGTTTTCCCCAGCCTGTGCAGTTTTTCCATGATCTCCAGTACCTCCCTGCGCCCTCCGGCATCCAGCATGGAGGTGGCCTCGTCAAATACGATCATCTCCGGCTCCAGCGCCAGTACCCCTGCCAGTGCAATGCGCTGTTTTTGTCCCCCTGAAAGGGTATGAGGCGAACGCTCTGCAAATCCTTCCATCCCTGTCAGGGCAAGAGCCGCCTCTACCCGTCCGGGGATCTCCCCCACCGGCGTATCATAATTTTCCAGCCCAAAGGCAATGTCCTCTTTTATAATAGAAGAAACAAACTGATTGTCCGGATTCTGAAAGACCATTCCACAGCTGCGGCGCAATTGGGGGATATGCTGTTCCTCTGCTGCATCCATGCCAAACACTTCCAGTTCTCCCTGCTGCAGGGGCACCAGTCCATTGAAATGCTTGACCAGAGTGGATTTCCCACAGCCGTTGTGCCCTAATATGGCCACAAATTCCCCCTTTTGAATCTGCAGATCAATCTGCTCCAGCACAAAAGCACCGCCTTCCTCCTCATAACAAAAATAAATCCCACTGCCCTTTACTGCTTCCATGGCTCTCACCTCCTTTGCTTCTGCTGTAAACCCAGGCAATTACGAAACACATGAACGAACGCTTTGAAAAGTAACTGTCAGAAAATATTTTCACGCGACGTATCATTGATACGTTTGACGCGCTCTCGCTTCGGTGAAAACGCAGCAGCACTAATAAATTTTGCACCTGTGGTGCAAAATTTAAAGTGCCGGCGTTTTCAAGAGTCCTGCTTAGAAAACATTTTCTGACAGCTACTTTCCAAAGCTAGTATTGAATACTGTTTCGCAATTACCTGGTAACAAACTACAAAACGTGGTATAAGACAACAAAAAGACTGCTGTGCCCATCTACAGATAAGTACAACAGCCTTCCTGACCGTTTTTCTACTTGCACCATTTGATACCCGTGGTTGCCTCCGGGAAGTTATCCACAGCCCCCATCTTTTTCCGGGAGTGTCATCCACAATTATTTTACAGTGATCCCTGTGCCTTATTCTCTGCTTTAGGAGGCTTCGGCCTCCCGGGTCAGGTCGTCCTGACTCATCTATGCTTTTGGCAATTGCAAAACTAATTCACGACCAGCTTTGTGAAGTGTCTGTCAGAAAATATTTTCTAAGCAGGCTCTTAAAAACGCCGGTCCTTAGGTGTCTGGCAGGCACATGTAGCAGGAAACTTGTTTACTGATGCATTTGTCTGCCAGATACCCTAGTACCGCTGCGTTTTTACCGAAGCAAAAGCATGCAAACGTATCATGAATGATACGTTGCGTGAAAATATTTTCTGACAAACACTTCACAAAGCGTCCGGTAACGTGTTTTGCAGCAGGGAGCTGTCTGATGTTTGATCGATTGCGTTTGAGGATTGTCCTACTGATTGCTTTCTTCCAGGAGCCTGCGGACTTTTTCCACGCTGCTTTGAATCAGCTTTCCTACGGATACATCCTCCACACCTGCGATCAGGTTGTTGCATTGATTCACCGGCAGCAGTATGCGCACTGCCCGACTCTGACCTACTGCCACTGCCATGGCAGGAGTGATCTCTCCCCACAGGGAATCTGCAATGACAATGCCAAAAGGCCCCAGGATCACATCTGCATTTCTGCACCCTACGATCACTGCATTTTCTCCGGTGGCTCCATAATCTGCACCTGCTTTCAGCATGGCCTGGGTAGCCAGCGCATTGGTGCCTACTGCTGTAATGGTCACAGCAGGGAAAGCCTTCTTGATGCTCTCCGTCAGCTGCCGCCCCATGCCGCCGCCCTGACCGTCAATAATCAATATATTCATATGTTTCTTCTGTACCATCCTATATTTTACTGATAATTATACTGGATGGCATCCTGAATGGCCTGTGCCTTTGTGGCTCCTGCCAATCTCCTAACCAGTTCCAGACCCAGATCAATGGCATATCCCAGACCTCTTGCAGTGGTAATATTGCCATCGGTCACTACACCGTCTCCCACAACAGTTGCTCCCAGCAGCTGATCTTCAAAGCCCGGATAACAGGTGGCACGCTTTCCCTCCAGCAGTCCCAGCTGACCAAACACGCTTGGTGCTGCACAAATGGCAGCCAGTCCCTTGCCCTCTGCTGCAAACTCCTTTAACCAGGTACACAATGTATCACATGCTGCCAGATTTGGAGTTCCTGGTATGCCGCCCGGTAAAAACAGCAGCTCTGCCTCAGACACATCCACCTCCTGGATCAATGCATCTGCCTCCATGGTGATCTTATGAGAACCGGTCACCAGCTTCTCACCTGTCACAGAAACCAGCTTGACCTTGATCCCGCCTCTGCGCAAAATATCCACCACTGCCAGACATTCCACTTCTTCCAGACCTGTTGCTAAAAATGCATATACCATAAATTCCTCCATTTCCGGGCACTCCCAGACAGTCAGCCTGTCCGTCCCTGACCTTCATCACAATCTCTTTCTGCAGTTTACCACAAAACCCATGCCCTTACAAGCACCCTGCTCCCAGATTCCCTGTGTATTTCTCCCTATACATTTCATGATTATTTTTCCAAAGGCACTGTATTTTTTCAATCTTGTGCTATACTATAACATGATCACGAACTTATTTGCGGTCTCAGCTTTCAAGAGGATCTGAATCTACATTGTGGCACAGTCCAATTGCTTCGCAATTCGATTGTGGTATCCTTTCATTGTTTTAAAGCAGGACTCTTGAAAATGCCGGTGCTTAGGTTTTTGACTGCAAATAGCAGCAGGAAGCAAACGCAGTTTGTTTACTGCTGTGATTTGTGGTCAAAAAACTTAGAACCGCTGCGTTTTCACCGAAGCGAGAGCGTGTCCTGCGTAAAACAATGAAAGGATACCGCAATTGAATTGTGAAGAAATTACACCGGGCTGCAATATAGATTCAGATCCTCTTGAAAGCGTCCCAAAATTACACAGGAATGAGGCATTTATGATTACTTTTCATCCGATCACACTGGAAGACAAAGACTGGGCATCTGCCTGTATAGAAGCCTACCAGTCCAGGAACTGCGAATATTGCTTTGGCAACAACCTGATCTGGCAGCAGGTCTATCAGACAGAAGCCGCATGCATAGAAAACTGCTTTTGCGTCCGCTACCCCTCAGAGGATAAAACCATTTACAGCTTCCCGGCAGGGGCAGATCCCTATTCTGCACTGGACAAATTAATTGCCTATGCAGCCAGCCAGGGTTCCAACTGGCTGCTGTACGGTCTGAGCTTAGAGCAGACTCAGGAAATGACAAAGCGCTATCCAGATGCATTTACCTACCACACAGACCGTGGGGACAGCGATTATCTCTATACAGTGGAAAAGCTGTCCACTCTTTCCGGCAAAAAATTTCACGGCAAGCGCAACCACATTGCCCGCTTTATGGACAATCCCAACTGGCAGTATGAACCCATCACAGCCCAGAACCTGCAGGAGGTGATGGACATGGATCGTAAATGGTTCCAGACCTTCCGTAAATATGACGAGGAAGGGCTTTCCCAGGAGCATCTTGCCATCCGCAATACCCTGCCTCTGTTAGAGGAGATCGGCCTGATCGGAGGATGCCTCAGACAAAATGGGCAGATCGTGGCCTACTCCATTGGAGAGCCCCTGAACAAGGATACCTTTGTGGTACACATTGAAAAAGCATTTCCTGACATACAGGGCGCTTATCCTATGATCAACAAGCAGTTTGTGCTTCACGCCTGCCAGGGATACACCTATGTCAACCGGGAGGAAGATTTGGGTGATGCAGGCCTTAGACGGGCAAAGCTTTCCTATCAGCCTGACATCATTCTGGACAAATATACAGCAGTGCCTGTTGCTCAGACAGGCAATTGAGAAACCTATTACCGGACGCTTTGAGAAGTCTCTGTAAGAAAATATTTTCACGCGACGTATCATTTGTGATACGTTTGACTCGCTCTCGCTTCAGTGAAAACGCAGCGGTACTAATAAATTTTGCACCTGTGGTGCAAAATTTAAAGTGCCGGTGTTTTCAAGAGTCCTGCTTAGAAAATATTTTCTTACAGAGACTTCTCAAAGCTGATGTTGAATATAACTTCGTAATTACCTATATTGCTCAGGCATAGAAAGGAATTCACATGCAGACTGCCGCACGAGAGGGGCCTGGAACTGCCACAAGGCAGGAGCTGCCCCAGCTGATTCATTTATGGAGTCTCTGTTTTCAGGAGACAATGGAGGACTCTGCTTATTTTCTGTCCCGGCGGTTTGTGCCGGAGCAGACCTTTGTATGGCGCAGGGATGGCAGCATCTGTGCTGCCATTTATCTGATCCCGGTCCAGGCAGGGGCATACAGAGGGGGCTATCTTTATGCCATCGGCACTCACCCGGCGCTGCAGGGACAGGGGATCTTTCGTCGCCTCCATCAATATGTAACAGAGCAGGCTGCAGCAGCAGGTCTTGCCTTTCTCTGCCTGATCCCGGCAGAGCCTTCACTGTTTGCGCTGTATCGCGGGCTGGGCTATGCATCCTGGTATGGCAGGCAGCAGATCTCCCAGCCAGAGCTGTGTGTACCTGATCTGTCTGACGCTGTATCCTTCATGGACTGTACCCCAGAAGCATTTCTGCTGCAGATGGAACGCAGTTCTGATTCCTCCCGGCTTTTATATGAGTCTGATACAGACCGGCAGCTGGTACTGCAGCAGTATCTGCACTATGAGGGGTTTTTCAAGCAGTGTACCATCGGACAGACCTCTTTTGTACTGGCAGGCATTCAGGAAGCAGATACGCTTTATCTGTCCCAGTGCAGCGGCTCTCAACCACTTTTGATGCAGGCAGGAGCAGCCCTGGTCAGGGAGTATTCCTGTAACAGAATGTATCTTCCCCCTGTTGGATTGTCATCTTCCAATACACCTTATGCGATGGGACTGTGGCTTACACCACACCATACCGAACTGCCTGCCCAAAGTCTGGGACTGATGTATACCTGATTCCTGCAGTACAGACTGCTGGATTTATCAGGCTTTTACCTGCTGCATCCCTGCGCAATATATTTTAAAAGCCGTAGGAAAATCAGTTTCGCAAATATCTAATTATACACATAGGCAATTGCCTATAATTATACACAACCAGAAAGGATATCTTCCCCACTATGGAAATCGAACGCAAATTTTTAATTCCCACACTCCCTGACCTGTCTCACTGCACTTATCACGAAATCGAACAGGCCTATCTGTGCACCAACCCGGTAGTACGTATCCGCCGTCAGGATGATGCCTACTATCTGACCTACAAAGGCGGCGGCCTACTTGCCAGAGAGGAATACAATCTGCCTCTCACTCCCCAGGCCTATGCACATCTGCTGCCTAAGGCAGACGGCAACGTCATTACCAAACGCAGGTATCTGATTCCCCTGGCCAATCCATCTGCCAATACAAAGGATTATGTATTTTCCAGTCCTCTCACCATAGAGCTGGATCTATTCTCCGGTAAATTTGCCGGACTGCAGCTGGCGGAAGTAGAATTTACCTCCCTGGAGGATGCCAATGCATTTGTGCCTCCGGATTGGTTTGGAGAAGACGTTACCATGGACCCGGCTTATCATAACAGCACCATGAGCCAGGCAACATAATGCCATAGTGCAATTTTCCATCCAAAACACCCAAAAAGGTATGGGACAGACTTGATACATCTGCCCATACCTTTTTACGTTTATATAAAAAACTTATTGCAGATATTCAGTTGGATCAATGGCTGTTCCGTCCTTATTCAGCTGGAAGTATACATTTGGTCCTTCTACAGAATAGTACTTAGTAGGCTGTGCAACGGTTCCTAAAATGTTTCCTGGAGCCACATACTGACCTGGCTGTACTGTAATATTTTCCAGCTGTCCAATTAAAGCCTCATAACCATTTCCCAGATTGATCCGCAGGAAATTACCGATTTCCTCATCCCAGCCAAGTTCCTGTACCAGTCCCACAGCTGGTGTGGTTACATGAGTTCCTACTTCTCCCTGAATGATAATAGCAGAGCTTACTTTGTACTGCTCTAATGTCTGGTAATATACTGTATGATCCATTGCATAATCCCTGAGCAGACTGCCTTCTACAGGCCATGTCATGGCTGTGGTTCCGTCATACTGCAGCACAGGATTGCTGCTGATCTGAGAGCTGACTGCATCCGCCTGGGTTTCTGCTGATGTGTCTTCCTTAGATGTATTTTCACTTTCTTCCTCATCTTCTTTCTGAGCCACTACATTGGCATCTTCCTCATCATCCGTTTCTTCCTGTACCAGTACTTTTCCATCATTCTCCATCTGGTCCGCTTCTGTACCATTTACAGCCTGTTCTTCATTTTCCTCCATGGAGGTGGTTTCCTCTGTCTCTGATGATTCTATCTGCTCCGTATCACGGCTGCTTACTACATTGGCTGCTACCGTAACCACAGCCAGCAGACACAGTAACATCATGGACAAAAAGATTTTGTCTTTCCAGATCTTCTTCTTTGTATTTCTCATATTCATACCCTTTACTGCCCTTTGCAGGCTGCTGGAGATATGTACCCCGGTTTCCACCCTGCAATTACGAACGAAAGAACTCTGTCGGGCATCCTTTCCTCAAATGTTGTTCTTTCTATCCGTATTGTTTCCACCTCAGGGAGATTTATACAGGCGGGGGGATAATTTTGTAGTATCTGAATTTACCCTTGCGCCCTGTGCCCTATGACAGGTTTGCGGCCCACGCTCCCGCTCTGTAAAAACGCAGCAGTGCTAAGGGGGGGATAGGCATGGTGGGTTCAAGAGGGACAGCTTTAGGGACAGGCTGCAGGTGGATTGTTTT
>JBGVQN010000067.1:0-128433 GCA_045127535.1 Lachnospiraceae bacterium | reverse complement strand
TAAAGATCATATCTATGGGTTATAAGAATAAATGGCTTGTCAATAAAAGAAAAAGTGAATATAGTATAAGCAGATATTAGTCTTAACACAAGTCATAGGTGCAGTCTGCCTATTAAATTCCTACAGTAAATTTACGCTATCCAATCCTAATATTTTTCTTCCCAGATAGAGGGGAATGTGCTATACTAATATTAAGAAATGGGTATTTGACGCCCTATTGGTGACAGGAGGTTTTATGACAGATTTATCAGCACGTTATTCCGGTATTTTGATGCATCCTACTTGTCTTCATTCCCCTTATGGAATCGGAGATTTTGGACAGGGTGCTTATGATTTTATTGACTTTTTAAAGGCATCCAGGCAGACACTCTGGCAGATCCTTCCCTTAGGCCCTACAGGCTTTGGCGATTCTCCTTATCAGGCATTTTCTGCTTTTGCGGGACAGCCTTTGCTCATCAGTCCTGACAAGCTGCGGGATATGGGACTGTTATCCCAGGAAGTCCTGGATAGACGGCCCTGGTTTGACAATAACCGGGTGGACTATGGTTATGTCATCCCTTACAAAACCGACTTATTCCATCAGGCATTTGCTGCTTTTGAAGCCAGTGACAATACTGCTTTAAAAGAGGACTTTGCTGCTTTTACTGTAAGAAATGCTTCCTGGTTAGATGACTATGCCCTGTTCATGGCTGGTAAGGACTACCACAATGGCTGCAGCTGGCTCTACTGGGAAGATGAACTTCGTGATCCTACTCCTGAGATCAAAAAGGAGTGGTCAAAAAAGCTGGAAACTTCCGTGCGCTATTATAGTTTCCTGCAGTACATATTCTTCCTCCAGTGGAAGGATGTGCTCAACTATGCTCATGAGAATGGGATCAAGATCGTAGGAGACATTCCAATTTTTGTATCTTTGGACAGTGCCGACGTATGGGCCAACAGAAATCTCTTCCAGTTAGATTCCAGAGGCTTCCCCACTGTGGTAGCAGGAGTGCCGCCGGATTATTTTTCCCAGACAGGACAGCTTTGGGGAAATCCGCTTTATGACTGGGAGTACCATAAGTCTACTGGTTATGCCTGGTGGACAGACCGTCTTGCCATGCAGTTAGAGCTGGTGGACTACCTGCGTATTGATCATTTCCGTGGATTTGAATCTTATTATGCCATCCCTTATGGTGCTCAGACTGCCATTGAGGGGGAATGGCGCTTAGGTCCGGGACATGATTTATTCCAGACACTCAAAGCAAATTTAGGGGAAGATCTGCCGATCTGGGCTGAGGATCTGGGAATCATTACCAAAGAAGTAGAAGAACTGCGTGACAAGGAAGGTTTCCCAGGTATGAAAATACTGCAGTTTGCTTTCTCAAGTCCTATGGACAATGAACTAATGCCTTATCGCTTTACCACAGACAATTGCATCTGCTATACTGGTACCCATGATAACAACACCACCCTAGGCTGGTATTTTGAAGCAGGTTACGAATGCCAGGACAAGGTGCGCCGTTATATGAATACAGACGGCAGAGTGGTGCATATGGACTTTATCCGCACTGCAATGGCTTCTATTGCAAAATACTGTATCTTCCCAATTCAAGATGCCCTGGGATTTGGCGGTGACTGCCGTATGAATACCCCTGGCGTAGGAGCGGGAAACTGGAGCTTCCGCATTCATCAGGAGCATTTAAGCTATTCTCTGGCAGAGCATTTAAAAAGTCTGACTCTGCTCTTTGGACGATATGATGATAAAAAGGAAATGAAAAACTTATGATTCGATTTATTCTGTTACTGTTGTATATTATTTTATATCTGATTCTCAGTCTGATGGCCTTTGTGGTACTGTGGATTGTAGGGCACTTTGATGCAGGCAAAAAGGACCGGGCATCCTTGGCCATTGCACGCAATTTCTTCAAAGGCTGTCTGAAAATTGCAGGTACCCGGCTGACTGTTTTAGGAGAAGAAAATATTCCTACAGACCATGCCGTACTGTTTGTAGGCAATCACCGCAGCTACTTTGACATTGTCATTGGCTATACACTGGTGAAAGATCTCTGCGGCTTTGTTTCCAAAAAGGAGATGGAAAAGTATCCGATCCTGTCTTCCTGGATGAAAAACCTGCACTGTCTGTTCTTAGACCGTGATGACATCAAAAAAGGACTGAAAACCATTTTAACCGGTATTGAAAAGGTGAAGTCCGGCATCTCTATCTGGATTTATCCGGAAGGAACCAGAAGCAGACAAAAAGAAGTACTGCCTATGCTTCCATTTAAAGAAGGCAGTATGAAAATTGCTGAAAAGTCCCGCTGTCCAGTGGTACCGGTAGCCATGCTCCATACAGCCGATATTTTTGAGAACCATCTTCCAAAGGTAAAGGCTACAGATGTAACAGTATGGTTCGGGGAGCCCATCGACTTATCCACCCTTTCCAAAGAAGATCAGAAACACTCCGGTGCCTACATGCAAACTGTCCTGACCTCCATGGTACAGGAACTGATCCAACGGGAAGCACAGCAAGCCTAACCGAACCACAAAAAGCCAACGAATCCATTTTTCTTACCTCTTTTCAAATAAGAACTATTTCACCGCCCAAATCCCAAGCTGCCACAAAATGGTCTGCTGGGAAGGCAGGAAGAGGCTGGGTGCCGAGTTTGAGAAGCCAGGCTGCAGGCGGCAGATGGATTGTTTTTAATCAGGACTCTTCAAAACGCCGATCCTAAGGCTTTGTATTTTAATAGGAGACAGAAAGCAGACTACAAGCTTGCTTTCTGTCTCCTATTAAAATACAAAGTCTTAGTACTGCTGCGTTTTCACCGAAGTGCACGCGCGCAAACGTATCACAAGTGATACGTGGCGTAAAACAATCCATCTGCAGCCTATGGTCCGGCCTGTGATTCCAGCACTCGGCCTCCATGCGCCTTACGATCAGATCATTTTACCACAGACTACTGCTCTCTGATAATCTGTGCCACTGTCAGCACCTGGTTGTCGATATGTCTGCGGATGGCATCCTGGGCAGCTTCACTGTCTCCTGCCCGAATGGCATTCATAATTTCCAAGTGCTCTCTCACCAGGGTTTCTCTCATGTCCCGTTCCTTGATGTACTCCATACGATACCGGTACATCTGCTCCCGCAGGTTATTAATCATGGTAATCAGTCTGTTGTTATACGTGGAATTGTATATGACATCATGGAATGCCTCATCCCTCTGGGTAATATCCAACAGTTCATCCCGTTCTACGGACTTACGGAATGCATCACATTCCTGCTGCAAAACTGCCAGATCAGCCTCTGTAATCCGCTCACAGGCAAGTCTCACTGCCAGTGTCTCCAATGCCAGACGCACTTCTAACACATCACGCAGGGATTTTTCAGAAATACTGGCTACCTCTGCTCCTTTTCGGGGAATCAGTACCACCAGACCTTCCTGAGCCAGCTTATGAATGGCTTCCCTTACCGGTGTACGGCTGACACCTAATTTATCTGCCAGCTGTACCTCTAACAGACGCTCACCTGGTGCCAGCTCGCCCTTTAAAATGGCCTGACGGAGAGTTTTAAACACAACGTCCCGCAAAGGCAGATACTCATCCATATTTAACTTCAGATTTACCATTGGTCATCTCTCCTCTGTTGCTGTAATTTCCGTGCCGCCGCAGGGCCTGGTCAGGAAAATCTGGAATTCCGGATAAGCCATTCTCAGCTTCCAGTAAGCCTTTTTGGCCTGTTCTTCCTCCTCATATAATCCAAATACCGTAGGACCGCTGCCGCTCATCATGGAATTGATAGCTCCCTGCTCCTTCATTGCATTTTTCAGTTCTGTAATCACAGGATAAGCAGGCTCTGTTACCGTCTGAAGTACATTGCCCATGGCAGAAGCCAGCATGGACAGGCTGCCCTGCTCCAATGCCTGTAACTGGGTATCAATGTCTGCGTGCACTTCAGCCGGCAGATCATTGGCATGAAGATTTTCATATACAAACTTGGTAGATACATTAATATTCGGCTTTACCACCAGAATGCTGCACTGGGGCATTTCAGACAGAACCGTCAGCTTTTCTCCAATGCCCTCTGCCAGAGCAGTCCCTCCCAGAATACAATAAGGCACATCTGCACCAATGGTTACACCACGCTCCATCAATCCCTGAGCATCCAGACCTAAATCAAAGAGTTGGTTCACACCAATGAGTACAGCAGCAGCATCGGTACTGCCTCCTGCCATACCGGCAGCTACCGGTATGTTTTTCTGCAGGGAGATCTGCACACCTTCTGTAATCTGAAATTCATCCATCAAAATCTTTGCTGCCTTGTATGCTAAATTGGATTCATTGGTCGGCAGAAAACGCTGGCTGGTGGTCAGTACGATTCCCGGAGTCTCTGTCTTTGCAATGTGCAGCCGGTCGTAAATATGTACGGTCTGCATAATCATACGTACCTCATGATACCCATCGGTTCTCTGTCTGATGACATCTAATCCTAAATTAATTTTTGCCATGGCATTTAACTGTATGGAATCCATCTGTTACCTCCCAAATGAAATCACTATCCATATGGATTTCTATTTTGTATACAATATACTATATCTGACTTTCCTAAAAAGTGCAACCACTTTATTCCGGGGGCTTTTCCCATTCCTATAACCCCCTTACAGCCTGGGATTTTTCAGAATATAAATTTCCTCTGCCAGCCACGCAAATCCCAGCTTCTCTGCCAGCGCCAGGGAAGGCTGATTTTCCGGGCTGATTCTGCAGTAGATCTCTTCTGCATACAGATGCTCCCAGGCAAATGTAATGGCGATTCTGCAGGCTTCTTCGGCCAGATGCTGCCTGCGATACCGCTTACCCATCATATACCCAAGGAAAAAGCCGCTGACCTCTCCCTGGAGTATCTGCTGTGTCTCTGGTTCAAGTCCCACTCTGCCTATCACAGTACCGGTATCAGGCTCTGTCATCACCCACATGCCACAGCCATAATATCCATACACATACCGGATATACTCCCGGATCTTCTCCCGAACTTCTGCCTCATCCTTTCCGGGAACTGGCAGAAATTGGTTGATTTGCCCATCTTTATATAATGTCAGGATTCCTGAAGCATCCCCTTCTGTCATTTCCCTCAGTATAAAACGTGCATTTGACTCTATGACCAAAGGCTTCCCATGAAAGCGGCAGTAAGCCTCCCCCACATACCAGGCATCCTCCAAAGCTTCCAGATCCGTAATAAAATAAGAAACCCCCAACCAGCTTTCTGCCGGCCAGGGGGAGCTGCCTGAAGGATCCTCTGCCTGCAGCCCTATAACTGCTTCCCCTCTCTGCAATGCAAGAGCGGCTTCTGTACAGTCATCTGTTACAGTGAGAAAGCCTCCCGGCTCAGCTTCTATACGCATTAACATTTTTCCGGTTCCGGATACGCTACGCCAAAAGTATCTACTGTTACGTTCTTCATACGCTGTGGTTCTAATGGCTTATCTGCATAATTGGTACGCACTGCTGCGATCTTATTGATCACGTCCATACCCTCGATCACCTTACCAAAGCCGGCATATGCCCCATCTAAGTGTGGAGAAGTCTCATGCATAATAAAGAACTGGCTGCCTGCAGAGTTTGGCATCATGGTTCTTGCCATAGACAGTACACCTGGTGTATGCTTTAAATCATTCTTGAAACCATTCTGGGTAAACTCACCCTTAATGCTGTAGCCTGGGCCGCCTACGCCTGTACCCTGTGGGTCACCGCCCTGGATCATAAAGCCTGCAATGACACGGTGGAAGATCACACCGTTATAAAAACCCTTCTTTACCAGGCTGATAAAATTGTTCACTGTATTTGGTGCAATCTCAGGATATAACTCTGCCTGAAATACATCACCATTCTCCATTTCAAATGTCACAATAGGATTCTTCTGCTCCATATCTGTTCCTCCAATCACTGCCAAAAGGCATGTTCTTTTTATACCACACTTTAAAACATCTGGCAATACCTGCCGGGGACTGCATCCATATACGGGCAATGCCGCATCTGTATTTGCCGCTTTCTATTGTATATGACAATGCCATCAGCTGTATCCCCCACGCTCTCGTATGGTTAAAAGCTGCGTCCGCCTCCACTGTGTCCGCCTCCATGATGGCTGCTGCCTCCGCTGTGTCCGCCTCCATGTCCGCCGCTGTGGTTCTCTGTGTGAATCCTGGTTTTGGTCACGGTCGTATTCTGGAACCGGTCGCTCCGTCTGATGATCTGCAGATCGCCCTTTTGATAATTCACCGCAGATGCCTTGCTGCCGGTCTTTTGTCTGCAAAGCAATATAACAATTACAATAACTGCAATCACCAGTGCCAAAACAATACTCATAGGCAGGCTCTGCCGTATACGGTATTCCAGGGATGGCTTACTTGGTGTATAGGAAACATCCGGCTCTCCATTTTCAACGGCATCCCAGTAATCCGCATCACCGCTGGTGCTGTTTCCCACATATTTGGGAAGCTCCTTTACAAAGCGGGTACTGGCCCCATAATAATCTCCGTCATACATATAATCCATGACCCGGTCTAAAATGCTGTCACGCTCTGCAGTAGAAAGCTCAAAGCCTTCCTCCCAGGCATTGTACTCATCAATATAGACCTCCCGGTTATCCATGTCAATCAGGAACAGAAAGCCTCTGCGGTTTTCTCCAAAACCGATTCCCTGCTCCATATAAAAGCTTTCCGCATACTCATATGTCTCCATAAAATATGTATCTGCCACCGTGGCAATGGCCACATCCATCTGGATCTCCTCTGCCAGCTCAATCACTCTCTCCTGCAGATTGGCTTCCTCATCATCGGAAAACAAATCTGCCTGGTCAAATACTCTCTGTCCCTCTGCGGCAGATACCGGCTCACTGTTGAAAAGCCCAAGTCCTCCCCCAATCAAGGAGGTCACCAACAGCAGGGCTGCCAGCACCGTAACCATTTTATTTTTTCTATTCATCCGCTTTCCCTTTCTATTTTGACTGCCGGCATTCAACCAATCTGCCAACAGACTGGTTGTTCACACCGACACCTGTTGCGCCTCAATCCATTTATCCCAAAAACGTCATAATCGTCAGCAGTACTGCAAAGCTGACTGCAAATACCCCCATGAACCAGCTCACTGCTCTGCCCTTGCTCACAGGCAGAGTGCCCACGATCTTGCCAGTCTGTCCATTCATAGTCACCAGAAAGGACTCTCCCTTGTAATTGTAGTTGACGATCCAGGTTGGAAACATAACATAAGACATCTTGGTATTGCGGGGTTTGATGTTGCGGTATGTCACATTGGTAGAAGAATATCCATGGATGGTACTAAGTGCTGCTTCCTCTGCATATACCCCTGCACGTCTGGACGCACGCTCAATGATCTCCTTGCCGGTATAATCATACTTATCTGCCTGAAATCCGGAAAGATAAGGCATCTCAAACTTTACCATCTTGCTGTAATCAAACGGCTCCAGACGATCCATTACATCATCCGGCATCTTTTTGGACGCATCTGCCGGAATCTTTTCATAAGCCACCTGTATCCGGCGCTCTACCTGGTAATGGTCTGTATATGTATAGCGGTAATCCCCTCTTGTCTCACTGCGCACCTTGGTTGTATGGGCAGCGATCTGGGCATCCACATCAAAATCATAAATCCAGTAAGGCACATAAATTCCTGTTATCTTTTCCAAAGATGCATTGCTTCGGAATATCTTTGGAGTCAATGCGCCCTTTCTGGTCCACTTTTTAAACTTCTCTATGGCTTCCTCTCTGGTAAAACCAAAAGGAATGATCTGTGCCGGTCTGGTCTCTCCGCTGAGACGCTCCTCAATCAGTGTAGGATTGCCACAAAAACCACACAGGGTGGCAGCCGTATTTTCATCCGTCATGATCTCTGCACCACAGTTTTTACATATATAATGACGGAACATCTCCGTATTACCAGTTTCCTCATTGACAGTGGTCTCATCCCACACAGAACCGTCTGCCTCATCCGGCTGCATGATCTCCGTCAGTTCTTCCTCTGAAAAAGAATCAATGCTCTTGGTCGTCTGGCAGTAATCGCATACCAGACACTTTTGCGCCGCATCATAAACCATATAGGCGCCGCAGCTTGGGCATTTATAATTAACCATAGTTTCCTCCGTTTCCCTGAAAGCCCTTCCCCTGGAAAAAGCCTGTTGTGATTCACAATCTACAGATACATTTATTATATCGTCCTCTTTTTTCCTTGTCTATGATAATTTTCAGAACTCTTTACGAAATCCTTTCAGTTTTTCTGAAAAAGCTACGTTCATATTTCGTTCATATTCTTTTCAAAAACCTTTTACAATCTGGGTAAACATTCTTCACGATTCCTATCTATACTATAACCATAAAATCATTTAGCTTACATCTTATTTTTGATATACATTTTTTCATAATAAACCGATGCATCTGGCATCGGTACTCCTCCCTTTCTTGAACGAAGACCAGTAACAGATGTTACTGGTCTTCGTTTTTGTAAACACAATGATGGTCAAGCCTGACTTTTTCATATTTACGCTCAAAATTGTACTAGTTAGTCACCATTACAAATATGGGATACCTATATGATTCATTGTATCTGATCATAGTTGTTCATCATGTTCGTCCACATACTGCCTGTTATACCGGGCCGCCACTTCATCTGACCATGCCCCATAATATTTCCTGCAGGCAAACAGCTTGTCCAGGAAATAATACGGAATCATTTTGCCCTCTTTGTGCAGCTGCAGCAGTTCTTCTTCAGTGACCCACCTGACCTGACGCACTTCTTCCTCCTGCAGGGTCAGGGAATCGATGTCCACATCCTGCTCTATGAAATAATAATCGTCAAATCCCTGGGCAAAATTCATAGTGAAATGGGGACGGGTGCCGGATAAATCGATTTTCAACCCAAGCTCCTCCCAGGTCTCACGCTCTGCAGCTTCCTGGCTGGTTTCTCCTGCAATGGCAGAACCGGCAGCGGTCAGATCCCACATGGCAGGCCAGGCAGCTTTCCAGGTCTGGCGCTGCTGGATCAGCAGCTGGTTGTTGGAGTTAAAAATACATAAGTGGACAGCAAGGCGGTACTGGCCTGCTTCCATGGGGAGACCACGCTTGTGAACCTGACCGGTGAGTCGGCGGTGTTGGTCGTAGATGTCCCAGAGTTCTTCGGATGGTTGATTAGATGCATTCATTTTATATTCACTCCTTTTACTTCTTTCATGCTATAGGTAATTGCGAAACTGTATCCAATACCAGCTTTGGGAAGTATCTGGTCATAAGTTTCGCAATTACCTACTTTCATGCTACAAAATGCTATAAATATGATTTTTTTTAATACCCTTTTCCACCTCCTCCCCACACCAAAAGTGCCCGAGGAAGCCAACCGCCTCCTCAGGCACTCCAAAATCATCTATCTTCTATTTGCTCTTATCCCCTCTTATTTCAGGAACAACAGATCACCATAAGTAGGCATTGGCCAAGCTCCCTTAGCTACCAGACCTTCCAATTCATCTACTGGAGCACGCAGTGCAGTCATTGCTGCAAATACTTCATCATGATAAGCCTTTGCCATGCAGTGTGCACATTCCTTAGAAGATGCAGACTCAATTGCTGCGCTCAGTGCATCTGTTGCAGCCTGTGCCTCGGCAAGCAGTGCGGAAATCTTGATCAGAGAACCTTCCTGTACGCTGGTATCTGCTGCAGGGCATGCAGCCTTTACAGTAGAAATAGAGGTTGCAAGCTTGGTGGTATAGTTGATGACTGCAGGAATAATGGTCTTCACTGCCATATCCACCATGGTCTTTGCCTCAATGTTGATAATACCGGCATACTGCTCATTTAACACTTCTTCACGGGATTCTAACTCAGCCTTGGTCAGTACGTGGAACTTCTCGAACATCTCAACAGTGCTGTCATATGTATATGCCGGAAGAGCATCTACAATGGTCTTCTTGTTTGGCAGTCCTCTGCGCTCTGCCTCTGCCTGCCATTCATCAGAATAGCCGTTGCCGTTAAAGATGACTCTCTGATGTGCAGTTAAGGTTTCATAAATGTACTGATCAACCGCGGTATCAAAATCAGCAGCACCCTCTAATGCATCGCATGCATCACAGAATGCATCTGCCATCATGGTATTTAATACAGTATTGGCATCACCAATAGAATTGCTGGAAGCTACCATTCTGAACTCGAATCTGTTTCCGGTAAATGCAAATGGTGATGTACGGTTTCTGTCAGTTGGGTCTTTCTCTAATACTGGCAGCGTGCTGACACCAAGGTCTAACATACCGTTGTGCAGACAAGAAGTAGCCTTACCATTCTTCAGGATCTGGTCTACTACGTCACCAACCTGGTCGCCTAAGTACATAGAGATGATTGCTGGCGGTGCCTCATTTGCACCTAATCTATGATCGTTACCTGCGTTGGAAGCAGCTGCTCTTAACAGTACTGCATTCTTATCTACTGCCTGTGCCAGACAAGCCAGAACTAACAGGAACAGCTTGTTCTTATGAGGCTCTGCACCTGGTTTAAAGAAGTTGGTACCATCATCTGCACCGATAGACCAGTTATTGTGCTTACCGGAACCATTTACACCTGCAAATGGCTTTTCATGAAGCAGACAAACGAGACCATGCTTTGCAGCAGTCTTCTTTAATACATCCATGGTAATCTGGTTGTTGTCTAATGCAACATTGGATACAGAGAAGATTGGAGCAACCTCATACTGGCCAGGAGCAACTTCCTTATGCTCAGTCTTTGCAGTAACACCTAACTTCCACAGCTGCTCATTGACATCCTTTAAATAGCTCTTTACCTTTGGAGAAATGGAGGAGAAATACTGGTCATCCATTTCCTGACCCTTTGGTGCCATTGCGCCAAACAAGGTACGGCCTGCATAAATCAAGTCAGGTCTCTGCTCCCAGAGCTTTTCATCCACAAGGAAGAATTCCTGCTCTGGTCCTACATAAGAAGTTACCTTTGTAGCTGTGTCATTACCAAACATTTTTACCAAACGCATACCCTGCTTGTTGACTGCATCCATGGAACGAAGCAGTGGAGTCTTGGTATCCAGTGCCTCACCTGTATAAGAACAGAAAGCAGTAGGAATGCAAAGCATATTTTCTTTTACATATGCAGGAGAAGTGGTATCCCATACAGTATAACCTCTTGCTGCACAAGTATGTCTTAATCCACCGGATGGGAAAGAAGAAGCATCTGGCTCACCCATCATCAGATTCTTACCGTCAAAGTCTGCCTCGATCTTACCTTCTGCATTTGGAATGGAACAGAAGGAATCATGCTTTTCTGCATGAATACTAATAATATATGGCTGGAATACATGAGTAAAATGAGTTGCACCCTTGCCCATTGCCCATTCTTTCATAGCGGCTGCGATTGGATCTGCAATTTCACGTGTAATTGCGCCGCCTTCTTTTGTCAGCTTCACGAATTTTTCGTAAACCTCAGGAGACACCATAGATTTCATGGTTGCACCGTTGAATACGTCTGCGCCAAAGATTTCTGCTAAATTGCTCATATGTTTCATCCTCTCATTCATGAATTTTGTGATCTCACATCGACCGCCTTGCTTTATCAGTGGTAAATGTGCCACATTGATACTTTCATACCTAAAAAAGCAAAAAAGGAGTTCTCTTAAATCATCTTTAAGAGAACTCCTTTGTCCTTCACTACGTATATATGAACTATCCTTAAATAAGATAACCTATTTTTCTCAAAAAATCAAGTACTATTTTTAATACATCGCAGAAACAGATTTTATACATCAAATACAAAATAAATTTTTACAAAAAAAGCAGACTTCAGAAAATAAAGTCTGCTTCTCACTAACTGATTTTTTTGGCATGTATTACATACCTGGTATCATCCCACTCATTAGAACAGGTAGACAGGGTAATAATACGGTCATCAGTAGTAACCTGTACTCCGGTATTATACCAGTTATTTTCTGCTATATGATTCAGATACTGCTGATATTCTCCGGTACCTGCATAACTGCAGTCATAGGTTACACTGGTCTTTGGACTTTTATAAAAAGCAAACACCTGATATGTACTGCAGCTGCCGTCAGGTGTATAAATCAGAATACGCTGGTGGCTGTTAAAATAGCTTTCATCTGCATAGTTCACAATCTCATGAAACATCATATTGTTTCTCTGATTGTGTCCATGAATGATGGTATTTTCGCTGACAAATGGCTGTTCCACCCGGTAGTCCACGAAAATACTGCCTGCATTGTTCCATTCTCCTGTAAGGGTCATACGCAGATACTTTTCATTGTCATCTGCCTGGACCATAGGATAATCAATATTGGTTCCCTCTACAGTAATCCATCCCACTACTTCAGAATTGATGCTGAGAAGATAATTAAAATCCATAGGATACCGGTACTCTACCAGTACATCCAATGCAGAACCGGAGATATAAATCTGCCCGGGACTTTCATAAGCTCCAAAATAAATGGCACTAAAATCAACCGCACCAGTATTACCGCCTGTGACTGCTTCTGAAGATTCTCCCTGAATGGTTTCTTCCTCTTCTGTCAGAATCGTTTCGGATTCTTCCTGTCCCAGAGATATACTTTCCTCAGTCTCCATTTCAGAAGATTCAGAGTCTGATCCTTCCAAATCAGACTCTGAAGAAGATGCAGAAAGTGCGGTTTCTCTTACAGCATTCCTGATATCTTCATACTCCTGTTCACTGGTATGATACCCTATAAAGACCTGAATCAACTGATATCCGGCCCACAGAAACACAATACAGGAAAGGATCAGCACACCAAGCCTGATTCTGCCTCTTAAATCATTTGGCAATCGAAGTTTCACGCCTTACCAACGGAACCAAACAGCTCCATTTTTTCCTTAACAGTAGCCTTGATTGCTTCAGCACCTGGAGCTAACAGCTTACGTGGGTCAAAGCCCTTGCCCTCTAAGTCCTTACCAGCCTCAACGTACTCACGAGTAGCTGCTGCAAATGCCAGCTGGCACTCTGTATTTACGTTGATCTTTGCTACGCCAAGAGAAATAGCCTTCTTGATCATATCCTCTGGGATACCTGTACCGCCGTGAAGTACCAGTGGCATATCGCCAACCTTTTCCTTAACTGCTGCCAGAGTTTCGAAGCTTAAGCCTTCCCAGTTTGCAGGATACTTACCATGGATGTTACCAATACCAGCTGCCAGCATGTCTACACCCAGGTCTGCGATCATCTTACACTCATCCGGATCAGCGCATTCGCCCTTACCGATGACACCATCTTCTTCACCGCCGATGGAACCAACCTCTGCCTCTAAGGACAGACCCTTTTCTGCACAAACCTTGATCAACTCAGTGGTCTTTGCGATGTTCTCTTCGATTGGATAGTGGGAACCATCAAACATGATAGAGGAGAAACCAGCCTCAATACACTTGTAGCATCCTTCATAAGAGCCGTGGTCTAAGTGTAAAGCTACAGGAACTGTGATGCCTAAGCTGTCAACCATAGCGTCAACCATAGCTGCAACAGTCTTAAAGCCAGTCATGTACTTACCTGCACCCTCAGATACACCTAAGATAACAGGAGACTGTAACTCCTGAGCTGTTAATAAAATAGACTTTGTCCACTCTAAGTTGTTGATGTTAAACTGTCCAACTGCATAATGACCAGCTCTGGCCTTATCTAACATCTCTTTTGCAGAAACTAACATTACGATACCTCCGTATATATGTTTTTTAAGAGGACGGCAGGTCTGCACAAAGTGACCCATCATCCAATCTACTGACATTATAACCGATTTTTCCATAATTGAAAATACAGAATTCATAAAATATAGGGAAGATTTCATCATGAAAATGGTGAATCTTCCCCAATTGTTATTGAAAGGTTACTGATTTTATGCTGCTGCTTATAAAAGCAAATACATCCGTTACTGGTTACATAAGAGAACGATACAATGCTGCAATCTCTTCTACACTGGTATCTCTTGGATTACCTGGTCTGCACGCATCTGCATATGCAGATTCTGCTAAGAACTGTACATCCTCTTCTTTGACGATTGCTTTCAAATCCTGTGGGATTCCTACATCTATCGACAGCTGTCTCACTGCATCTACTGCAGCCTTACGGTATTCATCTACCGTCATAGACTCTGTCCCTTCTACTCCCATTGCTTTTGCAATGTCTCTGTACTTTTCACCGGTAGCTTCTGCATTGTACTCCATTACAGTAGGAAGTAAAATTGCATTGGCTACTCCATGAGGTGTATCATAAACAGCTCCAAGTGCGTGTGCCATGGAATGTACAATACCCAGTCCTAC
Source organism: Lachnospiraceae bacterium (assembly GCA_045127535.1). Taxonomy (GTDB): domain Bacteria; phylum Bacillota; class Clostridia; order Lachnospirales; family Lachnospiraceae; genus UBA2942. The sequence continues at coordinate 114,128 of JBGVQN010000067.1, read as the reverse complement.
ATTTGAAAAGCCCATTCCTGCAATATACTGGCCAAGTGCCATGCCCTTTCTGCCTTCCGGTGTATTGGCTACTGCTTCTCTCAATGATTTTCCGATAATTTCAATGGCTTTCAAATGGAACATATCCGGGATTTCCCAGGCTGCCAAGGTAATATAACCTTCTATTGCATGGGTCAAAGCATCCATGCCGGTGGCTGCGGTCAGTCCCTTTGGCATCGTAGACATCATATCCGGGTCGATTATTGCCACAACCGGGATATCATGGGTATCTACACATACGAATTTACGTTTTTTCTCCACATCTGTGATTACATAATTTATAGTAACTTCTGCTGCAGTACCTGCTGTTGTGGGAACTGCAATAATAGGAACGCACTTGTTTTTTGTGGGTGCAACACCCTCCAGACTGCGGACATCTTCAAATTCAGGATTGTTGATGATAATACCGATAGCCTTTGCGGTGTCCATGGAAGATCCTCCGCCAATCGCTATCATATAATCTGCTCCTGATGCTTTATAAGCAGCCACACCAGTCTGCACATTTTCGATAGTTGGATTCGGCTTAATATCGGAATACAGTTCATATGCCAATCCGGCATCTTCCAGAATGTCTGTTACCTTAGCCGTTACTCCAAATTGAACCAGGTCTGGGTCTGAGCAAACAAATGCTTTCTGGAATCCCCGTCCCTTAACCTCTGTTACGATCTCACTAATACATCCTGCACCATGATAAGATGTTTCATTTAATACAAGTCTGCTACCCATGGGACTCACCCCTTCCGTTATGGTTTACCAGTATCCAGCTTTCTTAGCTTTCTTAGCTTTCTTAGCTTTCTTAGCTTTCTTAGCTTTCTTAGCTTTCTTAGCTTTCTTAGCTTTCTTAGCTTTCTTACTTAACCTTGCTTGATTATTTGATAGATACTGGTTTCTATGGCTTTATAATAGCAGATTTTGCACATAAATGCAAGACTTTTTTGCAATTTTTTGGATATTTTTTAGATTAATTTGTGTGTTTTGTATGAATTGTTTATTCAATTTATACTTTCCTCACACGTTTTCTTTCCAGGTAATGTTACCGTTTCGATATATCCCGTAGCTTCTGCACGCAGCTGTATGATATGAGGTTGAATGCAGCCTTCATAATAGGCAAAGCAAAGGCAACCAACTTTTTAAGGTTGATCGCCTTTGACTGATCTGTTATGTATTTTTCTTTTCTCCATACGGAGCAGGTTCTTCGGCTATCATCTGATAGGTTGGCTCGCTCTCATAATCATTGGATAGAAATCATGGGTAACTGCTGCTTTACACCATCAACACGCACTTTTTGCGTGTTGTTCCCGCTACCATATTATCGTTCCTGCGGCACTTATCATAGAGATCAATGTAGATACTCTGATAATTCTATAAATCTATTGCAGCAATACTGTCCATTTTTGCAAACTGGTTAATCCAACCAGTCGGCTCATTCCATGTCACTGCCTTCTTCAAATTCCACATGATATGTAAAGCTGACTTCTGTAAATGCTTCATCGGAAAATCAATAGCCACGGCTACCGATTTTCCATCAGGTAAAACTTCTGCATTTGTAAATTTTGCAGCTCTGTAAATCTCTGTTCCATCCGCACATTTTACAAATACAACTTCACCGGCAGCGCCAGATCCTTCCTGGTCACTTTTTTCTTAGGGGGCAGCGGTGCAATGCAGGAAACATTGCCTGCTTTGACCTCCCGTACATAATCCTCTATGGTATACAGCTCCCGCTCAAAACCGGTGCCGCCTCCCAAATCACTTCCATCGTGACAGTCTGAGCCTCCGGTCATGGTCAGATGATACTCCTTTGCATACGCAATGGCAAGCTGATTATCCAGCACCTGATTGCCGGAATTGACTGCCTCTATGGCATGGACATGATTGGGGTACAGCCGAAAGGTCCCAATGTAGTACCGATCCCGGAATGGATGAGCCTGTACCACCAGTCCGCCTGCTTCCTCCACCCTTGCAAACTGTTCTTCCACAGTCCAGTCCTCCATCTCCGGATGCGCCAGCAGCCATTCCTTATCCAGACCATATACCAGAAACTCTGTTTCCCCATAATATGCCTGCTCCCAGCCAAAAAAGACCTTCAGACCGATCCGGTCTCCTTCTGCCTTGGCATCCTCATATCCGCTGCAAAAGCGATTGATCCGTTCCTCCCAGGACATGTGACGGGGCACTGCTGTATTGCCTCCAAAAAAATGATCTGTAATAATAATTCCATCATACCCTCTGGCCTTGTATTGTCTGGCATGATATGCACCGGTAACAACGGCACATGCACTGGCCTGGCTGGTATGCAGATGGGTCTCATAAAAAAACATATGAATCCTCTTTTCTGATTTATTTTTTCAGTATTTCTTTGCGGATATAGGAAAAAGCAGCATCCTCTCCCTCATCCCGCAGCTTCTTTAACATATCCTCTAACAGCGCTGCCGTCTCCGGATGGATCATGTAGTGACTTTTGGAATGTTCATAATATACATAGGCATCTGCATCTGTATACTGTTCTCCATGGTATATTTTGCAGGCTGCCACTCTGTCACAAAACATCTCCACTACATACCGGACAGGCATTTTCATGCCGCACATTTTATGATCTGCAACGGGAGAATAATCGATCCAGTATTCCAGATGATGCTTGTTGCGTCCTTTGTGATGAAGCCAGGCACTGCTGTAGCCTTTATCCCTGCGCTCTGCATCATTGGGACTTTTGTCTCCCTGAAAATATTTCGCCCCCACCAGAAATTCTACTGGCGTATATTTGGACAAATCATGCATCAGTCCTTGACGGTACAGCCCTACCCGGAAGCAGTGCTGGCGGACCAGGCGGCGGTGATGATTGATTGTTTTTAAATGTTTCCACCATTTCATATTAATTTACCTTCTGTTATGATTCAATTTCCGGACAGGGCGTAATTTGCTCTGCAAAGTGCTCCAGCAGCCTGTCTGCCTCATTTTCCTCCGGATGTTCTATGACATAATCCAGCATCTGCTGCAGTACTTCCCCCATGGCCTTCCCTGGCTTCATACCCACCTGGATCAACAGCTTGCCGTCTACTGCCAGCTGCTTTAAAGAAAAGCACTCTGCATCTGCCAAAATTTCATGGTACAGCCGCTCCATAGTATCAATTTCCTGCAGCCGGCCTTCCACAGTCCAGGCTGCCTTTCCCTTGACATCTGCCCGAAGAAGTTCAAACAACAAAGGCATCCAGGCGGCTCCCACCTTAGACATAAGGCGGCGGACATTTCGTTTCACCGGCTCCATGCGTACGTCATGATATCTGACCAGAGTTTCTACTACACCGATGGTATCATTATCAAACTTCCAGTCCCGCATCCGCTCTACTGCCATGCGGCTGCTCACTTCCGGATGCCCTTTAAAGGAATCTATCCCTGCCTCATTGGTGGTATGGGTCTGCGGCTTGCCAAAATCATGGAACAGGGCAGCCAGACGTAATACTTTCTGTGCCGGGGAATGGCAAAGTACCTGAATGGTATGCTCTCCTACTGTATAGCAATGGAACTTTGTATGCTGCTCCTGATGCATCATCACATCAAACTCCGGCAAAATCACACTGGTAATCCCCAGTTCATATGCTGTACGCAGTTCCTCCGGATGGGGACTGATGAGCAGCTTGACCATCTCTGCCTGAATACGCTCTTTGCTGATTTTTTTCAGATTCCGGGCCAAAAGCCGGATAGCACTGCGGGTTTCTTCTTCTATGGCAAACCCAAGCTGTGCAGAAAAACGTACTGCCCTTAAAATCCGCAGGGCATCTTCTTCAAACCGTTCCTGTGCATTTCCCACACAACGGATGATTCCCTGTGCCAGATCTTCCTCCCCTCCAAACAAATCCACGATACCAGTGCTGGGATTGTATGCCATGGCATTGATGGTAAAATCCCTGCGTCTTAAATCTTCTCTTAACAGACTGGTAAATGCTACCTGATCCGGATGTCTGCCGTCACTGTAACTGCCGTCGATCCGATAGGTAGTGACCTCAAACCCCTCTTTTCCAAACATCACCGTTACGGTACCATGCTGGATCCCGGTATCCACAGTTCTATGAAAAATTTCCTTTACCTGCTCCGGTCTGGCAGAAGTAGTGATATCCCAGTCCTCCGGCTCCCGTCCAAGGAGAGTGTCCCGGACACATCCTCCTACTGCATAAGCCTCATGCCCATGTTCCTCCAGGCTTTCTATAATCAACCGTACCTTTTCCGGTATTCTCATAAACTTTCTTTCCTTTCTATGTTCAAAGCGTCCTGAGCACTTTCAAGCGTATCTGGGGCAGAGACCACAGCAAGCTTCCCTGGATGCAGGAACCGCTGTACGCACTGCCACAGACACTCTTAAAAGCTGATATTGGTTCTTATTTTATGATAGTTGCTCTGCTTATATCATTAAAAAAAGCTGCTGCAAACATTTTCTCACAAGGAGATTCAGTTTGCAACAGCAAATTTTTACTATTATGATACAGATTATGATTGTGCTTCCCCTTCCGGGACTTCCTGCTCTGCTGCAGTTCCCTGTGCATTGTCACTTTCATTAGAAGGAACTGTTTCTGCAGGAAGAGAATCTTCTGTTGATGGTGTGGTTTCCTCTGTTGCTGGAAGTGTTTCCGGAACAGATTCTGTCTGTGGCTGGGTCTCTGCTGGAGTTTCTGCCTGAGGTACCTGTGCATTTTCCGGTACACTGCCGTCTGGCAGCAGGCCAGCACCTTCTGCCCACGGAATTCCCAGTGTCATACAGTACTGATATGCATAAGTACCGCTATGGCAGATTACAGTAAATGAGCCTGTATAATCAAATGCACTGGCGCCAATAGATGTAAGGGAATCGGGCAACGCAAGTACCTGCAGACTGCTGCATCCATAAAATGCATTATTTCCAATGGATACCACTCCTTCGGATACTTCTATCTGAGTCACATGACTGCATCCGGAAAAGGCATTGTCTGCAATGGCGGTGACAGGCTTTCCGTCATACTCCCCTGGAATCACTACTATGGCATCTCCCATATAAGCCGTCACCTCATATCCAGTATCCGTTTCTTTCAGCAATATACTGTTGTTATACAGGATGACTCCGTCTTCTACTTCCACGCCTGCAGGAGATTCTGTCGTCTCTTCTGTTGTTTCCTCAGTGGATTCTTCTGTACTTTCCTGGCCTTCTGTTTCATCAGCAGATGAAGCTGCTTCTGACTCAGTCTCCTCCATGGTAGAGGCAGCAGTGCTTTCCTCCTGATCCATAAAATTATGTAAAGATTCTGCCAGTTTTCCTGATACCAGGAAATAACCCAGAACAGCCAGCAGGGCAATGGCCAGTATGGTCACTGTAATCAAAAGTCCTGTTTCTCTGGCAGTAATAGGAGCCTTAACCGCTTTCACAAACCGTTCTTTGGATCCCTCTTCTGGTTCCTCTTCTTCCTCCTCGGGAAGAGCCTCAAACAATTCTGCTGTCTGCAGCTCATAATCCGTATCTGCCGTTGTCTGCTCTACAGACGGTACTGTAACCGTAATGACAGATACCGGTGTACCTTCTTCATAAGATTTTCGCCGTGTTTCCTGATTGTCTGTGGTTTCTGCCGGAGGGAGTTCCTCTCCATCCATGTTGTAGGAGGCTCCCTCCATATTTCCGTAACCATCCATACCGGAAGTATCCTCTGCAGAAACAGCCTCTTTTACCCAGCTGTCTTCTTCTTTTTCTTTTGTTACAAACAAATATCCACAGGCAAGACATTCCACTGCATTCTCTTCGTTCTCAGTAGAACAAATGGGACATCTCATATCGTTCCTCCGTATGCTGCTTTCTTCTGACATTTGTGGGTTCACAAACGCACCAAAGTCTGGTTCTCTGGTATCTTATGCGTGATATGCACGTATTTTTCCTAAATTAATATGCCTTGCCCCAGTATACCATCTTCTTGGCCGGCTTGCCGCAGCAGAAGCACTTGTCAGACAGCTGCTCCTGTGCAAATGGCATACAACGTGCAGTTGCACCAAAGTCTTCCTTTACCTTCTTCTCACATGCCAGGTCTTCACACCACATTGCCTTGATGAATCCAGGCTTGGTGGTCACTGTCTCAGCAAATTCTTCATAGTTGGTCACAGTATAGGTGTGTTCCTCTCTGTGGGCTCTTGCACGCTCTAACATTTCCTTCTGCATGGTATCCAATACCTCTGCAACCTTGGCTTCAATACCCTCTAATGGTGTTACGATCTTTTCACGGGTATCACGGCGTACAATGACTGCCTGTCCTGCTTCGATATCCTTTGGTCCTAACTCAATACGTACCGGAATACCGCGCATTTCCTGCTCTGCAAACTTAAAGCCAGGTGTCTTATCGGTTGCATCGATCTTCACACGCAGTCCTGCTGCAGCCAGTGCATCCTTTAACTCGTAAGCACGGTCTAATACACCCTCCTTATGCTGTGCAACAGGCACTACCATGATCTGGGTTGGTGCAATTCTTGGAGGCAGTACCAGACCGCTGTTGTCTCCATGTACCATGATAATGGCGCCGATCATACGGGTGGTGAATCCCCAGGAGGTCTCATGAGGATACTGCAGCTTGTTTTCCCTATCTGTAAACTGGATGCCAAATGCCTTTGCAAATCCGTCACCAAAATTATGGCTGGTACCGGACTGCAGCGCCTTGCCGTCATGCATCAAAGACTCGATAGTATAGGTTGCCAGAGCCCCTGCAAACTTTTCATTCTCAGTCTTGCGGCCTCTGACTACCGGGATCGCCAGCACTTCCTCACAGAAGTCTGCATAGATGTTTAACATCTGGATGGTTCTCTCCTCTGCTTCCTCAGCAGTTGCATGCAGGGTATGACCCTCCTGCCATAAAAACTCTCTGGAACGTAAGAATGGTCTGGTCTCCTTTTCCCAGCGTACTACAGAACACCACTGGTTGTAGATACGAGGCAGGTCACGATAGGACTGTACATCCTTTGCCCAGAAATCACAGAACAGTGTTTCAGAGGTAGGTCTCACACACAGTCTTTCCTGCAGCTCATTTAAACCGCCATGGGTCACCCATGCCACCTCCGGTGCAAAGCCTTCTACATGATCCTTTTCCTTCTGCAGCAGACTTTCCGGGATAAACAGAGGCATATATACATTTTCTACGCCGGTTGCCTTAAATCTGGCATCTAACTCCTTCTGGATGTTTTCCCAGATGGCATAGCCTGCAGGCTTGATCACCATACATCCCTTTACACTGGCATAATCTACCAGCTCTGCTTTCTTGACTACATCCGTATACCACTGTGCAAAATCTGTTTCCATTGCAGTGATGGCTTCAACCATCTTCTTTTCCTTTGCCATATGCGCTCCTTTTCGGCAGGCAGCCTGACTGCCCTGCCATTCATTGATTTTCAAACATATCCAACAACCTTGTTAAATACGATCCTGCCCGAAGGGCTTTTTATTATACAGTATAATAAAAAAACTCCGCATCCCCAAAAAGGGACCGAAGCTTCGGCGGTACCACCCTTGTTAACTGCAAGCAGCTCACTCTATGCCGTTAACGCCGGTCTACGCTGTACTTTCGGAAGATTCCGGGTCCAAAGACCTACAGGGCTCCAAGGCAGGTTCCATGACTTCCATCAGATGCTTCCACCTGCCGCATCCTCTCTGCAGATGTCCCTCATGTACTAACCCTCTTCATTGCCGATCCAAACACGCTGCATCCATCCAAAACCCCAGAAAAATCCTTGATTTTGAATGGTTACACAGCTATAAATCATTTTAGTATACATTATAATATTTGTCAATCTCCTTTATCAGGATCCATGCCACCGGCCCCAGAAAAAGCCCCCACAGACCAAAGAGCTGCCAGCCAATATACATGGAAGCCATGGTTTCCAGTGCAGTAATGCCAATGCGCTCTCCAAGCATCCTGCTTTCCATGACCTCTCTTACAAAATAGCACACCAGATACAGCGCCAGCAGTCCCACTGCCATGCCAAACTCTTTCTGCAAAAGCTTATAAACTATCCATGGGAAAAACACTGTCCCTGTCCCCAAAAACGGCAGGGCATCCAGCAGGCCAATGCATACTCCTGCAAGCAAGGCATACCGGTTTCCAAGCACAGCAAGCCCCAGTACGCAGATCACTGCTGTGATCACCATGATCAGCAGCTCCACCTTCAGATAAGCCCCTCCCACTCTGCTGCAGTGTCCAAGCACCAGACGGATCTCCTTGCGAAACATGGACAATTCTCCATAGCTTTTGATCTCCTCCCGCTCTTTGATCCAGTAGACAGCAGCTACGATCACAATAATGATCAGGGTGCCGATCTCCACAAACCAGGAGGCCATCGGCAGCAGCTGTTTGGTCAGGTACAGCCCGGCTTCCTCCTGGATGCCGCTCCAGATCCCCTGCGCCATGATCACCAGCTGCTCCATAATGCAGCCAGGCTGCAGGCTTAGCGCTTCCTCCACATCCGAACAGGTACCGCTGACTGCCACACGCAGCTGCTCCAAAAACAAAGGCACCTGACCTGCAAAGGACTGCAGCTGCAGCAGCAGCCTGCTTCCCACCCAGTAAAATGCAGCACAAAACAGGATGCCTGCCCCAAGGAGAGTCAAGACCGCCCCCAGGGTCTCCGGCACGTGCCATTTCTCCCGCAGAAAACGGACAGGCGGCCAGATGCATTTGGCAAGCAATGCTGCAAGCAAAAAGGGAACTATCAAAGGCAGTAAATATCTGATTGCCAGATATACGCCTCCAATAATTCCCACCAGTTTTAAAAATCTTTTTCCCTTGCTTCCCACCCTGCACCCCCGTTGCTGCAGATACCTGTGATCAGACATATGGTTTGCACCCTGTCATAATCACTGTATCAAGATACAGGTAGTGTAAGCGAAAGCAGGCAGGTTTATGCTGGTATTTTTACCCTGCGTCCCGGTAATTGCTGCCTTTTGTCCTAGAAGAAAAACTCCATGGGATTCCAAGGTTTCGCTTTTCATCAAGGCAGCGCAGACTCCATAGATCTCCCGGTTCACTGCTTTTTGTCATGGTAACGCAAACTTTATAAACTGCCCAGTTTGTTCTCTCTTGTCAAGGCAGCGCAAACTCCATCCGCTTTCCGGTACGGGGATGCTGGAAACTCAGACGGCAGGCGCACAAAGCCACACCCGGTGTACGCTTCCCCTGAAATGCAGGATTGTACTTGGTATCTCCCCACAAAGGCAGCCCTCTGTGGGAAAACTGCACACGAATCTGGTGATGTCTGCCAGTCAGCAGATGGATCTCCACACCGGTCACCAGGCTTTGCGCAGATGCACAGTCCTCCTGCCCCTCTGCAAACTGCAGATCAGACACGATATACGGGGGCAGCTGCTTCAGCACACAGTCCAATTCCGCCCTGCTGATCTGTCGGTAGGTCAGTCTGGCTTTTTTGGCTCCTACAGTCCCCGGCTCCACTACTTTTGAATAATTATTTTTGGCATCCTGCAGCAGCAGATCAGTCCATTCTCCTTCCGGCTCAGAAAGGGTGCCGCACAGCAGCGCCTTATAATATTTCTGTATCTGCCCCGACTGCACCTGTCTGCTTAGATCTGCGGCAGCTTCCCTGGTCTTAGCATATACCATCACACCGGCTACCATACGGTCCAGACGGTGTATGACACCAATATAAGGATTTTTCACACCCTGCGCTGCCAGCTGATTTTTCAGATAGCTGCACAGATCCATAGAAAAAGATTTGCCGGACTGGGACTCCATTCCGGCAGGCTTGTATACTACAATCATATCTGAATCTTCATATAAAATTTCCGGTGTCATATTCTCCCTCCAGCACCTGCAGCAGATGCTTCTCAAAGCGTCTGGTACGTTTTTGAATTGCCTGATCTGTAATGATCACAAAGGAAAGCAGCTAAAACTGCTTTCCTTTTCTGCTGATCAGTCTTCTTCTAACAAAAGCTCTTCTAACTCAGCCACAGTCCTTACGATATAATCTGCGCCTGCTTCTTTCAGCTCCTGCTTGGTGCCGTATCCATACAGCACCCCTACACTTGGAATGCCAAGCTCTCTGGCGCCCAGCACATCATGGCTGCGGTCACCCACCATGATCAGCTCAGAAGTATCTACCAGCTGGTACTCCTCTAACAGATATGCAATGACATCTGCCTTTTTGGTTCTGCCCTCATCCATAGTAGCTCCTGCTACAAAATCAAAATACTGATCCAGCTCAAAATGCTCCAGGATCTGCTCTGCAAAATCTGTAGGCTTTGAAGTAGCCACCAGAAGGGTCTTTCCTGCATCACACAGATGCTCTAACATCTCAGGAATGCCCTCATAAACTGTATTCTCAAAGATTCCCTTTGGTCTATAGTATTCCCGGTACAACCGTACCGCTTCATCTGTTTGCTCCTCTGTAAAGTGATAATATTTCTGAAAAGTATCCCGCAAAGGCGGCCCTACAAAAAAAGACAGCTCCCGATAATCCTCTACCTCGATTCCAAATGCACGCAGTGCATACTGCACCGATTTTGTAATTCCCTCCATGGAATCCGTCAGCGTACCATCCAGATCAAACAGTATGTATTGTTTCTCCATAAAAAAATCAATTCTCCAATCCGGTGTGAAAACACCTTTCCAAAAACAAACTGATGTAAACAAGCTGTAGCAGCAGACTGCAAAGTTCTGCTTCTTTATATCATATCTGTATTGTATCAAAAATGCAAGACTTAACCTTGAATTTACAGAAGGAATTGTTGGGAGATTTATATGAAAATCCCATATGATGGTGAACTACCCATTGCCTAACGCCAATGGGGTTCCTATATCTGACTGCAGACATAGCATGTATCGATTTTACAAACTTGATCGCATGACAAAAGAAATCAGGACAGATGTCTCCTTTCTAAAACAGCTGCCCCGCTAATCAGCTTATTACACTTAGGTTAACTTTGATTGAATATACTGATGCAGTCCTTCTGCAGTGCTGACACCATACTTTTCTGATACCTCTGCAAAGTACATTCTCATACTGTCCTTTGATATGACAGCATGAGAAGATTGCCCTGCGTCACATCCTTCTCTGGCATCCATCCATGGTCTTTCATGATGGGTGATTTTTTCAAGTACCTTACCACTATACATTCCAAAGGTATTTAACACCAAATCAATGACTGTTTTTTCACTATCCGCAAGTTCTTTTGATTTTCCACTCAATACAATAAACCGATTGTCCTCAATTGGATTGTATTTAAAATTTTTGAATAATGTATATACCTTTTCATACACTGGTCCATGCACCCACGCACAGCAATCTTCTGTATATATGGGTTTATGATATAACACCATATGAATCCCCTGAATAAAATACAATATTTTTTGCAGCGCAAGAGGTGTTACTTCCTGCAGCTGCTCAAATACATATGCAATGGTAATCAACATTTTATCAGAGACCTGAAACAGCTCCTTTAACTCTTTCACAGCTGTCTGGGCTTTCTTATAAGCAGTTTCTCCTATCTTATCTCTGTTTTGATCTAACAGTTCTGCCATATCCATTGGAGAATGCAGTACCCTTTTCATAATGTCTGAATAATTCTTAGAGGGTACCTGTCCGTCTAAATATCTGGATATAGTTACTTCACCAAATCCCAGCGCCAGTGACAATGGCGCTTTTCCAATATGATACAGTTCCATCAGCTTTTTGATTTCTTCCACAGTAATCATATCTTCTGCTTTACGGAATTGTGTATCTCTTTCCCTGATATTCAGATCCAGCAGTCCTGGTATATCCATTTCTTCCCCACACACTTTGCAGATAGCAGTGGTATATCGAAACGTATATTCTTTCTCTCGGATAATCTCCTGTCTGGCTACTTTTTGAAGTTCATATTCTGTTTCTTTCCTGCATTCTGTACAGAAATCTGTTCTCCTTTCCTTTATCGTCTGCATCCAAATCCCTCCTTTCCTGAATACATAATTGATAGACTTTTCAGATTTATCTATCATTATTATAATATTATGATAGACTTTTGTCAACATCCTATCATTCAGATAACTCATGATTCTTCTGTACCGTCGCCCTCTGTATCTGATGCTCCTGAATACAGCTGATATGTATCCTCAGGCCTGCGATCTCCAAATCAATGCTCTGATTGCCATCCTGTGGTATGACCCCCAAAGCATCAAACACAAGACCGGTAAACGTATCATATTCCTCACTGTCCAAAACGATTCCTGTTGCCTCTGCGATCTCACTGAGCATCACATTTCCCTTTATCTCCCAGGTGTCCTCATCCAGCTTCTCCACAGAGGGCTCATCCTCCATCTGGCATTCATCAGGGCTGTTCAGCTCTCCTACCAGTTCTTCCACCAGGTCTTTCATGGTCACGATACCAACCATCCCTCCATATTCATCCAATACCACTGCCAGGGTATTTCTGCTTTCCTTCATATTGCGGAACAGCACATCAGCCCGGATGGTTTCAGGCACAAAATACGGTGTTTTTACAGCGCCTTCCATGATACTGTTGTAATCCTTTGATTTCAGGCGGAAGTAATCCTTTGTATTCAAAATACCTACTACATGATCCGGCACTTCCTCACAGATGGGATAACAGGTATAAGGACTTTGCAGAATGGTCTGCTCCCATTCTGCTACACCTTCCTCTGCCCAAAGTACCGTCACATCTGTACGGTGTGTGGCAATATCCCCTGCTGTCAAATCATCAAACTCAAATACATTCTGGATAAACTCTTTTTCTTCGTGGTCAATGGTACCTTTTTCGCTTCCTGCATCTACCATCATGCGGATCTCCTCCTCACTGACCTGTTCTTCTTCTTCATTTGGGTCAATTCCACACAGGCGCAGCACCACATTGGTAGACACAGACAGAAACCATACGATGGGTGCAAACAGTGTAGAAATAGCGCTGATCAGGCCGGAGATACCAAGTGCCAGCTGCTCAGATTTTTTCATGGCGATCCGCTTTGGAACCAGTTCACCAAATACCAGCGTAAAATAAGACAATATCAATGTGATCAGCACCACTGCAATGGTATCTAAAGTCGCCCGCGGGATGCCTACGCCCAGTCCAACAAGCCAGTCAACGATCCCATCAGAGAAATTGTCTGCAGCAAATGCACTGCCTAAAAAACCAGACAAGGTAATGGCAACCTGTATGGTAGCAAGAAACTTTGCAGGCTGGCTGGTCAGCTTCAAAAGCCGCTTTGCCTTTTTATTACCCTGTCTGGAAAGCAGCTCCAACTTTGTCTCATTCATGGACAGGACTGCGATCTCTGCACTGGCAAAGACTGCATTTAACCCGATCAATACCGCCTGAAACAATAATAAAAACACAACAGAATCCTTCAAAATCAATACCTCTTTCTTTATTTCACTCCAGATATTTGCCAAGCCCCTACCGGACACTGCACAAAGCTGATACAAGCATCGTTTGGCAAATATCTATATTATAAAAACCCCTCATAAATAAGCATAAGACATGAACCATGTATCCTAAAGATACACAGATCATGCCTTATTATGTATATCTGTATAAAATCCAATCATGCTGATTTTCCTGCTCAGTATCACTGTCAGATGCATCCATCCTGAAATATCACTCTCCTTAACTCAAATATTGCGCAGATGCCCAAAATAGCTTTCTGCTTGCAAATGCATCACGCATTTGAGTAGATTATAGAGTGTTCCATTGGTCTTGTCAATTCCTTTCCATAAACAGGGGGTAAAGAAATAGTTAAGATTTTCTTACGGCGTATCTTTTTACAATACTGATTCACTTGAAACTGTCCATCCAATTTTCCACTAATATCAGCCTGATGTTCCAAAGATTCATACGCAATCATTCATCATGCAACCACTGGTTGAGAAAAACACAAATCCCCTTCGATTGTATTTGCCTCCTGCCTGGTCTATAATGCAGTTAAGTCGATCAGCGCTGATGACCTATCACTTTTTAGGAGGATTTCAAATATGCATTCTATTGGATCTACGATCAAATGTCTTCGCAAGGCAATGGGTGTTACCCAGGAGGAATTAGCCAGAACCCTTGGGGTCACCTATCAGGCAGTATCCAAGTGGGAAAATGATGCAGCCCAGCCGGATATTATGATGCTTCCCATTCTTGCTACTTATTTTGGTGTCAGCATTGATGAGCTTTTTGGTTACAAATTAAATGTAATGACAGACAAAGAGCGTTTTATCGACTTTATGGCTAAAAATCAGATTTTGTGCCGAGGAGATTTTACGCTAAAAAACGGTACTACATCCAATTACTTTATTGACACCGAACAATTTTCTACCAATGCGCAGATCAGTAAAATCGGAGAAGTTTTTGCAGACTGTATCCGGGAAAATCATCTGGAGTTTGATACCATAGTGGGGCTGGCTTACCATGGCATCGGGTTTTCTGCTGCAACTGCAGTATCCCTCTATGATAAATACGGTATCACCACCCATTTTTGCTATGACAGAAAATGTCCTGACCGTAGAGGTCGCAAAATTTGCGGACATACTTTACAGGATGGTGAAAAAATCATCCTCATTGCAGATGTGATCACTACCGGACAGGGCATTGATGAGCGCATCACCCAGCTGCGCACCCAGGCGGATGTACAGATTGCAGCAATTATTGTAATCATGAATCGCAGTGATGAAACAGACAGCCCATTGTCTGGCTCCCGGATGCTGGAAGAAAAATATGGTACAAAAGTATATTCCCTGATCACCCACCAGGATATTTCCATGGCTGTTCAAAACGGTATTATTACTTTGTAACAGGTATTTGGGTCACCATAAGGCTGAGGTGCCCCCCAAAAGTCAAACTTTTGACGGGCACCTCAATTGGCAGCACCTTTTATAAGGCTATTATAAACTTTACCTTGTTATCCATCCTCTTTACACCTTAAACCGATACCCCACTCCCCATATCGTCTCAATATACTGTGGCTTAGAGGTATTAAATTCTATCTTCTCACGAATCTTCTTAATATGCACCGTTACCGTAGCAATGTCACCGATGGATTCCATATCCCAGATCTTACGGAACAGTTCTTCCTTGGTGTATACATGGTTTGGATTCTGTGCCAGGAAGGTCAGCAGGTCAAACTCCTTGGTGGTAAACTGCTTTTCCTCTCCGTTGACAAATACACGTCTTGCAGTCTTGTCGATTTTCAGACCGCGGATCTCGATCACATCATTTTCCTGGGCGTTGCTGCCGATGAGGCGTTCATATCTGGCCAGATGGGCCTTGACTCTGGCAACCAGCTCACTTGGGCTGAATGGCTTGGTGATGTAGTCATCTGCACCAAGCCCCAGGCCGCGGATCTTGTCAATATCATCCTTCTTGGCAGACACCATAAGGATAGGCATGTTTTTGGCCTCTCTCACCTGTCTGCAGATCTCAAAGCCGTCTACTCCCGGCAGCATCAGATCTAACAGCAGCAGGTCATAATCCTGCTCCAAAGCAGCCTTTAAGCCTGCAGTTCCCTCTGTTTCAATGTTGACTTCAAAACCACTGAGTTCTAAATAATCCTTTTCCAGCTCTGCAATGGTCAGCTCATCCTCTATGATCAGTATTCTACTCATTTAGGTTACCTCCTGATATTTTCTTAATACAAAATGCATCACGGTACCGGTGCCTTCTCTGCTGGTAGCCCATACCTTGCCTCCATGCTCCTCTAAGATCTTGCGGACAATGGACAAGCCTATGCCGCTGCCGCCCTTGGATGAATTTCTGGATGAATCCGTGCGGTAGAACCGGTCAAAAATATACGGCAGATCCTTCTGGGCAATGCCCTTGCCGTTGTCCTCTATCTCCACCTGGATAAAATCTCCCACATCCAGGATCCGCATATGGATCTTGCCCTTGGGCTTGTCAAAATATTTGATGGAGTTGCTTACAATGTTGTTGATGACTCTGCGGATCTGCTCAGAATCTGCTATGACCACAATGGATGCATCACAGTAATTGGAGTAGTTGAATTCCACATTTTTTGCAGAAAGCTCCATGCTCAGCTCCTCTGCACAGTCTTCAAAATAGCTGGTCACATTGATCTTGGCAAAATTGTATGGGATGCGGTTGGAATCGATCCTGGAGTAAAAGGTCAGCTCGTCAATGAGCCTGTCCATATCATTGGCTTTGTTATAAATGGTGCCAATATACCGCTCCATTTTCTCCGGTGTATCTGCCACTCCGTCCCGGATACCCTCCACATAGCCCTTAATGGCTGTGATAGGGGTTTTCAGATCGTGGGAAATATTGCTGATCAATTCCTTGCTTTCTGCGTCATAGGCCAGCTCTGCTTCTGCAGACTCCTGCAGCCTGCGCCGCATATCCTCAAAGGCGATCCGCAGCTGTCCAATCTCGTCCCGCTCATCTCCTGTAATGGTAAAATCCAGATTGCCCTCTTTGATCTTGTTGGCAGCCACTTTTAATTCCTTTAACGGATGGACTATGGAGTAAGAAATCCAGCCTGTCAGGATAAAGGCTGTCAAAATCAGGATCAGTATGATCAAGATGATGATCTCAACAAAAGCCTGCTTGATCTCCGGTACGCCCACACTGCCGTCTGCAATGATAAATAAGGTCCCCGGCGTGCTGTCCTCCTCAAATACAAAATCCACCTGCTTCACTACCCGCTGCTCATCACCAATCAGGCTGCTGGTATTTTCTTCCTGTACATCTCCATATTTGGGCAGATCCTGCAGGACATCCAGTACATCCGGCGCTGCATAGATCACTGTATCTTCTGAGCGCACCACCAGATTAAAGCCTTTTTCCGAAAGCTCCCGATCCAGACTCAGCAAAAACTGCTGATTCTTAAACTGCTCTGTATTGATCTCCAAAAGGCCTTCTACATGCTGCTGTATCTGAGATGCCCGCTTTCCAACCAGCTGTATGGGGGCTGAGGACAAAAAATTCTCATCCAGCTTCACACCATACACATTTTCAATGACGGACTGCTGATAATTCAGCAATACGCTGGAAGCCAAAGTCACCAGCACAATGGGTATAAACAACACGGTTGCAAATCCGATCCACAAACGTGTCCGTAATTTCATGAAAATCGTCTCCTTCCCAATATTCAATGGGGGTTCACCATCTCTTTACAGTATATCATATTCCAACAAAAAGCAACTCTAAATAATCTCTGGGATTTCTAAAATTTTGATAAACGTTTGGGGGACGGAAATTGCCCGGAGGGAGCAAACGCTGCAGGCGGAGCCGCATTTGTACACAAAACACGCTCTCGCTTCGGGAAACACGCAGCGGATTCTAAGACTTTACAGGGGCTATATTCATGAAGAAGAAACCAACTGTCGTCTGTTTCTTCTTCATGAATATAGCCCCTGTAAAGCCTAAGAACCGGCGTGTTTCAGAGTTTTGCTTTACAAATGCAGCTCCGCCTGCAGCGTTTGCTCCCTCCGGGCAATTTCCTGGTTGTGGATAGCCAAAAACAGTTCATTCACAACAGCGCATACCATGCATGCCCAAGTGTCAGAGCAGATGGCTGACAATGGGAGGTTTGTGCATGGTATGCGCTGTCTCATAATGATACCTGTTGGTCAGGCTTTAAGCCAGATATGTGCGAAGGGTCTCTGCCTTATCGATTCTTTCCCAAGGCAGATCGATGTCAGTGCGGCCAAAGTGACCATAGGCTGCAGTCTGCTTGTAGATCGGGCGGCGCAGATCCAGCATTTTGATGATGCCGGCTGGTCTTAAATCAAAGTTTTCGCGGATGATCTCTACCAGACGTTCTTCGGAAAGCTTGCCGGTGCCGTCGGTATCGATCATGATAGAAGTTGGGTTGGCTACACCAATGGCATAGGACAGCTGGATCTCACAACGTTCTGCCAGACCTGCTGCTACAATGTTCTTGGCTACATAGCGGGCTGCATATGCTGCAGAACGGTCTACCTTGGTGCAGTCCTTACCGGAGAATGCACCGCCGCCGTGACGGGCATATCCGCCGTAGGTATCTACGATGATCTTACGGCCTGTAAGACCACTGTCACCGTGAGGTCCGCCGATGACGAAACGGCCGGTTGGATTGATAAAGAACTTGGTATCTGCATCGATCATCTCTGCAGGCAGGATCTCATCAAAGACATACTTACGGATGTCTGCATGAATCTGCTCCTGGGTCACATCCTCACTGTGCTGGGTGGAGAGTACCACTGCATCTAAGCGGATAGGGTTGTTGTTTTCATCATATTCTACAGTGACCTGGGTCTTGCCGTCCGGACGCAGATATGGCAGAGTGCCATTCTTACGTACTTCAGTCAGGCGGCGGGCCAGCTTGTGTGCCAGCATGATCGGATATGGCATATATTCTTCTGTCTCATTGGTCGCATAACCAAACATCATACCCTGGTCACCTGCACCAATGGCTTCAATGGCTGCATCCTCTTCCTGTGCAGTCTTAGCCTCTAATGCCTTGTCCACACCCATTGCAATATCGCTGGACTGCTCGTCCAATGCCACGATCACGCCACAGGTATCACAGTCAAATCCATACTTTGCACGGGTATACCCAATGTCACGGATGGTATCTCTGACCACCTTCTGGATATCCACATAACCGCTGGTAGTGATCTCACCCATTACCATAACCAGACCTGTAGTACAGCAAGTCTCACAGGCGACTCTGGACATAGGATCGATCTCCATCATCGCATCTAAAATCGCATCGGAGATCTGATCGCAGATCTTGTCCGGATGACCTTCGGTTACAGACTCTGAAGTAAATAAATATTTTTCCATGTAAATCTCCTTTCTGTTATCACGAAAAACAGACAATTACAAAACGATATTCAGTATCAGCTTTGGGAAGTATCTGCAAGAAAATATTTTCTAAGCAGGACTCTTGAAAACGCCGGCACTTTAAATTTGGCGCCACAGGCGCAAAATTTATTAGTACCGCTGCGTTTTCACCGAAGCGAGAGCGTGTCCTGCGTGAAAATACTTTCTTGCAGATACTTCCCAAAGCGTCCGGTATGCGTTTCGCAATTGCCTGATCACGAAAAAAGGTCCGTCTACAAAGAGGCGGACCGAAGTGTTCAATCGAATCCTCTTATTGTTCGATTACTCGCTCAGGTGGGCACCTTCCTGTATCAGGGGTTGCCGTGACTTCACAGATCCTATGCATCTCCATCACTCTGAATAAGAGAAATAAGCAGTATTCAATTGTAATGTGCGTATCAAAGATAACATGTTTCCTGCATATAGTCAATGCTTTTTTCTATTTCAACATGCTTTTGTTGTGCTGAGGCCTGCAGGATCAGCTGCATTTGGTCTTTAACTTAAACTTTTCTACCTCTACTTCTGTCTCAACCTCTGCAATCAGTCCACCCAGACTGCGGATTTTTTCTGCAAAATCCTCATAGCCCCGTAAAATATATTTGATATCATCAATATGGGTATAATCCACTGCTGTCAGTCCGGCAATGACCAGCGCAGCACCTGCGCGTAAATCCGGGGCTGTGACCTGCGCACCGGTAAAACGCTCCACGCCTTTGATCACTGCCACATTGCCCTCCACCTGAATGCTGGCACCCATACGAATGAGTTCATCTGCATATTTAAAACGATTTTCAAAAATACTTTCCGTTACAATACTGGTTCCCTTGGAAAGGGCCAAAAGTACTGCGATCTGAGGCTGCATATCTGTAGGGAACCCCGGATAAGGCAGTGTCTTAACAGTAGATGGCTTTAATCTGCCCTTGCTGACCACACGTACTGCATCGTCAAACTCAGATACTTCACAGCCAATTTCCCGAAGCTTTGCAGAAATGCACTCTAAGTGTTTTGGAATCACATTCTTTACAGTCACATCTCCCATGGTAGCTGCTGCTGCTACCATAAAAGTACCTGCCTCAATCTGGTCAGGAATCACAGAATATTCTGCACCATGAAGCTTTGGCACACCCTGGATCCGAATCACATCTGTACCAGCACCTTTGATGTTGGCACCCATTTTATTCAGAAGATTGGCTACGTCTACTACATGAGGCTCCTTGGCTACGTTTTCCAGAATGGTCTTACCCTCTGCCAAAGCAGCAGCCATCATGACATTAATGGTAGCACCTACAGAAACCACGTCAAAGAAAATATGCGCACCCCGCAGCTGCTTTGCATCTACAGAAACCATGCCCCAATTTACATCTACTTTCGCCCCTAAAGCTTCAAAGCCCTTCAAATGCTGGTCAATAGGACGACTGCCAATATTACAGCCGCCTGGCAAAGCCACCTGGGCATGCCCATATTTTCCAAGCATGGCACCAAGCAGATAATATGAAGCACGCATTTTCTTTACTACTGCATTATCAATGGTCTGACTGAATATAGTAGCACCGTTGATGGCTACTTTGTGCCTGTCCAGTCTGGAAACTGTTGCACCGCATTCCTCTATGGTATCAATCAGTGCATTAATATCATTTACATCCGGAATATTATCCAGAATGACCATTTCATCGCCCATAATGGCGGCAGCCAGAAGTCCCAATGCCGCATTTTTGGCTCCTGCAATGACTACATCTCCTACCAGTGGATTTCCACCTTTGATTATATATTGTTTCATAGGATACCCCACAATTGTTTTTCGATCTATAATGCTGCTCTGTCAGGATTTCCGTACAAGAGCTGCAATCTCACTGACAATTTCCTCGGGAGACTTTCCCGCTTCATCGATCTGTACTCCGGCATACCGCTCATAATACGGGATGCGTTCCTGATACAGATCATTCAGGGTCATGCCATCCTCAAGCACCACGCCTCTCAGTTCCAAATCCCCCAGACGGGCTGCCAGCTCCTCTACAGATACCTTCAGATACACCACCAGACTGATATCACATAAATGCTTCATCGCCTTCTCACCATAAATCACACTGCCTCCCGGCGCAATTACAGAGTGTTCCAGCTGCAATCCTGCATTTACTTCTTCTTCGATTTCTTTGAACCGGTCCAGTCCTTCATCACGGATGATCTCCCGTAACAGTTTCCCTTCCCGCTTCTGTATCAGCAGGTCAGAATCTACAAAATCATATCCCAGTTTTTTTGCCAGTAAAACGCCGATCACGCTTTTTCCTGCTGCCGGCATGCCAATTAATGTTACATTCATGTCTTTCCCTCCAGTCAGCTCTGCTGTTTTTTTCGCTTCTGCCTCTTTCCCGGAGCCTTTTTTACACTGTAGCCAAAGGTACCAAGCAGCTCTCCCAGGCCATAATATCCTCCATGGCAATAAGCAACAGGCTCTGCCTCATACAGACGAAAACGTCCTGTATCATCCATATACGCAGTATCTGCCTGTACAGCCAGTACCTCTGCCAGAAACATGTCATGGGTACCAATCTCTAACTTCTGCACCACCCTGCACTCAATATTTACAGGGCTTTCTGCAATAAGCGGCACCTTTACTTTGCTGGCAGGTGCCCTGGTCAGTCCTGTTTCTGCAAATTTATCCACATCACGTCCAGACTTTACTCCACAGTAATCCGCAGCCCTTGCCAGCCTTTTTGTGGTCAGATTAATCACAAACTCTCCCGTCTCCTCTATCATCCCATAGGAATGACGGCTTTTCCGGACAGAAATATAAGTCATAGCCGGATCAGTACATACGGTACCAGTCCAGGCTATGGTAATGATATTGTCATGCCCTTCATGGTCTGCTGCAGTCACCATCACTGCCGGCACCGGATATACCATGGTACCCGGCTTCCAGATTTCCTTTGCCATAGAATCTCCTTCCCGTCTTAGATCACTCCCGCATAGCCTGTGTCAATCTGGGGATAAACTGCTTTTTACGGGAAACCAGACCAGCCACAAAAGCCACACCGTCTTTTGCCACAACATCAAAACCATCCTGCAGCAGTCTTTCAGCGCCTTCGCCTACATAAAGCACATTGGAACACTCACCAATAATGCTGGTCAGCAGCACAAAAATCATATCCACATTTTCCCGCTGCCGGACTTCATTTATATAAGGCAAAAGCCGCTCCTGCAATTCTGCCAGTTCCTCCTCGTCCATAGCACTGATTTGCCCTACGCCGATTTTGTGTTCGTCTATGGTAAAACGCTTGTAATCCTGATGGAATACTTCTTCATCTGTTTTATTTTTCAGATTGCTGCCTGCTGTAAACATGTCCTTGGCATACCGCTCAATAGAAATGCCTGCAATATCTGCCAATGCCAGAGCTGCCATTTTGTCTACAGGAGTACAAGTAGGTGAACGGAACAGCAGCGTATCGGAAATAATGGCACTGCACAGAAGTCCTGCCACTACCTGGTCGATCTCTATCCCCTGCTCCTGATACATCTGATATACAATGGTAGCCGTACAGCCCAATGGTTGGTTGCGGAAATAAACCGGACCAACTGTCTCTACCGTACCTAATCTATGATGGTCTATAATCTCTAATATCTCTGCGCTTTCCACACCCTTCACAGCCTGGGTACGCTCATTGTGATCCACTAAAATTACCTGCTTACTTTTAGAGCCTAACAGATTTCGTCTGGATACCATACCTACATAATGGCCATTTGTATCTAAGATCGGGAAATCTCTATGACGTTCCTTCGCCATAACTTCTCTGATATCATCAATAAAATCTTCTGTATCAAAGAGCAGCAATCCGTCTCTGCTGCGCATAAAGTAGCTGATGGGCATACTCTGATTGATCTGTCTGGCTGCGGTAAAGGTATCAAACGGCGTACAGATAATAGAACAGCCACGTTCCTCCCCTAACTTACGGATGGTCAGGGATACGCTGGCACCGTCACATACTACAATACAGCCTGCTCCCATCTCAATGGCACACAACTGGGATTCGTAACGGTTTCCCAAAATTACCAGATCGTTTTTCTCTATGTAATTCTCCATTAAGTCCGGATTTGCAGCAGCAACCAATACCTTTCCACTGGTATAATAAGCTTTTTCATCTCCTATGATCATTCTGCCTTCCAGTGTCTCTACAATATTCCGATACTGGGTGTGGGCAGTAGAAAGAATGCTGCTTTCAGAAGCCTCCATAAAGGAGCTGGCAATATCTGTTACTGTAATCAGTCCCTCTAAGCGGTGCTTTTTGGTAATAGGCAGAGTAACTGCATTTTTTTCATTCATAATACGCCAGGCTTTCTTCAGGGAAATATCCCGGGAAACACCTTCCAGCTTACGATACTCGATGTCACATACCTGAGTACGCACATCCTCTACCAATCTGGGAGCCTCTACACCAAAATAATTTAACACAAACTGGGTTTCTTCATTTACCGCACCGGCTCTCCTAGGCTCATATGTTCGGGTATCATCCACAAGATTCTTGAATCTGGCATAAGCAATGGCCGAACAGATGGAATCCGTATCGGGATTGCGGTGTCCAATTACCAGTACACTGTTATTCTCCATTGACATGTCTCCCTCTTTTTTGCACTGCAGCATACCACAAATAGCCAAGTTTATCTGCTAAACTTGGCATCTGACTGTGGTTATTTCATTCATTATTCAGCCTGAGTTTCTGGTTCTTCCATAATGCCGCTGAAATCATCCAGTACAAAGCTGTATACCTGATAATCCGGCAGACTCTCTACATAATCTCTGTACATATTGCGGAAAGTAATACCTAATGCTGCAACCAGTCCGATCACTACTACTGCACATACAGTACCCACCAGAATCTTATCTAACATCTTTTTTTTCTTCTGCTTTGCCAAAATCTGCTTTTTATTTTTCTTGTACTCTTTATATTTATCCATCTTTGCCTGACTCATGCGAACATACCTTCCTAACTCTTAATTCTCTGCCCTGTATTCATCCAGGTGCATTTATCCAATTCATATCATCCCTTCCGGGAATCTTTCTGAAAATCAACAAAAGTAACAGACTGTATTCCCGACTGTTACTCTTATATCATAACACAATTTCGCTGGAAATGAAAACCCTTTTCTTAAAAATTTTCAGTATTTTTCCTTAGAAAATAATATAAACAGCACAGAGAACCAGGAGGTCATAGAAAAATTATTAGCAAATATTTACAAAACATAAAAATTTGCGGAGCTTCTGTTTTGAAACTCCGCAAATATATGACAGCTGATGGATATCATTTTTATACACAGTCTAAAGTTTCCTGGCTGTAATCAAATAAAATACATAAAGGTATTTTCCAGCATATATGCCTGCTTCCAGACATCTTCTGCCGCTACGTAATAATCATAAATGCCGCTGGCTTTTCCTTCCTGGTTCCAGGTTCCCCGGATCATATCTCCGTTGGTGCGGTATTCACAGCCTGTGTATTTTCTGCCATTTACCCAGGTACCTTCCCATCTGGCACCGGTTGCATAATACATGGTTCCCTCACCAGATTTTTCTCCGGATTCCCAATTTCCCTCATACCGGTCTCCATTGGTGTATTCATAAATACCGTAGCCGCTTCTTCTGCCTTCAGACCACTGGCCGTCATATTTTGCACCACTGGAATATTCCATGACACCAGAACCGCTCATTTCATCGTGATACCATTCCCCCTGATACCGGTCACCTTCAGCATACTCCATGGTACCAGTTCCATGGCACATATTGTCTTTGTATTCACCGGTGTATACACTTCCATCTGCATAACGGGTGGTTCCGGTACCTGTTTTTTCCAACTGATATATCCTGCCCTCATAGGAACTTCCATCACTGTACTGAACAGTTCCCTGGAAATCTGCACCTTCCCACTGGCCATTGTAAACATCTCCTGTATGGGTCGTATACCTGCCCTGTCCGGCGAACACCCCATGGCTCCAGCTTCCCTCATAAGTGCTTCCGTCACTGTAGGTCATGCTGCCTTCTCCATTGGGCTCCATATCCTCTAACGCACCTTCATAATGTCTGCCATCCCCATACTCCACAGTTCCGTTCTCCAGATCCCCTGCTGAAAAAGTACCTTGATACGTATTTTTGTCTGCACTCTGGAAAATACCTTCTCCATCCGGCAGCCAGTTTTTCAGTTCTCCCTCATAATGGTCACCGTTTTTATAGGTAACTGTGCCTTCTTTCAAGGTGTTGTTTACAAAAGTGCCTTCATAAATGTTGCCATCCGCATCCGTATATACACCTTCTCCAGACATCACACCATTTTTCATTTCCCCTTCATAGGAAGCACCATCTTCCAGTTTTACTGTAACGCTTTCCATCTGGTCATTTTTCCAGGTGCCTGTATATTTCTGGCCGTCCTCATCTACATATTCACCTTTTCCATGGCGCTTGTCCTTTTGCCACTCTCCAGTGTAAACGGAACCATTTTCATAGGTCATGGTGCCTTTTCCGTTTCTCTTATCGGCCTTCCATTCTCCTTCATAAATACTGCCGTCTGCATAGGTCATAGTGCCGGTTCCTTCCCGCTTATCATCTGCCCATTCCCCTTCATAAACAGAATGGTCCTTATAAGTCATGGTACCTTCACCCTCCCTGAGAAAATCTTTCAAGGTACCCTGGTATACACCGCCTCCATTATAGGATACCTGTGCCGTGCCAGAAAGCGTATCATTCTCAAATGTACCTTTTATCACCTTGTCCGCCAGCGTAAGTGTCCCCTCTCCTTCCCTGGAGCCATTTTCCCAGCTGCCTTCATAAACACTTCCGTCTGTATAGGTCATCTTACCTTGTCCCTGGCACACGCCAGCTTCCCAATTTCCCTCATAGATGCTTCCGTCTTTCCAGGTCATCTTGCCCTGTCCCTGTGGCAGCATGTCTGCAAAGGTTCCTTCATAATAATCACCGTTTGCCCAGGTAAAGCTGCCTTCCGTCAGTTCCGATCCTTTCCAGGTGCCATATGCCTTATTGCCGTTGTCATATACCAGGGTTCCTTCCCCTGATGGCTGCTGTTTCTTCATATAACCAGTATAAAGACCTCCAGCTCCGGTACAATCTTCCATGGCAACATTCTGATAATACTTGGCACCACTATTTTTTGCAATAAATATGCCTCCCATCACAGCAGCAAGCAGTGCAATTCCCGCAATCAGACCTGCAATGACCCATACCTTTTTTCTGCCCTGTTCCTTTTCTTTCTCTGCAGGCAGAACTTCCTCATAGGAATCGGTTTCTTCTGGCGGCAGGGTTTCAAATATGTCTTCTTCTGCATTCTGATCTAAATCCGAAACAACCTGCTCCCCATGATGTTCCACTGAAACCGTAGTCTCTCCTTCTGTTTTATTGGAATTGAATTTCTGGGGAGTCCATACGATCTCATCTCCTTTGTAGGGATGCCACTGAACATTTTCTGCCTCCTGTCTGGAAGCTTCCTCTACTGAAATTTCCGGGGATGGCTCCTGAAGCAAATTTTCTTCTGAAATATCAATGATCACCGTATTTTCCGTGGGTTGTTCCCCCTTCGGTGCTGCAGTTCTCACTGCTTCTACAACTTTTGTATCTCCGGATGCAGGTGTCCAATCCATCTTCTGACCACACCTAAAACAAAACTGTGCCTCCTGAGGCAATTCCGTCTTACAATATGGACACTTCATTGCAACCTCCCTTCTGCTGCGTCTCACAATCAGCTCCTAATGAAATAAGAAATGCAAAGGAATTTCCCATATAACAAAAAAGCAGCAGGCCATGATCCATATAGTCTGCTGCTATCCTTCATGAAAATTATCTGCTGATTGCCATCTTTGCAGCACCGTAAATACCGGCATCATTCTCTAAAGCAGCCAGCTTGATCTGTGCTTTTTCCTTGGAAATGACAGTGTACTTTTCATAGTACTTTCTTATCACATCTGTTAAAATGGCTCCTGCCCTGGATACGCCTCCTCCAATAACAAATACATCAGGATCCAATGACAGTGTCAGATAGGAAAGTACCATACCCAGATACTTACCTAATGTTTCTACTGCTTCTAATGCCAGCTTATCTCCCTTTTTGGCCTCATCAAACACATCCTTACAGGTAAGAGGCTCTATATTTCTTAAGGAAGAAGCTTCTTGGGAAGCAGCCAGGATACGCTTTGTCACTTTTACTACACCAGTAGCAGACGCATACTGTTCTAAGCAGCCCTTGTTGCCACAGTTACAGCTGTCCGTTTCCTCACAGTTTACTGTAATATGGCCCAGTTCTCCAGCCAGACCTCTATTGCCTACGACCATTTTGCCATTGATGATGA
Source organism: Lachnospiraceae bacterium (assembly GCA_045127535.1). Classification (GTDB taxonomy): domain Bacteria; phylum Bacillota; class Clostridia; order Lachnospirales; family Lachnospiraceae; genus UBA2942. The sequence continues at coordinate 86,956 of JBGVQN010000067.1, read as the reverse complement.
CACCACCGCCTACACCTGTACCAAGGGTAAGGAGTACTACGTTCTTATATCCTTTGCCGCCGCCTTTCCACATTTCGCCCATGGTAGCTACGTTGGCATCATTACCGCACTTTACAGTTATGCCCCCTAATTTTTCACTGAGGACTGCCGCAGGGTTGATGGCTTTCCAGCCTAAGTTTACACACACCGGCACATATCCATCTGCCATAGTAGGACCTGGAACGCCCATACCTACACCCTTTACTTCCTCTAATGAAATCCCCATTTCAGATAGCTTTACCTTAATGGAGGCAGCAATATCGTCTAAAATATGGCTGCCGGAATCAGACTTGTCTGTCTTGATCTCCCACTTGCCTAACATTCTGCCTCTGCCAGTAAATATACCCAGCTTAATAGAAGTGCCCCCGATATCTACACCTACACAATAGCTTTTCATACTTCCTCTTCTCCTTTCACAATACACGCTTCAGGCTGTGGTTCTTACGAACAGCTCCCTGCGCCCAAAGCATCTATATTCAGTATAACACAATTCAGAAAGATTTCCACCTAATCTTCTGTTCTTTTGCAGAAAACCGGGTATTTAAAGGCATAAAAAAGGGCTCTCACGAGCCCTTTTGATTACTGTACTATGATATTCACAGTTGCCGTTTCACTTCCTATATTTTGTGCAAAAACTGCAAACAAACCGGTGAATGGAATGGTAAAAGTATGTGCAAACTGATCAGTTACATCTATGTAAATAATTACACCAGCGTTGGAAAGAAGTCCTATTTTCATCTCCACATTAGTAGGACTGATCAGACCCGCCATCCGAACTGTATCTCCCTTAGTGAAGTATGCAAATGTACTTCTTATAGTATCTCCAGCATCTAATTCCCATTCCTGATCACTGAGTCCTCTTGCTCCATTTGAAACAGAAGTACTTTCGTCTACCTTTATGGCTGCCATCTGCTCATCTGTCAGTGTTTCTACTGTTTCCTCGTATGATTCAGATGTATATTCCTCATCATACTCTACCGCGGTATCCAGTGCATACTGTGCATTCACATTATCCATATGCAAGCCAGCTCCATACACTGTGCTGCTCATTAATGTCGCCAATAACACGGTTGCCACTGCCATAGTACCTTTTTTCATATGCTTCACCTGTTGTCCTTCCTGTACTGCAAAATACCGTCTTGTCCATTCTTTTTTGCTGTCTGATGCCGAAGAAATAAATCTTTTATTTTTGCGGTCATTTTTATGAACCAGTTCCAATAAAATAACAAAATAACCTCTTTTAGAAATCTTACCTTCCAGAAGCTTTACTGCAGCACAATCACATGCAGTCTCACACCACCTATCCATCTCACAAAAGAACCACCAGATCAAGGGATTAAACCACTGAAAGCAACATGCTGCCGTAATCCACTGTTTTTTACGGTAATCTTTATTTTTGAGGTGTAATAATTCATGGGTAAATATGGCCTGTAATTCCTTGTCTGTATAGCTTCCTTCTGGAATAATCACAGCATGCTGCCTCCAGGTCATTGAAAAAGGAGAAACAATACAAGGACATTCATACAATGCTATGGAACGTGTCATTCCTATCTGATTTTTGATTTTCCGAAACTGGTCTAATACCCTCTGATCTCTGACTTTTTCCCGAAATGCCAGCATCCCATTCAGTTTGCTTCTGTAATACAGGAAGCGGCACAAAGCTGCTGCCGCACCGATCAGCCAGGCAACAAGAAAACCGCCGACAAACGTCAGGGAGGAACCGCTGAACATGTACCACATCTGATATCCCTTTGCCAGCACATTTTTTGTACCAATCAACATTTTACAGCCGTATACGACTTTATCTAACAAGTATACTACCGGTACTATACTGACAAACAGCGTAATCTTCATCCACGCATAAATCAAATCATACTGCTTCCGTTTTCCAAATACTGTTATTAGAACCTTCCATATGGCGACTGCCGCTATAGTCGTTATTACAGTCAGAACCAGGCAGCAAAAGAGATTACTGGTTATCAGCTGGAGCATTGAACAGCTCCTTCAGTTCTGCTACTTCATTCTCACCCAACACTTCGCCATCAAATAATGCGCTTAAGAATGTCTTTACTGCGTTCTTACCCCAGAAACGATGGAAAGAAGCTGCTTCATTTCTCAAATACTCTTCCTGGGAAATCAATACTTCGTAAGAATAATATCTTACCTTACGGTTTAATCTCAGGAATCCCTTCTGAACCAGTCTGTTCAGGAAAGTAGAAGCTGTAGTTGGCTTCCAATCATTCTCAAAACGATCATTTACAGCCTGCAGAATTTCGGACAATGCCAGCTGATGATCTGCATCCCAGATGCACTTCATAATTTGTACTTCTCTCTCTGTTAACTTTGAGTTATTCATAGTTTTCCTCCATACTTAAATACAAAATACTATATATTCATAGCATACTGTTTTCTCAGGTTTTTGTCAAGAATATGTTTTTAAAAAACACCTTTTTTTCAAAATATTTTATGTTTATTTCTTAATTTTATAAAAACTTTCCAATTTTTTCCATTATCTGATCTGAATCTGCTGCAACATTTCTGCTGTTTGTATCACAAACTGCCTGCTGCCGGAAGCAGTTTCCATTTTGTGAATACCATTGGCAAAATCTTTTCTGAACTTAATTTCTCCCCTTTTGTCATACATAATACAGGAGTAATTGTCATACAGCATAAGATATCTGCCATTGTATAATACCTGATTATAATCCTGATCGATATCCACTTTCAGCTGTTCTGCCCCAGCTCCGTTGTAGATCACAACGGTATTGTGCATATTTTCTCCATCAGAGGACAGCACCAGTCCTACACTATTGTCTGCAGTAAACACACTAAGTACCTTCCGTTCCAGGACATACTCGGTCTTTTTTTCCGGAATTCTTTCCTGTCCATTTATATTTATGGTATAAAATGTGATCAGGTTATCTCCTATGGCCACTGCCTGAGTATTGCCCAAAAACATTACCTCCGGTATCATAGTATCTGTTGCCCCATATTCGAAGGAACCCGCCAGATATTCATCCGCATCCGCATCGAAATTATAAAACAATACCTTGTTCTGCATCACCCCACTGTCTACATACAGGTAAGAAACCATAAGCATCTTTCCATCATCAGACAGGGCAATATCCAGAGGATAGCCGGTTCGTTCTATAGGAGATTTGATTTCAATATCCAGACGGGAACCGGTAGATTTGTAATAATAAATATTGCTGACTTCCTCATTTTCGCAGACGACTGCTGCAACTCCCTGCGCAGAAATGTCTCCTTTGGTAATGGCATAAGGAGTGGTACCGGTACCGGTGACTCCCAGCTGTCTGCTGCAGATTACCAGAGTCGTGCCTTTCTGATCCAGGATCATGGCATATTCTCCCCTTACCACTGCCACCGGCTGATTCATATTGTATGCAGAAGACCACACGACTGCTCCCTTGTCATTGATACAGGACACACCATTCTGGCTGTACTGCAAAATACCATCCTCCCAGGAAACATATTCTGTATTGCTGTTTTCCAGACTGATTTCCCACTGTACGCTGTAGCTGTCATAGGTTCTGCCAATATCATATACAAAATAACCCACACCCAGAATGCAGATTCCCACCATCAGCACGATCCACAGAATTCTGTTCTTCCGTTTATGCTTATGCAGCTTTTTCTCATATTCCTGCCGCTCTTTCAATCCGTCAGGACTTTCATCAAACAAGATAATATGCTGTTCTTTTCCTCTCTTTTTCTTCATGTATATTTTTTGTCCCTCCTCTTTTTCACAACCAATCATGCTTATTATACAACAGAATCTCTCTTCTGGCATCTATATTTTTTAAGGCAGATAAATTCTCTGTCCATTGTAAATAAGAGCCGGATTGCTGATTCCATTGATTTGGCATACATCTGCCAGTACATCTGTCGTTCCGTAAAAAGTCAGGCATATACTGACCAGAGTATCCCCCCTTTGCACCTCATAATAGTTCATCTGATCATTTGCTACTGATGCGGCAGCACTTTCCACAGGTACTGTGGTATCCGCTGCCACAGACTGGTCAGATGCAGCATCACTGCCTGTGGTCATGTCCGTGCCGGGCTGTGTTTCTGTCTGGATGCTGTCTAAACCAGAAGAAATCTGGCCATCAGATACTCCCTCTGTTCCGGCAGCAGACGTCATATCCAATGTTCCCTCTGTCTCAAGAGATTCCTGCATCACAGAGGATGACTCATTCTCTGTCGGACTCTGGCTTTCAGATACACTGGCTGTTTCCTGCAGGCTTTCTCCTTCATTTTCCAACGTACTTACTGATGCACCTGCTGCTACCACATCTCCCACCTTGTTTTCTTCAGACTGGACTGCCCGCTGCTCCCCCCAGGTATACAGGGACAAAAACACCACTGCTGCTGTCAGACCAATACAGGCACGTTTTAACAACACTTCCTGCTTATGCCCTGCCTGCTTCTTGCGCTCTTTCATAATACTCCGGTACTGCAATATAGCTGTATCATCCAGAGAAATTTCCTCCGGTACTGCCTGCCCTGTATCCAGCATGTAATTCTGCATATCTGCATTCCGTTCATAGTATATGTAAAAGCCTCCGGCTTCTGTCAACCCTGCATCATTTCCAAAATAAAATTTATTTTCTTCTTCCTCAAACTGAAAAAAAAGGGATTCCCCTTGGGAAAACATGTGTCTGTGCATGGTCTGCTTTTCCGTTTCATCAAAAAAGCCTTCTTCTCTGCTGTGGAGAAACCACCCTACAAACTCCTGTCCCGGAAAATAGTATTCTGCCAGTTCTCTGTTCTTTTTCCACAGAGGGGTTCCTTCTATATCGGACTCTTTGGCAGCTAAAAGCCCCTCTACCACCATGGCGCCTTTGATAAAATAACATCTGCCAATGCTTCTGTCCTCCCAGGTGCCGGTTAAAAAGCCTGCCACTGCCTGGCTGCTTCTTTTTTCCAGGGCTTTTCTCACATAGGTATACACATAATCTTCCAGATAGATTCGGTTCTGCCCTTCTGTCTCTCCCACCTGCCGGATGTTTTTGGGAAGTTTTCTTCCGTTCCAGCCCTCTACCGTTCCATTCATTTTCTCACCTTCCGTTTCATACTTATAACCGTGCCTGTTATCCATCCCGGATACAGCCTAACTTTCTGCATTTTCCTGCAGGTACATGTTACCTTATTTTTCATGCATAAGCTGTCATTCCCTGTTGTCGAAAGAAAAAAATCCTTCGACGGATAAAACACGTCATTCCCCGGATACTTTTTTTAAATTGGTCAACACTTTTATCAGTATCCTAACACGCAGCGGGGAAAGGAGAAGCCCCTTTCCCCCTGTTTATCGGAGGTGTCCATGTCTGTTTCCTGTAGTAACAATGGTTTTTATTCTGATACACGTTTTGCGCCGGATGCGTTCTGCAGAAAGCTGCAGCACCTGATTCCAGAAAGCGCTGGTCCTATCCTGTTCCTGTGCATTGGCAGTGACCGGATTACAGGAGACTGTCTGGGTCCTTTGGTGGGACATCGCCTGTCTATGTGTGCCCTGCCTGATTGTACCGTTCTTGGCACTTTGGCAAACCCTGTCCATGCCGGAAACCTGCCTCAGGTGATGGAACTGATCCCCAGGGAATATCCCGGGCATTTTGTCATTGCCATTGATGCAGCCTTAGACTGCCGGGAGACCATTGGACAGATCTATCTTCATGATTACCCCCTTTCTCCAGGTGCAGGGGTGCAGAAATATCTGCCTCTGGCTGGTGAGATTTCTATTACAGGCGTAGTAGCTCCCTTGGAGCCATTTTCTGCTTCCCTGCTGTCGGAAACCAGACTTTCTGTGGTGATGCAGATGGCAGATTGTATTGTAGAAGGAGTGCTGTTCTGGGGACTGGTGAGAGAACTGAAAAGGCTGTTGAAAAAAAGCCAGGAACACTAAAGTTTCTTTGTTTCTTTACATCCTCCCAAAAATCCATTATACTTAAAACCACTTATGAGAAAATTTATCTGTCCTTCTGGCAGTCCTATGTGGGAGGTATCACATTATGTTTCGTTTGTGGGGAAAAATATGGAAAAACAATAAAATGCTTCAGGATACTGTATTCTGCAGCGATGACGATTCCATGACCCGTACCAAAAAAGTCCTGGAAGGTTTAAATCAGATCTGCTACACCTTTGATTTGAGTGTACCTATCTGGTTAGATGCCAATATCTCTGAATTTCAGAGAATCAGCAAGACCCGGTTTCACAGTGACAATTTTATCGAATCCATTTCTTTTGATGCATTGGAAATCCAGGTAATTGAGGAAGATGTCTAAGAAAAACAGCAGGAAACCAATCAGGTCACCTGGCTAACTTTGGATTGGCATGAATAAAAGCAGTATCCGGCGGTTCAAACCAGATACTGCTTTTATTTTGTATCAATTTAATACATTCTCAATTATAAACGTGCCATTAATGCATCTCTTTCTGCTTCATAACCTGGCTTGCCAAGAAGTGCAAACATATTCTTCTTGTAGCTTTCTACGCCTGGCTGATTGAATGGGTTAACACCCAGAATATATCCGGATACACCACATGCAAATTCATAGAAATACAGCAGCTGTCCTAAATAGAACGCATTCTGCTCTGGTACCTTTACCATCAGGTTTGGTACATTGCCATCTGTATGTGCCAGAATGGTTCCGTTCATAGCAGACTTGTTGGCAAAATCCATTGGCTTGCCTGCAAGATAGTTCAGACCATCCAGATCAGTTTCCTCAGCCTTCAGGTACAGCGGCTTCTTTACCTGCTCAATCTGAATCACAGTTTCAAAGAACAGTCTCTCACCTTCCTGGATGTACTGTCCCATAGAATGTAAATCTGCTGTCAAATCTACAGCTGCAGGGAAAATACCCTTGCCATCCTTACCTTCGGACTCACCATATAACTGCTTCCACCACTCAGAGAAGTAATGCAGGTTTGGTTCATAGTTACAGGTAATTTCAATGGACTTACCCTTTCTGTATAAAATATTGCGGATTGCAGCGTACTGCAGAGCATCATTTTCTTCAAAAGGTGCATTTAATGCCAGTTCTCTGCCGCTTGCAGCACCTGCCATTAATGCATCAATATCTGCACCTGTTGCTGCAATTGGAAGCAGACCTACTGCAGTCAGTACAGAGAAACGTCCGCCTACATCATCCGGTACTACGAAAGTTTCATAGCCTTCTTCAGTTGCAAGATTCTTTAATGCTCCCTTTGCCTTATCTGTAGTAGCATAAATTCTGGATGCTGCGCCTTCCTTGCCATACTTGTTGATCAGCATTTCCTTAAATACACGGAATGCAATAGCCGGTTCTGTGGTAGTACCGGACTTGGAAATTACGTTTACGGAGAAATCTCTGTCTCCAATGATTTCAATCACATCCTGTACATAGGTGCTGCTGATGTTATTTCCAACATAATAAATTTCAGGAGCCTTACGGGTTTCCTTTGGCAGATTGTTATAGAAATTGTGGTTTAAAAATTCATTTACTGCGCGGGCACCTAAATAAGAACCACCAATACCGATTACAACCAGTACATCTGAATCCTTGCGAATTTTTTCTGCTGCTGCCTTTATTCTGGCAAACTCTTCTTTATCATAATCTACAGGAAGGTCGATCCAGCCAAGGAAGTCGTTTCCTGCACCAGTTTTAGATACCAGCAGTTCTTTTGCAGACATTGCTTCTGCTTTCATTCCATTCATTTCTGCTTCTGTGTAAAATCCAGCTGCCATCGTAGCATCAAATGTAACTTTTGCCATGGTAATTCTCCTTTATCTTCTTTCAATCTACTATACTATGCATCTGTGCCGGGAAACCTTACTCTGTGTATTCTTCCATCAGCTCCATACTGCCATATAATAAATATTAACTGTATTCCTGCAGGCACGCAACCAAAAACATGCCATGTGAAGATGCACCCTTCTGCATCTCTTTACATGATCCAGCCTGTTTATTTCGGGCGGCCCGCAAATTGATATTACAAAGTGGTATTATAACAAACTCAATTTCATATTTCAAGTACTTCTAAAGGAGAAGTGCTGAAACAGAAATGAAAAGTTGATTGGATTTCTAATGGAAAAATAATAAAACGCTATAAAAACCTTTCTTAGCTGTTTAAATACTCCTTAATGATTTCCTCCATTAAGCGTTCTTCTTCCGGAGAAAGATTTTTGGCTGCTGGAGCCTTTTCCTGCTGTTCCCTGGCTGCTGCTATCTGCTCCAGGCTTTTGCGCAGGAACTCAATATCCTTATCTCTTTCTCTATATGCTTTTGCTTCCTCAGGTTCACTGCGTCTGTACCGTTCTCCTTCAGATGCATCGGAAAACTTTCCTCTGTTTCGTCTTGTGGTTCCTTGTTCTTCCTTCATCTTCATAAAGATATCATCTTTCATGCTCTTCTTTACAGGTGCAGCCCCTTCAGAAGCAGTCTCATCCATACCCACAGGCTGCTTTAACTGTACTTCCAGATTATTTTCCAGATAATCCTGTACCTGAATGAACAAAAGCTCTCTCTTAGATGTGGTATCTAACAGGCATTCAACAGCTACCAGCACAATGCCGGCCAATACACCAGCTGCAAACTGGGTCACCATTGTCTGCAGGGAACCATTGTATAAAAACACCAGCAGACTGCTTCCCATCCCCACCAGAAAGCAAAGCAGTGCCAGGGGCAAAGTCAGATTTTCCAGTCTGCGCAGACGTATGCCCCATACGCTGAACTGCCCCAGCTGTTTTTCAATAAATACGGGTATGTTATGGACACTTCCGCTGAGGCGGCAGGTGCTTTCATACCGGCTCCTTAACTGTTTTAACCCTCTGTCTTTGACCGAAGCAAAGTTTTCCGTCTGAACCAGCAGTTTTTTGTATGTATGATTCGTGAGCCATTTGCTGCAGATTCCCATAAGCAATACAAAGCAGATGCCGTACAGTGCCAGTCCACGTTCCAGATAAAATAACATAAAATACTCCTTTCTGTTCTCCCCTGCTGCCTTGAAACAGCCATCAGGGCGTGTCCTGCTTTTGCGGCAGGGCACAAAGGGATTTCCCTATCATTATTATATCCGGAATGTGGACAAACTCCCGAAAATTACACCGTTATATTTCTACAGAGACTGACAATACCAGACTGGAATCTGCAAAATCTATCTGCCAGGTTCATGCACCTTACCCTCAAACCCATGGGAATAGAATACTTGTATCAGACAACTGTATAAAAACTGCCCATCTGTACAAAAAAGCAGATGATCACCAGCAAACCGCACATTTCCATGGCCGCGCCGGCAATCATCTGCTTATTATTATTCTGAACAATCCTAAATATCTGTTCTTGACCTGATATCTGCTCTCGATCTGATATCTGCTCTTGACCTGATATCTGTTCTTTCACCTGATACTGTATTTTATCTCATACCAGTTTTCACCAAGTATTCTTTAACTTGATTCTGAACTTATTTGCTGTATAACTTTGCAGTTGCTGCAATCAGTTTTACTGTATGCTCTATGGCCTTTGCCTCGAATTCTCCATAATCCATGGTAGCACTGTCATCTGCCTTATCAGAAATGGCACGTACGATCAAAAACGGAATCTTATTGAGATAGGCAGTCTGTGCAATGGCTGCCCCTTCCATCTCTGTACAGTATCCATGGGTCCAGGATACGATTTTATCCTTTACCCCTCTTTCTGAAATAAACTGATCTCCGGAAACCACTCTTCCTGCATGTACCCGGATCTCAGGATTCACCTGTTCACAAATCTTTTTAACCTCCTGCAAAAGGTTCTCATCTGCCGGGAAGGATAAGGTGTCCATACGTGGAATCTGTCCCAGTGGATATCCAAAACCTGTAGAATCCATATCATGATGAAGCACATCTGTAGAAAGAACGATATCTCCAATATCAATGTCTGCTTTCAGGGAACCTGCAATGCCTGTATTTATTACAGTATCGATATGAAAAATATCCACCAGAATCTGGGTACACACTGCTGCATTTACTTTACCAATTCCACTGCGTACTACTACTACAGAAGTACCACAAAGCTCCCCCTGGCAAAAATCCATCCCTGCCATGGTAGTCACTTTTGTACCGGTCATCATTTCTTTGATTTTTGCCACTTCCTCATCCATGGCACCTATAATTCCAAGCATATCTTCCTCCAAAGGGCAGTTTCCTGCCTTTTATTCATAACGACAAAAAGTTGACCAAGGGTACTTTCTGTTGTTTGATTCATGACAATAGAAAGTTCGTCAAGCGTGCTTTCCATTGTTGTTACGGTTTCGCAGCTGATTCATGCATCTGTAATCAGCTGTATCGCTCTTTACTGTTCTGCAAGGGTCTGAATCAGATCCAGAATCAGGTCTACTCCGTTATCCTGATTGCTTTCTTCCATCTTTGCAATATAAGACTTCCGGTTTTCATACACGGAACGGATAGTGGATACTAACAGTTCATCTGTGATCTTTTCTTCCTCCAATACACAGGAAAAGCCCTGCTTTGCAAAAGAATCCGCATTGAGAATCTGGTCTCCTCTGCTGACTGCTGCAGGTAAAGGTACCAATATATTGGGTTTTCTAAGTGCCAACAACTCACAGATGGCATTGGCCCCTGCACGTGACAGGACAATATCAGCAGCAGCCAGTAAATCCTTTAACTCCTCACTGATATACTCATATTGACAATACCCCTCTGCTGTAATGCTGCTGTCATAATTGCCTTTTCCACACAAATGGATTACCTGAAAGTCTTTTAACAGCTCTGGCAGAGCACTGCGCAGAGCTTTGTTTACTGCTCTGGAACCACTGCTTCCACCCATCACCAACAATATAGGCCGGTTCGCAGACAATCCGGTAAAACGAAGACCCGCCAGACGGTCGCCGGATAAAAGTTCCTTACGGATGGGAGAACCAGTTAATACAGCCTTTTCTGCAGGGAGATTTTTTACTGTTTCAGGAAAATTACAGCATACTTTTCTGGCATACGGAATACTGATTTTATTGGCAAGACCTGGTGTCATATCAGATTCATGAATGATTACCGGTATTTTCATTTTTCCTGCAGCAACTACTACAGGCACAGACACAAAACCCCCCTTAGAAAATACCACATCCGGCTGAAATTTCCGAATCACCTTCTTCGCCTCAAAATATCCCTTCATCACACGGAATGGATCCGTAAAATTTTTCCAGTCAAAATAACGGCGGAATTTGCCAGTGGCAATTCCTGCATAAGGAACACCTTCAGCCTCAATGAGCTTTTTCTCCATTCCTTCATAGGAACCAATATACTGTATTTCAAAGCCTGCCTCTCTCAGTCCTGGGAGCAATGCAATATTAGGAGTCACATGGCCTGCTGTTCCTCCCCCTGTTAAAATAATTTTTTTCATATCTTTCAAATCCTGCTTCCTGCAAATCTCGTTTCTGCCTCTTTTGGCAAATATGCCTTCCCGGCTTTGCATTACGCTGACTGTGCAGCCTTATATTCCTTCAGAGCCTTTGCCAGCTGATCCGGACATGATGTAGGACGGCCATTGCAGCTGATGCCCTCTAAGCGGCGGATGGCTTCATCAATATCCATACCCTCTACCAGCTTGCCAATTCCCTGAAGATTGCCGTTACAGCCGCCTACGTAGGATACACCTGTTATTTTATTGTCTACTACTTCAAAATTGATCAATCTGGAACATACGCCAGCGGTCTTATATACCATATTCACTTCGTATGAGGTACTTTCTCAATATCCTCATACATACCTCCTTACTCTTTTTATTTCATTAGGCAATTGCAAAATTGTATTCAACATCAGCTTTGGGAAGTATCTGTAAGAAAATATTTTCTTACAGATACTTCTCAAAGCGTCCGGTCATGTGTTTCGCAATTATATATCTGATGTCAGCAAATTACAATGCAGCCTGAATCTGCTCTGCAACCTGTGCCAGTTCCTCTGAGTCAGAAGTACCTGGCTCCCATGTTACCATAGAAGGACCGCCTTCATATCTTGGAATCACATGCATGTGAAAATGCATTACTGTCTGTCCTGCTGCTGCACCATTGTTCTGCACCAGATTAAAACCGTCACATCCTAATGCCTGCTTCATTGCCTTACCTACTCTGGCAGCCAGGGGCAATACTTTCGCTGCTGTTTCTTCGTCCAACTCTGTCACATCTGCTGCATGCTTTTTAGGCAGGATCAATTCATGCCCCTTTGATGCGGGACTCAAATCCAAAATCACACGAAACTGCTCGTCTTCATAAACGGTAGCAGAAGGAATTTCCCCTGCTGCAATCTTACAGAAAATACATTCCATACAAGTACACTCCTTTCAGTGTGTTTCAAACAAACATTCAACTATCTATTCCATCATCCTGCATTGCTGCGGATAAATTTATCCGTCCTTATTTTATCATACCAGTCTCAGATATACCAGTCTTTTTCAAAATTCATCCCTGCTTCTAAATCACAGATGTCCCTGCAATACTCTGAAACTACGCCGTTTTCGTCTCCTGCTGATACAGTACTGCTGCCAGCACCACACCAATGAGCAGACCGCTGATATGGGCGCTGTTGTTGGTAGTGACAGAAGTCAGGCCCTGGAGAATACTAAACACCAGAAACATGCCTACCTTCCCAGTACTCAAATCATCTTTATGTCCATGATTTTTGATCAACACGTAGAAAATGCCGCCCAGCACTGCAAAAATAGCACCACTTGCACCTGCTGATACTACATAGCATTCATCATTCAGGTACATCCATAAGCAGGAAAGGAAGCTGGAACCCAATGCTCCCAATAAATAAAAAGCCAGATATTTTATTGAACCAAGAGCACGTTCCAGATTATCTCCTACAAAAGCCAGAACCAGCATGTTACTAAACAGATGTGAAATACCAAAGTGCAAAAATGCACAGCTAAGCAGCCGCCAGTACTGATGTGACTCCAATACAGATTCTATGGTCATTCCTCCAAAACGGTAAATGAACTCTGCATTTTCCGTATTTCCTATGAGTTCCAGAACGATAAATACCAGCACATTGAGCACCACCAAACAGGTATTGACAGGGGTTAAGTGAAATGCCTGCACCCTTCCTGTTGGCTTTCTCTGAACATTCCTGCTTCTGGAATAACCGCTTCCATAAGGGATATTGGAAGTCTCATAACCACTTCCAGTGCTTTCCCACTGCCAGCCTGACTGGTAAGCCCCTGTACCCATGCCTCCAGTCCCACCTGTGTAAATTGCTTCTTCTGCCAGGTTTCGTACATCCAGAAATTCTGCAGGCTGATCTTCATAAACCACCAGCCTGCCGCTCCCCTGATCTGCCAGCCAGTATTTTTCTGTACCAGCAGCATATGCTCTCGTCCGCTCCACCTGGTCTGTCACAATAAGACCAAGACATGCACAAGGGACGCTTCTTTTTTCCTGCATAAAAAGCCCCAGCTGTCTGATCAGATAATCTTTCTTTCCTGCAGCATTTAAAAAGGAGTGTGTGTCATCTATGATACAGATACAGTACCCCTGTCCATTGCTTTCTTTATAAAACCCTACTACTTCTGCCGAATTGGTCTGTATTCTGCTATAACCTTTCTGGATAAAAGCCTGCTGCAGTTTTTCTAACATATACGTTCCGCCTCTTTACTATTGGTATTTTTGTAAAAACAACAGAAAGTACGTTTTGCGAACTTCCTGTTGTCATGAATAATATTTTTACTATAGTAAAAACCTTTTGAAAAGTAAAGTGCTTCTCTAGAAACCCCAACTATTTTTATTCTTTTTTTATTTTTTTAAAGGTATAAAGTCTTTGATCATCAAAGAAAGACTCTACACCTTTTATAGTTTACATATGTTCCCTGTAATACCGGTATAATCCCCAGATACATTCTACTGCAAATAATACAATGGCAATCCGCAGCACCATACTGCCTCCCTGTCCGGAGTTATTTTTTTGATTCAGGTCACACACACTGCCAATCAGTGCAAGCACCCCTGACAAAACCCCAAGCAACAGCCACTGCTTTCCTGCAAAATGTTTCCTCTGGTCTTTATGTCCCCCAAAACTGTTATGGCCCTTTTGCGCTCCCTCCCCACCTGTAGGACACAGGGTTTCCTCTGCTTCTTCCTTGGAGAGAACTACGGGAAGTTTGGAATCCCACATAAAATCTGTACCAACATCATTTTGCTCTTTATGACTCACATCTGAACGCTGATGACAGAGCTGGCCTTTCCATAAATTGTCCGCTCTATGATTTTCAAATACCTCCAGCATTTCACTGAAAGCACACTGCTCCTGGCTGCAGTATTGATATAAAGTATATCCTATCCGCACCGTTTCCCCATCACTGTGGTTTAATCTGGTAAGAAGATACTGCATCAATTCCTGTAATCCTGTAAAAAAAGTGCCCTCTGTGTCTGCTCCATAGCAAAACTGCACCTTTGTACAATCTCCATTTACCATAATGCAGGAAGGTGAGAGAACGATCCTGTCTGCATCCAGCAAATAAGTTTCCACTGCCTCATATGCTTCAAAAAGTGCCTGAAACAATGCCTCCAGTTCTTTTTTATTCATTAGCTGATGCTGTAACCATTTCTCCAGGGAAATCTTTCCAGATATATCATAATAATACTCCAGATGACAGTCTGTCTGGCGGATCTGCAGATTCACAAAAACAGGAATGAGTACCTCTGTTACCATACGCATCTGGTAATCCATTTCCGTACAATTTTCTTCTCCCTGTAATACCAGATAACTCCGGTTCATTTCTTTTATAATTTGTATGTTACTCCACATGCGCTTCCTCTTCCTCTCTTGTACGTTGGGCTTCACACAGCTTTCGAAACACTGTCATACTTGCAAGGCCTGATACTGTAGCGGTATGCGCAGACTCATAGCTGGATCCATTTCCCAAAACCCACTGTATGCTGTATAGAGGAATTTCCATTCCAATCCGGCATTCTGCTCTGCTGTAAATATCGTTGACACTGCAGTCTGCCTCCAGTACTTCACCAGAAAGCACTGCCCTCTCCAGAGCTGCTTCCAGTCTTTCGGTCATATCATCTGCTTCCGTCTCTGCTATATGCATTTGCCAGGCTGCCTGATAACAAATTGCCTGAGCCGCCACCTGGTCAAACAGCCAGAAATCAATATAAATCATGGCAACCATCAAATATATGAGCAGTGGTACAAGCAATGCTGCTTCTGCGGTAAAGCTGCCATTTCTCCATTTGTCCATTCCCCATGCCTCCAATCTGTACTTTATTTCAAGTAATTGGGAAACACATATGCGTTTTCCAGTTACCCGGTGCTTTATTTTCCCATGCACAGACACCAGAACACTGCTCCTGCCAGTAAAAAAGGAACAAAGGGCATGGTACTGTCTTTCTGAACCCGGCGAAGTACCAGCAGGGGAATGCATATAAGAGACAGTATCACACAGCCTATGCCCAATATCCACAACACTGCCGTAAATCCACACCAGATACCAAGGGCACCCAGTACAAGAGCATCTCCTGCCCCTACACTTCCTTTTTTTAGAAAACCCGCTAACAGCAGTATCCCACAAGGAAGCAGGGAACAGGCAATGGTTATGAGAGATGTTCCCCTATAAACCTGCCACACAAGACCTGCCGCTGCACAAAAAAATGTCCACAGCAAACTGATTCTTCTTTTCCATATGTCGTACACTGCATTAGGCAGAAGCAATACAAAAGCGCCTGCGATATCCATGTTCCTCTTACCTCCGTTTTTCACACCGGCTGCATTCTCTAAGTCCCAGTGTGGATACTTCTTCTATAGGTATGGTCTTAATGTATCTGGTGAGAGAAGGACAATCCAGACTGGTATGGTAACGATCTCCCTGTTCTGTAATATAGAAACTCCCTGATTCTTCTTCCTCTGCACACAGTTCACAGGGAGTATATCTGCCTCCATCCTGATTTCTGGCTGATGAAAGTGCTTCTTCTGTGATGGAATGGATAGAAAGTGTTAAATGAGTACAGTCTAAATACCGGTGATATACTGTTCCATTTTCTGTATAATAGGCATACTCTGTACAGTCAGCACTTTCCTCATAGCTGATTCCTCTCCAGATCCTGTTTTCTCCCTGCTGTACACACAACAGCTGGCTGTTCCACCCGGATAAAAATGGCAGCTGTACACGATACAGCAGTGTTCCCTGCAAAACAGAATCTTCCTCTGTCAAAAGCAGATGCAGTCCTGCCATACCCCATTCAATCTGGTCAAAATCCACTCCATCTGTCTCACATAACAGCAGGAATTCCCCCTCTGCTCCCAGATAAGAGGCTTCTCCATCTTCTTTTACTCCTGCCATCAAAGCCTGCTGCTGTAATGTCTGATTCAAGGCATTCTGCAGTTGAAGCTGCAGCTGCAGCAGCTGAAAAAAACACATAAATATAATCACTACCATAAGACATACAGGCAAAACCAGTATGGTTTCTACTGTAAGACTGCCTCTGGCACTCTTTTGTCCTCTAAACACCATTTTCTCCCATTTACTGCCCCAATCAGAAAAAATACAGACCTGCCCTGCAGGGAAAATTGCCAATTCCTATTAATTATAAAAAACGGCTGTTTCGCACTTGTACCTGGAGAGTATGACTGATGCAGCAGAACAGATCTGCATTTTTTCTGATTGGGGCAATATTTTCTAATATCCCTGCAGTCCATCGGCAAAAAATATTTCTGCCTGATCCTGGAGCATGCGTCCTCCAAATCCGATACCAGACTGCATATACAGGCTGGAAAATATGGGTTTTACATACACTTCTGCTTCCACAGAAAAACCAGCACAGCAATTCCTGATCTGAAAACCCGGATAATTTTGAACCAAATCCAGTTCAATCAGATCCATGGACCTTCCTAACTGCAACCTGGGTTCCAGAAAAAATAACAGCAGATACAGGTAACACTCATAATTCCATTCCCCATCCTGCAGACACGTAATTACCGTCTTGTCAGCTTGCACGGTCTCGCTTTCCTCCGGTTCTTCCTGATTATTATCCTGGAGCCATCCATTGACAAGCTCTTTTATGTGAAGCAGGTCTGACCATACAATCTGTCCATCTGAAAGTGCTGCAGGCACATGAAGCCATAAATGCCACTGGGATAGCTCTTTTTCCAGAGGAACACACTTTCCTGCCAGTAAATCCTGTACATCCTGCACCCCTTCTGCGTATGCCCATAGAAGTACCACCAGTACTTTTATCACATCCTTCGCCTCTGGTATGGTCAGTACAGCAGAAATCAGAGTAGCTGCCAGATCCGCAGCCTGCTGCATGGAGGATTCAGAAGAGATCTTAATCAGGTTCAAAGCAGTTCTTAAATGAATCAGAGATCTGGCGGCAGATACCAGATTCAGAGAATCTTTTTCAGAGCCGTTTAATATGTACTCTACCTGATAACAAACCCCCTCTGTCTTTCCATCTGTATAACTGGAAAAGTGTTCTAAAATATACTGATTAGCCATCAATTTTTCAAGTATGGTTTCCGTACAGCCAAAGTCTAATTCTGCAGAAGGCAGATGTTCTCTGTCAATGGCATAATCAGACACCTGAGTTCCTCTTTCCAGCACCTGCCACAATGTAAAATTCTCCAGCAGATGATCTAAAGAAATGCCTGAATCCGGAATGGAAATGGATGGCAGAAATTCCAGTAGTCCATTCATATATTCCAGCAGGATACTGCTTTGTGTACTCTCTTCTCCATCTACCATCTGTAACAGCATGTGCCTTCCCCCATCTTCCAGCAGGGTATGATAAGCCGTTATATTTACTTCTTCCACAGACATACCATACAGATACAGGCCATACCAGGAGGATCCTATGGATTTCTCCAGCCATCCTTTATAATCCTCTTCTAACAATCCCCTGTTATTACTTCCTCCTTCTCCATCCCATACAAGCAGATCATAGTTTTCCCATAGTTCTCTGTTATAAGAAGCCTGAATGGAGCCAGAGGCCATCTGGCCTCCCATAGTGAACACAGCTCTGGCTCCATACATCCTGCTGCCTTCTAATAAAGCCCCCGTTATCCCAAGGCATACTGACATATACAGGCACAAAAACACTGTAATACTTCCACGCTTCATAAGATCATAAGTTTAACGCGTTTCTGGAAATGTTACGCAACAGTTTTTCTACCAGATCCGTCAGCTGGTCTCTGAACAAAATCACCAGCGCAATAAGCACCACCAGGATTAAAATCACTTCCACAACACCCACACCACTGTCATCCGTTTCTTCCCAGCAAAACAGCAGCTTCCATATCTGTACTTTCTGTACCGGAACTAAATTCATTTCTGTTAAATCACAGCCGTGCTCTGTCTTATGTATTCTTTTTTTAAATATTTTTTTCATATGTTTCCTCCATCCTACTAAAAAGACATCAATGCAGGGACCATAACCACTGCCACTACTACACCAAACATCATAAACATAGGCAGCATCATTTTCGTCCCGGCTTCTTCCCCACGTTTCCTTGCCAGATTTTTTCTCTGTTCCATTGCCCATACTGCTTCATTTTCCAAGAGCGCCATCAGCCCCCTGCTGCCCTGACGTACTGTCTGTTCCAGAAGCATTCCCAGTCTGCGGTATTCATACAGACCGCACCGGTTTCCAAAAGCAAGATACGCTCCTGCTTCCGGCATCCCTCCTGCCATCTGGCGGTACGTCAGCAGCATTTCTTCTAATGCATAGGAAAAACGGGAACCCTCTCTACTGCACTCCTGTTCATATTCTGACACCATGCGATGCCAGCAAACCCTTACCGGCAGTCCACAATGAAGCAATACCGCCAGTTCCGAAACGATCTTACTGTATTCTGCCTGCAGCTGAACATTCCGCTCTTTATATGCTTCTTCTACCTGCTGCCTGTATAAAAATCCTATACATACTGCCAAAACTATACCTGCAAGAAGCAGATACAAAGGACGGCCATCTGTCCTGGTGGCGTAACTGACCGTACTCCCCTCTACCGTATCCGGCAGATACACATAAGGAACATCCCTGTTTTCCTGTACCTGCTCTGCAATCACCTCCTCAAGTCTGGAAAGATAATACGCACTGTCTTTTACTGGCGGAAGCACCTGCACCGGAATCACAGTAACCAATGATGCTTCTCCATAGGAAAGCGTAGCAGTCAGTTCTACAATGGTTCCCTCTTCATTTAATTCCTGGTTGTATACCCTGCCGCTTTTGCTTACTACTTCCTGCATGCTGCTCTCCCAGGCAACCAGTACACCTCCCTCCAGTTCCTCTGGCAGTTCCAGATCTGATCTTACCGCTTCCAAAGACAGATTTTCTCCTAATATCTGCTCAGGCAGGGCATCTGCTTCTGTTTCCAGTACCGGCACAATCCCTGTCTCTGCCCATCCTGGTACAGCAATCTCCAGTTTTTCCTTCTCTCCTGCTTCCTCTACCACCAGATGCCAGACAGCAGTATCCTCCCATTCCTGAGGGCGTGACAGACTTTGCTTTCCATCTATACTGCACAAAGGATTCTGGATAGAAACCGCAAGGAGCAGACCCGCCCCACAAGCTGCGGTCAATACCAGCCAGGCCTGTGACAGTCTTTTTACCTGGGACAGCTCATACTCTTCTCTGCTCCATTTTCCAATATAAGCTGCCTGATATTTGTCAAACAGAGTCATTTTCAGTTCTGTCCCCTTCTGGAAGCGTTTTTCCAGAATACCTGTAAGCCTGTTTTTCTGATCATAAAGCCACAGTCCTGCACTCAGCAGTACCCTGGGTAATCCAGCGCCTTTCGACTGGATTTGATACAGTTTCTCTGCACGCTGCACCCTATAACCGCGCACCAGTACAAACCACAGCAACAATCCTCCAAACACTCCTGCCAGACCGTATTTCATTACATCCTCCATCCCAAAGCAATTTATTACACAGAACTGCTGTGCAAATCTGAAATTTACATCTGCAATCAGCCGGCAAGCTGATTTTCCTGCTTTCCTCTCTGGTACTGACTGGAGGTAAACAGATTACACCCGGATATCTGCAATACGGTTTCCCAGCCATACTGCCCCCAGATAAAGGCACAGGCAGACAGTCATCATCAGAATTCCCTGCAGCGATCCATACATACTCCCACTTATGCCCGGCGCCGCCAGATTCATATACCACAGCAATGCCACAGGTACAACTTCCAGTACATACATCTGCAGTCTGGAAGCCGCCACCATACCTTCGATCTCTTCTTCTGTCTGTATCAGCAGACCGATTTTCCCCACAGCATTCTGTATTACATCTGTCATGGCGCCTCCGCTTCTCTTGGCAGCAGAGAGAATCCCGGCAAACTGCTTTACTTCTTCTAATGGGTTTCTTCTGGCAAACTCCGTCCACACTGCCTCTGCCGTACCATTGTGCTGCAGTCTGTTTACCATTCCCATCCACTGATGGACCAAAAGTCCTTGGGACTGATTCTGCTCTAAATACATACCGGTCTCATACATGGCATTTTCCAGGGAACGCCCTCCCTGCAGATATGCCTGCAGCTGCTGCAGGGCATCCCGAAATTCCAGCCGAAACTGCCGTCTTTTTTTCTCCCTCCACACCTTGTCGATCCATTTATGATAAGGTTTCACTGCTGCTATAACCAGGAGCACCGGCCAGAAACTGCGGTAAAACGCACCAAAAACCAGTAAAGCAGCCCCTATGCCCGCCCCATCATACAGCAAATATATGTACCAGCGTGCCTTTGCCCACTGTTCCATCCCCTGTGTCTTCTCTTTGTTTTGATTACTCTGATCACTTCGGAAGAGATTTCCCTGCTGCCGCCAGCTTAGCAGTTCTCTCCAGCCCTTCCCCTGTGGAAAGAAGCGCTCCCTGTACTTTTCCATCTGATTCTCCTGTCTCTGTAAATACAAACAATGGATGCAGATCGATCTCCTCTCCTGCCATACCTCTGATCTCCTGAATAGACAATACCTTTCTGCTGCCATCCCGAAGCCGTCCCAGCTGGATCAGTATCTCTATGGCAGAGCTGATCTGCCTGCGTACTGCCGCCAGAGGCAGATTCATTCCCATTAACACCATGGTCTCTATTCGAAACAACATATCCTTGGGACTGTTTCCATGGCCGGTAGACATAGAACCGTCATGTCCCGAATTCATGGCCTGAAGCATATCCAATGCCTCTGCAGAACGCACTTCTCCAATGATAATTCTGTCCGGACGCATACGCAAACTGGTACGCATCAAATCTCTTATGGTAATCTGCCCAATCTGCTCTGTATTGGCAGGTCTGGCTTCCAGCCGCACCAGATGATCCAGCGGCAGCTGCAGCTCTGCTGAATCCTCTATGGTAATCACCCGCTGCTCTTTTGGGATACAGGCAGCTAACGCTCCCAGAAAAGTAGTCTTCCCGCTGCCGGTTCCTCCGGAAATAAAAATATTATACCGGCTTTCCACCAGTACCTGCAGATAACCGGCTGCTTCTCTGGAAATACTCCCCAATGTAATCAGTTCTTCCATAGTAATCGGCTTTGGAGAAAACCGACGAATGGTAAGGATCGGGCCGTTTAGTGCCACAGGAGGCAGTACTACATTGACCCTGTCTCCGTTTTCCAGCCTGGCATCGGCAATTGGATGAGCCTGATTCACCTGTCGGTTCACCCTGGATACAATGGCCTGTACCAGATCTTCTAACTTTTCTCTGGAAGAAAATACTTTCCCATATGGCAGCAGCTGTCCTTGCCGCTCTACAAAAATCTGTTCCGGCCCGTTTACCATAATCTCTGTAATACCAGGATCTTCTATTGCATCACTGAGGATGTCATATCTGCAAAAGGCATCAAACAGCTCCTTGCGATAGCGGCTTTTCTCTGCTGCCGATAAGTGGCTTTTTCCTGCTTCCTCCAGCACCACCTGCTCTATCAGCATCCTCAGCCGCTCCTCATCCATGTGCATATGGGCATCCAGCCTCTGTTGTACCTGTTCATACAGTTCTTTTTTCAGTTCCCTCATCTGTATTCACCTGCCTGGAGGCTGCGCACATAATCTCCCATAGACCCCCACATCAGCTGTTCCAGATACTGCGGTCCTCCAAGACCAGTCTGAACGGGTAATTGCAAAAGCTCTGTCCTCTGCCACACATCTTCATATCCCCACAAACGCATACAGTTTTCAAATGCCTGCAGTCTGGCAATAGAAATCTGATCCTCCTTCCTGGGCATGAAGATCCGCTGACTCTGTATCAATATATCTGCCGGTCTATATAGTGCTTCACCTGCATCTACTACCACAGCCGTATACAATCCATCCCGTAAAATACAGTGAAGCATCTCTAAAAGCTCCTCCATACGTACTTCATGTAGATCCTCCGGATACTGCACTGGCATCAATATATCCAGCCCTTCCCTATGCTGTACAATATCAGGCAGCTGCTGTGCAAGCCGTCCCTGCCTGTAATAATAAAGAGCATCTGACAGATCCGCTCCTGCTGTCAGTCCCAAAATGATCTCAAATCCAGCACAGACTTCCAGACTTATAAACAGTACCCGCTCTCCCCTGGCTAACAGCTGTCCATACAAAAGAGCAAAGGTAGTCTTATAGCAATCATGTACTGGAGAATATACCGTAATCAGTCCAGAGCCATTCCTCTGGATCTGATCCTCTGACTGTGGAGGACGTATTGCCTCATAATATCCGCTGATTTTTTCCAGAATCCCTTTTGCTGACTGATATTTATACACAGCCAATAGATCTTTATCCC
Organism: Lachnospiraceae bacterium; assembly: GCA_045127535.1. GTDB lineage: Bacteria > Bacillota > Clostridia > Lachnospirales > Lachnospiraceae > UBA2942. The sequence continues at coordinate 64,176 of JBGVQN010000067.1, read as the reverse complement.
CATCCTCTGATTCTGGTTCCTCCGTCAGCAGCATTATTTTGGATATGGAAAGACCTTTTATCTCCTGGGTTATAGCCTTTTCCTGCAGCAGCAGCATGTGAATTTCCTCTTTTTCTGCAAACCGTACTAACATCTCCTCACTGGTAAATACTACAACGCGGAAAGGCAGCCTTCCCTGAACCGACAAATACCCCGCCAGACGTTCCCCATATCCGCTTTCTGTATCATAAATTCCAAGAATTTTTCTCATTTGCCCTCACCTTCTGTTTACAGACATATTTCGCAGATCAGTCTCCATACACCCTCTAACAATGCCCCTGCCCAGACAAAGCAGCCCAGACGGATCTTGTCCCTGTCATCTGTTACAGCAGGATATCTGCAAAAATGCCTGCTGCCGATGCACCTTCTGCAGTACCAGTCAAACAGCTGCAGACGGCTCCTAAGACGGCCAGTACATAACAGCTTCCCTGCTCCAAAAATCCCGGCCAGAAGCAGTCCTAGTCCTGCAATACACAATCCTCTGTACCACCCTGCCAGAGCTCCCGTAAGTCCAAAAAGCTTCCAGTCTCCTCCTCCCATCATCCCCAGCAGAGAGAGGAAGAAAAAAGGGGCAGCAAACACCACAAACCGCCACAGATACCACAAAACCTCCTCCCATCCCTCTGCAGCGCACAGGAGAATTCCTGCAATCAGCACACATTCTGCCAGCCTCACAGGTATCCTGCCCCGGCATCCATCCTGCCAGGCTGCCGCTGTGAGAAATACATACAATAGGATTCTGCAGCCAATTACAACCATATTCCACTCCTATATATATTATGTAAACTATTTATGTGAACTATTTTACACCTTTTCGTGTCATTGTCAAGTATTTTTAGCTATTATTTTTATTATTTAACCATTTGTTTTTGTTTGCACAAACTAACCAGATATTCATACCGCTTCTGGGTAGCATTCAGCTGAAAAATTGCCGCATCTATCAGATCCGGTTCTGTTACAAAAGACAATTTCTGATACATGATCTGCATTTCTTCGTTGGCCTGCCGTATTTCTGCAGCCAGTCTCTGATACTCCATCATTCCTGCATTTTCCCGTACTCGTCTCATTATGTCCTCCATTCCGCCCATTCAGGCACATAAAAACCGTAAAATCCACTCCGGTCTCTATGCAATATATTTGCGATTTAGAAGATATATGCATGTTTTCCTTTTTTTGACACAAAAAAAGAGCGCAAAAAAGGACTAAATCACTTTTTTACGCTCTCTTTCAGACAGAAATCGACAAAACCTGTCTTTTTAATTCTTTTTAGTTGTTCTTATAGAAGTTGATCAGACAGCCATCCAGAATGATCTGTCTTTCGTTGTCAGTCAGCTCACCGATCTTTAAGTCAAAACCGGTCAAAGCGCCGTCCTTGACTGCATATGCACGGATCACAGGAGCCTTTTCTGCAACTGCCTTGCGGATGCCTGGAATAAAGATGTAATCCAGATTTGCAAATGGCAGTGTTTCTTCCTCAATGATAAATGGCAGCATACCCCAGTTGATCAGGTTGGAACGATAACGCTTGGTTGCGTACTCTCTGGCAATGTTTGCCATACCGCCTAATACTCTCTGGCAGGAAGCAGCCTGCTCTCTTGCAGAACCATCACCCGGCTTGGTTGCATAAATCGTAGTACCGATTCCGGTCTCTCTTGCCTTTAATGCAGGGAATTCCTTCTTTACAGTCTCAAAGGCTTCCTTTAAGCTGTCACAGCCAACCATTGGGCATGTACCTGCCTGACGGCTCTTTTCCTGTACCTGGATCTCCTTGGCTCTGCCTACATATGCAGGGTCCTTTCTGGACAGGGTAAACTCTGCCAGTCCAAGCGGATTAGAGCGGTAAGAGGAGGTCTCACCGGATGGGATCAGCTCATCTGTGGTGGTTACAGGGTCATGGATCTCAGAAACCACTCTTAACATGATGTCCTCAGTCAACGGGATCATGGCAGGCCAGTCTACGATGTTTGGACCAAACTGAATGTCTACAGATGGGTCAGCCTTGCCTACACCATTGTATACACGGTTTTCATAAATGGAGCTGTCAAAGAAATACTTTGGCTTTGTGAAGTTCACATCAATGTCTGTTGCAGCAGTCAGGTAACCCTTATTGGCAGCAGTTGCAGCGATAGAACGTGCATCCATCAATGCCACAGATGCGATCTGACCATTGGTGATCTTGGAGCCTTCACGGTTCGGGAAGTTTCTGGTGGAATGTCTGATGCTCAGACCTCTGTTAGCTGGAACATCTCCTGCACCAAAGCATGGACCGCAGAATGCAGTACGTACAGTAGCACCGGCAGACATAAACTTGGCAATGGCACCATTCTTAACCAATTCCATGAAAATTGGCTGAGAAGCTGGATATACGCTTAAAGAGAATGCATCAGAGCCAATGTTCTGACCAGCCAGAATATCTGCTGCATCACACAGGTTTTCAAAACCGCCGCCTGCACAGCCTGCAATGACACCCTGTTCTACATACAGTCTGCCGTCACGGATCTTGTCTCTTAACGTAAATGGAATCTTGCCGTCTAAGCTTACCAGAGCCTTCTTCTCTACATCTGCCAGAATGTCCTCTAAGTTGGCATTGAGTTCTTCGATGGTGTATGTATTGCTTGGGTGGAACGGCATTGCGATGGTTGGCTTGATCTGGGACAGATCTACATATACCACGCCGTCGTAGTAAGCCACTGCACCTGGATTTAACTCTGTATACTCTTCCGGTCTCTTGTGCATGTCGTAGAAATCCTTTACCTGGTCATCTGTTACCCAGATAGAGGACAGACAGGTGGTTTCTGTGGTCATAACGTCAATACCGATTCTGGTGTCTACGCTTAAGTTGGCCACACCTGGTCCTACGAACTCCATCACTTTATTCTTTACATAGCCATTGGCAAATACTGCTCCGATGATGGACAGTGCAATATCCTGCGGACCTACGCCCTTTTCCGGCTTGCCTGTCAGGTAAATTGCCACTACGCCCGGCATGTTGATGTCGTAGGTCTTGGACAGCAGCTGCTTTACGATCTCAGGGCCGCCCTCGCCACATGCCATGGTACCAAGAGCGCCGTAACGGGTATGGCTGTCAGATCCTAACACCATCTTACCGCAGCCTGCAAGCATTTCTCTTGCAAACTGATGGATAACTGCCTGATGAGGTGGTACATAGATACCGCCGTACTTCTTTGCACAGGACAGACCAAACATGTGGTCATCCTCGTTGATGGTACCGCCTACTGCACACAGGCTGTTATGACAGTTGGTCAGTACATATGGTACAGGGAACTTTTCTAATCCGCTGGCACGTGCTGTCTGGATGATACCTACAAAGGTGATGTCATGGGAAGTCAGACGGTCAAATTTGATCTGCAGCTTCTCCATGTTGCCGGATGTATTGTGAGATTCCAAAATGCCATAGGCTATGGTGTTTTTGGATGCTTCTTCCTTGGTAGGAACTGCTGCCATCTTGGATGCCAGAATGGCTGCTGCTTCAGGGGTATCCTCAACCAGCTCGGTTCCGTTCAGAAGATATGCACCATTTTCAAATAACTGAATCATAGTATGCCTCCTGTAATGTGGATTTTCAGAGTATTGCAATCCGGACGCTTTGAGGGGCATCTGCAATTCCTTGTACAGCGGCAAGCATAGTCGCCTGTACATTGTTTTACGCGGGACACGCTTGCGCTTCGGTGAAAACGCAGCAGATACTAAGGCGCCAGAATCATGAAAAGGCAGGCATCTGTAAGCAAGCTTCCTGATGCCTGCCTTTTCATGATTCTGCCACCTAAGTACCGGCGTTTTCAAGAGTCCCGCTTAAAAACAATGTACAGACACCTATGCTTGCCGCTGCACAAGAAATCGCAGATGCTCCTCAAAGCTGGTAGTGGATATGGTTGCAATTGACTCTGTTGGGAATAACGGCCTGATTATACTTTGGTATGTTTGTATTGGTTGGATGGGCGGTTATTCTGTTTTATTATATATGGTGTTTTGATAGAACGCAAGGAAAAATACTGCTTCCTGGTATACCGTTTTTCTCTTTTTTGATCGGACTTCTTAGACACCCTCCATTTTATTGGATTATGACACATCCCCAAAAACGGTTCATTCTAACTCTCTATATAGTTTACCAGTGCTTTCAAATACGCTCTGTCTGTCCAGTCACATTTCTCAGTCCCGGCACACATAAGTGCTTTCTGCCAAGGCGCATATGTCTCCGGATCCTGTTTTGCAACAGCTTTTTGCAGCAGCTTACATAAAGTCCTGTCTGCCAAGGACATACTGGCCATATCCCATGCCCCACGGCAATAAAACAATGGGATTGTCTCTAACTGATCCTTAAAATGCATTGCCCGTATCTGGTGATATGCCTCTGGGGCATAAGGTGATGCACCTACACAAAACACTGCAAGCTTCTTCTGCTGCAGTGCATTGATATTCTTTTTTATAAAAGACAAGCCTGCAATGCCGGATGCGTACACTCCGCCTCCAAGGATCACTGTATCGTAGTTCATGATCTCTTTGATATCCGCTCCTTTGGTTTCCATACATGCAAAACCAGTCATCTCCTGCAGCCATTGCGCATACTTCCTGGTGGCCCCATACTTTGACTGATATAAAATAATTCCTGTACCCATAACATCCTCCTTACATTTTCTTCAGATTGTCCTCTATCTGTATGATGGTCTGAATGGTCATCTGTAACTGTTCCTGTGACACGCCTTCAAACATCTTTGTCATGACCTGTGTACTCATTGCATCATTTTTTTCGCAAAATGCTCTGCAGTGATCTGTAAGTGCGATCCTCTGTTTTCTCTTGTCCTGATGATCTGCATAAATGTTTACAAACCCTTTCTTCTCAAGCTTCAAAAGAATCTGTTTCACATTTTGATGAGAGCTTCCTAATATCTCCGCAAGCTCCTTTATGGTTGGAGCTTCCCTGCAGAGATCAATGCAGATGATGGCAAAAAACTGCTTCCAGCTGATTTCTTCCATCATCTGATCTGCCATGGCCTGAAACCGATTCTCAAAAGCACTCAGTAATCCCAGCAAAAAATATGATGATTCAATGCCAGTAAAATCTACATTTGCATGGTTCATTACATCTCTAATATTCATAACCTTCTCCATTGTGTAATATATTACCTTTTAATGGTAACATATTACCCATTTCTTGTCAATCAAGAAATCCCCTCTGTTTTTAATCAAAAAAAACGCCCGAAGAAGCACACTTCTTTCGGACGTTTCTAAAGATTCACAAGGTTTTGCAATTACATATTCACCCATCTCCAGCAGATTTAAGAGAAAAATGCCTGCAGCAATGTGTCCATGTAATACTGGCTGTCTGTCGCCATCAGTTCTCTTGCTGAGTGCATGGCCAGGATAGGGACACCGATATCTGCAGTTGGCATGGGGAGCCAGGAGGAGATCAGGGAACCTAAGGTGGTACCGCCCCTTAAATCTGAACGGTTGCAGAAACGCTGCAGGGGGATCTGGTGCTGTCTGCAAAGGGCTTCTACTACAGCTGTGGCAGCGCTGTCGGTGGCGTAGCGTTGGTTGGTTTCTAACTTGATGACCACAGAAGGGGCAATGGTGACTTCTCCCGTAACATCGTATTTTTCCGGGTGGTTTGGGTGTTTGCCATGGGCAACATCTGTGGAGATGCAGATTCCTCCAAAGATCAGATTTAAGTAGTCCTGTCTGCTTAAGGACAGACTTGCTGCGATTTTTTCCAGAACCATGGTTAAGACATTGGAGTCTGCTCCCTGCTTGCTGTGGGAACCGCATTCTTCGTTGTCAAAAAGAGCGATCATGTCTATGCCTTCTTTGCGACTGCTGCCAAGGAGGCCTTCTAAACAGGCCTGACAGGAGGTCAGGTTATCGATGCGGGGTGCAGAAAACAGTTCTTCCCGAATACCGGATAACACGGCCTGCTCTTTTACATATACATACAGATCAAAGCCTAATATGTCTTCTTTTTTCAATTCCTGTTTGCTTGGATCATTTTTTCCAATGGCATTCAGAAGCAGTTCTGTAAACCATCCTTCTGTATTTTCCTGCTGCAGCCCCAATAGAGGGAGCAGATCTATCTGAGGATTGAGGGCAAGTCCCTGATTGACCTCTCTGTTTAAATGAACGGCCAGATTAGGCAGATATGCTACAGGCTTTTTGAAATCAACCCGTACAGTTTTGGGAGAGAATGGTGTTTCTCCTTTTAAGCTGACTTTGCCTGCAATAGACAATGGGCGGTCAAACCATGTGTTATAAATAGGGCCTCCGTATACTTCTGTATTTATTTTCAGGCAGCCGCCTGCTGCCATTTCTGGTGCGGCTTTTACCCGCAGACAGGGCCAGTCTGTATGAGCCGCACCAATACGCAGCTGCTGTCCTGGGGTAAAATCCGGGTTGATGCGAAAGGCAATACAGGTAGTGCCATAAACCTCCGTCATATATTTTTCCCCTGGCTTAAGCTGCCAGCTTTCTTTCAGAGACAGTTCTTCATATCCCGCCTCTGTAAGCCTTCTTTTTGCTTCCCCCACCACATGATAGGGAGATACACCTGCTTCAATGAAATCAGCCAGTTTACTGGCTGCACATGCTTTTTGTTCTTCATACATTTTCATTTACCTCACTTTTTAAACTATGCTGGTGCCGCAAAACCGAATTTTCTGCTTTGCACACATGTTCTTTCAACTGTCAAATGAGTTTCCAATCTCTATGATAGCACAGAAACAGGCAGTTGCAAAACCACTTTACAAATGCCTGTTTCTATGAATACATTTTTATGGCAGACATGTTCTATAGCCTGCTTTTGTACATTTTGAAAAGGACTCTGCCTTTATTCTTCCTCTGAATGCTCTGTACTATCCTCTTCCCGAGGCTCCGGCAAATGAACAGGAACTGCTTCCCTCACTTCATACAGTTCCCGGGGAACATTCCGTTTCTTTAATTGATGGTTCACAAACAGTCCTATGATATAATATATCACACCCATAGTAGGCACTCCCAGAATCATTCCAGGAACACCAAAGATCCCACCTCCTGCCAGAATGGCAAACATTACCCAGAAGGGTGTCAGCCCTGTAGAATCTCCTAAAATGCGGGGGCCGATGATATTTCCGTCTATCTGCTGTAAGATCAGGACAAAGACAATGAAAATCAAACCATCCTTAAAAGATACCAGAAGCAGCAGTATGGCTCCAATGACACCTCCCAGATACGGACCAAAAAAAGGAATTACATTTGTAATGCCTACTACCACACTGATTAATGCGGTATAAGGCATCCCCAGAACATTCATTCCCACAAAACACAGCAGCCCGATGATTGCACTGTCTATAATCTTGCCGGATATAAAACCACTGAAAATCCCGTTGCTCTTTTGCAGCACCTGCAGAAATTTTCCTGCCTTTTTTTCCGGCAGCAGGGCATACAGAATCTTCCGCCCCTGATGCTTAAAGGAATCTACACTGGATAACGCATACACTGCCACAACGATTCCAATAATAAAATCTCCCAACAGGGAAATGGCATCTAAAATTCCCACAGATACAGAAGCAAGAAGGGTATTCACCTGTCCCAGAAAATCATTTAACACCCAGTTCTGAAGCCAGCTTTGCAGCTCTACAATATACTGGTTCAGCTGGGCATAAAGCTGCTGATTGGTCTGAATATGTTCTGTAATTTCTGCCAGAAAAAGCCTCAGTTCTCCCGGCACCTGATTGACTGCTCCCACTACGTTTTTTACCAGTTCAGGTAAAATCATACGGCCTAAAAGATAAATGCTGAAACCTACAATGGCAAATACAATGGTAATGGCAAAAAAATTGCTAAGCTTTTTAATGGTTTTTTCTTTTTTTGTTATATATCCAAACAGTTTTTCTAAATATTTTTTAAAAAAGCGTACAGAAGGATACAACAGATATGCAAGAACCAGGCCAATGATCACAGGCTGTAAAATCCCCATCAGTGTGCCAAGCACTGCTACAATTGAATCGATCCGCCATACCACAAAAAATATCAAAATACCTGTTACAATTACTCCCAGCTGCAGGAGCAGTTTTTGTCTGTACTCTTTATCCATTCTGCCCTCCATTCCCACAGGAAAGATCTTGTCTGGCTGTCATTTTCATTATAACTATCGTATCATATCTTTACTCACAAAAAAAGTAAAATCTTTCAAATTTTTATATCACAAAATTTTCATATCAATCAGACATTCACGAAACCCATATGCGTTTCACAATTACCTGTTTATATCCGTACAGGAAAAGGGGGTGTAATTTGTAAGTAAAAAAACACAGCCGGCAGACGCCAGGCTGTACTGAAAAAATAACTTTACATAAAAAACAGTTTTTTCTATAATAAGATAAGGTATCTTATATCTATCTTACACACTGATTGCACAAAAACTGCAGGTAATTGCAAAACGCATACGCCTTTCGCATACCCCTGACAAAAATTGTGCAGAAAGGAATACTTTATGAAGAAATTTTTAGAAGAGTTTAAAGCCTTTGCCATCAAAGGCAACATGATCGACATGGCTGTAGGTATGATTATTGGCTCTGCATTCTCCGGGCTGGTAAGCGCTATGGTAGCAGATTTGTTTAATCCCCTGTTAAGCCTGATCATCAGCAGTAATTTCCAGGATCTATTTATTGCTTTAGACGGCACCCAATATGCTACACTGGCAGCTGCCAAGGAAGCCGGTGCTGCAGTATTTGCTTACGGTGATTTTATTACCCAGTTAATAAACTTTATTTTACAGGCATTTGTGATTTTCCTCTTTGTAAAACTCATTGCAAAGATGAGAAAGCCGGAACCGGCTCCTGCACCTGCTGCACCTACTACCAAGACCTGTCCTTACTGCAAGAGTGAAATCAGTATTGAGGCTGTGAAGTGTCCCCATTGTACTTCTGATTTACAGTAACTGCCTGGTTGTATGAGAAATCCCATGGATGATAATACATCTTCATAATAAAGTATGAAACGGCTGTCAAGCAGATGATTTTCTGCTCTGACAGCCGTTTTGATATACGTGATATACAGATTACTTCTGTGTCTTTGTCACCGCTTCTACCAGTTCAGGTGACGCATTTAAGGTAATGTTCTTATTGACCTTTGCATCATATCCCTGTGCCTTTACGATCTCCTGTAAGTCAATGCCGGTTACTTCCTTCATGGACTCAAATACCTGGGTCATAACACCAGTTACATTACCAGCCACATTGCTTACACCGTTACCGTCACCGCCATTGTCCATAATGACGATCTTGTCGATCTGAGACAGCGGCTGTGCAATGCTGCCGGCCACCTGAGGAAGCACCTGAATGAGCATCTCTGCAACAGCAGCTCCCGTATACTTCTGGTAAGCCTCTGCTTTCTTTTCCATAGCTTCTGCTTCTGCAATACCCTTTGCCCGAATGGCTTCCGCCTCTGCAATACCCTTCTGGCTGATCACCCCAGCCTCTGCAAGACCGGTATTCTTAATGGCCTCTGCTTCTGCAATTGCTTTCAGTTTTCTTGCTTCTGCCTCTGCTGCTGCCTTTAACTTGGCTGCTTCTGCTTCTGCCTCTGCAAACTTCTTCTGTGCCTCTGCTGCTGCCTCGGCCTCTGCGATCTTACGATACTTTTCTGCATCTGCAAATGTCTGCTGCTTTGCCTTTTCTGCTGCTGCAGGCTCTACTACTTCAGCACGGAGGCTTTCCTTGCGGCGCTCAGCCTGCTTCTGTGCCAGCTCGATGTTCTTCTGCTCCTTGGCGATCTGTATCTGTACCTGGGCAGCCTCAATGTCTTTCTGTCTTTCCTGGCGAAGTAATTCAGCATCCATCTGGGCACTGACAACTTCCTTTTCGGTAATATTTTTCTGAATTTCATAAGCCGCATCGGCCTTTGCTTTTGCAGTCTGCTGCTCCTGCATGTAAGCAGCTTCCTGTACGGCCTTCTGCTTTGCAGCTTCAGCGATCTCTGTTTCCGCAAGGAGTCTTGCCTGTTCACCGGCTCTCTTTGCCTTGGAGGTCTCGATCTGGGTCTCTCTGTCCGCTTCGGCCTTTGCGATTTCCGCATCTTTCTTCTTTTCTACGATCTGTTTTACACCAAGTGCCTGGATATAACCATTGGAATCGCTGATATCCTTAATGGTAAATACCTTGACCTCCAGACCCATTTCACCAAGCTCGGTACCAACCACTTCCTGTACCTTGGAAGAGAATGTCTCTCTGTCACGATAGATTTCCTCTACTGTCATGGTAGATACGATCTCACGAAGCTTACCTTCCAGTACGTTCATAGCTGTTTCGCGGATAGACTGCTCAATTGCTGTCTCATTGCGTCCGGTAAACTGCTCGATTGCATTGAAAATGGACTGCTGCTCATTCTTTACCTTAATAACTGCTGTACCTACTACACCGATCGGTACACCCTGGCTGGACATACTTTCTTCCGTAATGACATCCAACTGAATATTTCCAAGGGAAATATAGTCAATACGCTCTAATACCGGAATCACCAGACCACCACCGCCAGTGATGATACGTTTTCTCATACCGGTTACCACTGCAGCTTTATCCTGGGGAACCTTTTTCCACATGGAGAAAATCACTGCTAAAATCAATATAATACCTACTACAAGCAATATAATTGGAATATAATCTTCCATATTCTGTTCCTCTTTTCTTTATAATTCCTGTTGGGATTTTGTTACCTGTAACACATTTTCCTCCGAGGCCAGCTGTTCTGCCCTTTCTTCGGCAGCTAAATACCGGCTCACCGGCAGTACCTCATCTACAATGGCTACATCCTTTTCAAACTTCAGGATACGTACCTGAGTTTCTGATCTGATTCGCAGGGATGCATCTGCTGCCTTTGCCGGGTATGTACGGCTGACTCCATCGGGAGTACATATACAAATGGATCCAAAACCTCCTTCCACAATGGTGTTGACTACCTTTGCCTCAAACAACAGCAGCTGTTCTGTAGAATAGGTAGTATGTTCTGTCCGCTTCAGCTTCTGAATCAGGGTTTGTATCAGAACTGCCAGAATATATCCGCTGAAACCGGCTGCCACAACTGATATCAGTAAATGATCTCCCTTATATACCAGCTTTCCTATGGCTCCAAACCCCAGAAGGGCAGCGCTGATGCTGTGTATAGAAAGCGGCAGCAAGGATACGCAAGTGTCTCCCATTTCCAAGCTGAAATCCCCACCTATGTCCAGTCCGTCCAATAAGCCTCCCAAAGCATCATCCAGACCGTTGAGCACATGCAGAACACTTCCAAATACAAACAATAACAGCGGTACAAGAAAACCTATCAGCATACATATGGTATATATACGTTCCATGCCATCCCTCCTGTCCCTGGCTGCTGTACATATATTGTACAAGTAATCTTAGTATACAACAATTACAAATTTCTTACAACTATCTGCGTGGGGCACAATGCTTTGGCTGAAAAAAAAGTGCCTTTCCTAAATTACATTTAAGAAAAGACACTTTCAAACAAGTTTTATTATCAAAAAAGCCAATTAATCTTCCAGCTCGCTGCAGATGCGCTGGAGAGACTCCTTAAACTCCTCGTCAGAAGAATTATAGAACAGCTTCAGTTCCATCTGGTCATCTCCTGGCGCTACAATGTCATATGGTATTTCAAAGTTGATCTTGGAAATATATTCATCCCAATTCTCTAACTTCCAGGTATCTCTGTCAGAGTTACGTGCAATCATTCTCTGATGACAGACTTCAGGATCAGTTACAACCCAGATGATCACCAGCTTGGCGCCTAATTTTTTCAAACGGGCCTCCATAGCCTCAACCCATTCCCTATCCCGGATTTCCTGGGTAAAAGGTGCATTAATGAGGACATTATCTGCATATTCCAATGCTTCTAATGCCAGATCTTCAACACAGCGATATTCATAATCCCGGATATTCTCTTCAAAGAAATCGGAGCTTCTGTTATATTCTTCATTCGCTACCACAAAGATCTGCTTACTCAGCACAATCAAGGTATCCTTATCCAAATATACAACATGCTTCAAGTGCTTTGCCAGCTGCTTGCTGATAAATGTTTTTCCACAAGCCGGCGGGGATGTCACTAATATTAAATTCTTCATAAATGCCTCCTAGAGTAGCTGCCACTTTTATCTGTCGATAACTTTAATATACGAAATATATTTTTCTTCTACCTTACTATCGTATCATATCAAAAGAAAAATCACAATACATCATATCACACATTTTTGAAAATGAAAATACCGCAAATCAATGAATTTTAAACAATTCTCAGCTATTTGCAATTTCCACATTCACAGATTTTCCCTTGATCTTGCAATTCTTCATTCCCTTGCATACCTTTTTCACACTGCCCTCCGGCACTTCTACAAAGGAATATCTGTCGTAAATATCAATATGGCCAATCACTTTTCCGGAAATACCAGACTCACCTGCTACTGCCCCTACAATATCACCAGGACGGACACCCATGTTATGACCCATATTCAGGAACAGGCGCACCATACCTGGCTCTGCCTGACGGCTGCCCTCACTTCCTTTGCGGCCGTATCTTCCGCTTCTTTCACCGGAACGATCTCTGCCTCTGCCCTTTCTGCCTCTGCCATCTTCTTTTCCAAAGGATGCATAAGGTGTCTCATCAATTTCCTCACCCTCATCACCAAGGGACATTTTCATCAGGGCGGCTGCCAGTTCTACAGTAGAATAATCTGCAGTCTCCATCTTCGCCTCAATGGCAGTAATAAAGCGGCTCAAATCTTCTTCTGCCACAATCTCATCCATACGGGTCAGGAGGCTGTCGATCTTAATGCGGCTTACATCAGACATGGAAGGAATTGGTTTTTCCTGGATCTTGGTCTTACAGTAACGCTGGATGTCCTTTAACTTGTAAATCTCTCTGCCTACTACAAAGGAGAATGCCAGACCGTCTCTGCCTGCACGTCCGGTACGGCCGATGCGGTGTACATAATACTCCTCATCCTGTGGCACATCATAGTTAAATACTGCCTCTACGTCATCTACATCAATGCCTCTGGCTGCCACATCTGTTGCCACCAGAATATCTGTATTACCGGTTCTGAAGCCCTGCATCACTCTGTCACGGAGATTCTGCTTTAAATCTCCATGCAGTCCCTCTGCAAAATAGCCTCTGCCCTGGAGACCTACCACCAGATCATCTACCTGCTTCTTGGTGTTGCAAAATACCAGAGACAGCTTTGGACTGTACATATCCAGCAGTCTGCACAGTACCTCTAACTTATCCTTGGCCTTTACCATATAATAATACTGCTCAATGGCAGGAACGGTTAATTCCTTCTTTAATACACGCACCAGCTGTGGCTCCTTCTGGAATCTGGCAGCAATGTTCTGGATCTCCTCCGGCATAGTAGCAGAAAACATCACTGTCTGACGCTCCTCCGGTGCAGCCTCCAAAATGGTCTCAATATCTTCTAAAAAGCCCATATCCAGCATTTCATCTGCCTCATCCAGTACAACTGTATGCAAATGCTCAAATTTCAAAGTATGTCTGCGCATATGGTCCATAACACGTCCCGGTGTACCTACAATGACCTGCACACCGCCCTTTAAAGAACGAATCTGGGTTCCAATGTCCTGCCCGCCATAAATGGGCAGTACCCGGATGCCATGCATATACTTGGCCAGCTTACGCAGTTCTTCTGCCACCTGAATGGCCAGTTCTCTGGTGGGACACAATACAACTGCCTGTGTCTTACGATTCTCCGGGTCGATTTTCTGTAACAGCGGAATACCAAAAGCCGCAGTCTTACCTGTACCGGTCTGTGCCTGCCCAATAATATCCAGCCCCTCTAACTGCAGCGGAATGGCTCTTGTCTGAATGGGAGAAGCCTCCTCAAAGCCCATATCCTGTACTGCTCTTAATATTTCATCCTGTAACTGCATATCCTCAAATTTCATAGTTTCCATATCATACCTCATTTCTTCCAGCGCAACCCATACGCATACCCAGTCTGTGTCCTGATCATCCACAGACCCTCCAAGCAAAACCTCTTTTGTTTCACTCTCCAACGATCCAACAAGCTCCCACAGACTGTACTTTCCTACACTCTTTTCACAAAGGGCCTGCACATATATATCAAATTCAACTACCCTGTAAACAGTGTATGCCCCAATCCCGAATTCATCCCTCCGCAGATAAAAGCACACAATTCATCATTTTAACAGGCTGAAATCCATTCGTCAATTGAAACTTTTCTAAACTCTCCTCACATTGAAACTTTCCTAAAATGTTGACATGAAAGCTTTGCTTAATTTTTCCAGACTCTCTCTGCAATCAGACGGATTTATCTGTTTTCCACCACAAAAATGGAGCCATTGCTCCGGCAGAATGTCCATCTGCTTTTACAACAGCTCCTCACTGTCTGATGCCAGTATACTTTTCAGATATTATCATACACTGTCATCTTACTCAATATACTTTTCCTTTGCGGCTTCCCAGATTTCTGTATAAGCACTGAATTCGGAAACCGCATTTCCTCTGCTATCCTTTCTTTGTATGGTTCTGCCATCCTCTCCAAGAGAAACAGTCCCATAATTCACACCGGCTGAAACATAATAATCAGATCCATTTGCTGTATTTTTTGTAAGAAACAGCAGATACTCTTCTTCCGGCACCATCATATTATAGCCGGCAATATGATACACGATATTTTCTTCTTCATCATACACTTCATTTTCCAGAAGTGTGATTTCATCTCCTGCCTGTAACTGACCGGATATATCTTTATAAATCTCTGTAATCTTTACAGTGGAATAAGAATATCCGGATGTGATATAACCGTCCTGCTTTGCAAGAACCGCCTTTTCTCCCTCCAAACGGGTAGCTTTGACAATTACAGTAGCATACTCATCCATTTCTTCCAGTGTCGCAAAATATACTGTTTTTGCCTCTACTCCGTAATGCTCTGGATTCTTTGCACATGCAGAAAGCATCATCCCCACACATAAACACATCAATACGTTATAATATCTTTTTCGAATCATAAAATACCTCCCCTTAGTCACTTAACAGACATCAATACAATGCCGCAATCCCTCTCACATCATCCGTTAATGGATATGCTTTTCCATTAAATCCCTCTGCACGCATTACAGAGATATTGTTGTCTGCACTATTGCAATGTGCAAGTCCTAATGCATGCCCAACCTCATGTACGATTGTTTCATTTCGATATAAATCACTTGTAGAAGTAAATGCCTTATAGAATGTAATCGTATGATAATTATTGTTATGATGATACGTTGTCGCATATGTACCATTGTCCACATTGTAATCAGCATAAAATAATATTTGATAAGTAGAATTATTTGTTGACATTTCTATTTCTGGACACTTATCTTCCCATGTAGGTGCATAATTCATAACATTGGCAGAATATGGACCAACCATATTACTCAGCGAAAACTTTATATCTTGTGGTTCTGATAAAATCCACCCATTCAAGACATATGCTTTTGCTCTTACCCTTCCAATTGATGCAACTGCTACAAGAACAACTATAAGAATTAAAATTTTTTAATTCTTTTCATAAATACCCCTCCATTTCATTTATAACAGTTAAAACCTTCATATTTATAATATCGCACAATTTTCTTCTATGCAATATTTTTTTCTTACTTTTATATTTTTTTTATATTTTATTTTTCATTTCATGTTCTTAAACTGAACTGTACCCTTTGTCAAGGACATTTTTAAAAGTGGGGCACCTGCTTTTTTGACACCCCACAAATGGTGTATCCTTCAGATTGGACACACAGTTTTGCGTGTATCCAATTAATTAGACAGCATCATTTTGATGTGCCCATAAAATTGGACATAACCTTCGTATGCTGCTCTTGATATTTAATTGTTATCAGGCTTACCCCCCAGCTCTTCCGGCTTTTTCTGGATAACAGGAAGCCCCGGAGTGTTAGGAATATCCAGTGGATATATGCCCGTAGTTACAAACTTGTAGTACTCATTCGGCGAAAGCTTTGCCAGCTTCCACTGATAACGGCGGTTGTTGTAATAGTCAATGTAATCATCAACTATAGGCTTTACCTCCGAAAAAGCAGTACAATCAGTTAGTTTGTCTTTGAGATGATCCTTCATGTGGCCGAAAAAACTTTCTTGCGGAGCATTATCCCAGCAGTTGCCACGGCGTGACATTGACTGTCGGAGACTCTTGCTATGAAGGATGTTAATAAAACTATGGCTTGTATAGTGGCAACCTTGATCACTGTGAACTATGGTCTCTGCATGAAGAGAAATACCATGTTCATCAATCAGTTTATTCACCGTTTCAAGGACGAAATCAACCGCCAGTGATTCGCTGATCACATATGACAGAACCTGTTTCGTGAAAGCGTCCAGGATGGTTGATAAATAAGCAAAAACACCGTTATAAGGCAGATATGTGATATCTGTAAGCAGAACCATTCTAGGTCCATAGCATTCGAACTCACGCTGTAGAAGATTCTCTGCAACATTGCTGGTCTTAAACGCTCTAGCCATCTGTTTGTATGGATTGGGTCCTCTGTAAGAACAGACCAGATGGTACTTGTGCATGAGCCGGCGGATTTTCTTAAGATTCATGATTACAGGTGTTTCCATATGAATCAATGCCATGTAGATGCCACGTGCACCTTTGGTGTACCCATGCATCTTATATGCAGCCAGAATCAGTTCAAAATCCGCCTGGTCCTGAAGTTCCTGCTGTTCCCTGATAGGAGCAGCTTTAACCCAGGCATAGTAACCACTGCGGGATACACCGGCTATAGCACACAGTTCTTTGACTGAGAATGAATTATTGCTATTCTGTATAGTATTGTAGATTATTTCAAATACACAGGAAGAATCATTCATGAGCAATTCACCTACTTCCGTGTAGTTCTGATCGAGGAAATTTTTTTTAGAAACTCAATTTCCTGTTTTAAATAATCTACTTCTTGTCGGAGCCGCTTTAATTCATCCTTCTCAGATAATGGCCTGCTGGTGTTTTTGGTTCTTCTGGAAACAGTGCTGCTTCCAGAAAAGCTGCCGCCAGATTCTTCATACTGTGCCCGAAGATGTTGTGAAATCCCCCATATACGTCGGTCACCCAGTATCTCGGGATCATAACCGTGAGTGGAAAGTATCTGGCGAGGGGTAACTCCGGCGTTATACTCTGTGATAAAAAGTTCTTTAAACTCCTTTGTAAAGGATAGCGTGCAGTTGGTTACCTTGTAGGTAAATGGATTCTGGCGCAGAATAATGATTTCTTCTGCGGTAAATGGTTTCTTACTCATGATGATCCTCCTAAATCTTCTTCAAGAGTATCATACAAAAGGAGATTTGTCCAAATATAAGGAAACAGAATCATTTACCACTGAAACCTGTGTCCATTACTAAGGAAACAAGCAATTATGCTGTCCATTGTGAAGGGAGCACCAACAAAGAGTGTCCATTTTCGGGGGAACCCAAATTTAAATGTGTCTACACTTATGGGTACAGTATAAACTTTACACTACTTTTTTTGCAATCTATCATATTTAACTAAAATATAATCCAAACCCCATTTTGGTTATCAAACAAACTTATTAACCAGATATTCATTATTTTTTAGACCTTTGATTATTCATTACCTCTGCACCAATTATTTAATTCAAAATCAATCTTCTAAAAGTGAACTCACGCTTTTCATACCAATCCCCCAGCAAGAATTTAGCTCCTCCGAAAAAGATGTCACACTCCCCCGATTCCTTTTTCGTGCATTCCAGACAGAGGGACTTTATAATAATTCTAAAGCCAATTGCAACCCCTGCGTACAGCCTGGCAATTGCCTGTAATCTACCGGTATTTGCGAAACTGATTTTTCTGCATTCCTGAAAAATCAGTTTTGTAAATGCTTTTCAATCTATTTTTCTAGGAGGAACTCCAATGGACGAGCTACGCTATATGATATCCGACGCTTCCAAAAAGGTAAATGTAGAAGCCCACGTGCTGCGCTACTGGGAAGAGGAACTGGAAATGGACATTCCCAGAAATGAAATGGGACACCGCTATTATACAGAAGAACACATCCGCATATTCCGCCAGGTGAAACAGTTAAAGGACAGCGGCTACCAGCTGAAAGCGGTAAAAATGCTGCTGCCAAAGCTGAAAGATATGAATGATGACGAGCTGCACTTCTTATCCATTATTTCAGAGGAAATGAACCGAAGGGCACTGGCTGAGGAGCCCGGTGCAGAAGACGAGCTTACTGCAGAAAAAAAGGCAGCTGCCAACATTATCCCTATGAATCCATCAGCCTCTGCCCCAACACCTGAAACAGATGACAAAATGCAGCAGTTTCAGGCCATTATGACCGGTATTATGACCCAGGCACTGCAGCAAAACAGCGAATGGTTTTTGTCTGAATTAGAGGTACGTGTAACAGACCGTATGCTGAAGGAACTGAATTACAACATGCGTCAGATGGAAGAAATGCAGGAACAGCACTTCAAACAGATCGATGCTGCCATCCACAGTCACAGAGAGGCGGCAGCAGCCAGAGTACCCAGAAAGCTTTTTGAAAGACGGGAGAAAAAGCGCAGGCAGCAGGAGTCCTGAAGATGTAATAGTTGTTACATACAAAAAGGCGGTTAAGCCCAAATGAACGCTTCCTTCAAATGTGAGATATCTGTTTCCAGCATTTGAGGTTTGGTTCAAACGTGCTTCACCACCTTTTTTTATAAAATTGTATTTATTGTTTTATCCGGTGTTTGCAAACTGAATTCCTGAGTGCTGCAGGAATTCAGTTTCATGCAACGCATACTTGTGCTCCAAGTCAAATCCAGCAGTATTCATGAAAGATTCTGCTGCATTTTTCCTATATAAATCTCATAAATGCCCATACCATTCATACGCAGTCAATTTGTCTTTCTCTGCAAACTCATGATCCATCTAGTCCTCTGCCACATCAAATATCGTAGGATTATATGTCACATCTGTTACCTCACAGGTCAGCTCATCACCATTACAGCGCACCTTTAACTGCGGGTTGCCATCATAACAAATACCAATACAATATATCATATTGCCATCCATGGTACCGTTGTCCATGTCAACCACAAAGCTGTCCTGAAACAGTCCGCCCCCGTATCCAACACCCAGTTCTGTCTCTATACCGGCAGCAGGCACATAAAGCAGATAGTAACAGTTCTCGTCTTCTTCATATACATCCTCTGCTCCCTCTTCTGGAATATAACGCAGGGCATATGCCTTATCATACGCTTTGTCAAGCCCCTGAAACCACGCTTTCACATCCTCATTGTCCTGAGCCGCAAAATACTCCTCACAGGTAATACACATTATGCTGCTGCCACCGCTTTTTGGTATGGTAGAAAAGCTGACGAACAGGAATACCATCAGCAGCACTGGAATCACAATCACCGCCACCAGAATCTTCCACAGCACAGTATCCTTTGGGCGAATGGGTACTGCAATATCACTTTCATGCTCGGACAGAGGATGGGCACAGCTTGGGCATACAGACCAGTCTGCTTCCACAGGCGTTCCGCAGTTTCCACAGGTAGGGCGCAGCTTTACACCACACTTGGGGCAGACCACATACTGTTCTTTTACCGTGGCACTGCATCTTGCACATTTTAAATCAGAATAGTTTCCACGTACCAGCAGATAAATAATAAAACCAATGAACACAGGAGCCAGCATGGTCACCAGGGTCCAGAGGGCAGCATCCATATTTCTGCGCCTTGCATCCCGATATACATAAACACCTATCAGAACCGGAATACCCAGCATAATAATCAACATAAGAAGAACTCCAATTGCAACTCTCATAATACAATACCTCCTTTTCGTGTACACATCACAGTAATGACACCGCTGCCTACTGCTGAAATCAGCACATAGGCAAAGCAGACAACTGCCATCACCGGATAACTCTTTGCTGATAAAAGACCTGTCAGCAGCATCACAACCTGTAACAAAATTCCCGCTGCAGCCAGAATCATGGTCTGATGCTGTACCTTTCGCTTCTCCAATTTCTGACGCAGCATATTTTCATTCAGAACAGGGGGATTAGACTGTTCAAAATTGTAAATCTGTTTCATCTGTCAGCACCTCCTTTAGTAATTTCCGGGCTTTGCTCAGCCTGGATTTGATGGTTCCCTCCGGCACATGCAAAACCTCTGCCACTCCCTTAACATCCATATCCCGGAAGTAAAACAAAATCACCGTCAATCTCAGTTTTTCCGGAAGCTTATCAATGGCTTCATACAAGGGGGCATAATCCTTACGCTCCGGTGCAGGCACCGACTGCAGCGCACTGTCCTTTTCCTCATTGGTACTAAAATCCAACAAGGGACTTCGTGTGATACGCCGCAGGGTATTTCTGTATGTGTTCACACAGATTTTAGTAATCCATGGTTCAAACTCCTTTTCAGGGTCATATTTGGAAAAATGCTTTACTGCTTTCAGCCATGTTTCCTGATACAGATCATCTGCCTCAAAAGAATCTGCACAGAGATACAGGCAAAAACCGTATAGGCGCTTTCCATATTGTCGTATGTATTGATTGATCACTCCTTGTGTCCTCCTTTCATATACATATACAACCTGATCCCTAAAAAGGTTCATTTTGATTTAAAATTTTGTAACTGTTCAGAAGCCGTTATTCCGCCAGAGTTTTGTAAGTAAAAATTCCATCACCCAAGGTGATTTTCATGGCTTTTTGCTGGTATCTGTGAGGGTACTGAACAGATACGATTTTTTTATTATATAGGAAATTCCTCCAAATTTCCTATATAATAAAAAAACTCCGGGCAGGATCACACTGCGGCTGAGAGGAATTATGTCGCTGAAGCGACCCAACCCAGGCGGAGAATCTCGCAAAGCGAGATTCTATTTTATATAAAAAGCGGTCATGCTTTTTATCACATAACCGCCTGTAAATATTATAATACCATCTGCTTTTTCTTTCTTCCTCTATGCAGCAGATACAGACCACCTGCAGCCACTGCACCTAAGCAGCTGATGATCAGTCCCACTTTCAGTCCCGGTGTCTCATAAACCAATTCAATGGTATGCGCTCCTGCATCCAGTTTCAGGGCCATATACATCACATTTGCCTGTAACAGAGGCTGTTCCTCTCCGTCTACATATGCTTTCCACCCCGTGGAATATGGAATAGAGAGACAGAGCATCTTAGACTCTTCCAGTGTAATCCGTCCCGTTACCCGGCTGGTGGAATAAGAACTGTTATCATTATGCAGGTCTACCCCCTCCAATACATCTTCCTGTAAAGCAGCCACTGCTGTTTCATAGCTTTCCATAGGCTGGCAGATAACAGCCATCTTTTCAAAACAGTACGTACCCTGTTCAGAAAACGTAATGGCAATGGTGGTTCTGGCATCTTCACTGTAGCAAAGATTTACCAGAAAATCGTGTCTGTCACTGTACCAGGAATAACGTTCTGTATAATAGGTGAGCTTTTTTACAACCCTTACCCCTTCTGCAGTCATTCCACAGATCTGCAAATCAGCTGTATCCGGCTCCCCTTGAAAGGTCAGCCCTAAGATATCCAGATAAGTTTCACACTGTGGCAGTCCTGTAAACTCCAGGGTTGCAACGGCTCCCGTCTGGGTAACGGTAAAGGTATTATCCTCCATGGTCACTCCCTCATCACAGGTGATGGTATAATCCACTGCTTCTGCAGAAGGGGCAGTTTCTGTATGAGCATATCCTTCCGGTGCTTCTTCCAATAAAACTCCCTGGAGCAGTGCTTCCTGTCTGCCGGCAGCATCTAATCCTTCTATGTCCTCCCACAGCAGATAACTGTCATACGTATATCCCAAAGGCAGTGCATAGGCATTTTCAAAAACTCGGTAATCAGGATTTTCCTGTTCCATTTCTTCATATCCATAAGGCACAAACCGCTCCTGAGATTTTATGTTTTTGGTAATATAATACCTGACACCAGCAAGAGCATGAAGGGCTGTCCGTCCGTCTAATTCCCGGTAACAATAGGTGGAGGCTTCCAGGGCAGACATGGTTTCAAAATAATCTACTATGGCGCCATTGGAAAGACTCCAGAAATACTGGGTACTGGACATGCCGCTTAACAGAGTGGAATTGGGGAACAGAGTCGTACCGGAATACCGGTAAAATCCATCCTCATCCCCCAAATTCCTAATCGCATTGGAATCTGTATGTTCCATAGACGCTGTCACTTCACTGCTGTCCTTAAACTGGGATACATAATTTTTCCCTGCATCTGAGTATCCAAACCAGGCATTGCCGCTGATGCCTGCCAGTACCAGCACCAGCAGCACAGCTTCCATAACAGGCTTCTTTTCAGCCTGTCTTCCATCCCTCCACATCATAACAGCCAACAGAATCAGCAGCATCATAATAATAGAAAAAGCAAAATTCACTGTGGTGGATGCTCCTATCACCAGGAATGCCCCCATGCAAAGTCCAATGACTGCCACAAGACAAATCAACTGCTTTCTGGTCATAGCAAGGAGACTGTCCCAGGTCATCACCACAATATATGCCACCAGCATGCTATAACCCCATACCCAACGGTTGGTTACATAAGAAAATCCATTCAAAATGCGTCCTGCCAAAGGCACCATCAAAAATGCAGTCAGCAGCAGAAAACCTGCTTTCAGATGGGTGTGCTTTTTTTTCTGCAGGAAGAGCAGTACCACCGACAGCAGCGCCACTGCAGAATACCCCATATAATTCCAGTATCCTGGTGTATCAAAGGATACAAAAGAAGAAAGAAACTTCTTATAATAGTTCAAAGAATAGACCACCGGAGCCACATAACCACTGCCAGAACGGGGATCTCCAAAAAACAGATACAATACCGGCAGCAAGATCACCGCACTCAGCATGACTCCCACAATGGCATAACCAATCATCTGCAGCACTGTGGCCGCTGCCTGTCCAAACTGTTTTTTGTCATAAATCATAAACAGTCTAAACAGCACATACAATACGGTCAGCAGCACCAGCATATAAAAGAAATAAAAATTGCTCACTGCCGATACAAATACCATGCCGATAAACAGCCATGGCCGTTTTTCCTGTAAATATTTTTCCGCCCCTAATAAAAGCAGGGGAAGATATATCATGGGATTTGTAAAATAAGGATGACGTACTGCTGCATACAAAGCAAAGCCACAAAATACATATACAAATGCACCTGCCATCACCCCCACAGTCTTTGGCTTTTTTTTGTAAAAACAAAAAGCGGAAAAGGCCAGTCCTGCCAGATACAGCCGCAGCACAATCAATGCTCCATATAAATACTGGGTCAGATCAGAAGGCACAAATGCAGACAGCAGATCCAGAGGATCTCCAATTACATAATAATGCAGGGTAGTAAATAAATCCGACCCATAACCCATACTAAAAGAAAAAGTAGGAATGGAAAAGTTATGCTCTATAAAAATCTGCTCTGCAATATCACGAAGCCACCGGCCATAATACACCAGTGCAGTGTAATGCTGCGCCCAGCCGTCTGAAGCACCTCCCACCCAGATAAAAGTCTTTCCTTCTTTGAAAAAAGGCCAGAACACAATGCCTGTCATAACCAGAAACAGGACTGTGTATAACAGAAGAAATACACGTTTCCGGTATTTTGATTCTTTTGTATGCCAGTTTTCTGCATAATCCTGCAGCCAGACTGTCCATTTTCTGTATTGATTCCACATAAGCATCCTCTTTCTTATTATATTACTGCTGCTGTTTTCCACCAAGCTTTGCCTCTCCAATCAGATAAATGGGTCTTTTCTTGGTTTCCAGATAAGTCTTGGCCATATACTGTCCCAAAATACCCATGCAAAACAGCTGTACACCAGATACCAGCATAATAATACACACCATAGAAGGCCAGCCAGAGGTAGGATCACCAAATGCCAGGGTCTTAATAATAATGACCAGTATCATAATAAAGGCCACCAGGCAGAACAAAATACCGCACACAGAAGACAATACCAGAGGAGTGGTGGAAAAGGCCACAATCCCATCTATGGCATAAATAAACAGGCTCCAAAAAGACCACTTGGTCTCTCCTGCCACACGCTCTATATTTTCATATTCCAGCCACTTCTTTTTATAACCAACCCAGCCAAAAATACCCTTGGAAAACCGGTTGTACTCTCCCATGGAAAGAATTGCATCCACCACCTTGCGCTGCATGAGCTGGAAATCTCTGGCTCCATCTACCACCTCGGTTTTAGACATCTGATTGATCAGCTTATAAAACATTCTGGCAAAGAAAGAACGAATTGGGGGTTCTCCTGCCCGTGTAACACGTCTGGTTCCTACACAGTCATATCCCTCCTCTGTCACCGCATGAAGCATCTGAGGCAGCAGTGCCGGCGGATCCTGTAAATCTGCATCCAGAATGGCTACATAATCGCCTGCTGCATGTTCCAGCCCTGCATAGATGGCTGCCTCCTTACCAAAATTTCGTGAAAAAGATATGTAATGCACCCGCTCATCCTGTGCAGCCAGCCTGTGAAGGATCTCCATAGTCTGATCAGAAGAACCATCATCTACAAATAGATATTCAATATCCACTTCCATAGAAGCTGTTACCCGCTCTGCTTCCCTATAAAATGCATCTAAGGTCTCCTGCTCATTATAGGCAGGTACAATCAATGTAAGCTGTTTTGCACCCATTTTACACACCAACCTTTCATATTCTGCGGTCCAGATAGTCCCTTTTTTCAAGCTTGTGCACTCCCCTTGCATACTTCCTGGCACCACGATTCTGATTGGTCACATAAATGACCATCAACTTATCATACCCCAGTCAGTATGGATTTGCAACCATCTTTTCATACACAGTTTCGGATATTAACAGCTGTATTCTGGTAAATCACAACAAAAAAGGGGACCTTCTCTGTCAATAGAGAAAGCCCCTCAGGCTATGTATTCATACACAGCAAATGTACATTACTCCTCGATTGCTTCTACTGGACATGTAGCAGCACAAGCACCGCAATCTAAGCATGCGCTCTCGTCGATTTCATACTTGCCATCTCCTTCAGAGATCGCACCTACTGGACATGCGTCTGCACAGCTTCCACAAGACAGACATGCATCTGTAATCTTATATGCCATAACCGTTTCCTCCTCATAAGATAAATATATTTAGTCAATTGCACAGTAAATGTACAACGTTCTATCGTGTTTATTTTAATACATACATACATGGAATGCAAGTAGAAATTATTTGAAGAACAGGAAATTGCTGACCCGTTATACCAGAGAATCTCCCTGTTTTTTTTGTTTATAGGCACGCAAAATCACATTTCTGGCTTTCACTGCTTCCTGCTTGCTCAAAGGCTTTACCCCTTTTAAAGGATATTCTATTCCCAGTTTTTCATACTTAACAATTCCCATAGTATGGTAAGGCAGCACATCCAGAGCCTTCACATTATGAAGCTCTGCCATAAATTCTCCTAATCGGACCAGATAGCCTTCCACATCTGTAATACCGGGTACTACCACGTGGCGGATCCACACGTCTACCCCTTTTCTGTCTAAATATCGGGCAAATGCCAGAATGTTCTGATTGGACTGTCCTGTCAGTTTTCTATGCTCTGTATCATCAATGTGCTTAATATCCAACATCACCAGGTTAGTCACTGCCATCAGCCTGTCATATTTGGCCAGCACTTCTTTGGAATCCTCCCTGAAGGTAATACCAGAGGTATCCAGACAAGTGTGTATTCCCAGTGCCCTTGCTTTTTCAAACAGTTCTGTTACAAAATCAATCTGTACCAACGGTTCTCCCCCTGTTACAGTAAGACCGCCGTTCCGGTAAAATTCTTTTGCAGACTGATACTTTTCCAGTATTTCATCTACAGTCATTTCCTTCGCTCCTGTCATGTCCCAGGTATCCGGGTTATGACAGTAGAGACATCGCATGGGACAGCCCTTTACAAATACCACAAAGCGTGTTCCCGGTCCGTCTACGGTACCAAAGCTTTCCAGTGAATGAATTTTCCCAATCATGATACTTAAAGTCCCCTTCTCTCTGTTTCTCAATTATATATACGCTCCTTTTGCCATCTCCGGGAAAGGAAAATCGCTGCAAGAATAGCAACTATCCCTGCAGCGACTTTCAAAAGGATATTTTATTTATTACATAGCCTCATGGAAGGTTCTGGAAATAACATCATCCTGCTGCTTCTTGGTCAGCTTAATGAAGTTTACTGCATAACCAGATACACGGATCGTCAGCTGTGGATACTTTTCCGGATGTGCCTGTGCATCTAACAGTGTCTCTCTGTTAAATACATTGACATTCAGATGATGTCCACCTTTTTCTGCATAGCCATCTAACATATTTACAAGATTCTGAACCTGAGCTTCGCTTGCCATTATGATTTCCTCCTTAAATAATTTATTCTTCCTGGCCGTCCAGTCCCTGATGCAGGGTAGGTACGGAGCAGGCAAGATTGCCTGCTGCACAGTCCAGACAACCCATGGTTGTCACAGTTTTCTCTGTATCCTCAGAGCCTGTACCCTCCGTAATGTTCATGTGACCGCCGCCTTCTGCCATAAAGCTGTCCAGCATAGCCACAATATCTTCTATTTTTTTCTGATTTGGTTCCATTGACGAATCACTCCTTTCCATAAGTGCAAAGTGATTCCTTCTGCTGGCAGAAATTATTTTACTGCATCCAGATCAATTTCCAGATCCCCTGCAAATACTTCTGCTTCCTTACCCAGAGCACCTGGAATAATGGAGAAGGTATTAGAGATACCATCCTGTGCATCATCAAATGGAAGCTTTGCAACAGATGCCAGAGAAGCTACTGCACCGCTGGTATCACGTCCATGTAATGGGTTTGCACCTGGAGCAAATGGCTTACCTGCACGTCTTCCGTCAGGAGTATTACCAGTTGCATTTCCGTATACTACGTTAGAGGTAATGGTCAGAATAGAAGTTGTCGGAACACCTTCTCTATAGCAGTGATTCTGACGGATGTACTTCATGAAAGTATGAACCAGATTAACTGCCAGCTCATCTACACGGTCATCATTGTTACCATACTTCGGGAAATCTCCCTCTACTTCGTAATCAGTGATGAAACCAGTCTCATCACGAACTACCTTAACCTTTGCATACTTGATTGCAGATAAGGAGTCTGCTACTACAGACAGACCTGCAATACCGGTTGCAAAATATCTCTTAACATGTGCATCGTGAAGAGCCATCTGGATCTTCTCGTAGCAGTACTTGTCATGCATATAATGGATGATGTTCAGGGTATTTACGTATACGCCAGCTAACCACTTCATCATATCACAGTACTTAGCCCATACATCATCATAATCTAAGTAATCGCCTTCAACAGGTCTGAACTTAGGACCTACCTGCTTTCTGGTCTTCTCATCTACACCGCCGTTGATTGCGTATAACAGACACTTAGCCAGGTTTGCACGTGCGCCGAAGAACTGCATTTCCTTACCAACTCTCATGGAAGATACACAGCATGCGATGGCATAGTCATCACCATGAGTTACTCTCATCAGGTCATCGTTCTCATACTGGATGGAAGATGTCTCAATGGAGATCTTTGCACAATAAGCCTTAAATGCCATTGGCAGTCTGGTAGACCACAGTACGGTCAGGTTTGGTTCTGGAGCGGTACCTAAGTTCTCTAAGGTATGCAGATAACGGAAAGACATCTTGGTAACCATATGACGTCCGTCAATACCAACACCACCGATAGACTCGGTTACCCACTGTGGGTCACCGGAGAACAGATCGTTGTACTCTGGTGTACGGGCAAACTTCACCAGACGCAGCTTCATAATGAAGTGGTCGATAAACTCCTGGATCTGCTCCTCTGTGAAGGTTCCGTTTGCTAAGTCTCTCTCAGCATAAATATCAATAAAGGTGGATGTACGTCCAAGGGACATAGCAGCACCATTCTGCTCCTTAACAGCAGCTAAGTAACCAAAGTAAGTAGCCTGGATTGCTTCCTGTACGTTGGTTGCTGGCTTGGAAATATCAAAACCATAAGAAGCAGCCATAGCAGCTAATTCCTTTAATGCATTGATCTGCTCAGAGAACTCTTCTCTTGCGCGGATCACATCATCTGTCATGATGACAGGAGTTGCATCCTTCTGTGCCTGCTTGTCTTCAATCAGTCTGTCTACACCGTACAGAGCTACACGACGGTAGTCACCAATGATACGTCCACGTCCATACGCATCTGGCAGACCTGTAATGATATGTGCAGATCTGCAGGCTCTCATCTCTGGTGTGTAAGCATCAAATACACCCTGGTTGTGTGTCTTTCTGTGCTTTGTGAAAATCTCTACTACTTCTGGATCTACTGTATAACCATTGTCAGAGCATGCCTGCATTGCCATACGGATACCGCCATAAGGCATCAGTGCACGCTTGAAAGGCTTATCTGTCTGGAAACCTACAATCTTCTCCAGATCTTTATTTAAATAACCTGGTCCATGAGAAGTAATTGTAGAAATCACCTTGGTATCCATATCAAGCACACCGCCGTGTTCTCTTTCCTGTGCAGATAAATCCATAACCTGTGCCCACAGGGTCTTTGTTGCTTCAGTAGGTCCAGCTAAAAAGCTCTCATCT
The DNA here is from genome assembly GCA_045127535.1 of Lachnospiraceae bacterium. Taxonomy (GTDB): domain Bacteria; phylum Bacillota; class Clostridia; order Lachnospirales; family Lachnospiraceae; genus UBA2942. The sequence goes on along the minus strand of JBGVQN010000067.1, from coordinate 35,480 downwards.
CCATCATATGGAGTATAGTTCTTCTGGATGAAATCTCTTACATTGATTTCGCTCTCCCACTTGCCGCCTGTAAAGCCTGTCCATTCAGCTCTCATTGCTTGCTTCCTCCTAACAATTCATATTTTATAAGTATATAAATGCCTATGCAGATAATGTCTGCTTAATATCATTATAAATCATATTCCAACGCCGTCAAGCAAATTTATTGGAGAATCTTGTTCTTTTACGGATACAGTATACACAAAAATGCAATTTCATTTTTTTACCTAGCATCTTTGTATATATTTCAGTTGCACCTTGGGAAAAAAGGTATTATACTATAGCCTGTACGGCAATTTTTTTACTAATTCCAGGAGGTTTGGCTATGGCACAGACAGTAAATAAAGAAATGATCATTGGCGACTTACTGCAGATTGATATCGGTATCGCTGCAATTTTAATGTCCTGCGGTATGCACTGCGTGGGTTGTCCTTCTTCTATCGGAGAATCTTTAGAGGAAGCATGTATGGTTCATGGTATGGATGTAGTAGATGTAGTAGATACCATCAACAAGTATCTGGCAGACAAAGAAGCTTCTGCTGCAAAATAATTTCCCTCAGTATGATCCTGCAATGTTTCCTGTAAATCATTGTTTGATACAGTGTTTTTTACAGCAGCATAATAAGCTGTGTTCCATTTCCGGCATCTGTCAGAAATGGAACACAGCTTTTTTGCTGCCTGGCACCGCCCTGGTGTTTATGTACGGCATATCTCCCGCGGCAGATATGCCTCTATGCAAAGCACCAGACCGGTCCCTACCAGGCAGCATTCCTTTCTGCCGTATCAGATCTGATTGCGGATTTTTCTTGTCGTCTGCTATATTATATGTAAGCAGGAGCCAAAGGGCCACTGCTCTTTTTCATAACAATAGAAAATAGGCAAAGCATGGGATCTATTGTTATAAAACTTCTCCGCTCTTTAACAACAGCAGCCGCTCTCCCCCTTTTAACTCCTGGTTTCCCAGATGATTGGCCTCCTTGATTTTTTCCGGTGTGGTGTAATAGCGCTTGGCAATATCCCACAACCGCTCCCCAGGTTTTACAATATAGCCTACGATTCCGGGAATCTGGTCTAATCTGGCCTGATCCAAAGGTTCCTCTGTGATCCCGATAATGGTGGGGACTGTAAGGCTGCGAAAGGCTATGGTATCCAGGGTAAAGGAAACCCGCACCTCTGCTTCTCCCCCGCTTAACATAATGCAGCTTAATTGTTCCAGTTGTGGTGTCATCTGCCAGATGCAGTCCTGATCCATACCTGGTATTTCCACTAACTGACTGAACGGCACCTGTCCTCTGGCAGACTGCAGGGGACTGCTGTCACTGGAAGACATATACAACAGATTGACTCCTATGGCTCCCTCCACCAGCAGTCCCCCTTTTTCCGGTACTGCCCGGTCGATCTGTACCACACCATCTGAACTGCAGATCTGCAGCACCTTATCTCCATGCTCAATGGTAATTTTATCTGTCACCCGGCATTTGGCACCATTTTTGATCAACAGCTCCTGGAAATGGGCTTCTCCCTGCTGAAGCTTTACCTCCGATTCCGGGGAGTATACATCACTTAAAATACAGATCCGTTCTTCTTCATACAGCCGGATATCCAGTTCCAGCACGATGTCCACTCCTATGAGCCGGTTTTCCCCATCTGCATCAGGTTTGGCTTCCATTTCCCTGTGAATGATTTTTCCAGATGCACAGGTTACCATGGTACCTTCACAGTCAGGGAGGGTAATATCTCCGTCAAATGGGATCACCTGTTCCATCCACTGCAAGGGAATGTGGGCCTCCTCTCCGGCATAAATCAGAAACAGCACCGCTTCTCCCCTGACGTTCATTTTGCCATCCAGAGGTCTGAACTCCAGCCCCCGCAAACACACCTTCTGCCACAAGAGCCGGTCAATGTTAGGCTTGTTGGCAGTAAGCTCCAGTTCCTCCCGAATCCGGTAGGTATCCTTTTTCTGCACTGCGATCTGCATCACATCCAGTTCCCTGGAAAGGGTCTGCATCTGCTGTGCATCCTCCAGGGCATTTCCCGCTTCTTCATCATACAGACTTTCTGCCTTTAAAGTCACTGTCAGCAATGCATTCATCCGCAGCTTTCTGGAATTCACCAGGCTCACTGTCATGTCCTCTAAAAACAGCTGGCTCTGGACATAATCCCCCTGTTCCAGCTCCGGAAACATTACCAGTTCCTCAAAAGGCACCTGACTGGAATAGTTTTCCATCCCTCCATCTTCCGATGCATACAAGACCTCTAGCAACAGCTTTCCTTTTACCATCGCTTTCTGATCCTGCTGTTTAATGCTTTCTATGATCGCATCTCCCTGGCTCACAGCCACTGCTCCCATATCCGGTTTGGTTTCCGGCAGATTAAAATCCTCATCAAACGAAACCTGTGCTGACACTGTTCCTCTGGTACGATTCATATGTATGTTTTGTTTCAGCAAACGCATTCTTCCACACTCCTAGAAAGACTTTACTCTTACTAATTGTATTCCCTCTTTTTCCAAATCATGCTGGTTATTTTTTGTCGAAATTGTATAACTTTTTTTACACGCTTTTTTTATCTTTGTGGCTTTCGCACACCAGGAAATTCAGTCTTTCTATCCCAAAACAGTTCTCTGTTCAGTGTTTTTTTAATTTTATTAACTTTATCTCTTTATTTCTTAATTAAATTAACTTTTTTCCGAATAAACTTAATTTCCTTTGACATTCCCTGGAATTTCATATATAATAACACTATCAAAAGCAAACCGGTGCGTTTTGATTTTACTTTCGACAACTAGGTTTACAGAATTTTTTTCACAATCAAAGGGGTGTTTTTTCATGAAGAAGTTAGAGATTGTTATCAGACCAGAGCAGTTAGATGACTTAAAAGAGATTTTGAACGAGAACAATGCCAGCGGTCTTATGATCACCAGCATTATGGGTTACGGTTCTCAGATGGGTGTTAAGAAGGTTTACCGTGGTGTTACATACAATGCCACACTTCTGCCAAAGATGAAGGTAGAGACGGTTGTTACCGATGAGGTAGCTGAAACCGCTATTGAAAAGATTATGAACAGAATCCGTACCGGTAATATCGGAGACGGAAAGATCTTCGTTTACGATGTAGCAGATGTTGTCCGTATCCGTACAGGTGAGCGCGGCAATTCTGCCATTTAATCAGTACAACGCAACCGGTGCCAAACTTGATGACAAAAAAAAGCCGCCTGATTCCTTTCACATAAACATGTGATAGCGATCAAGGCGGCTTCTGATTCCTTACGGCATAGCCCTTGGTGTCTATGCCGTTTTTGTTATTCTGGTATCCAGCGGCAGCGGAAATGCCCTGTTTTTACTCTCTGCTGGAATTACGGTACTGTACTGGTGTCATCTGGAACATTTTCTTAAATGTGCGGGAAAAATGTTCTGCGTTCTGATAACCCACTGCATAAGCAATATTTTCTACTGTCATGGTTCCATTCTTTAACAGCACCTTAGCCTTTTTCATACGGCTGTATGCCACATGCTCCCCAAAAGTTTTTCCGGACTTATCCTTGATATATTTGGAAATATAAGGCTCTGACAGGTGGAATTTCTCTGCCACATCCTCCAAGGTAACGGTCTTATAATTGGTCTGAATATAGTTCAGAATGGATATAAGCCTGTCATCCTGCCCCCGTTCTTCTGACTGGATCTGAGGCAGCTTATTTACTGCCACCACAAGTGCATGGATAGAAGCCTTAATAATATCTTCATCCAAACCTACACCCCAGTACATCTTACCATCACAGGTAATTCCTACATATGCCATAGCCTTGGAAGAAGAGCCTCTGGATACTGCATGCTCTTCATAAACAGACAACTCGTAGCTTATATTGAAATACTGCTTAATGGTGTTGCTTACTGCATCTAAGCGGCCATTTCCATGGGCATCTACTACAGTCTTTTTCTCTCCGCAGCAGATAATGGATTCTGCCATAATGCCGTCTATCTGTTTAAAGTGGCACTCTGGTATCTGGAAATAAGGCATATAATTGATATAGTTATCCTCAAAAATTTCATATACCCATTGTGGAGAAAGCTCTTTGTGCGCCTCGTCAGACACCTGCTTTACTGCATATCCTACTTCCTCACGCATCTTATCGGGTACGGAAATACTGAAGTTCTGCTTTAAGATGTAGCTGACACCACCTTTACCGGACTGACTGTTGATACGAATCACATCAGAGTCATAGGTACGGCCTACATCTACCGGATCAATTGGAAGGTAAGGTACCGTCCAGGTGGTCAGGCTCTTTTCCTCTCTCCATGCCATGCCTTTGGCAATGGCATCCTGATGGGAACCTGAGAATGCAGTAAACACCAGGTCTCCTGCATATGGCTGACGCACACTTACAGTCATGCCGGTAAGGCGCTCATACGTTTCCCTGATTTTAGGCATGTTGGAAAAATCCAGGCCGGTTTCGATGCCATAAGTAAACATATTCATGGCTACTGTAATAATATCCACATTTCCGGTACGCTCTCCGTTGCCAAACAAGGTACCTTCCACCCTGTCTGCACCTGCCAGTACTCCAAGCTCTGCGTCACTGACCCCACAGCCTCTGTCGTTGTGGGGGTGAATGCTCAATACTACATTGTCACGATACTTCAAATGCTTGCTCATATATTCAATCTGGGTGGCAAATACATGAGGCATGGCGGTTTCTACTGTAGCTGGAATATTGATGATGGCTTTCTGCTCAGGAGTTGGCTGCCATACGTCAAGTACTGCATTGCATACCTCCAAGGCATATTCTACTTCCGTACCGTGGAAGCTTTCCGGGCTGTACTCAAAGGAGAACCTGCCCTCTGTTTCCTCTGCCAGTGTCTTTAACAACTTGGCACCATCAATGGCAAGCTGCTTAATCTGCTCTTTGTCTTTTTTAAATACCTGCTCTCTTTGGGCCACAGAAGTGGAATTGTACAAATGAATGACTGCATGAGGTGCACCTTTTACTGCCTCAAAGGTCTTGCGGATGATGTGTTCTCTGGCCTGGGTCAGTACCTGTACGGTAACGTCCTCCGGAATCATATTCCGCTCAATTAATGTACGCATAAATATAAATTCTGTCTCAGATGCTGCCGGAAAGCCTACTTCGATTTCCTTAAATCCGATGTCTACCAGCATTTTGAAGAATTCTACTTTTTCTTCCAATCCCATAGGCTCAATTAATGCCTGATTGCCGTCACGCAAATCTACTGAGCACCAGATGGGTGCCTTTTCAATATGATCCTTCTTCACCCAGTCGTACTCACATACTGGTGGCATAAAATACTGCTTTTCATACTTTCCCATAATATAATCTTTCCTTTCTGCTGCAATGGAATGCTGCCAGGCTGGCTCTGTTTTGCAATTGAGATCCCTGTTTTCTAAATTGAACAGGAACAACTATTCTGGTATTTAAGGCGAATCTATTGGTGATTTGTAACAAAAAAATCCGCCTCTGTCATCTTTTACGTAAAAGATCATAGAGACGGAAGATTACTCTTTCGCGGTACCACTCTATTTCACATATGAATGAAAACACGCATATGTGCACTCATCAGCACTAGTCAAAAATACCAGTAAAGGTGGTCTTTGGCTCTATGCCTGCCCCCTGTAACGGTGGGTCTCCGTCAAAGCCTACTTGCTTTCAGAGCATATCATCCTATTGTCTGCACTATGCAAAAGCATTTACGGTGTGACTGATTTCTGAAAGGTTCTGCCTGCTGCTTCAAGGCCAGTTCCCCGCCCTTCCTCTGCTGCCTCGCATCAACCGGCAGCTTTCTGAAAGAGTCCCGGACCGGTACTACTCCTCTTCTCTGCATTTGTCATGATATTATCTTATCACAAACCACAAAAAGTTAGAATGATTAAATTTATTCAATATTATTGATTTATTTTGTTGTTTTTGAGAATTCTTTTTCTAATATGCTCTGCTTAATCATTGGAACAGTTGGCTGCGTCTGGACCGTGATTTTCTCCTGATTATTTATACCATTCTGATACATCCTCTAACCCCTGTGCAGTGAGTCTGTATACCTTATCACAAACCTCTCTGATATACTTTCGGTCATGGGAGATACTGATAATGGCACCTCCATAAGCGGAAAGAACCTCCCGGATCACCGGATTGGAAAGAGGCGAAAAGTTTCTGGTAGGTTCATCTAAAATCAGCACCTCTGCACCAGACATACTTAACTGCAGAAGGAATACCTTGGCTTTCTGCCCCCCGGACAGTTCTCTGATGGGACGGCTCATTTCCGCCTGGGTATATTTCATAGAGCCTAAATAGGTGCGGATGCGGGTCTGTTCTTCTTTATTTCCTGTTACAGACAGATATTCTACAGGACTGATGTCCATATCCAACAGTTCCTCATAGTTCTGGGGCATATAGGCAGCATGAATGTCTGTTCTGGAAAGAAGATCTTCTGCAATCTTTCGCATAAGGGTGGTTTTTCCGGCACCATTGCTGCCTACGATGCAGATTTTCTGGGAACCTCTTACCTGCAGGGTAATATTTTCTGCAAGGAGACGTCCCTCTTCCTGTACAGCATCCTCCATATATTGCAGGGCATCTGCATTTTTCTGTACAGCAGTTTCCCCATATTCATGTTTTTTGGTCAGGTTCTCTGCATACGGCTGCTTTCCCACAGATACACGCAGCTGTGGAATGGTCAGATCCAGCACAGTTTTTCCTGCTGGCACCCGGATATCCTCACCAAATTTTATAAAGATTGCATCCTCTGTCTCCGGCATCTGGGTACGCTCTGCCCCTTCCCGTTCGTAGCGCTTTTCCATGGATTTCACTGCCTTCATTTTCTTTTTCAGCAGCTGACCGGTATGGGGATCCTGTCTGGAGACAGATTGCAGGCTGTGCTCTACCTGCTGCTGCATCCGCTGAAATTTTTCCTGACGAATTTTCTCCTGCCGCTTTTCGGTGAGTGCCTGCTGCTCCTGATTGTGAAGACGGGCATTTCTGTGGGTGATATATTCTGTGTAAGGCATGCGGGCTACCGTGCAGCGGCTGATGGTTTTGCGCCGAATCTGTTCTATATGGATCATTACATTGGCAGTGCGCTCAATGAGTGTTTCGTCATGGGAAATATACAATACCGCCTGTGGCATGGCCACGATCATCTGCTCTAACCACTCTAAGGTTTCAATATCAATGTCGTTGGATGGTTCATCCAACAGCAGAATGGTAGGTTCCCCAAGGAGCAGTTTTGCCATCTGTATCTTGACTTTTTCTCCACCGGATAAAGTTCCCATAAGCTGCTCACTGTAAAAACAATCTGATGGCAAATGTAATTCTCCTGCCAGGCGCCCAAGGGTTTTGGGAGTCTGCTCCCAGAACATGGACTCTTCACAGAAATATTCATAAATGGTTTTCTCTTTATCCGCTGCTGGCAGTTCCTGGGGCAGATACCCCAGTTTTTCTCCTCTGTAGGAACAGCTGCCTTCTGCCTCTGCATACCCTTCTATGCTTTCAGGGCAGACGATCCATTTAAGCAATGTGGACTTACCGTTGCCCTCCTCTCCAATGATGACTGCCTTGTCTCCCGGATTTAATACAAAAGAGAAATTTTCTAAAATGGTTCGTAAATCTTTTTTATGTGAAATGGTCAAATCTTTGATCTGCAGCATCGTGTGCCTCCTTTTTCTACTAAAAAATCCACCCCGGACACCCTTGTGTCACCTGGAGTGGATTTTCTGTACTATAAAAGGATGCAAAAGGTCAGAACTGTCTTCTGCAAAAAAGCACAGCAATACAGGAAAAGAAACCTTTTCCTCTGCAATCCAGTCTGTTGGCAACACAAAAAAACCCGCTTAGGGGGGTGTGTTCTTTTCCAACTAAACCGAATTACATTCTCATTGCTGCACCTCAATTCCTGTGATATTTTCATGCTGACTCCATGGCATACTGCCACAGTCAAACCAAATTTAGTATAACACACAGCTTTCTGAAAAACAATGGGTTTTGCGCATTTTACTGAAGAGCCATCTGTATTTTTCCCCTTTTCTTTTGAACATATGTTTTACCATACAACCCCTTTTAGAAATATACGAAAAATCAAAAACATCATTCTGCAACGTTTTTCAAAAAACAAATTGACAAATTGTTTTTGCAAGCATATTATGAAAGAAAGGTATCTTTCATGTTTGATGCATAAAAGATACCTTTCTCTTTACAAAGAAGATGGAAGGAGTTTTTACTATGGGAACTGTGCCTGAGTATTTTGGATGTCTGGTCTTTGACGACAGAGTGATGAAAGCAAGATTGTCTGCAAAAGTATACCAGTCACTTAAGAAAACAATTGACGAGGGAGCAAAACTGGATATCAGCGTTGCCAATGCCGTAGCCATTGCTATGAAGGACTGGGCTGTTGCCAACGGCGCCACTCATTATACCCACTGGTTCCAGCCTTTGACTGGAATCACTGCTGAAAAGCACGACAGCTTTATCTCCCCTTCACCAGATGGAGGCGTAATTATGGAGTTTTCCGGCAAGGAACTGATTAAAGGTGAGCCGGATGCATCTTCTTTCCCTTCCGGTGGTTTAAGAACCACATTTGAGGCAAGAGGCTATACAGCATGGGATCCTACTTCCTATGCATTTATCAAGGGCAAGGCGCTGTGTATTCCCACAGCATTCTGCTCCTACGGCGGTGAGGCACTGGATAAAAAGACCCCTCTTCTTCGTTCCATGGAGGCAATTAACAAGCAGGCTCTGCGTATTCTCCGTTTATTTGGCAACACCTCTGTCAAATGCGTCCGTACATCTGCAGGTGCCGAACAGGAATATTTCCTGATCGATCAGGAAATGTACAATAAGCGCCGGGATCTTTGCTTTACCGGCAGGACTCTTTTTGGTGCCAAGCCGCCAAAGGGTCAGGAACGAGACGACCACTATTTTGGTGTCATTAAGCCAAGAGTTGCCGCTTTTATGGCAGAATTAAATGAGGAGCTGTGGAAGCTGGGTATTCTTTCCAAAACTGAGCATAACGAGGTAGCTCCTGCACAGCATGAGATGGCACCCATTTATACCACTACCAACATTGCAACTGACCACAATCAGCTGACTATGGAAATCATGCAGAAAGTTGCATCAAAGCACGGCCTGGTATGCCTCCTGCACGAAAAACCATTTGAAGGTGTCAACGGCAGCGGCAAGCACAACAACTGGTCTCTGTCCACGGATACTGGTATTAACCTGCTCTCTCCTGGTGAGACTCCTTATGAAAACGCACAGTTTTTATTATTCCTTTGTGCAGTGATCAAGGCCGTAGATGATTATCAGGATCTGCTGCGTATCTCTGTTGCCACAGCAGGCAACGACCACAGACTGGGCGCCAATGAGGCACCGCCAGCTGTTGTATCTATCTTCCTTGGAGATGAACTCAGTGCTGTAATGGAGGCAATCGAGACCGACACCCCTTACTGTGGTATGGAAAAGACACAGATGAAACTGGGAGTCAATGTACTGCCTAAATTCAACCGGGATACTACTGACCGTAACCGTACCTCTCCATTTGCTTTTACCAACAACAAGTTTGAGTTCCGTATGGTAGGTTCTGCCGACAGCATTGCCTGTGCCAACATTATGCTCAACAGTGCCGTTGCAGAGAGCCTGAAAATTTATGCCGACAGATTAGAAAAGGCTGAAGACTTTGAAACTTCCCTGCATGAAATGATCCGTAAAACCATTAAAGATCATAAAAACATCATCTTTAACGGCAATGGCTATGACGATGCATGGATCAAAGAAGCTACAGAACAGCGAGGTCTGCTGAACTACCCAACTACCCCAGACTGTGTACCTCACCTGTTAGACGAAAAGAATGTCAAGATGCTGACTGCACACCGCATTTTCTCCGATGCAGAGTTAAAGTCCCGCTACGAAATTACTCTGGAAAATTACTGCAAGACCGTCATCATCGAGGCCAATACCATGGTAGACATGGCAAAGACTGAAATTGCACCGGCTGTGGAGGCTTATATTTCTGAGCTTGTAAAAACTGCTGCTGCTAAGAAGACACTGGATGAAAGTCTGGTAAGTCAGTATGAGCTGAAACTGGTCAGAAAGCTTTCTGATTTAACTGACCATATTTTCACAAATGCAGACGAGCTGCAGGAGGCTGTTGCCGCACTGCATTCTGCCAAGAATATTGGTGAAGAAGCTGATGCCATCCGGGACACAGTCCTGGTAAAGATGGAACTGTTAAGAGCATTTTGTGACGAAGCAGAGACCCTTACTGCAAAGAAGTACTGGCCATTCCCTACATATGGTGATCTGCTCTTTGGTGTAAAATAATCCCATCCATAAATCATAAACCATAAGGCATACTGCCGCAATCCCCAGTCTTAAAACTCCCTTACATGGATTTTCATAAATCTCATGCAAAGAGTGCAAGACTGGGGATTGCGGCACTTTTTTAAGCTTTACCAATTCCTGGTATATTTTTCACCTACGGCTCGTACTGCTCCTACAAACTGTGCCACTTTTTCCGGATCTTTTCCATGCCCGTCAACATACTCTACACCGGAAGATACATCCACTCCATCCGGCTGTACCCGTACAATGGCTTCTCCTACATTTCCCGGATGCAGGCCTCCTGCCAGCAGCAGCAGTTTTTCATCTCTGGGAATGGTGCTGATTAGTTTCCAGTCAAAGGTCCTGCCGCTGCCAGGTTCAGTTCCGTCAAATACATAGCCTGCCACCTGAGGACAGCTGCAATAGTATGGATATTGATCTATATCCTTGACATTAAAAGCCTTTAAAATAGGAAGATGGATTTGAACCAATTGTTCCTTCTCCAATTTTCCATGTATCTGGATATAATCAAATCCTGCTGACTCAATGGCCTTAACCTGATCGGCATCTGGTGATACCACCACTGCCACTTTTTTGACGGCTGGATTTAATGCCCCCATGATTTCTTTTGCACGTTCTATGGTAATATTTCGCTTGCTGTTTGGAAAAAACAGTACCATCCCCGCATAATCTACCTGATGCTCGTTCAGCCACAAGGCTTCTGTGGGACTGGTAAGTCCGCATATTTTTATCTGCATGGCCAATTTTCTCCTTCTTGATTCCTCATATGTTCTTACATACGCTACCGCTTACTTCTTTATTTCCATTTACATTGATAAATGGTTTAACATTCTTATACTGTGACTCCATATACCTGCACTGCCTTCAATACTCTGCCGCTTCTAAAAAAGGCTCAGCTGCTCATAACAGTCCTCCTGTGGAAATGCATGCAGATACGCAAACAATGCATCCTGATCCGTCACAATTCCATGCTTTCTGCAGGTATCATACAGCAGTCCCATCAGTTCTCTATTCCGATCGCTGGTAATTACATAGGCATAGCCATATTTTTCTTCATACTTCTTTCGCAATCCTGGAAAATGCCGGTCTAATGCTTTATAATAATATTCTCTGTCACCCTGCCGCAAAGTCATACCCATGCCGAAATGAATGATTCCATATACACCTGCCTGTATACAGTAGTTTAAAATTCCTTCTATATTTTCTCTTGTATCGTTGAGAAAGGGTAAAATGGGACACAGCCATACTATAGTAGGGATACCATTTTCCTGCATGATTTTCAAAACCTCATACCGTCTTTTGGTGGTACATACTCCCGGTTCTACAATGCGGCACAGATTTTCATCATAAGTAGTCAGTGTCATCTGTACCACGCATTTGGCCTGCTCATTGATTTTTTTCAGCAGATCCAGATCCCGTAAAATCCGGTCAGACTTCGTGAGAATGGATAGGCCATATCCATACTGTGCAATGAGTTCCAGACACTTTCTGGTAAGGCCTACCTGCTCTTCACAGTGCAGATAGGGATCACACATGGCACCAGTGCCAATCATGCACTTTTTGCGCTTGGAGCGCAGGGCTTTTTCTAACAGTTCTGGGGCATTTTTCTTCACTTCAATATCTTCAAAATCGTGAGTAAACTGATAACACAGACTGCGGGAATCGCAGTAAATGCAGCCGTGGGTACATCCTCGGTAAATATTCATACCATTTTGGGGGGATAAAATTCCTTTGGCATCTACATAGTGCATGTGAACCTCCTTTCTGTCATAAACATAATAGACAATTGGGAAACTCGTTACCGGACGCTTTGGAAAGTATCTGTAAGTACATATTTTCACGTAGGACGCGCTCTCGCTTCGGTGAAAACGCAGCGGTACTAATAAATTTTGTGCCTGTGGCACAAAATTTAAAGTGCCGGCGTTTTCAAGAGTCCTACTTAAAAAATATGTTCTTACAGATACTTTCCAAAGCTGATATTGAATACAGTTTCGCAATTACCTAATAAACATAATAGGCAATTGGGAAACACATTAACGGACGCTTTGTCTATTTTCCGTTGTCATAAAACAAGGTCTTCCATGGTTTTTATTGTACCATAGAAGACCTCCACTGTGTGACTAGATATCAAAACAAATTTTAATTTTTATGCTTCCTCCCCAAAAATCCACAGCAAAAATACCAGCAAAAGCAGCAGCACCGCCAGTACCATACAGATATTTATTCCCACCTTTTTTATCCTGGCTGCCGCTTTCGGATGCTTTTTTCCCAAAAAATGCAGAGGCAGGCCGCAAATGGAATAAATGATGATGCAGGTAAACGGCCAGAAAAATCCATCCACAAAGCTTTTCACTTCCCGTCCACTAAGAAAATACCAAAGGATACCAATCATCAGACATGTCCCCAATGCCCTGAATACGGAGCTGCCCTTTCCATACAACAGATTACCTTCACAGTCTGCTATTCCAAATTGTTCCAACACTACCTTTTTCTCAAACTTCAATGCATCATTCAGAATATCCAGAAATTGATTACCTGCCTTCTCTTGCGTACGGATCTCTTCCCAGTAATAGATCTCGTCAAAGCTGCTTTTTGTCTCCTGTCTGCTTTGCATTTTTTTGCAGACCCGGATGGCACCTTCCAATTCCTTCATCTGTTCTTCCAGCGCGGAAATATTTTTTGCAAGCAGCTCCTGCAGGGAAGCATTGTCTTGAAAAAAATCCTGGATGTCCTGCACAGACAAACCTATCTTACGCAGTATTATAATTTTTTTCAGCACTGCCACATCTTCTTCACTGTATTCCCGGTAGGAATTCCCGCTTCTTTGGGGATGGATGAGACCCTCTTTTTCATAAAAACGTATAGTTGCTCTGGGGACACATAATTCCTGTTCCATTTCCTTGATTGTCATATTTACCTCATTTCTGCGTCACTTTTTCGCAATTTTCCTGCTAAGCATAAGATATAAACCAGGTTTACAGTCAAGTATTTTTTGCAATAATTTTAAAATTCTTGAATTTTCTGGAATAAAAACAGACTTCTGCAGACATTTCCCTGTCTGTTTCACTGAGAGCCAACCATACCACTGTTTGTTCTCTGCCTATTTCACAATATAAAACATCTGTGCCAACAACAGCCAATTTGCCCGAAACAGTTTCATGATCTGCCAATACCCCACCCCCCGCAGATCATACTCTGGTACCAGCGCAAGCTTTGCCTGAATGCTGCGCACATCTTCAAACCATACCATGTGTATTGTATCATTTAGGGTATAATAAAAATAAGGAGCCTGTGCCCTTTCATCATACTCAATCTCTGCCCCATTGGCAATGGCAATATCCACTGCCTCTATATTCCCAATTGTCCGGGCAGCCGTCACGCCCCGCTCATAAGGCAGAGGCCAGTCGTAACCATAGTTTGGGATACCCATGTTGATCTTGTGGGACGGAATTTCTGTGATTCCATAAGCAATCACCTGGCGCACATTGGGCAGAGGTGCCACTGCCATGGGAGGCCCATATGTATAGCCCCACTCATAAGTCATCAGCAGCACCCAGTTAGCAGCCTGCCCCAAAAGCCTGTAATCTTTGCCCTCGTACAGCAGCCCCGGCTGATTGGCAGAGATTTTGGGAGCCAGGGCAACAGAGACAGAATATCCTGCATTGTTCATTTCCTCCCGCAGCACGGATACAAAATCTGCAAATGCCTCTCTGTCTTCTGCCAGGATATATTCAAAATCCACATCTACTCCTGTATAATTTTTTTCCCTGACAGTGACTAACAGCTGTTGAATCAAATTGGCTCTCACCGTAACGTCCTGTACCATTACATGGATCAGGTTGTTATTGAATTTGCCTGATTCATCAAAAGGTGTCAGGGTCAGGATGGGACGTGTGCCATACTCCAAGGCAAGTGTGATCATCCATGTATCATCTAACTGGGGCGGCACCAGATCGCCTTCTGGAGTAAATCCATAGGAAAAGATGGAAAGTTCCGACAGATAGGGCAGGGTCTGTTCCAATACCCAGGGTCGGATAAAAGGATAGGCATATCCGTTGGTGATCATAGGACGACTGCCCCCCGTTTCACTGCCGTCTCTGATGAGCAGTGCCTGACCCACTGCAAGGCGATAGGGGTAAAGCAATTGATTGTCGTAGATCAGCCGATCTGCCGGGACTGTGAAAGCGGCACTGATAGAATTTACAGTATCCCCTTGTCTGACTATGTATATTTCCATGGAAAAAGTCCTTTTTGTATAATATACGCAGCAACCCTTTCTATGCTATCAAAGAAAATTGCAGCCAGCATGTCTTTGCAATCCTTCCCTGTTTGTACAGTAGATATCATATCCCACTTGTAAATCAGCTTGTATAAACGTACATCCCAATTGTCATCCCCTGTCATCATTGATCAAAACCAGCAAATCCAAATCTGAAATTAAAAAAACCGCAACCCTTGATCACGCAAGGATTGCGGCAAATATTTATGCTAGTATTGACATACAATCAACGAATTACTCGATGATAGTAGCAACTCTACCAGAACCTACTGTTCTACCACCCTCGCGGATAGCGAAACGAAGACCCTGCTCCATAGCGATTGGGTGGATTAACTCGATGGTCATCTCTACGTTATCGCCTGGCATACACATCTCTGTACCAGCTGGTAAGTTACAAACACCAGTGATATCAGTTGTTCTGAAATAGAACTGTGGTCTGTAGTTGTTGAAGAAAGGAGTATGACGTCCACCTTCATCCTTTGTCAGTACGTAAACCTGAGCAGTGAACTTCTTGTGGCAGTTAACGCTACCTGGCTTAACCAGACACTGACCTCTCTGGATCTCAGTTCTCTGAATACCACGTAACAGAGCACCGATGTTATCACCAGCCTGAGCCTCGTCTAACAGCTTACGGAACATCTCGATACCTGTGATAACGGTGTTCTTTGGCTCTTCAGTAATACCAACGATCTGTACAGTATCATTCAGGTGTAATGTACCTCTCTCTACTCTACCAGTAGCAACAGTACCACGACCTGTGATTGTGAAGATATCCTCGATTGGCATCAGGAAAGGCTTGTCTGTCTCACGCTGTGGATCTGGAATATAGTTATCAACAGCTTCCATCAGCTCAAGAACCTTGTCGCCCCACTCGCCGTTTGGATCTTCCAGTGCCATTAAAGCAGAACCCTGGATGATTGGAGTGTCATCGCCTGGGAACTCATACTCATTTAACAGCTCTCTGATTTCCATATCTACTAACTCAAGTAACTCTTCATCGTCAACCATATCACACTTGTTCATGAATACAACGATGTAAGGAACGCCTACCTGACGAGCTAACAGGATGTGCTCTCTGGTCTGAGCCATAACACCATCAGTTGCAGCTACAACAAGGATAGCACCGTCCATCTGAGCAGCACCAGTGATCATGTTCTTTACATAGTCAGCATGGCCTGGGCAGTCAACGTGAGCGTAGTGTCTCTTCTCAGTCTCGTACTCAACGTGAGCAGTAGAGATTGTGATACCTCTTTCTCTCTCTTCTGGAGCCTTGTCGATATTTTCGAATGCAACAGCCTCACCTGTACCTAATCTAACATTCAGAGTCTTGGTAATAGCTGCAGTTAAGGTTGTCTTACCATGGTCTACGTGTCCAATTGTACCAATGTTACAATGTGGTTTGTTTCTTTCAAATTTAGCTTTAGCCATTTTGAAATCCTCCTTTAAATAGATAGATTGCCCCCTGGGCAAATGTTTTATAGACACTGCTACCATTATATTACAGAATAGCAGAGTTTGCAAGCCAAATTTTTCACAGGAACAATCTGGCCTGCATTTGTTTATAACAATGGAAAGTCAGCAAAGCTTACTTTCTATTGTATCATTACTTTCCGGATTTTCTTGCGGAAAGTACCTTTTCAGCTACGTTCTTTGGAACTGGCTCATACTTCTCGAAGAACATGGAGTAGTTACCACGGCCCTGTGTCTTGGAACGCAGGTCTGTAGAGTAACCAAACATTTCAGCAAGCGGTACATAACCTCTTACGATCTTACCGCCGCCAACGTCGTCCATACCCTCGATACGGCCACGACGGGAGTTGATATCACCGATAACATCACCCATATATTCCTCAGGCATAGTAACCTCAACCTTCATAACAGGCTCAAGGAGTACACATGCACCCTTTGCCATAGCATCCTTAAATGCCATAGAACCAGCAATGTGGAATGCCATTTCAGAAGAGTCGACTTCATGGTAAGAACCATCGTATACATCAGCCTTTACACCCAGTACAGGGAATCCGCCCAGGATACCAGCCTTAGTAGCTTCCTCAATACCTTCACCTACTGCAGGGATGTATTCCTTCGGAATCGCACCACCTACTACAGAAGAGGTAAATTCGAAAGTCTTCTCGCCGTTTGGATCCATTGGAGAGAAACGTACCTTACAGTGACCGTACTGACCACGACCACCAGACTGCTTTGCATACTTGCTGTCTACATCTACTTCCTTAGTAAAGGTTTCCTTGTATGCTACCTGAGGTGCACCAACGTTAGCCTCTACCTTGAACTCACGAAGCAGACGGTCTACGATAATTTCCAGATGTAACTCACCCATACCGGAGATGATGGTCTGACCTGTCTCCTGATCAGTGTGTGTACGGAAAGTAGGATCCTCTTCTGCAAGCTTTGCTAAAGCCTCGCCCATCTTGCCCTGACCAGCCTTGGTCTTTGGCTCGATTGCGATATCGATAACTGGTTCCGGGAACTCCATGGACTCTAAGATAACTGGATGCTGCTCATCACAGATGGTATCACCTGTGGTGGTGAACTTAAATCCAACTGCTGCTGCAATATCACCGGAATATACCTTTTCCAGCTCCTGACGCTTGTTCGCGTGCATCTGCAGGATACGTCCGATACGTTCTTTCTTATTCTTAGTTGCATTTAATACATAAGAACCAGAATTGCAGGTACCAGAATATACACGGAAGAATGCCAGCTTACCAACGAATGGGTCTGTCATAATCTTGAATGCCAGTGCTGCAAATGGCTCATCATCTGTAGAATGTCTTTCGATTTCGTTGCCGTCCTCATCTACACCCTTGATAGCAGGGATATCGGTAGGAGCTGGCATATACTCCAGAATTGCATCCAACAGCTTCTGTACACCCTTGTTACGGTATGCAGAACCACAGCAAACAGGTACCATTGTACAGTTAATTGTTGCAGCACGCATAGCTGCCTTTAACTGATCAACAGATGGCTCTTCACCTTCCAGATACATCATCATCAGGTCGTCATCTGTCTCACAGATCTTCTCAACCAGTTCTTCACGATACATTTCTGCATCGTCCTTCATGTCCTCTGGAATGTCAACGATGGAGATGTCATCACCCTTATCATCGTTGTAAATATATGCCTTCATCTCGTACAGGTCGATGATTCCCTTGAAATCATCTTCTGCACCGATTGGCAGCTGTACTGGAACAGCATTCTTACCCAGACGGGTCTTAATCTGCTCTACAGCCTTATAAAAATCTGCACCTAAAATGTCCATCTTGTTGATGAATGCCATTCTTGGTACATTGTATGTGTCTGCCTGACGCCATACGTTTTCAGACTGTGGTTCAACACCACCCTTTGCACAGAAAACGCCTACTGCGCCGTCAAGTACACGTAATGAACGCTCTACTTCAACTGTGAAGTCAACGTGTCCAGGAGTATCAATAATGTTGATACGATGTTCCTGAGCATCTGGCTTACTCTTGCAGTTCTCCTGCAGAGTCCAGTGACAAGTTGTGGCAGCTGAAGTAATTGTGATACCACGTTCCTGCTCCTGCTCCATCCAGTCCATGGTAGCAGTACCCTCATGGGTATCACCAATCTTGTAGTTAACGCCAGTATAATACAGGATACGCTCTGTCAATGTGGTCTTACCAGCATCGATATGAGCCATAATACCAATATTTCTGGTTCTCTCTAAAGGATATTCTCTATTAGACAAGATCTTTTCCTCCTTCTTACTTAGTAGACAAGTGACAGGCTTCTCTGCCCCAATCTATGCCAGAGCCACATGCAGATGCATGCGAACCCGGAGATTAGAAACGATAGTGAGAAAATGCCTTGTTTGCCTCTGCCATCTTGTGCATATCTTCTTTTCTCTTAACAGCACCGCCAGTGTTGTTGGCTGCATCAAGAATCTCATTGGCCAGTCTTTCCTGCATGGTCTTCTCGCCTCTCTTACGGGAGAACATAGTTAACCAGCGGAGAGCCAGAGCCTGTCTTCTTTCAGGCTTAACCTCGATTGGTACCTGATAGGTTGCTCCACCGATACGCTTTGCCTTTACTTCCAGAACAGGCATAACATTGTTCATAGCCTCTTCGAATACTTCAAGAGCTGGCTTGCCAGCCTTTTCTTCTACTCTGGAGAATGCTCCGTATACAATCTTCTGGGCAACACCCTTCTTACCATCTAACATGATGTTGTTGATCAGCTTTGTTACAACCTTATTGTTGTACATTGGATCTGCCAACACATCTCTCTTCTGAGTATGTCCTTTACGTGGCACGTTACTTCCCTCCTTAATTACACGGTCTGCAGATGCTGCAGCCGGCAGGTCTTTGCCTGCTAATTAAATCAATGGTACTCACATGTTTTGTGTTCGCGCTCGGTTCTTGTGTCCATAACCGTCTCTTTACGAGTATCTATCCTGCAACCGCCAGGTGGTTATACGTTCGAATGCCGGCACTAATCATTCTAACACGATAATACACTGCAAATTGAATTAAAAAGTCTTGGAATCCAAAAACTTTAATTACTTCTTTGCGTCCTTAGGTCTCTTAGCACCATACTTGGAACGAGCCTGTCTTCTCTTAGCAACGCCCGCGGTATCTAAGGTACCTCTTACGATATGATATCTGGTACCTGGTAAATCCTTAACACGTCCACCTCTGATCAGAACAACGCTATGCTCCTGAAGGTTGTGACCCTCACCTGGAATGTAGCTGGTTACTTCGATTCCGTTGGAAAGACGAACTCTGGCAATCTTTCTTAAAGCAGAGTTTGGCTTCTTTGGAGTTGCAGTCTTAACAGAAGTACAAACACCTCTCTTCTGTGGAGCAGAGCTGTCAGTTGTCTTCTTCTGCAGGGAATTGTAACCCTTCTGTAAAGCAGGAGCAGTAGACTTCTTCTGAAGACTTGTTCTGCCCTTTCTTACAAGCTGATTAAATGTAGGCATTCTTTTCACCTCCTGGATAATCTCAAACATGTTTGTGCGCAGCTGCCCGGTTGTTGCAAAATGAGCACAGAAATATCTGTATTCTATCGCGCACACCCTTTAAGTATAACACAAGCCTGTTCCCTGTCAAGATTTTTTTCATAATTTTTTTCTTTTTTTGGTGGCTGGAAACAGCTTACTGGATGTTTTGAAATTTTGCAAAAAGGAGGGACTAGAAATTCCAGTCTCTCCTTTTCTTCTGTGTTTATTTCAAACAATTATTCTTCTGTAGATTCTGCAGCAGCTACTGTTTCTTCTGCATTGTCCTCAGATATGATTACATCTTCATCTTCCTGAATGATAATCTCAGCCTCAGCCTCTTCTTCTGGCTTTTCCGATTCGACCTGAACATTGCGGTAACGCTTCATACCGGTACCTGCCGGAATCAGCTTACCAATCAGTACATTTTCCTTCAGACCAATTAACGGGTCAACTTTACCGTTGATTGCTGCCTCGGTTAATACCTTGGTGGTCTCCTGGAAAGATGCTGCAGACAGGAAGGAATTTGTTGCAAGAGATGCCTTGGTAATACCAAGCATTACCTGCTTACCAGTTGCAGGAGTCTTGCCTTCTGCAATCAGCTTTTCATTAATATCGTTGAACTCCAGAACGTCCATGAGCACACCTGGAAGCATATCAGAATCCCCATTTTCCTCTACGCGGATTTTCTTTAACATCTGGCGTACAATGACCTCAACGTGCTTGTCGTTGATTTCTACACCCTGCAGACGGTATACACGCTGTACTTCCTGAATCATGTAATCCTGTACGGCACGAACACCCTTGATTTTCAGGATATCATGTGGATTTACAGAACCTTCTGTCAGCTCATCACCAGCCTGTAAGAAAGCGCCATCCTGAATCTTAATACGGGAACCGTAAGGAATCAGGTAAGTCTTACTGTTGCCGGTCTCTGGATCTGCAATGGTGATCTCACGCTTCTTCTTGCTGTCCTTGATGGTAGCATAACCGCCAAACTCAGCAATGATGGCAAGTCCCTTTGGCTTTCTCGCCTCGAAAAGTTCCTCGACACGAGGAAGACCCTGGGTAATATCTCCACCTGCCACACCACCGGTATGGAAGGTTCTCATGGTCAGCTGTGTACCAGGCTCACCGATGGACTGTGCTGCAATAATACCAACTGCCTCACCAACCTGTACCGGCTGGCCGGTAGCCATGTTAGAACCGTAGCACTTTGCACAGATACCAATATGAGACTTACAGGAGAGGATGGTACGGATCTTAATGCTGTCACGTCCCATCTTGGCCAGAGCTGCCATTACCTTCTTGGCACGCTTTGGTGTTACCATATGGTTGGCTGCTACAATCACCTCGCCGCTGTCCGGATCCACAATATCTTCAGCCAGGAAACGACCTGTAATACGGTCTTCCAGACTCTCGATGGTTTCTGCACCATCCATAAAAGCTTTAATTTCCATAAACGGAATTTCTTTGCCTTCACAGCAGTCGATCTCACGGATGATCAGATCCTGGGAAACATCTACCAGACGTCTGGTCAGGTAACCAGAGTCCGCTGTACGCAGCGCTGTATCGGACAGACCCTTACGCGCACCATGTGCAGAAATAAAGTACTCCAATACGTCAAGACCTTCACGGAAGTTAGACTTAATTGGGAGCTCAATGGCATGACCAGTCGTATCCGCCATCAAACCACGCATACCAGCCAGCTGCTTGATCTGCTTATCGGAACCACGGGCACCGGAGTCAGCCATCATGTAGATGTTGTTGTATTTATCCAGACCGCTTAACAGAGCCTTGGTCAGCTCATCATCCGTCTGCTGCCAGGTCTTAATAACCTCTTTGTAACGTTCTTCCTCAGTAATGAAACCACGCTTATAGTTACGGCCGATGCGGTCTACCATATCCTGTGCTTTCTTGATCATTTCAGGCTTCTGAGGCGGCACGGTCATATCGCTGATGGATACGGTCATAGCAGCTCTGGTAGAGTACTTATAACCCATAGACTTGATGGCATCCAATACCTCTGCGGTTCTGGTTGCACCATGGGTGTTGATCACCTTTTCCAGGATCTGCTTCAATCCCTTTTTGCCTACGTGGAAGTCTACTTCCAATGCCAGTGCATTTTCCGGGATACTTCTGTCTACAAAGCCCAGATCCTGTGGCAGGATTTCATTGAAAATAAATCTACCCAGAGTGGACTTTACATTCTGTACGATCGGATTGCCATCCTGATCTTCACCATGGATACGTACAGTAATCATGGAATGAAGGGTGATGACACCATTCTCATAAGCCAGAATTGCTTCATTCACATTCTTAAAGAACTTGCCTTCTCCTGCTGCACCAGGTCTTTCCTGGGTCAGATAGTAAATACCAAGTACCATATCCTGTGAAGGAACAGCTACAGGGCCGCCGTCAGATGGCTTTAACAGGTTGTTTGGAGAAAGAAGCATGAAACGGCACTCTGCCTGCGCCTCTACAGACAATGGAAGATGTACCGCCATCTGGTCACCGTCGAAGTCCGCATTAAACGCTGTACATACCAGCGGATGCAGCTTGATGGCTCTACCCTCTACCAGGATCGGCTCAAATGCCTGGATACCCAGACGATGAAGTGTAGGAGCACGGTTTAACATAACCGGATGCTCTTTGATGACGTCTTCCAAAACATCCCATACAGGTGCTTCCAGACGCTCTACCATCTTCTTGGCACTCTTAATGTTGTGTGCGATACCGCTGCTTGCCAGCTCCTTCATAATGAATGGCTTGAACAGCTCTACTGCCATTTCCTTTGGCAGACCACACTGATAGATCTTTAACTCTGGTCCTACTACGATAACAGAACGTCCAGAATAGTCAACACGCTTTCCTAACAGGTTCTGTCTGAAACGTCCCTGCTTACCCTTTAACATATCAGACAGAGACTTCAGAGCACGGTTGCCAGGACCAGTTACAGGACGGCCTCTTCTGCCGTTATCAATCAGGGCATCTACCGCTTCCTGGAGCATACGCTTTTCATTGCGGACAATGATATCTGGTGCCCCAAGCTCTAACAGTCTTGCAAGACGGTTGTTGCGGTTGATGATCCTTCTGTATAAATCATTCAGGTCGGAGGTTGCAAAACGTCCGCCGTCTAACTGTACCATAGGACGGATATCCGGAGGAATCACCGGAATCTTCTCCATAATCATCCATTCCGGACGGTTGCCGGATGTACGGAATGCTTCTACTACTTCCAGTCTCTTAATGATTCTGGCACGCTTCTGACCGGATGCATCTTTCAACTCTGCCTTCAGCTCTGCAGAATCTTTTTCCAGGTCAATGGCCTTTAACAGCTCCTGTACAGCCTCAGCACCCATACCGGCACGGAAAGCCTTGCTGCCAAAACGCTCTACTGCCTCTCTGTATTCCTTCTCAGACAGCACCTGCTTATACTGCAGGTCAGTCTCACCTGGATCTAATACAATATAGGATGCAAAATACAGCACCTTATCTAAGGTTCTTGGAGATACATCCAGTACCAGACCCATACGGCTTGGGATTCCCTTGAAATACCAGATATGAGAAACCGGAGCAGCCAGTTCAATATGTCCCATACGCTCACGACGTACATTAGACTTGGTTACCTCTACGCCGCAGCGGTCGCAGACAACGCCTTTATAACGAATTTTCTTATACTTACCACAATGGCACTCCCAGTCCTTCTGGGGTCCAAAGATACGTTCACAGAACAGACCGTCCTTTTCAGGCTTTAATGTTCTGTAATTAATGGTCTCTGGCTTTGTAACAGCGCCTCTGGACCATTTTTCAATGACTTCCGGGGAAGCCAGACCGATTTTGATTTTATCAAAAGTCAGCGGCATATAGACTTCATTGCTTGTTTCAGGCATGATTGGCACTCCCTTCTAAAATTAAATGGCTATTTGCAAAAGCAGCTTCCTGCAGACAGGATGCCTGCAGGCGCTGTGCAAGATTACTCTTCTTCACTACTGTCGTAGCCGTCATAATCATCATAGTTTACATCTGATTCTGACTCTTCTTCTACGTCTACCAGTCCCTCTTCTTCCTCAGAGATTTCCTGCTTGGTATAACCATACTCATCTAATTCTCTATCATTGTAATGACGATCTGCTTCATCAAAAATTGCACGCATATCTGTGTTGCCGTAATCCACGTTTTCCATGATCTCGACTTCGGTATCATCCTCTCTCAGTACACGTACATCCAGTCCAAGTGCCTGCAGTTCCTTTAACAGTACCTTGAAGGATTCCGGAATACCTGGCTCCGGAATGTTTTCGCCCTTGATGATGGCTTCGTAGGTCTTGACACGTCCTACCACATCATCAGACTTCACAGTCAGGATCTCCTGCAGTGTGTATGCAGCACCATATGCCTCTAATGCCCATACCTCCATCTCTCCGAAACGCTGACCACCAAACTGTGCCTTACCGCCCAGAGGCTGCTGGGTTACTAAGGAGTAAGGACCAGTGGAACGTGCATGGATCTTATCGTCAACCAGGTGATGCAGCTTCAGGTAATGCATGTGTCCAATGGTTACAGGGCTGTCAAAATACTCACCTGTACGACCATCACGCAGCCTTACCTTACCATCTCTGGAAAGAGGAACACCCTTCCACAATTCTCTGTGGTCTAAGTGGCTGCCCAAATAATCCATTACATCCTCACGCAGCACATCCTTGTACTTCTCGTAGAATTCCTCCCACTCTGTGTTGACATAATCATTGGCCACCTCTAAGGTATCCATAATATCATTCTCGTTGGCACCATCAAATACTGGTGTTGCGATGTTAAAGCCAAGTGCCTTGGCAGCCAGACTTAAGTGGATCTCCAATACCTGTCCAATGTTCATACGGGAAGGTACGCCCAAAGGATTCAGCACGATATCCAGAGGACGGCCGTTTGGCAGGAATGGCATGTCTTCTACAGGGAGTACGCGGGAAACGACACCCTTGTTACCGTGACGACCAGCCATCTTGTCACCCACGGAGATCTTTCTCTTCTGTGCAATATAAATACGAACGGTCTCATTTACACCTGGAGACAACTCATCGTTGTTCTCTCTGGTAAATACCTTGGCATCTACTACGATACCATAAGCGCCGTGAGGCAGCTTTAAGGAAGTATCTCTTACCTCTCTTGCCTTCTCGCCAAAGATGGCACGCAGCAGTCTTTCCTCTGCTGTCAGCTCAGTCTCACCCTTTGGTGTTACCTTACCAACCAGGATATCCCCTGCATGTACCTCAGCGCCTACACGGATGATACCATTTTCATCCAGGTTCTTTAATGCATCATCACCTACACCTGGTACGTCCCTGGTAATTTCTTCCGGTCCTAACTTGGTGTCACGTGCTTCTGCCTCGTATTCCTCGATATGGATAGAGGTATATACATCCTCCTGTACCAGACGCTCGCTTAACAGAACCGCATCCTCGTAATTGTAACCTTCCCAGGTCATAAAGCCGATCAATGGGTTCTTACCTAATGCGATCTCCCCCTGAGAAGTGGATGGACCATCTGCCAGCACCTCGCCAACCTCTACTCTGTCGCCCTTCTTTACGATTGGCTTCTGGTTGTAGCAGTTGCTCTGGTTGCTTCTGGAGAACTTGGTCAGCGGATAACGCTCACGGTTGCCCTCGTCTGTCTTGATAATGATCTCATTGGAAGCGGAACGCTCTACGATACCTGCATGCTTGGAAACCACACATACACCAGAGTCGTAAGCAGCCTTATTTTCCATACCGGTACCTACTGCAGGTGCCTCTGTAATCATAAGAGGTACTGCCTGACGCTGCATGTTGGAACCCATCAGCGCACGGTTGGCATCGTCGTTCTGCAGGAACGGAATCATGGATGTTGCTACGGAGAATACCATCTTCGGAGATACGTCCATTAAATCCACTCTGCTCTTTTCAAACTCGGAAGTCTCCTCACGGAAACGACCAGATACATTATTGTGAATAAAGTAGCCATTTTCATCTAAAGGCTCATTTGCCTGTGCTACTACGTAATCATCTTCTTCATCTGCAGTCAGATAACGTACCTCATCGGTAACTCTTGGATTCTTTGGATCGGACTTGTCTAACAACAGGTATGGCGCCTCAATAAAGCCATACTCATTGACTCTTGCATAAGTTGCAAGAGAGTTGATCAGACCGATGTTAGGACCTTCAGGAGTCTCGATGGGACACATTCTGCCGTAATGGGTGTAGTGTACGTCTCGTACCTCGAATCCGGCACGATCTCTGGACAAACCACCAGGACCCAGTGCAGACAGACGACGCTTATGGGTCAGCTCTGCCAGAGGGTTGTTCTGGTCCATGAACTGGGACAGCTGGGAACTTCCGAAGAACTCCTTCACTGCAGCAGTGACCGGCTTAATATTGATCAGAGACTGTGGTGTAATACCGTCTACATCCTGTGTGGTCATTCTCTCACGTACCACACGCTCCATACGGGACAGACCAATGCGGTACTGGTTCTGCAGCAGCTCACCTACTGCACGGATACGGCGGTTGCCTAAGTGGTCAATATCATCCTTGGTACCAATGCCGTACTCTAAATGGATACAGTAATTGATAGAAGCAATGATGTCTTCCTTGGTAATGTGCTTTGGTACCAGCTCACCCATCTGCTTGTGGATGGCCGCCTTCTGTTCCTCTACAGTATCATTTTCCTGTAAAATCTTCTCTAATACAGGATAATATACCATTTCGGAGATACCAGCCTCAGCCGGATCAAAGTCCAGATATGCAGCTGCATCTACTGCCATGTTGGATAGCACCTTTACGCTGCGCTCTTCTGCCTGAATGTACACATATGGTACTGCAGCATTCTGGATCTCTGTAGCAGTCGCACGATTTAAAGTAGTACCAGCTGCAAACAGCACTTCTCCTGTAGAAGGATCTACTACGTCCTCTGCCAGAATCTGTCCATTTAAGCGGTTGCGGAAATGCAGCTTCTTGTTGAACTTATAACGTCCAACCTTTGCCAGGTCATAACGATGGTAGTCAAAGAACATGCTGTTTAACAGGCTCTCTGCACTGTCAACAGACAGCGGCTCACCTGGACGGATCTTCTTGTATAACTCTAACAGACCTTCCTGATAGCTCTTGGAGGTATCCTTCTGGAAGCTTGCAGTGAGCTTAGGCTCCTCACCAAACAGCTCAATAATCTCCTGATTGGTTCCCCAACCCAGAGCACGGATCAATACAGTAACCGGAACCTTACGGGTTCTGTCTACACGTACGTAAAATACATCATTGGAGTCTGTCTCATATTCTAACCATGCACCACGGTTTGGAATCACTGTAGAGCTGTACAGCTTCTTACCAACCTTGTCATGGGCAATACCATAATAAATACCCGGGGAACGTACTAACTGGCTGACAATAACACGCTCTGCGCCGTTAATGACAAAAGAACCGGTGTCTGTCATCAGCGGTAAATCACCCATGAAAATCTCATGGCTGCTTAATTCGTCCTTGTCCTTATTATACAGCTTTACAACTACCTTCAATGGAGCTGCATAAGTGGCATCCCGTTCTTTACACTCCTCAATCGTGTACTTCTTTTCATCTGTACACAGACGAAAGCTTCCAAACTCAAGGCTTAAATGACCTGCAAAGTCTGTAATAGGAGAAATATCCTCAAACACTTCCTTTAAACCGTCATTCAGAAACCACTGATAGGAATCCTTCTGAATCTCGATTAAGTTTGGCATCTCAAGAACTTCCTTCTGGCGGGAGTAGCTCATTCGCATGCTTTTTCCTGATTTCACAGGCCGGATTCTATTTTTTTCCATATTGACGTTTCACCCCGTTTTATAAATATTTGTTGAATGA
The DNA here is from genome assembly GCA_045127535.1 of Lachnospiraceae bacterium. Lineage (GTDB taxonomy): Bacteria > Bacillota > Clostridia > Lachnospirales > Lachnospiraceae > UBA2942. The sequence goes on along the minus strand of JBGVQN010000067.1, from coordinate 7,973 downwards.
GGGCAGAATACCCCCATCTTGTTACAATAGCGCATCTATCACAATATCATACCTTTTTCAATTCGTCAACCTTTTTTTCCAAAAAAGATATGATCTTCCAGTATTTTTTTCAGATTTTCTAATATAATATACTTGTTAGGCACAAAATCGAGGGTTGCGCTGGATTCATTGGCCAACTCTATGGGGATTCTTCTTTTGCAGATGTATTTCTGTGGAGTGTGTATGCCCATTTCCTTTTCTGCAAAGTCCCAGGAAAGTACGGGTGTGCCTGATCCAAAGGAGCATATGTTTTGTACAGATCTTCAGGAATTGGTGTTTGCTGCAGTGCCCTACCTCATACTTTTTTATCCTATATACAATTTTTGTACTTTACAAATCCACTTTTATCCTGTAAAATAGGTACGTATATGTTATCGGGGTGTAGCGCAGGTGGTAGCGCGCATGACTGGGGGTCATGAGGCCGCAAGTTCAAGTCTTGTCACTCCGATTGTTCAAGGAAGGGAGAATGCCCCATCTGATGTGGATGTCAGATGGGGCATCTTTTCTTATATAATCCAAGATTAATAAGTCCACTTGAATTGCTTGCTTCGGGCAAAAATATACCGAAACAGTAAAATCCCGGCAATCAGCCAGGTAATACTGATTGCCAATAAATACAACGCATTGCCCAAGGAGGCACTGTCAGAAAAAACAAGTGCAGAAAACTCCACTCCGTAAGAAAGCGGATTTGTGTACGCTAATATTTTTGGCACTGAAACAATGCTTCCCGAAAGAAACAATAATCCGTAACTGATGATCGTTACAAATGATGCAATTTTTGTAAAAACAAGTGTAAGCGCCGAAAGGATCAAAGAAAGTCCCATAATTCCAACACAAACAACAAGCACAATATAAATGAGTTGGATATGAAACATACCGCTTAACTCAATAAAACATCCTAACAGTAAAACAATCACTGCTGTTTTCATCAAATTGATCACAAACCATACAAGTGACTTTGTCATAATAATCTGCAAAATTGAATATGGTTTGATCAGCAGGTTTTGTAAGGTTCCCAGTTGCTTTTCGGTAGATATATTCATTGAAGCTTCCGACAATACACCGCTTGCCAATAGCCATAGAATATATCCAAAAACCTTAACACTTTGTTCTCCATCTGTTTGAATCACAAGAAGAAACAACGCAAAATCAGTTATTAAACCAACGATATAATCTGGATAATATATTTTTGTCTCAATGAAAATTTTCTTGAATTCCGCTTTCAGAAGGCTCATCTAATCTCTCCAAAATCATTTTTTCTAAATCCTGCTCGGTTTGCTTAATCTCTACTATTTCAAACTGCTTATATTTGTTGTATATCTCATGAAACTCAGCTTGAACAGTTTCGCAAATTAGTTTTCCATCTTTCATGTAAGAAACAGAATATGCGCCATTTTGTACATATGACGGAGAAAATTCCTCTACAAATCCATTTTTCAACAAAAGAATTCGACTATTCAATTTTTGTACAACATCCATTTGATGTGTGGTCAAAATCACGGATATATGCTCTGTTGCAACAATCGTTTGCAATAACTCTATGACCGACAATTTACTTTTCATATCCAAGCCAAGTGTTGGTTCGTCCAGCAATATGACTTTGGGAGAAGATAATAAAGCAATAATGATAGCAAGTTTTTGTTGCATTCCTCTGGAATAAGTACCAACTGGCTTGTCTATATGTGCTGATAGTTCAAAGCGTTCAATATACTCAAGAATCTTCTGATTGTTCTTTTGATTGATCTTTGACAAACCCGCAAAATAAGCAATATTTTGTTGACCGGTTAAACAGTCATAAACATTAATGCTTGACTCCAATAGTGCAGAAATGTTCGAAAAATATACTCGATCCGAAATCTGATATATATTCTTACCAGCATAAAAAATCTCTCCTGCATCTTGTTTTACCATTTTGAGAATACAGTTAATAATGGTGGTCTTTCCAGCACCATTATTTCCAAGCAATGTCACAATCTCCCCTTCGCCAACCGAAAAAGAGACATCTTTTAATACAGGGTTACCCTGATAACTTTTTTTAAGGTGTTTGATTTCTAACATTGATAAGCTCCTTGATGATGGGAATATCATTCTCGTAGTATGCTTTTCTTGTATGAAAAAAATCCCCATACCTGCCGCAAATACAACAGATATGGGGATAAAGAATCGGGTCAAATTACTTAATATTAACCTTAGCGCCCTCAGCCTCTAACTTTGTCTTAGCTTCCTCAGCCTCTTCCTTGGAAACGCCCTGCTTCAGAACAGTAGGAGCACCGTCAACAGCAGCCTTAGCTTCCTTCAGGCCTAAACCAGTCAGGTCACGAACAACCTTGATAACCTTAACCTTGTTTGCACCAGCCTCAGCTAACTCGATGTCAAACTCAGTCTTCTCTTCAGCAGCTGGAGCAGCATCGCCAGCAGCAACAACTACAGCACCTGCAGATGCAGATACACCAAATTCTTCTTCCATAGCCTTTACTAAATCATTTAACTCAAGAACGGTTAAGCCCTTAATTACCTCGATAATCTCAGCGTTTGTCATTTTTCTTTCCTCCATTATTTATTTTAGGAATTGCTTTTTCCGGATCATACAGGCTCCGGATAGCCTTTGTTACATGCTTACGAATCCATTAAGCCTCTGTAGCTGTATCCTTCTCAGCGATCTGCTTAAGCACACGAGCGAAGCTTGCGATTGGAGACTGCATACTGCCAAGTAATCTGGACAGCAATACCTCTCTGGATGGGATAGTAGCAATGATCTTGATACCATTCTCATCATAATAAGTACCGTCTACAACACCGCACTTTAACTCAAGCTCCTTATTCTCCTTTGCAAAGTCAAATAAGATCTTTGCTGGAACAGCAGCATCACCCTTGGTGCTTGCCATTGCTGTAGGTCCTTCTAACTTCTCAGCCAGACTTTCAAATACAGTACCTTCTACAGCACGCTTGATCATGGTGTTCTTGTATACCTTGTAATGAACACCAGCTTCTCTTAACTGCTTACGCAGAATAGTATCCTGCGCAACGCTAAGACCGCGGGCATCTACTAATACTGCAGCAGTAGCACCGTCTAACTGGTCAGAAATTTCAGCAACGATTGGCTGCTTTAATTCTACCTTAGCCATGTGATTTTCCTCCTTGTCAGATTTGATGGCCGAAAACAACGGCAATTACAACAAATGCAACCACCTATGTCAAAAGCCCCTCTGCAAAAGACAGAGGGGCACAATAAGTCATATTATAAAACTTATTCCCTCGGCAGGCGTTTTCTCCTTACGTCTTGCGACACCTGCTGTCTTCGGCAATAACCCTTTCGGGTTCATACAACTATCACATGATAACACAAAACAAATTCTGTGTCAACACTTTTTTAATCAAATTAAGCCATTAACTTGGTTGTATTTAACTTTACACCAGGTCCCATAGTAGAAGCTACGGTTACACTCTTTAAATACTGACCCTTTAATGTGCTTGGCTTAGCCTTCATGATTGCATCCATCAGAGCCTGGAAGTTCTCACACAGCTGCTCCTCAGTGAAGGAAGTCTTTCCGATCGGCACATGCACGATGTTGGTCTTGTCCAATCTGTACTCGATCTTACCAGCCTTGATCTCCTTAACAGCCTTCTCAACGTCCATCGTAACGGTACCAGCCTTTGGGTTTGGCATTAAGCCCTTAGGACCAAGTACACGACCCAGACGACCTACAACACCCATCATGTTTGGAGTTGCAACTACAACGTCGAAGTCTAACCATCCCTCGTTCTGGATCTTTGGCACTAATTCTTCAGCACCAACATAATCTGCGCCAGCTGCTAAAGCTGCATCAGCCTGTGGTCCCTTTGCGAATACAAGTACACGAACCTTCTTACCAGTTCCGTTTGGCAGAACTACTGCACCACGGATCTGCTGGTCAGCATGACGTCCGTCACAACCTGTTCTGATGTGTAACTCTACAGTCTCATCAAACTTTGCGGAAGCAGCCTTCTTAACCAGTGCAATTGCCTCTTCCTTTTCATAAAGAGTTGCGCGGTCGATTAACTTAGCAGCCTCTGTATATTTCTTTCCTCTTTTCATGATTCAAACCTCCTAGTGGTATTGGCGGAAATGTCTCGCATTTCCTTCCACATATTATTCAAAATTAGTCAACTACCTTGATTCCCATACTTCTTGCGGTACCAGCGATCATGCTGATTGCTGCGTCCAGGCTGCCTGCTGTCAGGTCTGGCATCTTCATCTCAGCAATCTTCTGAACCTCTGCCTTAGTAATGGTTGCAGCGACTTCCTTCTTGGAGTTTCCTGCACCAGACTTAATTCCGCAAGCCTTTAATAACAGGTTTGCAGCTGGTGGAGTCTTTGTTACGAAGCTGAAGCTTCTGTCTGCATATACAGTAATTACAACCGGAACGATCATGCCGTTTAACTCCGGTGTAGATGTTCTTGCGTTGAACTCCTTGGTAAACTGAACGATATTAACACCGTGCTGACCAAGAGCAGGTCCTACTGGGGGAGCTGGTGTAGCCTTGCCTGCAGGAATCTGTAATTTGATATAACCAGTTACTTTCTTTGCCATGATGGCACCTCCTAAAATTCAATTTTGCCTGTTACCGGATATTGGCCGCACTTTAAAAAGCCATGCCAAAAACTGCGGTCTCTGGCATACGCCTGCCGGTAACTGTCATCAGCTGATGACTCGCAACACTGAAGTGTTGTGGTAATTGCGGGAGCATGTATTTGCCTGAAACACATAAAATGCCTCTTCCCTCCCACGATCTGGTCTTAGAAAATGCCTTACATTTTCTAAAGCCGGATACTGTCATAATTGTTACTTTTTCTTCACTTCTGTAAAGCTCAGCTCTACTGCAGTCTCACGTCCGAACACATCTACATTGATGGTTACCGTACGTTTTACAGGATTGATTGCCTGCACAATACTTTCTCTGTCCATCCAGGCGCCTGCTGTCACGATCACGGTATCTCCTACCTCAAAATCTACGACTACAGCCATCGGCTTCTCTTCATCAGATGGAAGGAGTCCCATATTGCGAATTTCTGCCTCAGTCAACGGTACTGGTTTAGAGCCCGGGCCCACAAAGCCGGTCACGCCTCTGGTATTGCGGACTACGTACCAGGTATCCTCATTCATAATCATATGAATCAGAACATATCCCGGGAATACCTTTTCCTGTACAGCCTTCACCTGGCCGTTTTTTACCCGCTCTACATCCTGAAGGGGAACGGATACTTCCAAAATCTGATCCTCAAGGTGACGGTTTTCAATGGTCTTTTCAATATCAACCTTTACCTTATTCTCATATCCAGAATACGTATGCACTACATACCACTGCGCTTCTCCCATAACTCAATACCTCTCTTACTTCACCAGTATTCCAACACCGAATCTCATGATTGCATCTAAGATCGCGATGATTAAACACAGGACTACGGAAACGACTACTGCAACTGTTGTCTCCTTGGCAAATCTCTCCTTGCTTGGCCAGATGATCTTGCCAAACTCAGCAGATACACCGCGGAAAAAACCAGCGATTTTCTGAAAAACATTCTTCTTTTCGCCGTCAGCCACAGCCTTTGCTTTCTTTTCGGTTTCTCCCATACGTCCACTCCTTATCTCGGATTACTTGGTTTCCTTGTGATTGGTGTGCTTCTTGCAGAACTTACAATACTTCTTGGTTTCCATTCTCTCAGGATGGTTCTTCTTTTCTTTTGTCATGTTGTAGTTACGCTGCTTGCACTCTGTACATGCTAATGTGATTCTAACTCGCACGACTGCCACCTCCAATAATTATTGCGTATTCAGGTCTGTATCACGCTCACAATGTTTCCGAAAAGGAAGAAAATTGCGCACAAAAAAAAGACCTTGTCCGTATACGCCTAATCAGTTTATCATACGGAAACTGCTGCGTCAAGCGGTTTTTGGTCTTTTTTGCTGCAGAAATATTGGTCTTTAGTGTGCCAAAAAACACTCCTATTCCTTTCACAGCTTACCCTTTCTGGTATTTTTCTATTATGCCTGAAAATGCCCATACAGCACTTTACTGTACAGGCATTTACACTCACATAAACAATATCCATCCACCACCGTACTTTACCCCAGCGCCACATCCAGCGCCAGCATCACAGTAAATCCAAGTGCAAAGAAAACGGTACCCAGATTGGAATGATGGCCGGAAGACATCTCCGGAATCAGTTCCTCCACCACCACATAAATCATAGCACCTGCTGCAAAGCTCAGCAAATACGGAAGTACTGGTATTACAATGTCCGATGCACATATGGTAAGAACTGCTGCGATAGGTTCCACCACACCGGAAGCCGCACCATAAAGAAAAGATTTTCTTTTTCCTTCTCCCTCTGCACGCAGGGGCATGGAGATAATGGCTCCTTCCGGAAAGTTCTGAATGGCAATCCCCAGAGCCAATGCCAGTGCCCCTGCCATAGTTATGGTCTCACTGCCGGACATCCAGCCTGCCAGCACTACGCCCACTGCCATACCCTCTGGAATGTTGTGCAGGGTGACAGCCAGCACCAGCATGGTGCTTTTGCTGAAATTGGACTTTGGTCCCTCCGGCTCATCACTGCCCTGATGCATATGAGGGATGACCTTATCCAGTGTGAGCAAAAATAAAATACCAAGCCAGAAGCCTACCACTGCCGGCACAAATGCCAACTGTCCCATGGAAGATGCCTGCTCCATGGCAGGGATCAGCAGACTCCAAATGGATGCAGCAACCATGACCCCGGCAGCAAAGCCTGTAAGGATACGCTGGAGGGTGACATTTAATTTGTTTTTGACAAACAGGGCGCAGGAGGCGCCAAGGGCGGTTCCAACGAAAGGGGTGAGGATGCCCCAGATGACTTGTGGTGACATAATGAATTCTCCTTTCTCTCTTATAGTTAATTTATATTGTACGGTATCTGTATACGCAAAATGTATCCTGCATGTTCAGTTCAAGCAAAAACGCCTGCCAGATTTGCTGTACACTTAATCTGAAAGCAAAAAATCCTCCAGTCTTACGATCTTAATACCGTCCTGAGTAGCCGTAAAAGCACTCTCTAACACAATTACTACCTTTTCATAATTATCCCGAATCATACGCAAGGGTGCAAGCTCCCTTTCACGAGTGGTTTCTGCATCCATATTTTGAGTTACCTGAATATATTTTTTATCATTTGCTGTAGTTGCAATAAAATCCACTTCCTGGTTTCCAACTTTCCCAACTGCCACATCATAGCCTCGCCGCAGCAATTCAAAATATACGATATTTTCTATCATATGACCTGTATCCATATCCCGAAAGCCTAACAGGTAATTCCGCAGCCCAATATCAACAATATAATACTTTCCCAGTGTACGCAGATAATCCTTACCCTTGATATCAAACCGCTTGATCTCATAAAATACAAATGATTCCACCAGTGCAGCTACATATGCCTGTATTGTCTGTATAGCCGGCTTGCCATTTCTGGGACGATTCTCCAAAAGTCCCTGGCTGACCAGTGTATTTCCAATGGAATTGGCGGATACACTGCTTCCAATGTTATCTGCCAGAAACATGATGATTTTTTTCAACAATTCCGGATCCGTGAGCTGCCTTCGACCCCTTCTCTGCTCCCGCTCCAAAATGTCCCGAATCACAATGGTAGAGTACACACCGTCCAAAAGCGTCAATGCCCTGTCTTGTTCCAGTCCTACATCAGCAATCCCAGGCATGCCTCCAAATTTCATATAAGCATCAAACAAATCTCTAACTGTGTATACTTCTCCATCCTCTCCTCTGATGCGCCTGCGCAAATCACCAGATGGACTTTTATATGTCTCCAGCTCATATCCATGAAACTCAATAAATTCACGAAAAGAAAGCGGAAGTACCTTGATCTCCACATATCTGCCTGCCAGATACGTAGAAAACTCCGA
>JBGVQN010000066.1:0-12115 GCA_045127535.1 Lachnospiraceae bacterium | reverse complement strand
GTGTTGGTTTTTAAGCAGGACTCTTGAAAACGCCGGTCCTTAGGTGTTTGACGGGCAAATGCAGCAGGAAACTTGTTTACTGATGCATTTGTCTGTCAGACACCTTAGTACCGCTGCGTTTTCACCGAAGCGAGAGCGTGTCCTGCGTAAAACCAACACTCCCCAGTGTGATCCAGCCCAGGCCAGCCTTCTGTCAAAGCATTGTGCGGCACATACCCGATGCAGAAAAGAAAATTACTGCTCTTTAGCATGTGCATTTAACAGGCTCTGCTTTAATTCATACATTTTTGGTGAAAAGTCTACATAGTGGATATGTGGGTTTGCAAAACGCTTTTCCTCATCCCATACTTCGTTTTCCAGCTGTTTCTTTACATAAGCACGGATGTCCTTTAAGGCAGGTTTTTCGTAAACCAGTTCACCATCCTTAAATATGGTCACATGGAGCTTCTTGGCAGTATAGTTTTCCAGTACCAGGTTTTTCCATGGCTTCTTTGGAGAAATCACTTTTAATGGCTTGGTAAAGTCCATTTCTTCATCATATACAGTAAGCAGATCGGCAATTCCTACACCGTTCTGGTAGATTCTGTACAGAGATTTTTTGCCTGGATTGGTGATCTTTTCTACATTTTCAGAGATCTTGATACGAGGCTGGAGGATGCCGTTTTCTTCTACCGCTACTAATTTGTATACACCCCCAAATACCGGGTCAGATTTTGCAGTGATGAGGCGCTCGCCTACGCCATAGGAATCGATCTTGGCGCCCTGCTTATTTAAAGATTCGATCAGGTGCTCGTCAATGCTGTTGGAAACTACGATCTTGCAGTCCTCACAGCCAGCAGCGTCCAGAATCTTACGTACCTTTTTGGACAGGTAAGCCAGGTCGCCGCTGTCGATGCGGATGCCTTTCAGACGTTTGCCCATTGGCTCTAACACTTCTTTGGCAACCCGGATCGCATTCACAACACCGCTGTCTAACACATCATAAGTATCGATTAACAGGGTACAGCTGTCTGGATAGATTTCTGCATAAGCTTTAAACGCTTCAAATTCAGAAGGGAAAAACTGTACCCAGCTGTGTGCCATGGTTCCAACAGCAGGAATGCCAAACATTTCATCTGCACTTGTAGTGGCAGTGGCATCTGCACCGCCAATATAAGCTGCTCTTGCACCTAACTCAGCAGCGTCAGGACCCTGGGCACGGCGGGCGCCAAACTCCATCATCACAGCATCTCCTGCAGCACGGCAGATACGGTTTGTTTTGGTAGCAATCAGAGACTGGTGATTGAGGATCAGCAGGATCATGGTTTCAATGAGCTGTGCATCAATCAGTGGGGCAGTAATGGTCATAAGAGGTGTATTTGGGTACACAATAGTGCCCTCAGGAACTGCTTCGATGGTACCCTTGAATGTAAAGTCTGCCAGGTACTGTAAAAATCTCTCATCAAACATCTTTCTGCTCCGCAGATAAGCAATGTCATCCTCTGTAAAGTGCATGGAGCTGATATAATCAATGACCTGCTCAAGTCCTGCACAGATGGCAAAGCCTCCTTCGTCAGGGTTCTTGCGGTAAAACACATCAAATACGACCTGGGTATCCCCAAATCCTTTTACGAAATAACCGTTGGCCATAGTCAGTTCATAAAAATCCATCAGCATTGTTAAATTTCTCATAATTTGTACCCAACCTTAGAAATGTCTAAGGGGTTTATCCTTTCTTTAAAGATGGGCAGGCATATAGTCTGCCTGCAGAAGTGATGTATCAGTAACTCTCTTGAAAGGAGTGTATTGTCAGAAGCGTTTCAAAAGAGAGTATGGCAAATGAAATATCCTAAGCATCAGTTGTTGGCAATGTGGATCTGGCACATGGACATAGTAGTCAGAGCTGCCTGGTGAGTGGCAGGAGTCACACCTGCACAGCAGGAAGCATCTACCTGAATGGGAATATCCGGGCACTGTGCTTTCAGAAGCAGAGTGTTGGAAACAACACAAATGTCAGTGCAAAGACCACAAAGTTCAATGGAATCAATGGTCTCTGTTTCCAGTATGCGCTGAATATGTCCCATTAAATCAATGCTGCCAAAGGTAGGCTTTTCCACATAAGTACAGTCACTGCACTGGGCCAGCGCCTGGGCAATGGATGGGGCGATTTGGTGTCCCTCTGTCCCCTTGATGCAGTGTGCAACCGGCAGTTTCTTTCCCTCGGCAGTCTCCAGATAATTGTCCGGGTGAGTATCCAGAGTGGCAAATACAGTATCCTGTTCATAAGAGGCAATTTTCTGAACCACATTTGGGAGAATCTCCACTGCTTCTTTGGTGCCAAGACTTCCGTCAATAAAATCATTTTGCATGTCTACTACAATTAAAATTCGTTTTCCCATAAAATCTCCAATCTGAAGCAATCCATTGTTTCTAGTTAAAAATCTGCAGTGTAACTTTCGTTATAACGATAATACTTACTGGGCCGGTACTTCACTCCGGTTTCCATATTACCGGTTTCAGTTACCATAGGTGCTACTTTCTTACGGAAATTAGCCTTTAACAGCTTTCTGCCCAGTATAGATTCATACACCTTCTGCAGTGCACTTAAGGTAAATTCCTCTGGCATCAGGCTGAACACAATAGGTGTGTACTGGATTTTGTTCCGCAGCCGTACCAGGGCAGTATGCAGGATCTGCACATGGTCAAAAGCCAGCCAGGCGCCATTTTTATGTGCAAACACCGGCTGTCCTTTCTCCGCAGCGCAGTCATAAGCAATGGTAATGTCCTGCTCCTGATTATAAAATGTCAGTACATTCTGCCCTGTCTGCTCCTGAGTCAGAGTAATCGTAAACCATGCCACTTCCTGTGCATCATCTCCCGCCTTAGGCTGTACATCTTCCCTGTTGACCAGAGCCATATAAGAAGTAGAGATCACACGCATACGCGGGTCCCGATGTACGCTTCCCCAGGTATAAAGCTGTTCCAGATACAGATTCTGAATCCCCGTCTCCTCAGAAAGTTCCCTCATAGCGGCATCTTCAATGGATTCTTCAATATCCACAAACCCTCCGGGAATGGCCCACTGTCCCATAAAGGGATGATTCTTTCGCTGGATCAACAGCACCTGCAGCTCCTGTTCCTCATTCTTCCGGATATTGGTACTTGCAATAGAATTCACTGCAAATACGATCATATCAACTGTTACCGACGGCCTTGGATAATCTCCCGGCCGATACGCTGCCAGATATTCCGCCTCCGTCAACCCGTCAGCATCTCTCAACTCCATAACTCCACTCCTTCCTCCTTCCCAGTACCCCGGTTCCAGCAAGATCCGCTAAAACCCAGAATCCAACCTCAAACATAGGCACGCCAGGTTCTATAAGTACCAGTCTGGAAAGTGATTATACATAGTATTATAATCATACTAAGTAAAATGTCAACCCCTTTCTCAAATATTTTTTATAGGTAATTGCGAAACGGTATACAATATCAGTTTTGGGAAAGGGTGGATTGTACCTTTTGGAAAGCTGTGGTATACTGATTAAACTGGGGACAGAGTAACCCATATGGAGGATGCATATGTATGAATTTCAAACCAGAGTCAGATACTCTGAATTAGATGAATATGGAAGGATGTCAATTGGAAGCCTGGTAGACCTGATGCAGGACACCAGCACCTTCCAATCAGAAGATTTACAGGTAGGAAGCAGATATTTAAGTGAAAAAGGACTGGCATGGATGGTCAGTTTCTGGCAGATCGTGATAGACAGAGTACCGGATTATCTGGAGGAAGTCATTGCGGGTACAAGCGCCCATGGGTTCACCCCTGCTTTTGGACTCCGTAATTTTGTCATATTAGATAAAGAAAGAAATGATCTGGTACGGGCCAATTCCTATTGGGTGCTGATAGACAGACAGACTGGCAGGCCGATCCGCATCCCACAGGAAGAAATTGCCCTCTATCCATGTGAAGCGCCCATTGAAATGGACTATTGCCCCAGAAAAATGACAGTGACAGAAGAACTGGTTTCCTTAGAGCCTCTTACAGTGCAGCGCCACCATTTGGATACCAACCTTCATGTCAATAACGGGCAGTATATCAAAATTGCTCTGGAACGCATACCTGCTGATGCAGAGATTGGGGAAGTGCGGGTAGAGTATCGGAATCAGGCACTTCTTGGAGACTGCATTGTGCCATGGGTAGGAGAAAGTGATGGCCGGTATGTGGTCAAGCTTACAAATCAGCAGGGACAGCCTTATGCAGTGATGGCATTTTATAAGAGACAGAGTGAATCATAAATATTTCACCAATGAACCATGGGCCTGTTACTGCCCGGAAAAGAGAACAGATCGTAAGAATCTGCTCATATTTGTGTCTGTCATGCAGCCACAAATCAACTGTGCGCCGGGTGCGGCGCAGAAAGTAGGTAGAGATGATTGAACTTGGAAAAACACAAGTATTGAAAGTGCTTCGTATCAAGGAGTTTGGAGCATATCTGGGAGAAGAAGAGGGAGGACAGAGCATCCTTCTGCCCGTGAAGCAGCTGCCGGAAGGGGCACAGGTAGGAGATGAAATAGAAGTCTTTGTATACAAGGATTCCAAAGACAGATGGATCTGCACCACAGCATCCCCAAAGCTGCAGATTGGAGAAATTTCCATGCTGGAGGTAACAGACACGGGTAAAATCGGTGCTTTTTTAAACTGGGGATTAGAAAAGGATCTGCTGCTGCCTTTCAGAGAGCAGAATCAGACCCTGCAAAAAGGAGACAAATGCCTGGTGGCTTTGTATCAGGATAAGACAGAGCGATTATGTGCTACCATGCGTATTTATGATTTCCTGCGGGCAGACAGTCCTTATAAGGCAGAGGATGTGGTTTCCGGTACGGTATACCGCATCAATCCGGACTATGGTGCATTTGTAGCAGTGGATAACCGGTATTATGGCATGATTCCCCGGAGCGAGCTGTATGATGCAGTGCGTCCGGGAGATACTGTGACAGCCCGGGTGGCCAAGGTGCGCAATGATGGTAAACTGGATCTGAGAATGCGTGAGCGCGCATATCTGCAGATGGAAGAAGATGCTGCCCTCATTCTGGAAGCGTTAGAGGCATACAATGGTGTGCTGCCCTTTGGAGAAAAAGCAGATGCAGAGCTGATTAAGAAAACCCTTCATATCAGCAAAAGTGCCTTTAAAAGAGCCATTGGCCGTCTGTTAAAGGAAGGAAAAGTAAGAACAGGAGACACTGCCATTTATCTGATCGGATCTTCTGAGCAGAATGAAGAGGATAACTAATTTAGGCAATTGCGAAACACATGACCGGACCCATTGGGAAGTATCTGTAAGAACATATTTTCTTACAGATACTTTCCAATGCTGATATTGGATACAGTTTCCCAATTACCTAGGATAACGAATTGATAATAAAGGAGAAAGATACAAATGCAGGTAAAAAAAGCAAACTGGTTTATTTTTGCAGTAATGGCAATGCCATTTCTTTATAAAGGCATTATGTACCTGTTTCCAGTGAGTCTGCCGCTCTGGCTGCAGCTGATGATGGGAGAACTGCTGATTCTGGTATGTATCATTGGATACTGTATTACATCTAAGGTACCTTTACGTCAGGCAATACCTCATAAAACCCTGCATCCAGGTGCCATTGTGTTGATTCTCCTATTTACGTGGCTGGTATCTCCATTGGTGACAGTGGTGAATCTGTTGTCTCAGTTTCTGGTACCCAATGAAGCTGCCAGTACCATGGAGATTGTAAAGGAAATGCCCTTGTGGATGCTCTTTGGAATCATTGCAATTATGCCCACTTTTATAGAAGAAATTGGTTTTCGGGGCATATTGCTTCAGAATTACCGGGAAAGTGGTGTATGGAGAGGGATTCTGCTCTCATCCGTGCTTTTTGGTCTGATGCATATGAATTTGAACCAGATGCTCTATGCCACAGTTCTGGGGATCCTTATGGGACTTCTGGTGGAAGCTACCAATTCTATTTTTTCTTCCATGCTGATGCATTTTCTGATCAATGGCAGCAACGTATTGATGGCATATCAGCAGCTGCAGACCAGTACGTTATCTGCTGCAGAACTGGAAAGCTCTATAGAGCAGCTGGGCATGTCCTATGAGTCTATGCTGGTTGTGATGGTACTGGTGTATGGTGTGTTTGCGGTAATTGGCCTGGCCCTTGCGATACCGGTATATAAAAAGATAGCATCCCTTTCCGGCAGAGCAGGATATATTGGGGCTCTTTTCAAAGGGAATGTAAAACCTTATGAGACACAAAAAATTGTAACCATTCCTCTGATTCTGGCTATTGTATGCAGTGTGATTTACATTGTGGTGGATACCATACGCAAGTCAGGTATATGGTGATTTTTTCAGAGAAGATGGGGAGGCCTGCTGACCGGTTCGGATTTTCTTGTTGCTTCTGGCCCTGGAGTGGAGCAGATAGGTGTGTACCAGCTCATAGCAGGCATCCAGCTCTGTTTCATTACAGGTGCCCAGAACCACGTCCAGATCATGGCGAACACCATAGATGCTTTCTTCACGAATAAACTGCTGCAGGGAAAGATCAGGCAGAGTAGTACCTTCCAACAGATAGTCATAGGACAGATGGAGCTGTTCATGCAGCTTGGTCAGTATATTGGAAGAAATAGAACGGCTGCCCCTTTCCAGAGCACCTAGATAACTGGCGGAGATCCCAAGAGCCTGACTAAGCTGCACCTGGGTCATCCCCAGTTTTTTTCGTTCCTGGCGGATGCGTCTGCCAATGACAGAAGCTGTCTGTTTATCTGTATTCAGAGAATTGTACATAAATTACCTCATTTCTGCACATATTTTGCGCATATCAGGCTTGGGGCTGTGCTGCAGGCACAAATCTGCTGATTGAAATTTCACGCTTTACCTTATGTAAAATAGCAAATCGCCGGACTGTAAGTGGACAGGTCGTAGGAATTACAATTATTATACATTCCAACAGCGAAAAAAGAAAGCTAAAAGTATATGTTTTTAGCTAATTTAGATAAATTTGTAAGGATACACAAAATAGTTTTACAAATTGTGTGAGGACCATGGCGCTTTTTTCTGTAAAATACAACAAAAACCAAGGATTTCTATTGAGGATTTGCACAAAATCAAGTATGGAACAGGTTTGAAATGGCCAGATGATGTGTTTTTTTATGGAATCTGTATAGAAAAAATGGAAAAATGGAAAGAATTGAGGGGGAAGGTGTTTAAATTGTACTGATTGCCAAAAAGAATACAGACAATTTGCATAAGATTTAAAATCATTTTTGGTTAAATAAAATATAGCCATTTTGGGGGCAATAAGGTATGATAGGGACAGATGAAAGTTGGGGAGGCAATCAGTAATCGAACATATTTAGGAGGAAAAGTGTAATGGCAAGTTTATCACTTCGTAACATTAATAAGGTTTATAGCAATGGATTCATTGCAATCAAGGATTTCAATCTGGAAATCGCAGACCGTGAGTTCATCATTTTCGTAGGTCCATCTGGATGTGGTAAGTCCACAACCCTTCGTATGATCGCTGGTCTGGAAGATATTTCTTCTGGTGAGTTATATATCGATGGCAAGTTAGTAAATGATGTAGAGCCAAAGGACAGAGATATCGCAATGGTATTCCAGAACTACGCTCTGTATCCTCATATGACAGTATATGATAACATGGCATTCGCTCTGAAGTTAAGAAAGGTTCCAAAGGCTGAGATCGATAAGGCTGTTAAGGAAGCTGCTAAGATCCTTGACCTGGAGCATCTGTTAGACCGTAAGCCAAAGGCTCTTTCCGGTGGTCAGAGACAGCGTGTTGCTATGGGACGTGCAATCGTTCGTAATCCAAAGGTATTCTTAATGGACGAGCCTCTTTCCAACCTGGATGCTAAGTTACGTGTTCAGATGAGAATTGAGATCTCCAAGTTACATCAGAGATTAAATGCTACCATCATCTACGTAACACATGACCAGACAGAGGCTATGACTCTGGGTACCAGAATCGTTGTTATGAAGGATGGTATCGTACAGCAGGTAGATACTCCTCAGAATCTGTATGACAAGCCATGCAACAAGTTCGTAGCTGGATTCATTGGTTCTCCTCAGATGAACATGATCGACGCTACTGTTGTTGAGAAGGCTGGCAAGGTTGCTCTTGAGTTCGCTGGTAACGTGATCGTCCTGCCAGAGAGCAAGGCTAAGACTCTGAAGGAAAAGGGATACATCGGTAAGGAAGTAATCATGGGTATCCGTCCAGAAGACTTAACTGATGAAGAAGAGAAGGTAGCTAAGGCTACTGCTGATGGCTCCATGATCGAGGCAACCATCCGTGTATACGAGATGTTAGGTGCAGAAGTATATCTGTACTTCGATTTAGGAGATGCAAACTTCACTGCAAGAGTAAATCCAAAAACAACTGCAAGACCAGGCGATACTGTTAAGTTTGCTCCAAATGCAGATCTGGTTCATGTATTCGATAAGGAGACCGAACTGTCTGTACTCAACTAATACAATTGGTTTGAAGTTTATTTCCAAAATGTAAATTTTTTGGGGGAAATGTGTAAATTACATATTTCCCCCTTTTATTTTTTTGAAAAATGGATTAATATAAAAGAAGACAAAAGTATGGCCATCGCCGGATATTGCATTCGGCTCGGCGGAATGGAGTAATGACTATGATATCAAATCAAATTTTGCAGAGTACAATTGATGGTTTGAAGACAATTACCAGAGTAGACTTTTCTGTAAGTGATATGGATGGAAAGGTACTTGCTACTACATTGACAGAGCCGGAGATTAAAGAGGAAGTGATTTTAAATTTCGCAGGTTCCCCGGCTGAGAGTCAGGTAATGTCCGGCTACCAGTTTTTTAAGGTGTTTGATGAACACCAGTTAGAGTATGTGTTACTGGCTAAGGGTGCCAGCGACGATGTGTACATGGTAGGAAAGATGGCTGCTTTCCAGATTCAGAATCTTCTGGTTGCTTACAAGGAGCGTTTTGACAAGGACAACTTTATCAAGAATCTGCTTCTTGACAACCTGCTGTTGGTAGATATTTATAACCGTGCCAAAAAGCTGCATATTGAAATCGCACAGCGCAGAGTGGTATTTATTGTAGAGACCCAGCATGAGAAGGACACCAATGCACTGGAAATTGTAAAGAGCATGTTTGCTGCAAAGCAGAAGGATTTCATTACAGCTGTAGATGAAAAGAATATCATCATTGTAAAAGAATTAAAGAACAATGAGGGATATGAGGACTTAGATAAGGTAGCCAGCATGCTGGTAGATACCTTGACTGCTGAGATTATGACCAAAGTACATGTAGCTTATGGTACCATTGTCAGTGAGATTAAGGAAGTATCCCGTTCTTATAAGGAAGCCAAGGTTGCTTTAGATGTAGGAAAGATTTTCTACAGTGAAAAGAATGTTGTGGCATATTCCAAGCTTGGGATTGGCCGTCTGATTTATCAGCTGCCACTGCCACTGTGCCGTATGTTTATCAAAGAAATTTTTGATGGACGTTCTCCTGACGATTTCGATGAGGAAACTCTGGCCACAATTAACAAGTTTTTTGAAAACAGCCTGAACGTTTCTGAAACTTCCAGACAGTTGTACATTCATCGAAATACACTGGTATATCGTCTGGATAAGCTGCAGAAGAGTACCGGACTGGATCTGCGTGTATTTGAGGATGCCATTACCTTTAAAATTGCCCTGATGGTAGTAAAATACATGAAGTACATGGAATCTCAGGAATATTAAAATGAGTCAACCCTAAGATAAATGAGCCGGTGTGTAAAGGCATCGGCTCCATTTTTCTATATGACAAAGGCACAGGTTATTGCAGAGTATTGACATAAACGGACGGTCAGTATTGTGCAATGACTTGAAGCTGTGGGTCGCTGTTTGTGTTATCATGGCACAATTGTTGGGATTTGCATTGCAGTCCAGTGCGATAAATTGCTTCGGAATGGAGGAAATAGTATGGAAGAAAATCCTTATGTACCAAATGAGCAGGAAGAACCGATAAGTGTAAAGGAGAAAAAACGCAACAGTTTTCTGTATGGTCTGGCAGTAGGCATTCTGGTGACTGGTGCCGTCATGAGCCTGGCTTATTTTGGTGGGAAAAATACGTCTGCAGGAAATGAAGGAGATGCCGCTCCTTCCAATGCAGCTGCCCAGGAAGCGCTTTCGGATAAAATTGCAGCCAAAGTGGATATGCTGTTAGAGGAAATCGATGACAGTTTTCTATTTGAGTATGATGCAGAAGCAGTAGAGGAAGCAGTGTATTCCAGTCTTTTCGAAGCTTTGGATGATAAATACTCTGTTTACTACACAGAAGAAGAATACAGTGCATTGCAGGAGAAAATGAGCGGGGCTTTTTATGGCATTGGTGTAATGATGCAGTTAAATGAAGAAGAAAACTGTGCAGAAGTAGTCTCGCTTGTGGAAGGAGGGGCAGCCAGGGAAGTGGGCATCTATCCTGGTGACCTGCTGTGGGAAGCCGATGGGGAAAGCCTGTTGGATATGAGTCTGTCGGAGATCGTAGCATTGGTGCGGGGACAGGAGGGCAGTACTGTACACATCAAGGTATACCGTCCTTCCGAAGATGCTTACCTGGAATTTGACGTAGAGCGCCGCCGGCTGGAAAATGATACGGTATATGGAGAAATCTTAGAGGATTCCATTGGTTATCTGCAGATCACAGAATTTGACAGTGTGACAGATGAGCAGTTTAAAGAAGTGCTGACAGATCTGCAGGAACAGGGCATGACCAGCCTGGTGATCGATTTGCGCAGCAATCCAGGGGGGACTGTAGACAGTGTGGTGGAGATTGCAGACACACTGCTGCCGGAAGGTCTGATTACCTATACGGAAACCAAGAGCGGCAGGCGGACGGAATACAAGTCTGACAGCAGTCAGTTGTACGATGGTCCGCTGGTAGTGCTGATTGATGAAAACAGTGCCAGTGCATCAGAGATTCTGGCAGGGGCCATTCAGGACTATGGCAGAGGTACTCTGGTGGGCACTACCAGTTTTGGTAAGGGTATTGTACAGGTGGTAAAGCAGCTGACAGATGGTACTGCCATTAAGCTGACAGTGGCAAGATATTATACACCAAATGGTACCTGCATTCATGACATTGGAATTGAGCCGGATGTAGAAGTAGAGCTTCCGGAGGAAGCCCTGGAAGATGGCTTGATAGAAATGGAGGAGGATGTGCAGCTGCAGAAGGCTGTTGAAGTACTGACACGCTGAGTGATGAAACGGTCATAATCGAATATGGAATGAAAAATCTCCGTTGTTCTGATACAAAATGACGGAGATTTTTTGTCAGAATGTTTCAAATAAACCAACAGACATTGCTGAAAACAATGTGTAAAGAAGGAATCTGTAAAAATAAAAAACGCACCTAAACGGTGCAAAAACTTGATTTTTTGCACAAAAATATGTATAATAATACTAGAAGGAGGTGTGGATTATGGCACAGGCAACATTCAGTGTTCGTATGGATGAAAACTTAAAGAGACAATTTGATGCTTTATGCTCAGATTTTGGAATGACAGCATCTACAGCAATCAATGTATTTGCCAGAGCAGTGGTTCGTGAACGTAAGATTCCTTTTGAAATTGTATCTCCTGAGCCTGAGATTACAAGGGAAAAAGCAATGCAGGCTTTCTGGTCACTGAGGAGTCAGGCAGAGAAGAATTTTCCGCAGGGAATGACTTTAGATGAAATTAATGAGGAAATTAGAAAAGTAAGATACGGTGAGGAGGATATGGAATGAGCTGTTATGCAGTAATTGATACAAATGTCCTTGTGTCTGCGCTGCTTTCCAATCATACGGATGCTGCAACAGTGCAGCTGTTGGTCAGATTGATTGGAGGAGAAATCATTCCTGTTTACAGCTGTGAAATTATGCGGGAGTATCGAGAGGTACTTAGCAGAAAAAAATTTAAATTTAATCTGGATACGATAGTGTAACGGCAAGTTGATTTCTAAAGTAATATATGATACCATATAGTCATCCAAATCAATTTACGAAAGAAGGAAAATTATATGGGACGCCCTACTCAATATACAGTTTCTCTCAGTCAGGAAGAGAAAGAAAAACTT
>JBGVQN010000065.1:0-17437 GCA_045127535.1 Lachnospiraceae bacterium | reverse complement strand
CCAGATCTCATCTACATACTGCTGGATGGTACGGTCAGAAGTAAACTTACCGCAGTTTGCCACATTGAGGATAGCAGAACGCGCCCAGCCAGCCTCATTGCGGTATGCCTGCTCTACTTCCATCTGGGCTCTGTGGTAATCCATAAAGTCTTTCAGGATAAAGTAGGTATCTGCTTTGTCGCTGCTGTAAGTATTTAACAGAGAATTGTAGATTTCCCTGAACAGCTCCGGGTCGTTTGGAGAATAATATCCGTTAATCAGCTGCATCAATACCTGGCGGATTCCCTGGTTGTTATTGAAGATATCCATTGGGTTGTAACCGCCTTCCTGCTCATACTTGATTACTTCATCTGCACTTAAGCCAAAGATAAATGCATTTTCTGCACCTACTTCTTCTACAATTTCTACATTTGCACCATCCATGGTTCCAAGGGTCAGTGCACCATTTAACATAAACTTCATGTTGCTGGTACCGGAAGCCTCTTTGGAAGCCGTAGAGATCTGTTCAGATACATCTGCTGCTGCAAAGATCCACTCTGCATTGGATACACGGTAGTTCTCAATAAATACCACTTTAATTTTGCCAGCAATGGACTTATCGTTGTTGATTACGTCTGCCACTGCATTGATGAGCTTAATGGTCATCTTGGCACGTTTGTATCCTGCTGCTGCTTTCGCACCAAAGATAAAGGTACGTGGGTAGAAATCCAGAGTTGGATTTTCTTTCAGCATATTGTACAGGTACATAATATGAAGAATGTTCATTAACTGCCTCTTGTACTCATGAAGTCTCTTTACCTGCACGTCAAAGATGGAACGAGGATCTACATCAATACCGTTATGCTCCTTGATGTATTTTGCCAGTCGAAGCTTATTCTGGTACTTAATGTTCATGAATTCCTGCTGGCATCTTGCATCATCCGCATAAATCTCCAATTTCTTTAAATGAGGCAGATCTGTAATCCACTCATCCCCAATCTTGTCAGTTACCCAGTTGGCCAAAAGGGGATTTCCATGAAGCAGGAAACGCCTCTGGGTAATACCATTGGTCTTATTGTTGAACTTCTCCGGATACATCTGATAGAAGTCTTTTAACTCCTGCTCCTTTAAGATTTCTGTATGCAGTCTTGCAACACCATTTACAGAGAACGAACCTGCAATTGCCAGATGTGCCATCTTCACCTGTCCATCATAGATAATAGCCATCTTACGGATCTTTTCCTGGTCACCTGGGTACCCTGCCTCAATTTCCAAAAGGAAGCGGCGGTTAATTTCCTCTACGATCTGGTAAATACGTGGCAGCAGTCTGGAAAACAGCTCATAAGGCCACTTTTCAAGGGCCTCTGCCATAATGGTATGATTGGTATATGCACAGGTCTTTTTGGTAACCTCCCAGGCATCCCCCCATGCCAGACCTTCCTCATCCATTAAAATACGCATCAGCTCTGCCACTGCTACAGTAGGATGTGTATCGTTTAACTGGAAGGTAACTTTCTCATACAGCTTACGGATATCCTGATGTTTATCCTTGTATTTCTTAATAGCAGTCTGTATAGATGCAGAAACAAAGAAATACTGCTGCTTTAAACGCAGCTCCTTACCTGCATAATGATTATCGTTGGGATACAATACCTCTACAATATTCCTTGCCAGGTTCTGCTGCTCTACTGCCTTATAATAATCACCCTTATCAAAGGAATCCAAGTTAAAGGTGTCGATGGACTCTGCATCCCAGATGCGAAGGGTATTTACAATACCATTGTTATAGCCTACGATTGGCAGATCATAAGGAATGGCACGTACGCACTGATAGCCCTCCTGTACGAACTGATCCCGTCCGGTCAGAGGATCTCTGTACACACGTACATAACCGCCAAACTTCACCTCACAGGCATACTCTGCACGACGTACTTCAAATGGATTGCCGTCCTTTAACCAGTTATCCGGTACCTCTACCTGATAACCATTTTCAATCTTCTGAGCAAACATACCATAACGGTAACGGATACCACAGCCATATGCAGCATATCCCAGGGTTGCCAGAGAATCCAGGAAACATGCCGCCAGACGTCCCAAGCCACCGTTGCCCAGTGCTGCATCCGGCTCCTGATCCTCTACTGCATTCAGGTCGTAACCCAACTCCTGCAGTACCTCTTTTACTTCATCTTGTGCGCACAGGTTAATCACTGCATTGCCCATGGCACGGCCCATGAGAAACTCCATGGACAGATAGTAAACTGTCTTGCAGTCATTCTTGTCAATGGCTTTGTGGGTAGCAATCCACTGGTCAATTATCATATCCTTCAGAGCATAAGAAACTGCCTGGAACACCTGTGCCTCTGTTACTTCATCAATGGTCTTACGATACAGAAGCTTTACATTGTCCACAACTCTTGTCTTAAATGCTTCCTTATCGAATTCTAACTTCTTGCTCATCTGTTAAACCTCCCTGCTAAAAGCAGATTTCATTTCTATTCACAAAAAAAGACATATTGTGTAAATGTCTTTTTCCTATCATATCACATTAATTTATAAAATGTAAATCCATATTAAAATATCCGTGAAAAATTCACATTTCTCCATCATTTTTTACTATTTTTAACTTATTACGGCGGTTTTATTGTAAATATTTTCTTCTTTTCTGAAAAATTTATCCTTCATTTTCCCCCTTTTACACAAAAAAAGGAGAGTTTTACTTTCTTTTGTAAAACTCTCCGGTTCTTTTATCTTTGTACAGTCAGTGTTACCTGCTCACCATTGATATCCCAATCCTTGGTGTAACCATCCATCACACTGTCTGTGATACGGTCTGCCAGTACACTGCCCTGGATCTCTGCAGCATACTTTGTGATCATACCTGCGATCTTTTCACTGCCTGCATAAGCAACTGCAATGTGATCTGTTACCTCAAAGCCAGCTTCCTTACGCATGGTCTGGATCTTGCTGATCAGCTCTCTTACATAACCTTCTTCGATCAGTTCTTCTGTCAGGTTGCTGTCTAAGACTACCGTAATGTCTCCTGCATTTTCTGTTACATAGCCAGGCATCTGTGTCATTTCGATCAGCAGATCTGCAGTCTCTAAGAGAACCTCTGTACCATCTATATGCAGAGTCAGCACTCCCTTTGCATTTAATTCATCCATTGCTGCATTTCCGTCGACTTCTGCCAATGCAGGACGGATTTTGCCCAGGAGCTTGCCATACTTTGGCCCTACAGTCTTTAACTGCGGCTTAAAGGTATATGTGGTAAATGCACGTACATCATCTGTAAACTCTACGCTCTTTACATTTAACTCCTCCTCAATGATGTCGGTAAAGAAAGAAGATAACGTAAAGTTTGCCTTAATGAACATCTTGCCCAGAGGCTGTCTGTTCTTTAAGTTGGCTGCATTACGGCAGGCACGACCCATTACTACCACCTTTAACAGGTCTTCCATGTCATCCTCTAACTTGGTATCGATCCATGCCGGATTGGCTTCCGGATACGTACACAGATGTACGCTTTCCGGAGCAGAAGCATCTACACTGCATACCAGGTTGCGGTAGATCTGCTCGGACATGAATGGGATCATTGGAGCAGCCAGCTTGCTTACAGTTACCAGTGCAGTATACAGAGTCATATAAGCATTGACCTTATCCTCCTCCATACCCTTTGCCCAGAAACGCTCTCTGCTGCGGCGTACATACCAGTTGCTCAGCTCATCTACAAAATCCTGCAGCACTCTGGTGGTCTCTGTGATCTTATAGTTTTCCAGATAATTGTCACAGGTCTGGATCAGAGTATTTAACTTGGAAAGCACCCACTTATCCATAACAGGAAGCTGTTCGTAGTTTAAGGTGTACTTTGTAGGGTCAAAATTATCAATATTCGCATACAGTACAAAGAATGCATAGGTGTTCCATAAAGTACCCAAGAACTTTCTCTGACCCTCTGTCACTGCCTTGTCATGGAAACGGTTTGGCAGCCATGGGGCACTGTTGGAATAGAAGTACCAGCGGATGGCATCTGCACCATGCTTCTCCAGTGCATCAAATGGGTCTACTGCATTGCCCTTGGACTTACTCATCTTCTGTCCGTTTTCATCCTGTACATGACCCAGAACGATAACGTTCTTATATGGAGCCTTGTCAAAGAGCAGGGTGGAGATTGCCAGCAGGGAATAGAACCATCCTCTTGTCTGGTCTACCGCCTCACTGATAAAGTCAGCCGGGAAGTTCTTCTCAAACAGCTCCTTGTTCTCAAATGGATAGTGATACTGTGCAAATGGCATGGAGCCGGAGTCAAACCAGCAGTCAATTACCTCCGGTACACGTGTCATGGACTTGCCGCACTTTTCACAGGTCAGGTGTACATTGTCAATAAATGGACGATGCAGCTCTACATCCTCAGGACAGTCATTAGACATTGCCTTTAACTCTTCCTTGCTGCCGATGCAGTGCATATGGCCGCATTCACAGGTCCATACAGGCAGTGGAGTACCCCAGTAACGGTTACGGCTGATGCCCCAGTCCTGGATATTCTCTAACCAGTTGCCAAAACGTCCGCTTCCGATGCTTTCCGGAATCCAGTTGATGGTGTTGTTATTGGCAATGAGGCGGTCCTTTACTGCAGTCATCTTAATGAACCAGGACTCTCTTGCATAATAAATCAGTGGAGTGTCACATCTCCAGCAGTGCGGATAGCTGTGCTCAAACTTAGGAGCTGCATATAAAAGTCCTCTCTCCTCCAGATCAGTGAGTACCATTGGGTCAGCCTTCTTCACAAAGACACCTGCCCACTTGGTCTCCTCAGACATTTCACCCTTGGAATTTACCATCTGTACAAATGGGAAGTTGCCGTACTTCTTGCATACACGGGAGTCGTCCTCACCAAATGCAGGTGCAATGTGTACGATACCGGTACCATCTGTCATGGTAACATAATTGTCGCATACTACATAGTGTGCCTTCTGGCCTGCTGCAACCTTTGCATAATCATATAATGGTACATATTCTGTATATTCCAGATCCTTACCGGTATATGTCTCAGTTATGGTATATTCATCCTTCAGAACACTTAACAGTGCCTGTGCCAGAATGTAATTCTTGCCGTCCTCGCAGGATACCTTTACATATGTCTCCTCAGGATTTACACAAAGTGCTACGTTAGATGGCAGTGTCCATGGTGTAGTGGTCCATGCCAGGAAGTAAGTGTTGTCCTGTCCCTTTACGGCAAAGCGCACCATTGCGGAACGTTCCTTTACATCCTTATAGCCCTGTGCCACCTCGTGAGAGGACAGTGCAGTACCACATCTTGGACAGTAAGGCACTACCTTATAATCCTTTACAAGGAGTCCCTTGTCCCAGATCTGCTTCAATGCCCAGAACTCAGACTCGATAAAATCATCATGATAGGTTACATATGGGTCATCCATATCTGCCCAGAAACCAACGGTCTTGGAGAAATCTTCCCACATGCCCTTATATTTCCAAACGCTTTCCTTACACTTGCCGATAAATGGCTCCAGACCGTATGCTTCGATCTGCTCCTTGCCGTCAATGCCCAGGAGCTTTTCTACCTCGATCTCTACTGGCAGACCATGGGTATCCCATCCTGCCTTACGTGGTACCTGATAGCCCTTCATGGTACGGTATCTTGGAATCATATCCTTGATGGTACGGGTCAGTACGTGACCGATATGTGGCTTACCATTGGCAGTTGGAGGGCCATCATAAAACATGTAATTTGGGCCTTCCTTACGGCTCTCAATACTCTTTTCAAAAATCTGATTGTCTTCCCAAAACTTTTCAACTTCTTTTTCACGGCCTACGAAATTCAGGTCTGTGTTGACTTTGTTGTATAACATAGTTTCCTCCTATCCGAAGCGATTTATGATGCAGGAACTGCCATGGATCTTTTAAGCTTCCATCTGCAATGAGACGATTTGTGACGCTCCGGCACAAATCTATCCGCCGCAGTGCGATCTTGCCCGGAGGGCTTTTTGTTATATAGGAAAGCTGGAAGCATTTCCTATATAACAAAAAGCCCTCCGTCCGCAAAGGACGAAGGGCAAACTTCGCTGTACCACCTGTGCTGCATACTAACATATGAGGCCCCTGTAACGGTGAGCATCCGGCACATCCTACCACTGGTTCGGACTGCAACTCGGGAGTGATATTCGATCAACTCTTACTTGCACCAGGCTCACACCCTCCCTGGCTCGCTGCAGCGTTCACGAGAAAATCTACTGTCTCCGTCAATGTTTTTGACTAAATACACCTAAATTATAGGCAGGGGATTTTTATTTGTCAAGAGGGGAAATGGGGTGTTTTTCATGTGTTTGAAGAAAAATTTTGTTTCCAAGCCAAAATCCTCCCAAACCTCCTGCCAAATTTAATATAAAATCATCCACATCAAAGCTTCCAAGCTTTGACAAAAACTGTACCAGTTCAATGGCCAGCAAAATGACCGATATTTTTATGAGAAACATTCCAATTGTTTCTTTTTTCTTTCGTAACCCCCAATACATACCCATAGGAAAAAACAGGACTAAATTTCCCAGCAGGTTTTTCAAAACAAACAGAACACCCATTGTACCCTCCTTGGCACCGGCGACCAATTTCCCTATGGTTTTAAATGGTATAAGATTGGCATACATTTTTGCATACTCCCACATGGAGCCTGAAAAATATAAACCACCGTATTGTATCCTTCTTCCAAACAATACATAAAATATAATCAAACAATATAATATAACTATCATCCTGTTAATCCATTGTTTCATTTTCGATTCCTCTTATCTTTCCTATATTGTTAGTCCAATAATTGTTCTAGCAGACTTTTAAAATCATCTATAGAAATTCTACCGGATATTATATAGCGAATTCCATTATATACAAAAACCGCAGTTTTTTCAGACTGCATTTCGGAATTAGAAGTTGCTGCTGTGTCCTGTAACAAATGAATTGGAATCTGATTTATTTGAATTGTTTCAATAAATTGATAATATCCCAAATATTCATGATCCCAACCCAATTTCTTTTGTGTCTCACTTGTCATAATATTAATTTCCAAATCAATTGGTACTTCCTTGACCGAAAAAAACTTTTCCAGAGAAAGGCGGATCCAGTTTCCATCATCGGACAAATAATGAATTACAAAATCTTTTTCAAGAGTCATTCCATCTATTTCTAATAATTGTATTCCTAATTCTTTCTCTACTTCTTCGTAATCTGTTCGCTCTGTTTGATAGAAAATATGATCTGTTGTTTCAGCATTTAAATAAGATACCATTTTTACCTCCATGGGCAACAATTCCGGCAATACTTGCTGATTAACAGATATATTTTCATATATATACATCCCAAGGGCGCAAAATGGTATCAAAATTACAAATACATTAACTGCAAAGGCTAATCCTGTTTTTTTAAAAAATTGTTTCTTATTTTCCTTTATTCTGACCTGCTCCATCACTCGGGTTGTGAAATCTCCCGACAAGGAAATCTCCGATAACTCTTCGTGCATTTTTTTATGCAATTCTTCTTGTTTTCTTTCCATAAACAAAGAAAACCTCCTTTTTCCGCCATTCAACGAAGTGTATAGCGTATGATTATGACAGATAACAACAGATATTTATTAAGAATCATAATATTCTTCTAATTTGTCCCTGAGTTTTGTTCTTGCTCTCTTCATTCGCTGCATAACCGCCCCTTCTTTTAGCTGATATAATTCTGCTACTTCTTTTACAGACAATCCTTGATAATAATAAGCAATCACTACCTCACGTTCTTTTCTCGATAATCCCATAACTGCCTTTATAACAGTCATATCTTGTTCCATTTTTTCCCATTCACCTTCTCTGGGTAATTGTAAGTTAAGGGGGAAGCATTCTACTTGAAGATATTTTTTTCGTAAAATATTTTTACACTTATTAATTGCAATGCGTGTAATCCACGTTTTCAGACTACTATCTCCCCTAAATCGCCCATAGTTTTGATATACAGCCAAAAAAGTATCCTGCACTGCATCTTCTGCTAACTGGTAGTTCTTTAGATACATAAAGCATATATGTAGTAATTCTGTCCCATACTGTTTTACTAATTCTTCAAATTCCTGTTCCCCTATTGGATCCATCCTGTAAAATTCTCCCCCGCTTAACTTATTTTAATTTCAAATCCTATAAATTAGTAATTGTACCCCCACCAACCAAATAATATAAATCTGATAGATAATCACTATTTGAAATTCTCACACGGTAACTTCCTCCATTTTGCAAACCAGTCACAGTTCCTGTTTGTGTGCCACCTATTGAGAATTTTAATGTTCTTGCATAGATACCAATAATATCTACTTGATATGCATGCCCTTGATAGCCACTCACTTCGTTTCCATAAATATCTTCTACATGTGCATCTGTTACAACTGCAACTGATGTGCTATTTACGGTAAAATCCGATGATGTGATAGAATATCTTATTCTGAATGTAAAGCTCTTTGCAAGCTCACCGCTTCTCGCATTATCATTATTTATCCAATAAATATATTCTCCCGTATCTTCATTATAATAATTTTCACCAACATACACTCTTTCATTTCCATTGATTACAAGATAAAAATCTTCTTGAGTCACATCCGCATAAGCTACATCTGCCATCATGTTTGTGTAAATCATTATTAAAACAACCGCAACAAGTAATTATCTTAAAATATTTTTCATCTTTTTACCATTCCTTTTCTAGATATAAATAAGTGACGAAAGATTTATCAAATACTTCCATCCTCTACTTCTTTGCTCTGCACTTTTCAGTTTCTCTGTTTTTTATCATCCACTTATTTTATCACCTCCTGTTATCAATTAGACACATACTTTATTTATTATCTGACATATTTTTCAAGGGTGGTTGAATGGGGTGGTTGAACGCAAAACTAACTTCTGGTTTCATGGGTTGAATGGAGGATTGAATAGAAGTCGAATAGGATTGCCTCATCCAATCCCATATTGCCCCATTATTCCTGACGCAGCACATGTGCCTCTATTAATTCCGCAACTCTGCCGGAGCCCTCCGGCATATTGGAAAGATACGTGATCATCAATGGAGCCTGTCTGCATCCATATCCTGCACTGTCTGACGCAGTCCCCTGCTCATCTGTCTGTGCAGGAAAGATCAGACACCGCTGCCCCCACTTTCCGCTGATCCGATACCCCTGTCCGTATTTCCAGAAATAATATCCATATCCGCCCTCTCTGTTTGCCTGCTGCACAGAGGTGGCTTCCTGCACCCACCATTCCGGCAAAATCTGTGTTCCCTGAAACTGTCCCTTTTGCAGATATAACTGCCCCAGCAGACTCAGTTCATGCACAGTCAGTTGCATACCGGAAGCACCGTAAAAATGCCCTGCGGGACACTTCTGATATACAGGCTCATAGATCCCAAGGGGTTCCAACAGCCTGGACTTTAAGTAATCTCCCAGATGTTCCCCGACTGCATGCTCTGCTGCCACACCAACCAGGTATGCCGGTATATTGGAGTAGTCAAACACCGGTGCAGCCTTATAATCCACCAGACACTCCAATGCAAACTGCAGCCAGTCTGCCCCCTCAGGACG
Organism: Lachnospiraceae bacterium; assembly: GCA_045127535.1. Taxonomy (GTDB): domain Bacteria; phylum Bacillota; class Clostridia; order Lachnospirales; family Lachnospiraceae; genus UBA2942. The sequence continues at coordinate 7,851 of JBGVQN010000065.1, read as the reverse complement.
AAACGGATATCCCGGTATGGACATGGTCAGAAAACGGCGGATCGGCAGCCTGGCAAATGCTTCCCTCTGGGGCTGTGGTACATACTGCAGATACCTGCGTTCCAAATAAGCACTGAACGGATCCTCTACTGACAGCTTGCCCTCTGCCGCAGCCAATCCCACTGCAGTAGCAGTAAACGCTTTTGTAGCTGAATAAATGGGGTAACGGATATCCGGTGCAAAATGATGCTTGCATACGGTCTCACCGTCTTTGTATATTTCAATTCCATAAACGGGATATCCATTTGCCTGAATTTGTTCTATTAATTTTGTATACATGTGAACACTCCATTTCTGCCCTGTTTCTCATTTCCGAAATCTCTTGATACTCATTTGACAATGATGGATACTCCATTTTTTCCATTCATACAAAATGGTAAGAGTCCTTGCACTTTTCTATATGCATCCTTGATTGCTGCATCATTCTCCCGCATCTGTGACTCATCCATATACAATTCTTCCGCTACATCACAATAAAAATAGACTGCCTCATAATCTACATACACATGCTTAAAGCTTGCATGCTCCATCATACGGACTGTTTTCACTTCATGTTCTTCCATACAGCAAGTACACAAACGTTTTTCACTGCCTATTGTTTTCATTTCCATAAAAACACCTCTACATCACTTTCAATTCTCTCTTTTGCCGCCACAGCCAAAATTATACCTCCTTAACAGGTATCAATTGATACTTATATAGTGCAATAAATTCTAAGCTTTTGTCAATCCAGCCAGTTTAATATTTTGAATGATTTATCTCCATCAACCAGCATATAAAATCCAATTTTCCTAAACCATCTACCTATTTGCAAATGACCCAGTACCATCACAAAAGGCAAGCCCCCATGACCACCTTTTCGTCATAGAGCCTTGCCCTTCTATTACATATTTTCACAGATATAAAGCATCTTCTATCATTGGATTATATTTTGTAATACTGATCTGCTCTGATAAATACCCCGGATCATACCGATCACCCCCGACCACAGCGCCTGCCAACAAGCTTCGGGGCATACTGCCATCATATCTCCTGCACTTCTACCTTCAAAGTCTTTACACCAAAAGTAAAATACAGGATATGGAACACCCACACACAGGCAAGCACAATCCGTCCCACAGGCACATTCCGCATCATGATAAATCCGACAGACATCAGCAAAGTCACCATAATCATGATCCGTATCTTGGTCCTCCAGGTCATCCCCTGTCCTTTCACATAGGACTCCAGGTTATTCTTATACAGCTTTGTATTGATAAACCAGTTGTGGAGCCTCTGTGAGCTTCTGGCAAAGCAATATGCTGCAAGCAGCAAAAAAGGAAATGCGGGAAGCAAAGGAAGCACTGCTCCTACCGCCCCTAATCCTACACCAATACAGCCGGTTACAATATATACGATTTTTTTTACATTCATTAATTCATCTCCAATCCTTTCTTTTCTTTTTGGGTCTCTATGACATGGCGGACTGCTGTGATGGGATGATACAGCAGCATCCTTGGCCCGGAAAACCTCATGACCTGGCGAATCTGCTCCCGCATAACAGGCTTATAGCAATGTACCTTGCAATTGGAGCAAAATGTTTTGGTCTCCATAAAGGGACACTTATCACTGCGCTGTCTTGCATATGCATCCAGCTCTGCGCAGGCTGTACAAAGTCCTGACTTTTCTCCATGCTGCTTCCTGCAATACAGGGCAATCATCTGAGATACCATTTTCTTTTCCTGTTCACGCTTTGTAACAGTGTCTTTTTTCATCCAATTCCACTTCATAGCTGTATCCTTTGCCTTTTATTTGGTTCTCTGCATTTTCCAGTTGCTGCTTTCAGCAGCATCCTGCCTTGCATTCACACATTCCGACAATTTTTCCTGCCATTGGCTCATCCGCTGTGATCCTGTTCTTTTTTTATCCTGCACATTCCGCCGTTTTCTCCTGTCATCAGCTCATCCGCCCATGCTCCACGGAGTATACCTGATCTACGATCCGCATGGTAGACTGGCGGTGGGAAACCAGTACAACCGTCTTGTTTTCCCGCTCCTCTTTCAGGGATTTTAAGATCACCGCTTCATTGAGGCTGTCCAGGTTGCTGGTTGGCTCATCCAGCAACAGCAGGGGTGCATTATGGAGAAATGCCCTTGCAAGTCCGAGACGCTGTCTTTCTCCACCGGAAAGGGTATCTCCAAGCTCCCCAACCGGGGTATCATACCCCTGGGGCAGACTCATAATAAACCCATGGACAGAAGCCTTTTTGCAGGCCTCCTGGATCTGGGCATCTGTAGCATCCAGATTGGCGATCCGCAGGTTGTTGCGGATGCTGTCGTGGAACAGATGGGTCTCCTGAGTGACAAAGCTTTCCATGTCACGCAGATTTGAGGTGTTGATCTCACCTACCTCTGTGCCGGACAGCTTTACACTGCCCTTCTGTACATTCCAGAAACGCATAAACAGTTTTAACAGGGTAGACTTGCCGCTTCCGCTTCTGCCTGTAATACCAATAACTGCTCCCTTTGGAATCTCCACTGATATATCCTGCAGGATGGTTTCATTGCCATACCCAAAGGTCACATGCTCCGCTGATGCCCCCTCAAAGGCAATGTCCTCCTTGCCTGTGATTTCCTCTACTGCCGGAGTTTCTTCCAAAATATCCAGCACACGGTTGCCTGCAGCAAAGGTATTTTGCAGGGTGCTGCCCAAATTGGCCAGCGCCACACAAGGGCCAAAGGAACTCATGAGAGCGATGGCTGGGATCAGGACTCCTGTAAAATCTACCTGCCCCTGCTGGTACAGCACAGCTGCTGCAAACAGCATCCCCAAGTCAAACAGTAAGATCACGGTATTGGTCACTGCCTGATTGCGGCCTGCAGTACGCTTCATGTTTCTTTCTTCCCTGGACAGATCATCTGTCTGTGCATTCATCTGTGCCAGTCTTACCTGTCCCTGACCGTATTGCAGGGTTTCAGAAAGTCCACGCAGGCTGTCTAACACAAAACCGGACAGACTACCGGATTTTGTACGGAACCGGATGCCGTCATCTCCGCTGTATTTTGAAGTCATCACAGGAATCACCATGCCCACGGTGATATATGCGCCAAGGGCAACGATCCCCAATATCCAGTGAAAGCTGCCAATAAACGTACACAGCACTGCTGAAAATAAAACTGCAATGACAACAGGAGAAATGGTATGTGCATAAAACACTTCCAGCAGCTCAATGTCTGAGGTGATCACAGAGATCAGATCGCCCTTATCCTTGCCCTCTAATTTGGCAGGACACAGCTTCCGTAACGCTCTGAACACTTTATCCCGAATCAGCGCCAACAGCTTAAAGGCAATAAAATGATTGCATGCCTGCTCTGCATACCGCAGTATCCCCCGAACCAGGGCAAATACGCACACAGACACAAACAGAACTGTGATCGTAAAAGGAGTATCCAGTCCCAACAGCTCTGCCACTGCATATCCTCCAAATACAGTAATAAAAGTGGCGCAAAGATGTCCAATGAGCCCCATTGCAATGGCCAGTACCATAAATCCTGCCAGAGGCTTCACCAGACCCACCAGCTGCAGCATGACTTGAGATCCGCTTCTTTTTTTCATACCCATCCATCCTCCTTTCCGTAATTTTCCAAAGACTGCTGTGCATTCCAAAGTGTTGCATAGGTACCCTTGCTGTCAAGCAGCTGTGTGTGGGTTCCCTGCTCCACAATCGTTCCCTGCTCCATGACATAGATCTGATCTGCGCCGGTCACATTGGCCAGGCGGTGGGAAATCAGGATCACTGTTTTATACTTTGCCAGTGCATGGATCTCCGCCATAATATCATTTTCACTTTCCACATCAATGTTGGAGGTGGCTTCATCAAAAATATACACCGGGCTGTCATGGAGCAGGGCTCTTGCCAGCGCCAGACGCTGACACTGTCCCCCTGACAGGTTGGATGCCTTCTCTGCCAGAGGGGTATCCAGTCCCTGTTCACTCTTTACAAAGGCTGCAAGATTCACCCGTTCCAGGACTTCCCAAAGCTGCTCATCAGTGGCAGCCGGACAGCCCATTAACAGGTTATCCCGTACTGTTCCCTTAAACAGATAGCTTTGATGGCTGATGTAAGTAAAATGCTCCATAAGACTTGCTTCTGAAAGGTCAGTCATTTCTTTGCCGCCTACGGTTACAGAACCGGTATACCCTTTGTTTCTGCCCATAAGGATGGCTGAAATGGTAGACTTGCCACAGCCGCTTTCCCCTACAATGGAAGTAAAGCTGCCCATGGGAAAGGTCATATTTACACCATGGAGGATCTCCCGCTCTGACTCATAAGAAAAGTGCAGGTCAGTGCAGACAATGGTGCAGTCCTCTGGTACTGCTTCTGTCTTCTGCTCTGTCTCCGGCAGGTCAAGGAGCCTGAAAATCTTGTCGCTGGCAGCCATACCATTCATGGCAATATGGAAAAAGGAGCCAAGCAAACGCATGGGAATAAAGAAGTCTGCAGACAGCAGAATGATTAACAGGCATCCTCCAAGAGAAACATTTCCTCCCCTGTACTGGGTTACCGCCATAATAACCCCTAAAGCAGCCCCGCCATATGCAATCAGATCCATAATGGTAATGGAGTTCAGCTGCATGGTCAGCACCTTCATGGTGATACGGCGGAATTTTTCAGATTCTTCGTTCATTTCCTTCTGCTTAAAATCATCTGCCTGATAAATCTTTAGAGTCGTAAGACCCTGGAGGTTTTCCAGGAAAGTATCTCCAAGGGCAGTATACTGTCCCCAATACTTTGCAAGGAGCTTTTTTGCCCATCTCTGTACTGCTGCAATAGCTGCCGGAATCATCGGAACACAAATGAGCAGTACAATTGCGCTTGGAAGGTTAACAAAGCTTAATACAACAAAAAGAGTCAGAGGCGCCACCATTGCATAGAAAAACTGGGGCAGGTATGCACCAAAATAGGTTTCTAACTGATCTACTCCCTCTACTGCTACCTGTACCACCTCAGAAGTCTTGACCGTTTCATTGTATGAGGTGCCAAGCCGCAAAAGTTTTTGGTAGATCATTTCACGCAGGGTTTTTTTTACGGCTTTTGAGGACAAATAACTCATACGGCTTGCACCTGTGGTGCATAAAAAGCGGATCAGCACCGCGGACAGTGCAACCAGCATAGTGGCAGCATAATCTGTCTGCACGATCGTGCCTTCAAATAGCTTTGCCAACAGAGTTGTAATACTGGCCATCATAGCAATGTTGGCTGCAAGAGATATCCATTGCAGAGCCACATTGCCGGCTATGTATTTTTTACTTTCACTGACCGTTGCGATCAGACGTTTGTGAATCATCATAGTATTTTCTCCGTTTCATATATGGTTGATATACGGGTTACCGGATCCATTGGCAACCCTTTTTCTTTTGTTCATATTGGCAATTAACCTAAATTAGTATACATTTACATCCATTAGAATTCAATAACTTTTTTTTGCTTTTATTATAAAAAAGCGCCGCCAACTACTCCAGGTAATTGGCGGCACACCATTCATACATTTTATCATTTTCCATAACTAATCCCGGCCATACCCCATCTCCACAAACTCCTTTGCTGTCTCTTCTAAGAACCGCTCCAGTCCGGCAATTTCCAACACCCGCAGTTTTGGTTCCAGTCCTCCATCTTCCTCCTGCAGATACCTCTGCAGCTTGTCAAGAAGCCCTGTCAAATCCCTTTCCTGTACCTGTTTTACAGACACTGGAAAAACCATATCCTGTGTATAGATTGGTATCTGTACCTGATAACGCCTGATCAGATAGGCATTCAAGGCAGAGTAATCTCCATAAAACCACTCTTTGGAGAAAAACGCACTTCTCTCCACCAGACGCTTCTGGTCTGTGATCCATACCCCGGTAACAGCTTCATTATCTTCTGTTTCCTCTCCTGCATCATCCCATAACCGAAATACGGATGGCCAGTATTTCTTCACATACCGGTTATCCAGATGCAGATGTGCCAGATATCCCAGAATCAGAGGTTCTGACAGCCATGCCCCATATTCTTTCAAAAACAAAGAGAGGTGAGGAGCTCTTGGCAGCTTTTTGATATCTTCCTCCTTCCAGAAATGGGTATGGTATTTTTCCAGTCCCACTTTGGTATCCGGCAGCAGCGTCCCCAGAAAAAAAGTATTGCGCCAATCTTGGCTGTAAGCCTGTCCTCTTTCTTTCTCCAACTGGTTCAAAATCAATCCGGCTTCTGCCAGATGCATTACATATCCAGGCATGATGCTTTGCTCCTTTTTACACATAAATTGTCTTCCATTGATGGTACTCACTTTCCCTGTTTTCATTATACCTTCTGTGAGAAATTCTGCAACTCCATCTCCCTGCAGCATATGATACATTCTGGACAATTGCGAACCTGCATTCAATATCCGCTTTCTGCTTTTCACATACAGCAAAGCAGGGCAGAAGCCTGATTGTTCAGCTTCTGCCCTGCCTGCTAAGGATCCGTATTATGTGTCAATATTCTGTGTATTGGTTACCATGGACCTATCTTCTGGTCTTTTTCTTTGTAAACAGTACCTCTGCTGCAATTGTACATGCAGAAAGTACCATAAGCAACATCCAAAGGGAAAGATTGGTTATATCACCTGTCTCAGCTGCATCTCCCTCTGTAATGGAACCATCTGTATCATCTAATGTACTGTCATCAGATTCTCCTGTTGATTCCTCTGTCAGCTTTTCTACTGTCTCAGTGTATGTCTCTCCACACTCTGTACAGGTAAAGGTCTTTTCGCCTTCCTCCTCAGTGGTAGCCTCTTTGGTGATGATACCCTCATCCCATGTATGGCCCATAGCTGGAACAGTTACTTCATCTAATGTAGTTTCCACAGTTCCTGCTTCATCTAAGAACAGCTTGCCGCAGTCAGTACAGGTCCAGTATGCAAGATTACCTGCTTCTGTACAGGTGGCAGCCTGTTCTGCTGTCTCTGTCAGCTGATGTACTTCCGTTTTATAAATGGTTACCGTATCTACTACAGACTGATCTGCTGTACGGTATGTGGTAATGGTAAAGCTGTCATCATCTACCTTTACGATAGAATAGTTCTGGGTATATTCCTGATTCTGTACTGCAGAATACTCATAAACGGTACTCTTGATGTTATAATACTTACTGCCGGAAGCAGAGTTTAAGGTTACGTACATAACACCCTCTGGATCGGTGTATTCTGCTGGCGCTGCAGAGGTATCTGTATCTAATACAGTCTGTCCAGACTCACCGCCCATCATCCAGCTTCTCACATATACATGGTCATGACCCTGGAGTACTACGTCTACATCCAGTTCAGTAAAGATCGGTGCCAGTCTTTCTCTCAGAGTCAGAATACTTTCATCTACTGCATGAGATGCTACAGAGTATACAGAATGATGGTATGCTACTACTTTCCATGTTGCATCTGGGCAGGCTGCGATAGCAGATTCCATAAATGCCCTGTGCTCTGCAGCACTGGAATTGTTGGAGTTCAATACCATAAACAATACACCGTTGTAAGTAAAGTAATAATCTTCATCACCTGTTACATCTCCGTTGCTGGAGCCGTAGGTGCTTAAATTTGGAATTGCATAATGCTCCGTATAAGCTGTGGTAAATCCATTGTCGTGGTTTCCAAGGATGGTTGCCAGAGGCAGGGAAGTCAGGTTTGCTGCTTCATCTAAAAATCCGTTGTATTCACTTACCAGCTGGGAACCTGCAGAATAATTGTTGACCTGGTCACCAAGGCTTAACAGGAAGCTTAAATCCGGATTCTGGCTCAAAGCAGTATTCATAGTGGTCACCCA
>JBGVQN010000064.1:0-49195 GCA_045127535.1 Lachnospiraceae bacterium | reverse complement strand
CATTTTCACTATGTACATCTCACTACCTGCGTTCGGTTAGAGGAGATTATTCACCATCAAAATTTTCATTGTCTCACCTCACCATACAGCTCCAACGTTCTCTGCACCACATCATCCCAGCTATACTTCCTGCAGATAAAGTCTGCCGCACTTTTTTTATACTGCCCTACCACTTCCGCTTCATCACAAAGCTTCTGCAGGCATTTTCGCAGCTCCTCCACATTACTCTTTGGAAATACCACTGCCTTATCCTCTATCACTTCGGCACACTCGGCAATGTCGCTTACTACACAACAATTTCCATAGCTCATACCTTCCAGAAGACTTAAAGGCATCCCCTCCAGATCAGAAGGCAGTGTGTACACATAAGCATTGCTGTACAATTCATGTTTTAATCTTCCCTGAACAAATCCTGTGAAGATAATTCTATCGTCATCTTTTGCCATCTCTTTCAGTTTATTCATAAAACCATCTGTATCAGATGCTCCACCAGCGATCACTAGTTTCTTATCTGTCTTCACCTGTTTGAAAGCTTCAATCAGATAGGTCTCACCTTTTTCCGGTACGATTCGTCCCAGATATAAAATGTAATCATCTTTTTTCAGATCAAACTTTTCTTTAATTAAATTCACTTCTCTGAGTTCCGGACGATTCACACCATTTGGAATAAACTTTGTATCTCTGCCATATGTATCCTTGAAATACTGATGAACTCCTTCGCTTAACACAATAATTTCATCAGCATACTTTACGGCATTTTTCTCACCCAGCATAATGTATGAACTAGCTATCTTTCCCCACTTGGCACGCTGATGATCCAGACCGTGAACTGTTACCACAACTTTCTTACCAAAGAGCTTAGGCAGCCAGCACATAAATGCCGGCCCTTCTGCATGGAAGTGGACAACATCATAATTTCCAAAGGCGGCACATATCGCAGCAAACATACTAGAAGATGCTGCCGCCAGACCACGCCAATTCACAGTTAATACATTTTTCAGGTTAACACCTTTGTATTCTTTTAAATTCTTACTATCATATTCTTTCCCACTCACATGATGTCCACTGCGGTTATAGCAGGTAACACTATTGCCCATCTTAACCATTCGTGTGGATAGCTCTTCTACAACAACTTCGATTCCACCTTCGCGAGAAGGAATACGTTTTTGTCCAAGCATAGCAATTCTTAAATGTGCCTTTTGTATCATCTAATCCTCCGATTTGATAGAATCTCCATCTGTTCCTCACTTGCACAAAAACCCGCAGCAAACAGACTATCCCATTTACTACAGGTCTTTCCTATCTCCATCCCCAGAAACGCTTCTGTGGGTATTTGGGCGGGGTGACGTAAAACGCTTCACCATCGAATACACCTGCAGCATGTTCCGTTAATTGTTCCTGCATCTCCCGGCTGCACTGGGACAATCCAGCATCCAGATTCGGGGGCCTCTGATCCATGGAATGGGTATCAGATGCCATAAGATGCACCATATTCCACTGAAAAAATTTAGAAACAGTACGCTTATACGGATTGCTCCGTCCCAGGGAATCTGCATTGACCTGGGTCAGTACTCCTGCATCAATCCATTGTGCCAGACTGGCCGGATTCTGTTTTAGGTAGCCGTACCGTTCCACATGTGCCAGGATTGGAACCACCCCCTGGCTTTGTATCCCGAACAGTGCCTCTTCAAAAAAAAGAGGGCGGGAGCCTGCAGATAATTCCAAAAGCATGTAGGGTGTTCCCTGTATACACAGAGCATGCAGGTCATAATCCAAAATTGCCGGTGAATACCGGACCTCTGCACCTGTTTTCATGCAGATTTCAATATTCTTTATTTCCTGGCACCCATTCAGTGCTTCCATGGCTTTTTTTCTTCGGGTTAGAAAATTTTCTATGGTTTCCCTACCCGGATAAAAATGAGGTGTAAATACAATCTGTCTTACACCTTTTTCGGATGCTGTGCGAAGCAGCGTCACAGCATCCGTGAGTGTCCGGGCCCCATCATCCATACCCGGAAGAATATGTGTATGAATATCGGTAAGTTTATGCTGCTTCATTTGTCCCCCCTTACCTGCATTCGGCTGTGTATTTTGCAGAACCTCAATTCTGTTCTTCTGCATACGAGCTGTAGCCATAACGGCCATAGTAACCGTAGTAACCATCTCCATAGGAACCGGCACGTTGCACATCGTACTGATTCAATACTGTACCAAGAACCTGAATACCTGCCGTATCCAGATCACTCATTGCTTTCTTCAATGCCTGTACCTGGGTACCCTTATGTCTGACCACCAGGATGGCCCCATCTGTATACTTTCCTACTGCAATGGCATCTGCCATATAACACACTGGAGGAGTATCCAGGATCACATAATCGTATTCTCCGGCCAGCTTTTGGATCAGCTGTTCCATTTGTTCGCTGGCCAACAGTTCAGTAGGATTTGGAGCTGCAGGACCTGCAGACAGGAAGGTAAATTGCTGTTTTTTTACCAGGAGGGAATGATTATCCCAGGATGTTTTTCCACTTAAAAGGGTGGTAATGCCATCTTTCTGGCGGTATATTTCCAGCATTTTTCCAAGGCTTCCTTTTCGCAGATCGCAGTCGGCCAGAAGGACTTTCTTGCCGACTTCTCCAAGGGCAGCTGCCAGATTCAGAGAGACGGTACTTTTTCCGTCATTTGGAAGGGCAGAAGTGATCAAAACCACCTGACATTTCCGGCAAGATGCGATAAAATCTAGATTAGTACGCAGTATTTTAAATGACTCCCGAAAGAGAAAGCCTTCCCCCTTCTCCTGGGTGTATGTTTTTCCCTTTTTCTTTTTCATCTGTTCTCCTTGTTTGTTATGGGGCAATTCAGGCACTGATTTCTAAACAGTTTCAGTCCTAAAAAGCAGAAGTGCTGCAGATTTACTTTTTGTAAACAATTCCCAGATTGGGTACTTTGGTGATCTCTGTCAGCTGTTCCTCGGATCGAATGGTTCTATCCAGAAGTTCACACAGGATATAAAAGCCGGCAGACAATATCAGACCAAACATAGCTCCCCAAATGGTGATTTTTTTTATGTTGGGAGAAACCGGACTGGTACTTGCCTTGGATCCACTGATAATCTTGCAGGAGCTGGCTTCTACCTTGTCTACAATGATGTCTGGTGCAACAGTAATGATTTCCTGTACTACCTGTCTGGCATGCTCCGGGTCTGTATCCTGAAAAGAAATCTGAATAATCTGAGTACTGTCTACAGATACTACATCTATCTGCTGTGCCAGACTGGAGCTTGTGGTATTCAGGTTCATATTCTGAATCACAGGATCTAACACCGCATCACTTTTGATGATGATAGCGTATGTATCCGTAAGGCTCTGTGCTGCAGAAATATCTGAACTGCTGACACTGACAGATTCATTGCTGTTTGCTGAGTTATTGACGATCATCATGGCACTTGCCTGGTATTTTGGAGTAATGCAGTAGTTTGCAACTCCCCATGCCACCAAGCCGCCCACTAAAGTAGCGGCCACAACCACAATCCAATGCTGTTTCACTGCCTGAAACAGCGCTTTTAAATCAATTGTATCTTCATCTTTCACTTATGTTCCTCCCATATCTGCCAAGCGGCACAAATTGGTCCCATGTTTTCGTAGAGTATATAACTTTACGAAAATGATTTTATGGGGAAATAATGAGTATTTAATTGCATTTTAGTAAAAACTGTCGACATTGTCTATAGGAAAATATATAAAAATTTAAAAATTATTTTACTCTAAATTAGAAAAAATGATTAAAAAATTTTGGTGTAATTTTATTTTCCGTCGCAATCGCCGTCAGAATCGGAGAAAGGAGACTGACCATGCCCAGAACAGGAGAAAATATTTACAAACGCAAGGATGGCCGATGGGAAGCCAGATATATACGCTATTATGATGAAACTGGAAAGGCCAGGTATGGTTATCTGTATGCCAAAAGCTATCAGGCTGTAAAAGCCAAACTGCTGTCTGCTCTTCAGGATAACAAACAAGAGAAAAAGGCAGCAGAGGGGCATCATATTTTATATACAGATTTGCTGGATCTGTGGCTGAAATCCTGTCAGGTCAATGTAAAAAAGTCCAGTTACGTGAAATACCAGGATATTGTAGAAAAACATATCAGAATTGCCCTGGGAAAATATCCTGTATCCAAGATCAGTACCCAGTTAATAGAGCAGTATGTCCAAAATCTGATGCTTCATGGAAGACTTGACGGCAAAGGAGGACTTTCCCCAAAAAGCGTACAGGATATCATTACCATTCTGAAAAACACCTTTTCATATGCTGCCTATCAGGGGTATTCCGTTAATTGCAATTTAAGCCGCTTGTCTGTAAAACGGGAGTCCAGGGAGATGCGGGTATTTACCAGAAAAGAACAGGAAAGACTCCAGGCATATTTATTAGAGGATATGGACTGTACCAAACTTGGTATTTTACTGTGTCTTTATACAGGAATCCGCTTAGGAGAATTGTGTGCTTTAAAATGGGAGCATGTCTGTCTGGAAGAACAGATTTTGAAAATTCGTGCTACCATGCAGCGGCATCGGTATGTAGGGGAATATGCAGATCACAGAACTTCTGTTTTTATTACCACGCCTAAAACCAGACAGGCAGTGAGAGACATTCCTATACCGGGTTTCCTTGTAGATATACTAAAGCCCCTGCAGCCGCCGGACCAAAATGCTTTTGTATTAAGCGGCCGTGCGGAATCATTTGTGGAACCCCGAACTATGCAGTACCGGTTTCAGCGTCACTTAAAAGCAGCTGGAATTGAAAAGGCCAATTATCATACTCTGCGTCATACATTCGCTACCAGATGTATAGAATTGGGAATGGAGATAAAAAGTCTAAGCGAAATACTGGGGCACGCCAATGTGTCAATTACTCTGAACAGGTATGTTCATTCATCCCTGGAATTGAAAAAACAAAATATGGATAAGCTCATAGAGCTGTTGTGATTCGCCGTCAGATTTGTAGTCGGAAAAGGTGCAGAATTCCTTGTTGTTTCAAGGGTTCTGCACCTTTTTTTCATATAGTTATATACTCTACGAACACACTTGCATTATATCTTAAATTTCTTTCTATTTGTTATACACATTTTTTATTTCATATATAGCCAATAGTATATCATCCAGTGAGATCCTGCCCGGAGAGCTTTTTATTATATAGGATAACAAAAAAACCGAATTGGTTGTTCAGCTGCGCTGAAACACCAATGCGGTTTCTTTTTCAAATAGTACGATCTTGCCACTTTTTCCCAAGGTTCTTCTTGTTTTTCTCATTTTCTAATATATTGCGAAGTTCTTCCAGCAAAGACATGTCCTCTTTTGTCACTGCATCTGGGTTACCCTTTAGCAGGTTGCGGATGCCAAAGCTGGACTGTTTGCGCAGATCTTTTCTCTTTTCCAGAAAAACTGCAAACCGGCCTTTGATTTCCTCCAGTTCTTCCCAATATTTTTTCGTTCCTTCGTTGTGCAGCATACCTCCACGCTTTTCCAGATTTTTTAGTTCTTCTAACTGCTGGCGCAGATTTTCCAGCCGGTTTTCCATCCTGTTTTCCAGCCGGGACAGACTTTCTTTTGTCTTTTCACTGCGCTCTTTTTTACGCTGCTCTAACTGTGCTGCAAAGGCTTCCAGCTGCAGAGCAGTATTTTCCCTGGATCTGAGCACCAGCTGTTCCAACTGACTGCGCAGGTTTTCCACTTCGCTTCTTCCTGCTTCCAGACGCTCCAGCAGTGCTTTCAGATCCAAAGCTGCCTTGAAAGAATAAGTAAAATCTGCAATCGCAATCAGGGAAATCACAAACACAATCCCCTGCATCATATGATCTTTTATCCCCAGTACCAGTTCTGCCACCGGAGGATTGATGAAACGCACCATTGCTACACTGAAACATCCCCACAGCAAAGTAGCTGCCAGACAGATGTGTCCCTGGAAATTAAACTTTCTGCCAGTGTAATCCCAATACCGCACCTTAAACAGCTTTTCCATACACACACCGGTTATGTATTCCAGTGCTGTAGCTCCAATGCATCCTGCAATGTAGACCAGCACCAGATTATCCTGAAATGGCATGGATAACATCAGCATGACAATGGCACCGCTGCCGTACAGAGGCAGCATGGGACCTACCATAAAACCCCTGTTGACCCATTTTCTCTTTTTGGTAGATACATACAGTGACTCATATACCCAGCCAAAAAAAGAATAGATGTAAAACAGCATGAGCCACTGGTATATATCATACGGATATTGAAACTCCTTGAAAAATGATAACATTTACCTGTCAACTCCTCTTTTGCGCATTGTTTCCGGGATGAAACCCCTTTGTAATCTGCCGTATACAGTGTCACTGCTTCCAAAGCAAAATCATACCTGCATTTTATAACAATATCATATATGCCTCATATGGGCGTAACTGCTGTCTGTCCATATCCGGATAATTGTGCAGCAGTATGCTGCCTGCCTGCAGATCCGGCAGTTCTTTCAGGTCAGAAAGATCCACCATTTCTCCATGGAAGTTGGCGGCTACCAACAGCTTTACTCCCTCATACTCTCTGATATAGGCAAATACATCCGGATGTTCCTCTAACAGCAGTGTGAAATTTCCCTCTGCAAATACAGGATATTCCTTACGCAGGGCAATGAGCTTCTGATAGCAGGCAAAGATGGAATCTGAATCCTTTACCTGACTTGCAGCATTGATTTCTGTATAGTTTGGATTGACCTGAATCCATGGAGTCCCGCTGGTAAAGCCTGCACAGGAGGAAGCATCCCACTGCATAGGCGTTCTGGCATTGTCACGGCTCTTGGCATAGATGGAGTTCATCACATCTGCCTCTGCATAACCAGCAGCCAGACGTTCTTCATATACATTCAATGTCTCAATATCCCGATACTCACTGATTGGATACTGTACATTGGTCATCCCCAGTTCCTCGCCCTGGAAGATAAATGGCGTTCCCTGCATGCCATGAAGCACCATAGCCAGCATCTTGGCGGACTCTTTTCTGTATGCACCGTCATTGCCCCAGCGGGATACGATTCTTGGCAGGTCATGGTTATTCCAGAACAGACTGTTCCATCCTGTGCCATGAAGCTCCTGCTGCCATCTTTTCATAACCGTTTTCAGTTTACACAAATCCAGAGACATTAAGTCCCACTTGTCCTTACCCGGTATCTGATCCAGGCCAATGTGCTCAAATTGGAATACCATGGAAAACTCGCTGCCGTCCGGTGCACTGTACAGCTTGGCACGCTCATAGTCTGCGCCCCATGCCTCTCCTACAGTAATCAACTCATCATGAAAGGCTTCTTTGCTTAACTCCCGGATAAACTCATGGAGTCTTGGCCCATTGATGGTGATCTTCTGATCCGGTTCCTTGGCAATCTGGTCAATGACATCCAGGCGGAACCCGCCAATGCCCTTGTCTGCCCACCAGCGGATCATACTGTAAATCTCCTGGCGTACTTTTGGATTATCCCAGTTTAAATCAGGCTGTTTTACTGCAAACTGATGGAAATAATACTGGGACAATTCCGGTACCCATTCCCAGCAGGAACCTCCAAAAACTGCCTTCATATCGTTAGGAGGGGTATCTTCTTTTCCGTCCCGCCATACATAGTAATCATGGTAAGGATTGTCCTTTCCCTTTTTGGCCTCTATAAACCATGGGTGTTCATCTGAAGAATGATTCAGTACCAGATCCAGGATGATGCGGATATTACGTTTTTTGCCCTCTGCAATCAACTGTTCCATATCTTCCATGGTTCCAAACATAGGGTCTATATCCTGGTAATCAGATATGTCATAACCATTGTCGCACTGGGGAGACCTGCACACCGGAGACAGCCAGATTGCATCAATACCCAGCTCCTGAAGGTAATCTAACCGCTGTATAACTCCCTTTAAATCTCCAATGCCGTCACCGTTACTGTCCTGAAAGCTTCTGGGATAGACTTGATACACCACTGCATTCTTCCACCACTTTTTATTTGAACTCATATGTTTACCTTTCTGCAGAAAGTCTGCATACCTTTCTGAAATGAATTTGCGTGCATTCCCTCATGTAGCATACGCATATTGCTAGTATAACTTGTTTTGGAGTAAGTTTCAACACTGCCTAAGCCGAAACAGCCTTGAAAAAGCATATCAAAAGGGCTTTCGCTATGAAACGAAAGCCCTCCCTCTTCACTGGTAAACGATTCCCATGCTACGCAGTCCTATGTCCATACTTCGCCTTGGTAGCCAGTCCACCCCGTATGTGTCTTTCTGACTTGTTAATATCCAGTATCACTCTGGCCTCTCTTGCAAGGAGGGGATTCACCACCAGCAGACGCTCTGTGATGTCCTTATGCACTGTGCTTTTGCTAATACCAAACTGTCTGGCAGTCTGTCTGACAGTAGCCTGGTAATCTACAATGTACTGGCCGATCTCTACGGCACGTTCTTCAATATATTCCCTCATAAGATGTCTCCTGAACGGATTTGTACATCTTATGAAACCCCTGGAAAATGTATTCACTGAAAATTCTGAATTCGAAATATATGTTTTTTAAAGAATCACTTCCATCCCCACCTTCTGAGGCTTTAAGCCACAGGATTCATAAAACTTCTGTGCCCCAGGGTTGCAGCTCCAGACATTCAGGGTTACATTATAACAGTTATGGTTCCTGGCAAAATCCAGCACTGCTTCATACAGTACTTTGCCGATATGCTGGCCTCTGCAGGCTTCATCTACACACAAATCATCAATATACAGGGTTTTTACATCTGTGAGGATATTATCTCCCACATGCTGAATGAATTTACAGAATGCATAGCCTACCACCTGGTCTCCCTCATCTACTGCCACCAATATAGGGGTACTTTCATTGTGGATCAATGCGATCAGCTGCTCGTCTGTATATTTTCTGGCGCCATATTTAAATAAATCCGGCCGGCCTTTGTGATGCACCAGACATACCTGCATCAGCAAGTCTGTCATTTTGCTCATATCATGTTCTTCCGCCATACGTATATTCATATATTCTCCACCTTTCATGCGATTTTACTAGGTAATTGCGAAACTTATGACCAAACGCTTTGGAAAGTATCTGTAAGAAAATATTTTCTTACAGATACTTCCCAAAGCTGATGCTGAATACAGTTTCGCAATTTCCTAAATTTTACACAATAAAAGGTGCTTCATGCAGATATCTTCGTCTGCATGGAACACCTTTTTCAACTACAGAATACTGTCTTCCACTTTCTCCAGGTCACGATATACACGAAGCATTTCGCCCACACTCCATGCCTGGGCAAAACAGCCCTTGGAAATGACCGGAGCTTCTCCATCATAAATCTCTGCCAGATGGAACAGACATCCTTCATACAGCCAGCCTTCCAGCAGCTCTAATCCCCGTTCTACCTCTGCAATGCCTGCTGCGGTACTTTCTGCATAATACAGCACCGCTCTGTAATATGCGCCAAGAGGAAACGCCCATACAGTTCCCTGATGATATGCCCGGTCTCTGGATAACTGGCTGCCGCCATACCAGGGATGAAATGCCGGATCCTGCGGAGAAAGAGAACGAAGTCCCACAGGTGTGTACAGCTGTGCCTTTACAGCCTGTAAAACCCGCTGTCCCTGTTCCTTGGAAAGCATTCGATACGGAAGCGCCAGGGCAAAAACCTGATTGCAGCGGAACTGATCTTCCTCGCTTGTACCGTTGATCACATCTTTCAGGTATCCCTTATCTTCCATCCAGAACTGCGCCAGGAAGCTCTCCTTTACCAATCTTGCCAGTGCCCCATAGGCAGAAGCCGTCTGGCGTGAGGCTTTCTGCATACTTTCTGGTAACAGTCCTGTGAGCTCTTCCATAATTTTCAGCCCATTGTACCAGTAAGCATTGATCTCTACCGGCTTTCCATGACGAGGAGTTGGGAGTTCGTCTCCAATGCGCACATCCATCCAAGTCACCTGCTCTAATCCACCGCCTGCGGAAATCAATCCATCTGCCTCCATACGGATATGATAATCTGCTCCCTTACAGTACCAGTATACAATATCCTCCATTACAGGATATGCTTCCTTTACGAAATCAATATCTCCGGATTCCAGATAGTATTCATATACCCCTTCCATAAACAACAGAGCCGCATCTACTGTATTGTACATAGGCTCTCTGCCTCCCTCAGGAAACAGGTTTGGCATCAGTCCCTTATGGCAGTAAGCCATAAAGGTGCGCAGAATGCTTTTGCAGCTTTCCAGGTCACCAGTGGCCAGCGTACAGCCTGGCAAAGCAATCATGGTATCTCTGCCCCAGTCCTCAAAAAATGGGAAGCCTGCCAGAATGCTCTTTCCTCCGGTAGATTCACGTTCTACAATATACTGGGCCGCACTAACTGCCAGTACCCGGCCTGCCGGATGGCGCAGACCACTGCGTTCCATCAGTTCATTTCTGTACTCCTGGGCATTTTGGATCCATTCATTTACCTCTTGAACCTTGATGTGATCCACAGAATGGTCCATGCTGTATACCAGGTAAAAAGTCTGCTCACCGGGCGCCAGTGAAAAACAGATCCTGTGATTCCACACTACTGTACCCACTGCATCTCTGCCATCTCTGGCATCCTGTTCATAATATAGATCCTCTGCCCGTTCTTCCGGCACCTGTTCATACACACCATTGGATGTATAATATACTTTGACTCCCTGACTCTCAATGGTGGATGCATCTGCCTGAAATGCCTGTCCGGCAACCGGGTTCTTTCCCTTTGGTGCAAATTTCATAAGAGGTGTTACCTGCAGACTGTCCCCTGTGCTGCCGCCTCTTACCTGATACCGAATGGCTATGGTATTTTCTCCCTGAAGGGTAAGAACCGTTTTTTCCACCTCTATGCCCTTTACCCTATAGTGCCACACTGGCAGTGCTTCCATAGAAAAGCCCTCCAGATACCGGAAGCCCTCTGCGTTTTTGGTACGATTTACATATTCCTGAGCATACAGTTCTGTTTCTTTTTCTTCGGTTACAAGAACTTCTTTTACATTCGCCAGCAGGTTAATCCGTACATTGGGTGCTTTCTGTGCAGCCATAAACAATGCATGATCTCCTCTGGCATTATCTCCAATTACAGTCAGAGATGTATATCCACCCAGACCGTTGGTAAGCAGGAAACACTTTTCCTGTCCTCTGGAAAAATCTCTCCACTCTGTACGGTTTAATGTCACTTTCATATTCTGTTTTCTCCTTATGATGGATTGTACCAGAAGATTCACCTTCATCCGGATATTTCTTCCGATAAAAATTCCCTGGGGGGAGCTTTTTGCCTGCATATGCAGCAGCACATACAGGCAGGAAAGCTTCCCACAGGGAATCAGTTTTACAGGAAATTACGTTTCTCCCACAAGCCAAGGATCCAGGATAATACCATCAACCCTTAACAGCTCCGGAAAGTCCTTCTGTATAATATCTCTGCATGATAACGAATAAAATCGCAATCGGAATGGAGATACATACGGCACCTGCAGCGAAACAGGTATACCACTTGTCAATGTATTCCTTCTCCAGCATCTTCCACAGACCCAGAGCTACGGTATAGTACTCGGAGCTTGCTCTACAGATAACCTTCGCAAAGATAAAGTCTAACCATGGTGACAGGAACGCTGTCAGTACGGTATATACAATGATTGGTTTACTCAAAGGCATGGTTACCTTGGTAAATACCTGGAACTTGGTACAGCCGTCTAAGTATGCTGCCTCGTCCAGAGACTTTGGTACAGTATCAAAGAATCCCTTTGCAATATAGAAACCTGCACCAGTACCACCGGAATATACCAGGATCAATGCCACACGGATCATGGAGCCTTCAGACAGACCTACTGCCTTTAAGATATAATACACAGCTACCATGGACATGAATCCAGGGAACAGGCCTAAGATCATGGCAATGTTCATGTATGGCTTTCTCATCTTGTAACGCAGTCTGGACATACAGTAAGATACAGACAGTACAAAGAATGTAGAAATAATACAGGTGAAGATCGCGATAATGAATGTATTCATGAACATCTGAGGGAAGTTCAGAACCTGTGTATCTGTAAACAGCTTAATATAGTTATCCAAAGTATAACCCTTTGGGAAGAAGCTGGTTACATAGGAACCCTTCTGGGTACTGAAGCTCAGGAGGATGATCCATAAAATGGGTAATACCCAAATCACTGCCAATACAGCAAGCAGAATATGCACAAATGTATCGGTCATGATTCTTTTTGTACGCATGGAAGCATTTTTCTTTTCTTTTGCCATTATTGGAATCCCTCCTCATTCTTATAAGATCCGGTATTCCGGTAAGTTACCAGGGATACAATAGCCAGAATTACGAATGTCAGAATACCTACTACAGCACCTACGTTGAAATACTGGTAATCAATGGTCAGCTTGTACAACCAGGTAACCAGAAGGTCTGTCTTTCCTGCTGTGGAACCAACCGGAACCGGAGCACCACCAGTCAAAAGATAGATGACATTGAAGTTATTGATATTGCCTGTAAAGGTTGTGATCAGGTAAGGTGTGGTTACGAACAGCATGTAAGGCAGTGTAATCTTGAAGAAGATGGTCACCGCATTGGCGCCGTCCACTCTTGCTGCCTCATACAGCTCTGTAGGAATGTTCTGCAGAATACCGGTTACCTGTAACATGGTAAATGGAATACCTACCCACAGGTTGATGACAATAACAACTACTCTTGCCCATGTAGCATCTGTCAGGAATGGCAGTGGGCTGTTGATCAGTCCTGCGTTCTGCAGCATTACATTGATCAGACCATTGTCCTTTAACATAGTACGCATTAACAGCAGAGATACGAACTGAGGAATTGCTGCGGAAAGCATAAAGCAGAAACGCCAGAATCCCTTAATTCTTGTGGTCTTTCTGTTGATGATCATGGCAAGCAGCATACCCAGAATATAGTTCAGGAATGTTGCAAAGATTGCCCATACAATGGTCCATCCCAGTACAGACCAGAACGTCTGACCAATGGAGTTACCCATACCAAGTACAGTTCCAAAATTATCCAATCCTACCCATTCGAAAATGGTCAGATGATCATTTACCTTACTGTAGTTGGTAAATGCCATACAAATCATAAATACCAATGGCAAAATGGTAAAAATGATAATACCCATAATTGGGGCTGACAGTAATGTATACTGCAGCTTCTTATCAAACAATGCCTTGATATCTTCGCCAATGTTATTGATATGCCTGCCAGCCTTCTTCAGACATTCGCACTCATAGGCACTCTTCATATTGGCACGCCATACGATAATAAATGCAATGGTCAAAAAGATGGTAGCTACACCATACAGCAGGAACAGTATGGTCATATCACCCTTTGTATACTCATAAATACCCTTTGCTTCATTCCAGACTTCCTCTGGCTGAGCTCCACCCAGAGAAATCAGATTCTGCAGACATCCGATACCAGTCTGTACCATAAACAGAATGTATGCCAGCTCAATTGCAAAATACAACAGACCTTTCATAAACTGCTTATGCGCCACATTTCCAAATCCCATGATAATCATGGAAAGTTTGGTTGCAAGGCCTCCTTTTACAACGGCATCTTTTACTGTATAGGGAGTTTCAAATTCAGATGCACCCTTCTTAAAAATAGCCATGTCTTTTCCTTTCTAACAAAATGGGCATTGCCTGCGAAAGACAATGCCCATACAGTTCGTGTCTATAATAGTGTCTTGTCCGCTTATATTATTCCACAACTGAAGTATTCATGCTAGTATTGAGCTGTTCTGTCATCTCAGCCGCATTGTCCAGAGTTACCTCGCCGTTAACGATAGCCTTACCAAAGTTCTCAGCTGGGCTCCAGTACAGATCCATTGCGCTTACGAATGGCTGAACGATAGCAGTATTCTCAATTGTAGCGCCCTGTGCAGCTACTACTACATCCTGGCTGATAGCTTCATCTGCTAACAGCTCTGTGTTACAAGGAATTACATTTCTTAACTCATAGTGAGCTAACTGAGCCTCTGCGCTTCCTAAGTAGCTAGCCAGTGCAACTGCAACCTGAGGATACTCAGAAGTTGGGTTAACGCCGATAGCCTTGGAACCTGCGAAAGCCTTCATCAGCTTTTCTTCGCCATCGATAGTGATAGCTGGCAGCTGAGCTACACCGTAGTTCTCGCCTAATGCTTCCTGTACAGCTGCTGCATCCCAGGAACCGGTGAAGATTGCGCTGATGGAACCATCACGCAGACCGGACATACCAGCACCGTCAGCATCAGATACGAAGTTTGGATTAGCTGCTAAATTTACTAAGTACTCGGTTACTGCTACAGCCTTGTCACCGGAGAAATCGATGCCAGCTGCTTCATCTGTACCGCCTTCACCAAATAATGTACAGCCATTTGCTGCATAGAAGGAAGCAATGTACCAGGAGTTGGTGATTGGGAAGGAAACCTTACCCTTTTCTAACATAGCATCTAAGCTCTTGATGTCATCTTCTGTAAATACAGACTTGTCATAGAACATGAACCATGTGTTACTTGTAAATGGAACACCGTAAACGCTGCCATCAACAGATACAGAATCGATAATTGTCTGAGAGTTAGTATTCTGAACAGCCTCTAAAGCGCTGCCGCCTAACTTTGCAATACCATTTGCAGCGATCAGAGCTGTCAGGTTGTCGTTTGCGAACATGTAAACGTCAGCTGCGCCTTCAACGTCCTGAGTAACAGTAGCCTTAGCATCGCCTTCTGCACACACACCGTATGTGAACTCGATGTCCCATTCTGGATGTAACTCATCGAACTGCTCACACATTGTCTGTAACCATTCGCCAGACTCTGCAGCCTGATCCTCAGATGGAGACCATACAGTTAACTGAACCTTTTCAGCTTCGCCTACTGTTGATTCCTCAGCATCGCCTGTTGTTTCCTCAGCACCAGCAGTTGTTGTATCTGCTGCAGAAGAGCTTTCGCCCTCAGTCTTGCTACCACAGCCTGCAAACATTCCTGTTGCCATAGCTGCAACCATAAGTAAAGAAATTACTCTTTTTTTCATCTTTGACTCCTCCTTAAATTCCAGTCGGCTTTGGGCTTGTGCCCACCGCTCTGGTTGAATCATTTGATGTGTTCATTATATCAACAAAAAGACGATAATGGAATATCAAAAAACTTTGATTTTTGTCAATCTCCTACAATACCAGACTCTTTTTTCTGGTTTTGAAGTTCCTCCAAAATCTCAGTACCGCCCTCTTCATACCAACGCTGTACAAAGTCATCAAAGGCATCCATGCTTTCTTCCCCACGGATGATTTTCAGGTAAAATTCGGATTCTATTTCTTCAAGACGGTACCAGCTCTTGGTCATGGTCTCTGTTTTTCTAGGGTGCCATACCTCCACTTCCTCAATGGTATCACTGCTTAACAATGCACAGGCAGTAATTCTGGAAGTGTAGGCACTCCATTCCTCTGCAGTGGCATTCTCCATAGCATCCAGATAACTTCTGCACGCCTCATAATAGGATTTTTCCAGCAAAGGCAGTTCCTCCGGAGAAATCTCTTCGGAAATGGCATCGCAAAGGGTATCATAACACATGTTCAATGCCTGTTTATAATCCACATTCACCGCCAAAGGACGGGCTGTGGGATCCACATTTTCCCGGTAATATTTCTGGAATTCTCCATCTGGATCTTCGTAAGAATATCTCATATAATCAAACATCACGGAAAGGATTTTGATCGCCGCCTCCGGATGCTCATATCCTTTTCGTACTACCACGTAGTTTCCGGTCATTTTCTGGCTGCCATATCTGGTGGTACCATTTTCTGTATTGGAAATCAGATAAGGCACCCATTCTGCTTCTGAATCAGCATCATAACACTCCCACAGCGGATTGTTGGGTGCCCACCAGGGCGCAAAAAACGCACCACAACGTCCTTCTGCAATCAGTCCTGCAACATCATCCCAGGTGCGGATCAGAAAATCCGGATCTATGACACCATCCTCATACAGCTCATTCAGATACTGAAGTGCCTCTTTTGCCTCCGGCTGAACAGAGCCATAACGAACCGTACCGTCTTCCCCTGGGATCCACTGCTTTGGATAAGCATTATATGCCGCAAACACCAGATCCATGACAAATTCAGCAGCAGTTCCCGTGCCTCCTACCAGCTCTGTGGTACAGGCCAAACCAATATTAGGCTTTTCCTCAGTTCCTCCTATATTATGTTCTGCAAATTCCTTTGCAATATTCATAGCATCAGAAAGGGTCTCAGGTTCTTCCAGTCCCAGTGCATCCAGATAATCTTTTCTCACCCAGAACAGATTGGGACCATTGGATATTTCCGTTTCCGGAATGGCCATAAGCTTTCCGTCAAAAGTACAGCTGTCAAAAATATGCGCTCCATAGCTTTCATAAATTTCCTTGATCTGGTCGCTGGCACAGTTTTCAAAGACTTCTGTCAGATCCTCCAGCATGCCCTTCTCCTGAAGCTGGTACATTTCTTCCTCACCTACCACCATAATGTCCGCCATCTCTCCCGTGGCGATCATCATGGAAATACCATTGGTATAGGTATCCCCGCCCCCCTGGAAAACATCTTCATTTTGTACATTGATGATTTCATTCAAAAGACGGGTATAGGCATTATTTTCATAAGTATCTCCTGCAGGCAGGTTGGAATTGGCATCTGTTGCCAGTCTGGCCAATGTATACACTACCGTCTCCGGATAACGTCCATAAGGCGTTGTGGAAGCTTCCTTCCATGCCGTCTCTTCATCAGAAGACGCAGTAATCTGATTTTCTTCTGTTATAATGGTAACATCCTCTGTGCCGGTTTCCTGCACATTGCCGTCAGAATTCCCTGCACATCCTGTCATGAGTACTGCCGCCAGTACACCTGCACCAGCTCTTTGCAGCTTTCTCTCTATATTATATTTCATATTCCCGTTTCCCTTCCTGTGGCTTCCCAATTCTTTTCTATTCTTCAGCCGGCTCCAATCCTTCGCTGCTGACAGCAGGGAATCTGACCATGATCTGGGTTCCTCTGCCTTCTATGCTGCTGACAGACAATCCATATTCGTCTCCATACTGAAGCTTGATTCTGGAATCTACATTGCGCAGTCCGTATCCGCTGCTTTTACTGCTTAAAATCTGCTCTGCTTTTTCCGCACTCATGCCCACACCATTGTCTGCTACCTTTAACAGTACACAGGAATCCTCCAGTTCTCCGGTGATGGTAAGAACGCCCGTTCCCTCACGCTTTCTGTCAATACCGTGGACAATGGCATTTTCTGCCAGAGGCTGCAGAATCAGATTCAGCGTTTTCAGTTCTAATATATCTTCTGCTACGTCTATATTCACTTCAAAGTTATAATCATGGAACATTTCCTGTATTTCCAGATAAGCTCTTACATTATCAATCTCCTCCCGGATGGACATTACATTTTTTCCTTTGTTCAAGGAGGTTCTGTAATATCTTGAAAGGGCCAGTGTTGCCTTGCTGATGTCATCTGCCCCGATTCCCAGAGCTTTCCAGTTGATCAGAGACAGGGAATTATACAGAAAGTGTGGATTGATCTGAGCACGCAGTGCAGTCATTTCATATTTTTTCTGCCGTATCTTTCCTTTATATACTTCTTCGATCAGACGGCGCAGTTCTGCTACCATGGTATTAAATCCTCTGGTCAGATCTCCGATCTCATCCTGCTGCTCATCTGCCATAGCAGCCTCCAAATTGCCCTGCTGCACTTCCTCCATGGTGCCATGGAGTTTTCGTATACGGCCAGAGATATTGGTGGAGAAAAACAGAAGTGCCCCAAGGGATATCACAACACAGGCTATCCATACCAAGATCGCCAGCAGCAGCGTAGGCTGCAGGGGACTGATGATTTTACTTTCCTTCATACAGTATCCCACATGCCAGCCATTTTGAGTCAGCTCTCTTTCCAGTATTACATAAGGCGAGCTTTCTTTTTCCTTTTCTTCCAGAAAATCCCTGTAGCTTAATACCGTTTCTTCCCCTTCCGGATTTCTGGCGTATACCAGCTGCCCGTCATCCTCATACACATACAGATCATATTCATAAGCAAGATCCAGATCCAGATGTCTGAAGATCTGCTCATAATCCAATTTAATATAAAGAACTCCCTTTTCTGTTTCCAGCAAAGGCATACTCCGCACCAAGTACAGGCACTTGGTGGTACTGTCTGCATACCAGTGAATTTCTGCATCCCCTACCTGTGCCCATGGTTCATCTTCAATCTCCGAAGCAGGCCTTAAATAGGTTCCATGAGGTATGATGCCATCCCCTGCATATATGGTAGTCTGAAGCACATCAGAATAAAAATATCCCAGAGAGTCCATCATAGGGTCAAACTCCTTGGTGATCCTCTCGTAAGCCTCATAACTGTTCTGACTTTTATTATTGATAATTACAGACACTGTCTGATTAAAGGCAACATACTCTGACATTCTGCCGTGAAGCTGAATTTCCGTATCCAGACTTTCTGTAGCCTGTCCCAGCACAGCCTGGAGACTGTCCATTTCACGATCCATCAAAATGCCCACCAGCTGCCCGTAAAAGAGACAGCACAATATACTGATCGGCAGCAGGCTGGTCACCAGATAAACCAAAATCACCTTATTGTGAACCTTTAAATTCAAAAACCACTTCATCCTGCCCTCCATCGGGATTTTCACTGTACGCTCTGTTCCCTGTATTTCTTAGGACTGACGCCAAAATACTCCCTAAAGCTCTGACAGAAATAAGATACATTTACAAATCCGCACTTAGTACAGATGTCTCCTATTTTCTCATTGGTGCCCGCCAGAAGCTCACTGGCCCGTTCCATGCGAAATCTCTTTAGATAAGCGCTTAAGTTCTCTCCTGTCTCTTTCTTAAATATACTGCTCAGGTAATTGGGTGTCATATTGACCTCCCAGGCCAGCTGATCCACGCCCAGGCTGCTGTCGGAATAATGCAGCCGGACATACTGCTGAATCCGCTCTACTTCCTTACGTTTGGAACCCTTGTCAAAGGCAAACTTTTTCTCCAGTTCATCAATTGCACTCTGGAGCAGGACGATCATACTCTTCATATCATTGCAGTGATACAGCTGGTCGATCTTTTTGTCCAATACCCGCTCGTCTGTATCGGAGAGATTGTCATAGATCTCCTTCAACAGATTGGAAAACATAAATTTAATATAAATCTGCGAAAAATTGGTCTGTGCCTGATACCGGTCACAAAACTGCTTAAAATGCTCTTTGAGGCATTCGATGTCCTTCATCTTAATATCCTGCTGGATCTGCTGTATCAGCAGCTCTACATCTGTCTGTACCAGATTTGCTGCCTGATCTTCCCGAAACGGCATAAAGACATGGGTAGCTGTATGGTAAAATTTCTGCTCCATAAGCTTTTCCAGCTGCGCAAAATGGGCTCCCAGTTCCATATTTTCTTTCTGCATATCTGCAGAAACTGCCAGAAAACACTCCTGACACCATGTTTTGCTGATAAAATCCAGAATTTTCTGTCCCAAAACCTCCCAACCGCAAAACGGTTCTTTATAAAAGAGCAGCACAGACTGCTGGGGATTCAGATTCAGATACTGGAATTCGCTTCGTACTCCTCTTTTGATTTCTGCAACTGCCACTTCGTCTATCTGTTCAAAAAAGTTATTGCTGCATTCAATGAGCATCATCCGCACATAGTTCTTCACAAAAGCCAGATCCATCAGATTGCCTGCCTTATCCTCTAAGCTGGCCCGGCTTTGTCCATTGACCATAAGGTAGAGCAGATGTTCCTTGATAAAATCTATACTTTCATCCCTGCGCTGCTGCTCCAGATTTTTTTTGTCTAACTTGGACTGGATCTCCCCCATGACCCTGGCAAATTCTTCGGGATTGACGGGTTTTAAAATATAAGCAGCAACTCCATATGCAATGGCTTTTCTGGCATAGTCAAATTCATTGTATCCGCTGACGATCACTACCTGCATACCCGGATACAGCTGATGCACCTTTTCCAGAAGACCTATGCCATCTAAAAAAGGCATGTTGATATCTGTAAGTAATACATCTACTCGTTCTCTGTGCATCAATTCCAAAGCTTCCTCTCCATTGGAAGCCTCTAAGATCTGGCAGTTCTTGTCCTGCCTGCCAAGGAGCATACGCAGCCCCTTACGTTCTATCGCTTCATCATCCACGATTAAATATGTATACATTTACATGTCCTCCCCTTGTTTTGTTGTCTGCCTGCAACTGTCCATGTACGGAACAGATACTTTTGTTTTGTTTATTTTGCAGGTACCGCCTGCCCGGATTCCTCTGTATTCTATTATACTGAATTGTTCGTGTTTTGTACAGACACAAAAACACAGCAAAAAACATATTCCTCCAATACGTTGCACCCTTTTCCGATTTGTGGTAAAATAAACTTACTTTATCAACACCCGGAGGAAACGATTTTTATGTACACAAATTACATTTTTGATTTATATGGCACTCTGGCAGACATCCATACCAATGAACAGAAGCCTTACCTTTGGAAAAAACTTGCCTGTTTTCTATCCCTGAAAGGTGCCTCCTACACCTCCCAGGAATTAAAAGCAGCTTACAGCCAGCTGTTGGCACAGGTAGAACAGCAGCACAGAAATGATCTGCTGCGGGAAGGCATCTCTGCTCCAGAGGTACTGCAGCCGGAACCAGACATTGCCCTTGTATTTCAGGAATTATTCGCCCGAAAGGGTATTACTGCCTCAGAAGATGAGATCCAGGACTTTGCGATCTTATGGCGCAGCATTTCATTGGAACACCTGTACCTGTTTGAAGGTGCTGCAGAGCTTTTGCAGCGGCTGAAGGCAGCAGGCAAACGAATCTATCTGCTGTCCAATGCCCAGTCCCTTTTTACCAGACCGGAATTAAAGCTTCTTGGCATTGCGGAATACTTTGACGGAATCCTTCTCTCCTCCGAAGCCGGAATTAAGAAGCCTGATCCTGCATTTTATCACATGCTCCTTTCCCAGTATGATCTAAAAGCGGAAGAATCTGTTATGACTGGAAATGATGACCTGGCAGACTGCCATGGAGCAGCCGGGGCAGGCATTGACAGCCTTTACATCTACACTGCCCAGTCCCCAGAACGCACCAGACCTCTGCCTGCAAACTGCCGGGAAATCACACATATCGGTCAGGTATTCCCTGACGCAGACTGATCACACTGCCACTACCCATGAACAGGAGGTGAATCTATGCCCCTTATGCATGCTTCTGAAGTAGACGAAACCTTAAGGGAACGCAGTTCCCATGGTTCTTATGATCTGCCCATCGAAACCTACACAGGCAACTGCTACATTTTCCATGCCCTGTATAACCACTGGCACAATGAAATGGAGCTGATTTACATTGAGCAGGGCAGGGGCTTTGCCAGACTGAACAAAGAAAGCATCCGTCTGAAAAAAGGATACCTGCTGATCGTCAACTGTGGCGTCCTTCACAGCATGAAAACAGATCTGCAAAACGTCCTCACTTATAAAAGCATCGTATTTCACCCGGAATTCCTCTCTGGCTGCGCTGGAGACTGGTTCCAGGAGTGTGTCATTGCCCCCCTGTTAGAACACCGGCTGGAAATTGCCCATGTGATCACTCCAGATGATAAACGGTACGAATCCATTGTGTCTTTATTTATGGAGATCCACGAATGCCACAAAAACAAGGATCCTTATTATTATGCCCATTTAAAAGCACTGTTTTTCGATTTTTTTTACGAAATGCTCAGAGGGAATTATCTGATTCCTGCGGATACCCAACAGCCTAAAAATGTTGCAGTTATGAAGCAGGTATTTGATTATATCAAGGACCACTATTCTGAACCCCTGACTGTAGGAGAGCTTACCAGTCTGACTCATTACAGTGAAAATTATTTCATGAAGCTGTTTAAAGAATATACAGGAAAAACGTTGATTTCTTATATTAATGACTACCGCCTGGAACAGGCCAAGGCACTGCTGCTGCACACAGACTTATCCATAACAGAAATTGCTTTACGCACAGGCTTTAACAGCACCAGTTACTTTATCAAGAAGTTCCAGGAAGCCAGCGGCTGTTCCCCTCACAAATACCGGAAGCAGTCGTAAAATCCTATCATAAAATAACAGTTTTGTTATATTTTTTCTAACCCGTACATGATATGCTTATATTTAGTTCAGCATATTTGCGCTTATCTGCCAGGGAGACAGAAATTTGCAAAAATAATTTTGCAAGCCCTGGGCAAGATAAAAATGAGAAAGGAGACCATTATGCTTCAACTGGAAAATACAATTGAAACTTTATTTCACAAAAGCTGCGCAGACTGCAGCAACGAAGAACTGTTTACCGCTCTGCTGCATTTCACAAAAGAGCAGCTGGGTCAGAAAGGTTACAACGAAGGTAAGAAGAAGATTTATTACATTTCCGCAGAGTTCCTGATCGGTAAGCTTCTTTCCAATAACCTGATCAATTTAGGTCTGTACGACCAGGTAGCTGATTACCTTGCAGCAAATGGCAAGTCCATCGCTCAGGTTGAGGCTGTTGAGCCAGAACCATCTTTAGGTAATGGTGGTCTTGGACGTCTGGCAGCATGTTTCCTGGATTCCATCGCTTCTTTAGGACTTCCTGGAGACGGTATTGGTTTAAATTACCACTTAGGTCTGTTTAAGCAGACATTTCAGAATAACCTGCAGAGAGAAATGCCAAACCCATGGATCGCTGAGAACAGCTGGCTGACAGATGCTGGTGTATCTTATACAGTACCATTTAAGGGATTCTCTTTACAGTCCAAGTTATATGACATTGATGTAGCTGGTTACGACACAAAGTCTATCCGCCTGCGTCTTTTCGATACAGATATCGTAGATGAGTCTATGGTTGAGGACGGCATCTCCTTTAATAAGAAGGACATCCTGCACAACCTGACCCTGTTCCTCTATCCAGATGACAGTGACAGCGATGGACAGAAGCTGCGTATTTATCAGCAGTACTTCATGGTAAGCAACGCTGCACAGCTGATCTTAGATGAGGCTACCAGCAAGGGATGCAACCTGCATGATCTGCCTGATTACGCAGTGGTACAGATCAACGATACTCATCCAAGTATGATCATCCCAGAGTTCATCCGTCTGCTGACCGCTCGCGGCATCGACTTTGAGGAAGCATGTCAGATCGTAACCAAGACCTGTGCTTACACCAACCACACCATCCTGGCTGAAGCTCTTGAGAAGTGGCCAATCCACTACTTAGAGGAGGTAGTACCTCACTTAATGCCAATCATCCGTCAGTTAGATGAGCGTATGAAGAAGCTGTATCCTCAGAAGGAAGTTGCCATCATTGATGACCAGAACCGTGTACACATGGCTCATATGGATATCCACTACGGATACTCTATCAACGGTGTAGCAGCTCTGCATACAGACATCTTAAAGGACAGCGAGTTAAATGCGTTCTATCAGATCTATCCTGAGAAGTTCAACAACAAGACCAACGGTATTACCTTCCGTAGATGGTTACTGCACTGCAACCACGGTCTGACCAACTATTTAAGCTCCCTGATCGGAGATGACTTCAAGAAGGATGCAGACGCTTTAGAGAAGCTGCTTGCATTTGCTGATTCCAAGGAAGTTCGCGATCAGCTTCTGTCCATCAAGATGGATGCAAAGAAGGTTTGCAAGGAATTCATCCTGGCTAACACTGGTGTAGAGATCGACGAAAACAGCATCTTCGATATTCAGGTAAAGCGTCTTCACGAGTACAAGAGACAGCAGCTCAACGCTCTGTACATCATTTACCAGTATATGCAGATCAAGGCTGGCAACCGCCCTGCAACACCAGTTACCTTTATCTTTGGTGCAAAGGCAGCTCCTGCTTACGTGATCGCAAAGGATATTATCCATCTGTTATTAACTCTGCAGCAGTTAATTACAAATGATCCAGAGGTAGCTCCTTACATGAAGCTGGTTATGGTAGAGAATTACAATGTAAGTGCAGCTGAGAAGCTGATTCCTGCATGTGATATCTCCGAGCAGATTTCCTTAGCTTCCAAGGAAGCAAGTGGTACTGGTAACATGAAGTTCATGTTAAATGGTGCAGTGACTCTTGGTACCATGGACGGTGCTAACGTAGAGATCTCTGAGCTGGTTGGCGAAGACAACATCTACATCTTCGGTGAAAGCAGTGATCAGGTCATCGAGCATTATGCAAAGGGTGACTACTGCTCCAGAAAGATTTACGAAGAGGATGAGACCATCCGTAAGTGCGTAGACTTCATCGTAAGCGATGAGTTACTGGCACTGGGCAGCGAGGAGCACTTAAGACGTCTCCACAACGAGCTGATCAACAAAGACTGGTTCATGACTCTGTTAGACTTCAATGACTATGCAGCAACCAAGAACCGTATGCTGGCTGATTACGCAGACAGAGATACATGGGCTAAGAAAATGTTAGTAAACATCGCAAAGGCTGGATTCTTCTCTTCTGACAGAACCATCAAGCAGTACAACGACGATATCTGGCATCTGTAATTCATACACGGAATGCAGGCCTGCTGGTACAAAGTACAGCAGTGATTCCTTTTCTGCTGCCAGGTCTGATGTTTATGTATGAACTTTGATTCCAATTGAAAATATAATTATAAAAGGCGCTGCAGCATAACCAAAACAGTTATGCTGCAGCACCTTTTTTGTAAACTGCGATTCTTAACAGCTTTCCCAGCAGATCAGAGCAGTCTTCCATCCTCTTTATCCTGCAGCAGCTTCATATACCTGCAGATAAACTGATAAAAGTCCTGAAGCAAGGGAGATGTGGTAATATCGGTATGACAGGTGAGCACCAGATTTCTTTTACAGGAGGGCTCGCTGATGGGCAGCAGTGCCAGTCCCTTCTTGGAAAATGCCCCCCAGGAATAAGCTGGCCAGAAGCCGATCCCCAGTCCGGCTGCAATCAGGTCATGTACCGTGGATGAGCTGTCACTTTCAAAAATAATATTGGGGGTAAACCCTTCTTTCTCACAGTACCAATCACAGATCTGGCGCAGATGCTTTGAACCGGCCAGACTGATAAAGTCTGCGTCTGCCATTTCCTTCAAAGCAATGGAAGGCCGTCCTGCATAAGGCGAAGCAGAAGGAACTGCCAGATAAATTTCCTCCTGGAAAATATCATTGCGATGAGCCCCATGATCCATTTTTTCAAACGGTGATATGGTGGAAATACAGATATCACAATCCTGGCTTTCTTCATTCTGCATAAGCTGAAAAGCACTTTCCGGACGCAGCCGCTTATAAGCAATGAGTATATCTGTTACCATGCGGGAAGCTGCCAGCACATTTAACCGGATGGTGTGGCTTTCGTTGCCGGAAAGCTTTTCCAGCTCTGCTTTCATGTGATTCATCTGGGTAAATATAGCATCTGCATGGTGCATCACACACCTGCCATACTCATTTAACACAATGCCTCTTCCTTTCCGGTCAAAAAGAGGCAGACCGAGCTCTTCCTCTAACCGGTGAATGGCCTGCGTCAGCGCCGGCTGGGCAATGCGCAATGCCCTGGAAGCTTTCGTAATGTGTTCATATTGGGCTGCTATGTAAAAATAGTACAATTGATTCAGTTCCATAAAATTCTCCATTCCAGAGCAATTCCCCCCTGTAAAAACCGTGATGGTAATCTTTGATTTTCATCTGCAATGGAGGCTACTGTTTTATTTTTATCACATATAGATTTTTCTTGTCAACCCATACGCCCTTTCCAATTTCCAGCCGCTGCTGACTTTGTACTGATCATCCTGCTGCATTCCAATTCTAATCTGTCATTATGACGGTTTTATAACACTTGGTTACAAATGGTCATGCAAAAAATGGCACTTCCTGTCGAATTTTTATACAAATCCGTTTTCACAATCTGAATCTAAATTGGTATTTTTACATATTTTCATTTATTCATAATCATTTTGTTATAATTTCAATAAATATTATATATTAGACTTATTGCAAAAACACAGATATATTAAACAAGGTTTCAAATTCATTTTGAACAACCTTTGCATTACGGCTTCCTCCCCAGACACCATGCCAGTTCTTACCCCTTCCGGCTGTAATGCAGACATGGATCATAGAAAGCACCATCAGCGTGCTTTCTATTTTCATGGAATTTTCATAAAACAAATCATTGCCCTGCTATGAAAGCAGAAAAGGAGTACGGAATGGATGTTTTTTTTACTTCCCTGAATGAGATGCTGATGGTATTTGTATTCATCTTTGCAGGATGGATCTTAACAAGAAAACATATTCTGCCTGATAATGCAGGCAGTGTTTTATCAAAGCTGGAGAGCAATTTACTGCTCCCTGCCTTAATCATCAATACATTTATGACCAGATGCTCTATCGAAAATCTGGCCCAAAAAAGCACACTGTTGATTTATTGTGTTATCATCTTTATTCCTATTACATGCATTGCTTTCTGGGTAGGCAAAAAGTTTTCTGCCAAAGCGTTTCATGAACGTCTTTACCGGCATGCCTTTATTGTTTCTAACTATGGTTTTATGGGAAATGCCCTGGTTCTGGGAATCTTTGGTGAAGATGCATTGTTTAATTATATGATGTTCACAATTCCTCTGAATATTCTCACTTTTTCTGTGTGTGTTTCCTGGCTGCTGCCAAATGGAGATGGAAAATTCAGTTTCAAATCCTTGTGCAACCCAATCTGCTTTGCCCTGATCATTGGCATTATTCTGGGAATTACCCAGGTACCTGTTCCGGGCTTTATACAAACCGTTATTTCTTCTACTGCCAACTGTATGTTCCCTCTTGCAATGCTGTTAACAGGCATCATTGTAGGTGGATATGGAGTGAGAAAACTGCTGGCTATGCCAAAGGTTTATGTGATTTCCCTCCTGCGGCTGGTTGTTATTCCAGCCATTGTAACCATTATACTGAAGCTGCTGCATACCGCTGATGATGTAATTCTGGTTGCCCTTTGTGCCTTGTCCATGCCTATTGGAATGAATGTAATCATCTTCCCTGCAGCCAATGGCCGGGACACAACTGTAGGTGCCAGTATGGTTCTGATCTCTCATATACTGGCATTAATTACCATTCCGGTTATGTTCACCATATTTTTATAAACGAACCAAGATCGGCTTGCTCAACTTCCTCAGACAGCACCCTTCCACTGCGCCTGCAGCCGTCCGTGTACGATACATAATCAGAGTACAGCACAATGCTTTGCCATGCTCTAACATACATTTATTCTGCAATCCTGTAAAGCATACACGGACGGCCGCCGGTCTCATAATTCATTTCCCCGATCACAACACCGGTCTCTGCCAGGTAATTCATATACCGCCGCACCGTAACACCTGTAAGGCCCGTTTCTTCCGCAATGCTGTCACCTGTCATCCACACATTCCTGTTCTCTTTCAAATGCTCTACAATCAGCTGCAGTGTTTTCTCCTGTATGCCTTTTGGACGTACGCTCTGGTTCTTTTTTCTCGTATTTCCAATGATATAATCAATATTCTTCTGATTCAATGTTCCCAAGTCTTTTAACGCATCTGTCTGCGCAATGAATTTATCCAGCGCCATCTGAAATCTATCGTATGTAAAAGGTTTCACAAGATAATCCACAACACCAAGATGTAGGGCTTCTTCCAAAGAACTCCGGTCATTGGCCGCGGTTACCATAATGACATCTACGGATATTTGTTTTTTTCTGATCTGGCGCAGTGTTTCAAACCCATCTGCATAGGGCATAAAAACGTCAAGCACAAGCAGATCCACTGGATTGTGTTCCAGAAATTCCAATGCACTTTTTCCATCATTGCATTTTCCAATTACATGAAATGCTTTATTGCGTCCAATATACTGTTCGTTGATCATTGCTACCATTGGATCATCTTCTGCAATTAAAACATGATACATACTCAGTTCTCCACACTTATTTTTTGCTTGTAAAGCTGACCGAGAAGGAGGTTCCTATACCTGCCTGTGACTCTGCAGTAATCGTTCCCCCCAGTCCCTCAACCATTGTCTTTACCTGATACAGCCCTGTTCCTCTGCCTGTACCCTTTGTTGAATATCCATTTTCAAATATATGATCTAAGTCCTCTTTCCCGATTCCACAGCCTGTGTCGTCCGTGGTAATCAGCACTGCACCAGGTTGGGAAAAGATGCCAAACAGCAATTCCTTTGGTGCATCATAATCATCAGCCTGATTCATAGCTTCAAACCCATTGTCGATGAGATTTCCAATGACGGTCACAAGCACCTCCGCAGGCAAGGGCATATCTGATTTGGAATAAGAGCAGCCCTCCCGCAGTACAAACCTTATATTCAGTTCTGATGCCCTGGCCGTCTTTCCGATCAGCAACGCCGCTACTGCAGGCTCATCCACCGCCTTCATAATTTTGCTGATGGTCTCTCTTTGTACCATAGTAATATTTTCTATATATGAGATGGCCTCATCATACATTTCCATCTGTATCAGGCCAAGAATGACATGAAGCTTGTTGGTAAAATCATGATTATTGGCACGCATGGAATCCACCAGGTAACGGGTTCCTGTCAGGTCTTCCATCAGCTTGGTATATTCCGCTCTGTTATGAAGGATTCCCACTGCCCCGATGATGGTATCATTTTCTTTAATTGGGATCCTGTCTATCAGGACATCCCCATTCACCAGCTTATGATCCTGCACATTGAATTCTTTTTCACCACTTTCAAGAGTCTGTGCCAGCAAAGAGACATCACACACATCATCAAGAGGCTGCCCCACCACTGTACCATGGATTCCTTTTTTACTTCCATCAAGGATTGCTATGGCTGCCTGATTGACAAATTGTACGGTTTTGCGGCTGTCAATTGCAATGATACCTTCATCAAGCGATTCCAGTATATTATCCCGGATCTGATACATTGCAGAAAAAACATCCGGTTCATATCCCTGCAGGCTTTTTTTTATGGTACCGGACAGTTGGGCAGAAATCAAAAGCTCCATTAAAATGGCAGTAACCGTAATCAGCGCAAAGATAATCAGAGTCTGAATGGTTTCCTCCTGGATATTTTTCATAAGGGTAATGGCCATTACAAAGCCCACATAATTACCGTAATCATCATATATTGCCGCATACGCCCTTCTTTGGGTTCCAGATGGCCCCTTATCGCTTGTCACATAATAATCCTTATTATTGTGCTTAAATTCTGGCAGCGTGCCATCATAAACCGTTCCCATTAATTCATGATTGGAATGATATAAACGAATTTCATTTACTGTTACAATGGAAATTACATCAATATCTGAAAGAGAATCTTTTACGGAATCCAGATACGCAGTCAGCATATGGGAAGCCTGTTCCTGACCCACATTTTCCGTGAGGATTGGGGACCGGGCAATGGTTTCTGCAATATTTTGCAAATTCTGATCCCGCTTTTGTGTTTCAAAATGCAGATTGATCAGCGTTCCAGCTGCTCCCAGAAAAAGAGCAAGGGTGATGATCAGTACTAATTGTGTGCAAAAAAAATTCCGCTGTATGTTCTTTAATGTAATCCGTTTCTGCTTGCCATTTCTTTTCTTTTTATTCTCTCTCATAATGCAGTCATCTTTCGCCAATGATAGTGGTACCAAATACATATTTCTGTGATATCTTCCTAAATTTTATCACAATATAGTATAGAACTCAATTTTTTTACTTTTGAAAGAGGCTTTTAAAAGTAAAAAAAATGGTTTTCAGAGTAAATTTGTTTTTCTATTTTTACTAAAATTGTTTTTCTCCACGCCTGGTGCTATCCTATTAGATGAGCTTATGAAGAGGAGTTTTTTTGTTATGGGATCTATTTTTGAAACAATTATGTTAGTATGCTTTGGTCTGTCCTGGCCGCTGAATGTTATAAAAGCATATAAAGCAAAAACAGCCAAAGGTACAAGCCTGCCTTTTATTCTTCTGATCATCAGCGGATACATAGCAGGTATTGTTGCTAAGATCATTACCAATCAGATTAACTATGTGCTGATCGTATATCTGCTGAATCTGGTCATTGTATTTATGAATGTATTGGTATATTTCAGAAATGTGGCCTTAGACAAAAAACACTATCGCAGTCAATACTGTTAAGAACCGATGCCCGGAGGTGGTATGCATGTTGAAAAATAAAATTCAAAAATATCAGGCCTTAAATGATCTTGCAGAGCAAAATGGAATTGTGATTTTTGGTGGTACAGAAGACAGCCAGATTCCCCTTTGCGAATTGAAACAGGCATTTGCCTTGCACTCAAATCTGTACAACAGAAGCATTGCAGATCTTTCTGTAAATACCGCGTTGGAAGTTTATGATGCCTGTGTAGCAAGCCTCCATCCGGAAACCGTTCTGTTACATATTGGAGCAGCAGATCTGACATTTTTCAAAGAAGATCCATCTGCTTTTGAGCAGAAATACAGGGAATTGATTTCACACATCCGGACACTGCATCAGAAGTGCAGTATCGCAATTATCTCACTGAAAAACTATGAGCAGGCAGATACTGTTTCTAAAATGAATCAGTGTCTGAAATATATTGCAGAATCAGAAGGGTGCGAATATGGGGATATTTCCTCTAAGCGCATATGGAATCCTAAGAATACAAAGGATGCCGTATCTTTTGTTTATTCCATTGGTTTTGTCCATCCCTTAACAAACAGACACCCTGTATTTGATCTGGTGAAAATTTTGTACTGCTGTGAACCCCAGTACATGAACTAACCAAAAACAGACCCTGCATCAGCAGAGCCTGTTTCTATTCTGGCATATAGCGTTCATTCATTTCCTTTACTGCCTCTATCTACCAAACTTCAGCAGTATGCTTTGAAATGAATTATTCAAATTCTATTAGAAGAATGTTACAACCAGCTGGCTTGCGATTACAACTGCTACCAGCGCGATTGGATAAGTGGATGCATATGCAGAAGCCACATCATCGGTACCGGATACGCTGATCAGTGTACCCAGTGCCGGTGTACTGGTCATACCGCCAGTGATAGAACCTAAGCTGTTTAACAGACTCAGCTTCAGTACATACTTTGCAATGATGAAACCAATGATCATTGGGATCAATGTCATCAATGCACCATATACAAACAGGATCAATCCGTACTCAGATAAGGTAGCTACAAAGCTGGTACCACCTTCAATACCTGCACCAATCAGGAACAGCATGAGACCAAATTCCTGGAATGTTTTTAAAACATCCTTTTTGATCTGCAGGCTGAACTTTCCAATATGGCCCAGGTGACCAAAAATCAGAGAAGACAGCAGCACACCACCGGTATTTCCAAGAGAAAAGCTTGCGCCTCCTGGAAGTGGAATGGTAATACCGCCAACGATCACACCAATGATTGCAGACAGTGCAAATGCCGTTAATCCAAAAGAATCAAACTCAATCAGTTTTTTCGGCATTTTCTTTGCAGCTTTCGTGCCATCATCTACAATGACAATTGCCTTGCGTTCTTCTTCCATATTGGCTTTCAAAAATCTTGGAATCAGCTGTACGAATAATACAACACCAATTACGCCAAATGGGTATGCAATACCATATCCTACAGATACTTTATTTACCAGTTCTTCTGCTCCAGACAATGCTTCTTTTGCTGCAGAGAAACCAGGGGTACTGGTTAACGCACCAGATAACATACCAGCAGCCAGCGGCGCATCTACATTGGTAAGTGCAGTAACAGCCACACAGGTAAGTGCACCGGAAATGATAATGACCAGCCCCAGTAATACATAAGATTTTGCATTTTTCTTTAAATTACTGAAGAAATTTGGGCCTGCAAT
The DNA here is from genome assembly GCA_045127535.1 of Lachnospiraceae bacterium. Taxonomy (GTDB): domain Bacteria; phylum Bacillota; class Clostridia; order Lachnospirales; family Lachnospiraceae; genus UBA2942. Next base: position 17,340 of record JBGVQN010000064.1, on the reverse strand, counting down.
AAATCCTACAGAGGATACAAACAATACAAGGCCAAGATTCTGTACAAATTTTGGCATCTCTACTGCAAAAATAGAATTTGGCATTGCAGTACTCAAATGTCCTACAACCAGCGCAACAAGAAATACACCTGCAGTTCCAAGGGATATTCCCTTAATTTTGATACTTCCCACAAGGTAACCTAACGCTGCAATCAGGAATACATTCAACAATACCAAAGCACCGGATTTCAGCACAAAAAAAGATGTTGTGATTTCCATTTTTTCCTCATTTCTACGCCGCTTTCTTTTGTATTTCAATACATGAAGCTTCCATTTTTCCTGTTTTATTTCAAAAAGAAAAAATACCTTATAATGCAGACATTTACATACACACAATTGGGTATATACAAATGTCTGCACAAAGCCAAATTTGTCCATGTACCCAGATTTGTGATTGCAGCGCAGACACAAATCTGTTTCCTACTAAAATTACTACCATTCTCCCGGCAATGCAAGTGTTTTTTGTAAAATCAGCATTTTGTCAAAATTTTGCGCTGTTAAACCCGCAATTCTTTGAAACAAAGAATTGCGGGTCTTAATTATGCACTTGCAGTTGCTATAAAATCAGGGATCTGTTCCGTCCCTTCGCAGATATTTGCAAAACTCCATGCACGTCACCTTGGATGATGAATCCTTACCTGCAAAATGGGGAACAGCAGTTTCTGAACAGCTGCAAATTACTTTCTTCTGTAATCCGGCAGTACCTGTGGAGATACCATATCAGTTACGATACCAGCATCTGCACATTCCTGAGCGAATGCATCTACATGAGACAGAGTCAGCTTGCCAAGGGTTACTTCCTTGCACTTCTTACCTGCCTGCTGTCCTGCATTACGGCCAAATACGATGATGTCTAACAGGGAGTTACCCATCAGACGGTTACGTCCATGTACACCACCAACAGCCTCACCTGCTACATACAGGTTCTCAACGCCAGACATACCGTCCTCAGTGATCTTAATACCACCGTTCTGATAGTGGAGGGTTGGATAGATCACGATCGGCACCTTTCTCATATCGATGTCGTATCTCATGTACATACGAAGCATACCTGGAAGTCTCTTTTCCAGTGTACCTTCTCCATGGATGGCATCGATCATTGGAGTATCTAACCAGATACCATCACGCAGTGGTGTATGTACACCGTTGCCTCTTGCTACCTCACGGATGACACCGGAAGCTGCTACGTCACGGGTCTCTAATGGATGCATGAATGCTTCACCCTCTGCGTTACAGAACATAGCGCCCATGGAACGAACCTTCTCAGTTACCAGCGCACCATAGATCTGTGCAGGGAATGCAACACCTGTAGGATGATACTGTAAAGTATCCTGATATAATAACTCAGCGCCTGCACGGTAAGCCAGTACCAGACCGTCAGCAGTTGCACCGTAGTGGTTGGAGGTTGGGAAGCCCTGATAATGGAGACGTCCGGCACCACCTGTAGCAATGACAACAGTCTTTGCTCTTGCTACCAGCAGTTCCTTTGTCTCAAGGTTCATCAGCACTGCACCAGCTGCCTTGCCTTCTTCATCCTTGATGATCTCTACTGCTACAGTAAACTCAATTACCGGAATGCCTCTGTTGATAACTTCATCACGAAGTACACGCATGATTTCTGCGCCGGAGTAGTCAGCTGCTGCGTGCATTCTCTTTCTGGAGGTACCACCACCATGGGTAGTTACCATCACACCGTTCTCGTCCTTATCGAACAGAACGCCCAGACGGTCTAACCAGTTTACTGCTGCAGGACCTTCTGTTACCAGCTTCTTAACCAGTTCAGGCACGTTCTTAAAGTGACCGCCGCCCATTACGTCTAAGTAATGCTGTGCAGGAGAGTCATTTTCCTTATCTGCTGCCTGGATACCGCCCTCTGCCATCATGGTGTTGGCATCACCGATACGAAGCTTGGTTACGATCATAACGTCAGCACCAGCCTCATTTGCCTCGATTGCTGCGGAAGAACCTGCACCGCCGCCGCCGATTACCAGAACGTCACAGTCATAATCAGGGTTCTCTAAATCAATGTCCATACCCTTAATACGGCTGTTGGCCTGTAACAGAGCAACCAATTCCTTTGGAGCCTTCTGACCCTTGTTTGGTCCTACGATAATCTCTTCAAAGCTGTCTAAGTTATAATCCGGATGATACTGCTCTAATAAAGCTTCCTTCTCATCAGCAGTCATACGTCTTGGCTCATTTGCCATACGCTCTGCTCTGGTTGCCTCAACCTTTTTGATGGATTCGAGCATTTCCTCTGTATATGGTAAACTCATCTCAAATTCCTCCCTTATTTCTCGATTACTCTGTTGTTGTACATATCCTTCAGCTCATCAACAGACTTGCCCATGATCTCTGCCATAGCGTCATTGAATTCTCCGCTTTCGATAGCAGCTACACGCTCTGTCAGGTGCTTTGCTTCCGGCTTAATGTACTTACCGGTTAATCTTCTAGCCAACAGTGCTACCTGTGGATGAGAAATTCCAGCAGGACATCTGGTAGAACATACACCACACATTACACAGTCGAAGGAAGCCTCTGCACACTTCTCGTACTCGCCTCTCTGTGCGTATGCAATGTACTGCATAACCTTTAACTGCTGTGTACAAGCCTTGGTACATGCATTACAGCCTACACATGCGTAGATTTCAGGATATAACTGCATCATAATCTCTTCAGTTGGCTTAATTTCCTCGATGCTGTAAACCTTCTTCTCTAATGGGAAGTAAGGAATAGAAGCTACATACATGTTGTCCTCTACCTTGGTAGAACAAGCCAGACATCCGTGAAGCATATGCTCACCCTTAATTCTGTAAATGGTTGCACAGGCACCACAGAAACCGTTTCTACAGCCACAGCCACGTACCAGCTGGTATCCGGAATACTCAAATGCTTCCATGATGGTCAGGCTGGCAGGAACTGTATACTTTTTACCATATAAATATACGTTAACCATTTGTTCCATTTTCTTTTCTCCTATTGCTGATTCATATTGTTCAGTAACTTCTGGCATTTCAAACCATTCTCAGGGGCAGGGCAGATATGATGGCTGCTGCATTTCCTGCAGATACATCACTGTTGCAGTAGGCATATATACTGTATCATACTGCAGCCTGATGTATACCATATGTACTGCATCATACCCTCTGCAGCTGCCCTTTTGAATTGTTTTATACCGGTTTGGTTACGGTCATTAATACTCGTTTGGCAGTTCATCCAGCTTATCAAAGCGGAATACCGGACCATCCTTACATACATACTTGGAACCGATGTTGCAGCGTCCGCACTTACCGATACCACACTTCATACGCAGCTCCATGGTAGTGTAAACCTGTTCTCTGGAGAAACCTAACTCCATAAGACCTGCCAGTGTAAACTTAATCATGATTGGCGGTCCACACATGATAACAGTCTTGTCTGTGGAGAAGTTCAGTTCCTTTACGTAGTTTGGTACGAAGCCTACATGTCCGTCCCAGCCTTCCTGCTCTCTGTCGATGGTCAGGTGTACGTTGGTGTTTGGAACCTTTGGCCACTCCTGAGACATCTCCTCAAAGTAAACCAGGTCTTCCTTGGATCTTGCACCGTATACTACGTCGATCTTGCCGTAATCCTCACGATTGTCCAGCATATACTTTACTACGGAACGTACCGGCGCAATACCGATACCACCGCCGATTACCAGGATATCCTTACCCTTGAATTCATCTTCTACAGGGAAATGATTTCCCAGAGGTCCTCTTACGGTAACCATCTGGCCTTCCTCCATGCTGTGCAGCCATGTCGTCAGGCATCCACACATCTTAATGGAGAACTCCATGTACTCTGTATTGGTAGGAGAAGATGGAATGGAGAACATACCCTCACCCACACCCGGTACGGAAATCATGGCACACTGGCCTGGCATATGCTCGAACAGCTTGCCTCCTTCCGGAGCAGTGATGTGGAATGTCTTTACATCAGGTGTTTCCTGGATGATCTTCTTTACGATACCAATCTTTGGGATATGCATATCTACTCTTGTTAAATCACTCATCATTCATCCCCCAATGCCTTTATTACTTTTGCAATATTCATGGAAATCGGACACTTGTTTACACATCTGCCGCAGCCTACACAGGAGAACAATCCGTCATTGTTCATCGGATAGTATACCAGCTTATGCATAAATCTCTGTCTGAATCTCTCTAACTGAGTCAGACGAGGCTGACCGCCTGCCATCTTGGTAAACTCAGAATACATACAGGAATCCCAGCAGCGGTATCTCTGTACACCATGTCCGGTGTCATAGTCACGAATGTCGTAGCACTGACAGGTCGGACATACGAAAGTACAGGTACCACATCCCAAGCATGCCTGATACAGCTCTGCCCACTTTGGAGAGTTAAAAAACTCCATCATACGGTCTCCGGTAAATCCGTCTACCTTTAAGTTGGCATATGGAAGCTTTGCAATGATTGCCTTTACAGCCTCATTCTGTGCTGCTACAGCAGCTTCTTCCTCTGCAGTTGCCTCTGCCAGATATGCAGAAAGCTCAGCAGTAAATGCCTCACCCTTTTCTGTCTTGGCTTCCCAGTACAGGGTGCCGTCTACAGTCCAGGTTACAATATCACCAGCCGGAGCAGTTGCATCAATACCAAATACATTACAGAAGCAGCTTTCTTCCGGTCTGGTACATGCTGCACAGATTACGATACCGCTCTTACGGCGCAGTGCATAATAGGAGTCTACAGGCTCAGCAAGGAATACCTTGTCTAATACTTCAAAGCTCTTGGCATCACAGGCACGTACACCAAATACCACGAACTGATCCATCTTTTCTTCCGGAACCTGAATATCAATCTTCTTGCCTTCTACCTTGAAGGACATCATATTTTCTGCCTGAGGGAAGAATAAATCCTTGGCAGATTTTACAGTCTTTAATGCATCTAAGCGAACGGTTTCTTCCTCGCTCCATACACCAAAGGTTACTTCGCCACCCTTTTCAACCGGTACATACAGGGTCTTTAATGCAGAGATGGCGGAGAAAAGTGTTGTCATCTGATCACTTGTAAATTTTAACATGCTTCATCCCTGCCTTTCTATCTGTTATAAATGATGCTTGGCTCTGCATCTTCCTTTGTAAAGGCGGTCAGCGGATCCTTGGTCTCTGCATCCTCACCTGCCTGATAGGTTCCGTACAGGTCGTTCATTTCCTTGATGAACTTACGGTTCAGCAGGTGCAGCGGAATGTTCTGCGGGCAGACACGGCTGCACTCGCCGCAGTCTGTACAACGTCCAGCTACATGGTATGCACGTACGATATGGAACATATTTTCCTCGAAGGAATCTACATTTGCCTTGCCGGAAATGCCTGTATCATCATTGTCAAATACACACTTGGTACAGCTGCAGATTGGGCAGATGTTACGGCATGCGTTACAACGGATACACTTGGATAACTGGCTTCTCCAGAAATTGAATCTTTCTTCAGGAGACATTGCCTCTAACTCGGCAACTGCTGCCATACGGTCAATCTTTTCTACACCGGCAGTTTCGTCAGACTCGATCTTCTCGTCATATACGGTCACTACCTTGTCCTTACATGCCAGACACTTGTCGCAGAGTACATCATTTCTGTTTAAGGTTGTGTCACCATATACGGTGGTCACCTTAATGTCACTGCCTTCCTCTACGATATCCAGGATACCGGTGAGGCCTGCAGCCTTTACCTTTTCTACGCTGACCTTGCACTTGCATGGTACACCCAGGATGTAGATGTTGTCTCTGTTAACTCTGTGCTCCTTAATCAGCATGTTCAGGCCGTAGGAATCACATGGCTTCATCAGCACCAGAACCTTGCCGTCCTTCTTGCTTTCTTCAATTAAATACTTACTCAGGTTGTTGGCACAGAAGCTGTCATATACAAGGCCATCCAGTCCGGATTCCTTGTCAAATACTGCAGGAGTACGGTCGTAGGAAAAATCTCCGGCCTTCCATGCAAGTACTCTGTCAACAGTTCCATTCTCCAACAGCGCTGTTACTTTTTCGATTATTGCTTGCATCTTAAGTCCCTCAACTTTCTGTTCTCGCCCAGACTCTGGACAGTACTGATGAAATCATTCATAGTTGCTGCAAACTTGGCACCCTCTGCTGCAGATACCCATTCCACTCTGGTACGTTCCTTCTCAATGCCCAGATAGTCTAACATGCTAAAGAGCATGGTCATACGTCTTCTTGCATAGTAGTTACCAGTTGTATAATGGCAGTCTCCCGGATGGCATCCACACAGGATCACACCGTCCGCACCTCTCTGGAATGCACGCAGGATAAACAGAGGATTTACACGGCAGGAACAGGGAACACGAATAATTTTTACATCGGCAGGGTAGCTGAGACGGTTAGAACCCGCTAAGTCAGCACCTGCATAACTACACCAATTGCAGCAGAATGCAACGATACATGGCTTAAATTCTTTGGATGATTCATTTACTTGCATATTGCATCTACCTCCGACATAATCTGTCTATTACTAAAGCCCTTTAAGTCCATAGCGGTAGACGGACAGGTAACGGTACAAGCACCGCAGCCCTGGCAGACAGCTTCATTGACCACTGCCACACGTCTTGTCTCCACTCTCTTTGGACCTGGAACTCTAAACTCTTTGTCAACATAAGAGATTGCACCATACGGACAAACTCTTGCACACTGGGAACAGCCGTTACACAGGTTTTCATCGGAATGAGCCACACATGGGTTACCTAACAGCTTGTTCTTATTTAACAGACCAATGACCTTAGCTGCAGCTGCACTTGCCTGAGATACGGTCTCCGGAATATCCTTTGGTCCCTGGCACATACCGGATAAGAAGATACCGGCTGTAGGAGACTCTACCGGACGCAGCTTTGCATGAGCCTCAGTGAAGAAGTCATTGGTATCCATACTTGCTGTAAGCATAGTTCCTAAGCTTCTTGCAGTCTTGTCAGGCTCGATTGCAGCAGCCAATACTACCATATCAGCAGCGATGGTTACCTGCTCATTTGCTAACAGGTCAGAACCCTGTACCATAAGCTTGCCATTTTCCTCGTAAACCTTACCAACCTGTCCCTTGATGTAATCTACACCATACTGCTCTACTGCACGGCGGTAGAACTCATCAAAGTTCTTACCAGGTGTTCTCTCGTCAATGTAGAATACATGAAGATTGGTATCCGGGTAGTGGTCCTTGGTCAGGATTGCATGCTTTGCAGTGTACATACAGCATACCTTGGAGCAGTAGCTCTTGTCTCTGCAGCTCTGTCCTCTGGAACCTACACACTGGATAAATACGATTTCCTTTGGCTCCTTGCCGTCAGATGGACGCAGGAGATGTCCCTTTGTAGGACCGGCAGCATTCATGAGACGCTCATACTCTAAGGAGGTTACAACGTCCGGATACTGGGAATAACCAAGTTCACCAAACTTCACCGGCTTAATCTGGTCAAATCCGGTAGCCACTACAATTGCACCGTACTTCTCTTCGATGATTTCATCCTGCTGCTCGTAATCAATTGCGCCGGCGGTACATACCTTGGAACAGATACCACACTTGCCGGTCTTGAACTTCAGACAGGCTTCTACATCGATGACCGGAATCTTCGGTACTGCCTGTGCGAATGGAATATAGATTGCGCCTCTCTTGTCCAGACCCATGTTGAACTCGTTTGGCTGCTTCTTCATCGGACACTTCTCGGTACACAGACCACATCCGGTACACAGGGAAGTATTGACCTTTCTGGCCTTCTTACGAATCTTGACTGTAAAGTTGCCTACGAAGCCGGTTACAGATTCCACTTCACTATATGTATGCAGTGTAATGTTCTCATGTGCACCTGCCTCTACCATTCTTGGGGTCAGGATACATGCAGCACAGTCTAAGGTTGGGAATGTCTTATCAAGCTGTGCCATCTTACCGCCGATGGTAGGCTTCTTCTCTACGATATCAACCGGATATCCGGCTTCTGCTACGTCTAATGCAGTCTGGATACCAGCGATACCACCACCGATTACCAGACATCTCTTGGTTACCTGGCTCTCGCCGGCAATGAGAGGCTTGTTTAACTGTACCTTTGCAATGGCAGCTCTTGCCAGTACGATTGCCTTGGCAGTTGCCTCTTCCATATCCTTATGAATCCAGGAACACTGCTCACGAATGTTGGCGATTTCCACCATGTATGGGTTTAAACCGGCCTTCTCTGCAGCCTTTCTGAATGTAGCTTCATGCATTCTTGGAGAACAGGAACAGACAACCACACCTGTCAGGTTGTACTGCTTAATCGCATCGATGATTAAGTTCTGGCCGCTCTCAGAACACATATATTGATAGTCAGTTGCATATACAACATTAGGCTGCTTACCGGCAGCCTCTGCAACAGCCTTTACATCCACTGTAGCAGCAATATTGCTTCCGCACCAACATACAAATACACCTATTTTATGCATGTCTTACTTCCACCTTCTTATATTTTTGGTATATACATCAGCAAATGCCTGATTTACCAATGTATCACAACTGGTTCTGCATTTACCTTTTATCCACAGCCAGAAATTACTTGCTGTACTTTCTGAATGCGCTTACAAGTGCCTGCTGTGGCAGATCCTCATCTAACATACAAGGTACATCCTCTGCCTTCAGATGATTCAGACCCTGCTCGCGGATGACAGTGAGACGTACTGCCTCAATTAACTTGGCAGGCTTTACATCTCTTGGACAACGCTCTACACATGCAAAGCAGGATAAACACTGCCAGATTGCATTGGAGTTCTTTAACGGCTCGATGTTGCCCTTCTGTACCATAGATACAAACTGGTGTGGATGATAATCCATGGCATCAAATGCAGGACATGTACCGGAGCACTTACCGCACTTCATACACTTGCTTGTGTCAACACCGCTCATGCGAAGGATTTCTTCTCTTTCATAGTTCTTATTCATGAATCCATCCTCCTTACTTTACGCCCAGAGCTTCAGCCAACAGTTCTGTAAAGTATACGATTGGCAGCTCATGCTCTGTACCGTTCTTCTTTAAATTATACATACACAGTGGACAGGCTGTAATCACCATGTCAGCCCCCTTGCCCTCTGCAGAAGCAAGCACCTTGTTGCTCTTCTTCTGTGCCAGGGAAGCATCCTGTAAGGTTACATAGCCGCCGCAGCACTCATTGCGGAATGGATATACCACAGGAGTAGCGCCCAGTGCCTTAATGAAATCCTCCATAATGGTAGGATCTTCCGGATCATCCAGACCCATCACACCGCTTGGACGCAGCAGGAGACAGCCGTAATATGCAGCGATCTTCTTGCCGGTGAGAGGATTGACTACCTTCTTCTTCAGTTCATCAAAGCCTACTACATCACGAAGCAGCTCTAAGTAATGCAGCACCTTTGTCTCGCCTGCATAAGGCTCCTCTAATTCCATATAGTTATTGGCTCTGGTACGGATATACTCATCCTCAGCCATGTCGTTGTTGACTCTCTTTAATACATGATGACATGCGGAACATACTGTTACCAGATCATGTCCTGCCTCTTTGGCACTGTTTAATGTACGAACAGAAGACAGCTTTGTCGCAATTTCATCCTTTGCCTGTGGATATACACCACCGCAGCACTGCCACTCAGGAATCTCTTCCAGTGTAATGCCTAAGGCTTCTGCAGACTTTCTTGCGTACATGTCCAAATCCTTCGCCTTTGTCTTCAGGGTACAACCTGGATAGTAACTGTAAACCATGTTGCACACACCCTCCTTATATTTTATTTTTATAGGCAATTGAAAAACATTTTACCGCACGCTTTGTGAAGTGTCTGTCAGAAAATATTTTCACGCGACGTATCGTTTACGATACGTTTGCACGCTCTCGCTTCGGTAAAAACGCAGCGGTACTAATAAATTTTGCGCCCACAGCGCAAAATTTAAAGTGCCGGCGTTTTAAAGAGCCTGCTTAGAAATTTTTTTCTGACAGACACTTCACAAAGCTGATACGAACATAAACTTCACAATTGCCTATATTTTCAAAAGACGACAAAACCTGCCTCGTAAGAAGCAAGGCTTTGTGTACTCTTTCAACACCGGTCTATCTTCTAAGATACATTCCAGTGTTCATTTTCTGGTTGTTTTTTCAGGGCAATTAAGCCATCTCTTCTGGATGGAATACTTCGTCAAATCTTTCCTCTGTCAGGAATCCAAGTGCTACACAGGCTTCCTTTAAGGAAATATTTTCCTTGTATGCCTTCTTTGCGGTCTTTGCTGCATTTTCATATCCTATGTATGGATTCAGAGCAGTTACCAGCATAAGAGAATTGTACAGATTGTGCTTCATCTTATCCGGGTTTGCCTTGATGCCTACCACGCAGTTGTCGTGGAAGGATACCAGACCGTCAGCCAACAGCTTTACAGACTGTAAGAAGTTGTAAGCGATGACCGGCATAAATACATTTAACTCAAAGTTGCCCTGGGAAGCTGCAAAACCAACTGCTGCGTCATTACCCATCACCTGTACTGCTACCATGGTCATGGACTCACACTGGGTTGGGTTTACCTTACCTGGCATGATAGAAGATCCTGGCTCATTTTCCGGAATGGAGATCTCACCCAGACCGCATCTTGGGCCGCTTGCCAACCAGCGGATATCGTTGGCGATCTTCATCATGTTGGCAGCCAGTGCCTTTAATGCACCGTGAGCAAAGGTAATGTCATCCTTGGAGGTCAGAGCATGGAACTTGTTTGGAGAGGTTACAAAATCCTTGCCTGTCAGCTCACTGATGACCTTTGCCACTTCTTCGCCAAAGCCTGCAGGTGCATTTAAGCCTGTACCAACTGCGGTACCGCCAAGCGCCAGCTCCTTCAGTCCAGGAAGAACTGCTTCTAACTGCTGCTTATTCTTTACTAACATATGCTTCCAGCCGCTGATCTCCTGAGAGAAACGGATCGGCACTGCATCCTGTAAATGGGTACGTCCGCTCTTTACATACTCAGTGTTCTCAGCCTCCAGGCGAGCCAGAGTCTCGATCATCTGATCCATAGCAGGGAACAGCTGATCCTCAATGCTCATAGCAGCTGCAATGTGCAGTGCTGTTGGGAATGTATCATTGGAACTCTGAGACATATTGATGTGGTCGTTTGGATGAAGCAGCTTGCTGCCATAGATCTCATTGCCTCTGTTGGCAATTACCTCGTTGGCATTCATGTTGGACTGTGTACCGCTGCCTGTCTGCCATACCACCAGTGGGAAATGATCAAACAGCTTGCCGGAGATGACCTCGTCACAAGCCTGGCAGATGGTGTTCTTCTTGTCCTCATCCAGCTTGCCTAAGTTATAGTTTGCAATGGCAGCACCTTTCTTTAAGTAGCCGAATGCTCTGGTGATCTCTCTTGGCATCAGCTCGCCGCCGATTTTGAAGTTCTGATAACTTCTCTGTGTCTGGGCAGCCCAGTATCTGTCAGCAGGTACCTGCATTTCACCCATGGTATCTTTTTCAATACGATACTCCATTATTTCCTCCAATCCGGAGCGGTTTACTCAGAAGACAGATTTGCATTGGCAGATCTATGTAAATGAGAATCCTGCACCTGCAGCAACAGAAAGTACCATTTGGGAACTTTCCGCTGTCATGAACAATAGACAGCACCCTTCGCCAATTTTCTATTGTCCTGAATCAAAACAATTTGTGACGCTCCGGCACAAATTGTGGTGTAATCAAATCAGCCATCAGACTGACCGTTCACACTGCCTTCCATTTTTTGCATATCTTTAAGCATGCCAACAGCAGATACCCAATTTCCGGGCATCTGCTGTCTTCTTTGGTAATTAAATCTGGATCTGAGCAATTACATCCTTTAATACATCTGCGCTGTGCTTTAACTTTGCGATCTCATCTTCTGTCAGCGGCATCTCAACTCTGCCCTTAACACCTTCTGGACCTACTACGGTCAGAATGCTCAGACAGACATCATCAATACCATATTCGCCATGAAGCAGAGAAGAAACACAGGCGATGGAATCATATGCGGAAAGTACCTTTCTGCACAGGTCGATTACAGAGTTTGCAATCGCATAGAATGTAGCACCCTTGTTGGCAATGATCTGACCGCCAGAAGTACGTACATGCTGCTCAACCTTGTCACAATCCCACTCGTCAGCAGGTACCTTACATGCAGGCATCAGGCTGTTGTACTGATCCATTGGAATACCGGAAATCTTCGCACTGGACCACGGAACAAAAGAAGTATCTCCATGCTCACCGAATACAAATGCATGGCAGTTTCTCTGGTTTACCTGATAGAAATCAGACATGGTAGCACGAAGTCTTGCAGTATCAAGCAGTGTACCAGAACCAATGATCTGATTCTCTGGCAGACCGGAAATCTTGGTAAATACATAGGTCAGTACGTCAACTGGGTTGCTGACAATGATATACTTTGCGTCTGGTGCATACTTTACGATTTCTGGTGTGATGCTCTTTAAAATATTTACATTGGTCTGAGTCAGATCAATTCTGCTCTGTCCAGGCTTTCTGCCTACACCGGAAGTAATGATGACGATATCAGAACCGGCTGCATCTGCATACTCGCCGCCAACGATCGTGATTGGACCTCTGAATGCAGTACCCTGTGCAATGTCCAGAACTTCGCCTTCTACCTTCTTTTTATTGATGTCGATCAGTACAATTTCAGAAGCAATATCTGTATTGGACATTGCATATGCGATTGTTGCACCTACACTGCCGGCACCAATGATTGTGATTTTTGTTGCCATCTTTTCTCTCCTTGCTGTTTTGGTATTTACACATTCTGTGATTCGCCGCCTCCGAGAAATCGCCAGAAAATTAACAATACCCCCGAAGTTATCGCAAGCGGAATGTATAGATGAAATAAAGAATTTTTGCCTCTGCTTCATTGCCGGTTTTTCCACCTTTCCAGGGGAAATTTATTTACAATTTTGGCAATATAAAAATTCTTAATTTGACTTCATTATATCGTCATTTTTTTTCACTGTCAAGCTAAAAGAGAGCGATTTTGTCAAATTTTTAACAATATATTCCATGCATTTTTCTGGTGTCCAAATTGTGCATTTTTTGTGGTATTTTCTGTCTCTTTCAGGCTGCTCCATGTACCAAAAGAACAACCTGATCAACTGCAAAAAAACCGGCAGCTCTGCTTTCAGCTGCCGGTTTATAGGGCATTTTTACTCCCTTTTAATCCCAATTGATTTTCTTATTTTATTTGTATTCCTCTGGCTGATTCTTTGCCACGATCCGGCTCAATACAGAAGTTTCCTTTGATACATAAAGACGGATCTTTCCTGTATTGTTTTCATATGCCACATCATACAAGATGTAAGTTTCATCGGATGTATCATCCTTCTTGTAGGACACATCACCAATGGCTTCTAACATTTCTGTTTCAGTCATACCCGTTTTGATTTTACCAGGCAGGAGCAATTCTACATCCATGGAAGCATCTTCCTTGCTGGCCTGAATCCAGGTTACAAAGCAGTTCTCCAGATACTGTATTTCATTGGTATAATTGGTAACCTGTATCTTAATACGATAGCTGTCCTTTTCTAAGTACATGTTACAGGTCTTTTCTGCTGCAACTGCATCATATTCATCTGCCTCAAATGTCCAGCCATTGTCCACAAATGCACTGACCGGTGCAGGAAGGCTGTAATACGCTCCGTCATATTTTAACAGGGGCTTCTGCAGGTTGGTTCCCATCTTTGTTGGTGCCTGGTAACTGCTTACAATATCCGGAGTCTCCTGATTGATCTCCAGATTCTGCTCCAGAGCTGTATAATTCATCATGAAAATATCTGTAATCACATCTTTTGTCTTATTTACCGTAATGACTACCTTGGAATACTCACTTTCTCCATAAGTCAGTACAGTCTCACTGTCGGTAGTTTCCTCAGCATCAGGCTCACCGTATGCCTCCAGCACATCTGCCAGTGAGGATTCACCATACTTGATATTTCCAGCCAGTATAATATTGGTATTGGCATCCTTTAAAGCGATCTGATCGAACAGAATGCTTCCAATCTTGCAGTTTTCAATGGTTACCATATCATAGCCCAGATTCACAAAAGAAACATAGAGTAAATGATTGCCCTTGTAAATCGCTTCATCGACGATATATTCATTGGGATTTAACTGTAAATCCCTGTTTCCGTCATAATTCCATTTTTTATCAGAAAAAGTCTTAAAATCCTCTGGAAGCGTGTACTCTGTCTGGCCGATTACTACATGGAATTCAAACAGTTCAGAGCGATAACTGCCCTTTTGATTTTCTGAATCACTGTTTCCTGCAGAAGCATTTTCTTTACTTTCTCCAGATGTCAGACTGGAATCGGCTTCTGCGTCTGCAGATGCTCCTTCCTGAGTACTTTCTGCCGTACCATCACCTTCTGCGGACTCCTGTGTACCCTCGGTACTTTCCTGTGTCATAAATAACTGTACCGATTCACTTTCTTTGTTTTTATCATTTCCATTGCCGCAGCCGCTGAATACCAGACAGCACAGCAGCATTCCTGCACATAATTTTTTATTAAACATGCCAAACTCCTTTTCTATCACAAATATCTAAAACTCGCTGGATGGACTTTCCGTCGCCTTTTGTATATAAACAGTTTTCTTTCTTGCTCCACTGTTCACTATAACATGTCCTAAATATATTGTCAAACTTTAGGAACCGGTAAGAGATGGGAATTACTAAAAATCAATTACCATCTGCGCACTTTCTTCTTCCGAAAGTTCCCGCACCCGCTTATCCATTACCCGGTAAACCCTCTGGCACATGCCCAGTACACTGGGACGGTGAGTAGTCACAATACAGGTTTTATTGGGACGCTGACGGATAATGTTTTTCAAGACATTTCGTTCAGTTTCTACATCCAGTGCGCTGGTTGCCTCATCCAACAATAAAATAGGTGCATCCCGCAATACGGCCCTGGCAATGGCAATCCGCTGTGCCTGTCCTTCAGAAAGTCCCCTGCCTCTTTCTCCCACTGAATTGTTGATGCCATCCCTTAATTTGGATACAAAGTCCCAGGCACAGGCAATTTTTAACGCTTCTATAATCTCCTCATCTGTGGCATCCTCCCGCACCATACGCATATTTTCTGCAATGGTACCAGACAGGATGGTATTCCCCTGAGGCACATAGGCAAAATATTGACGCAGCTCAGCATTTACAGGCACTTCCTTACCATCCATATCCCGCAGCACAGCTTCTCCATGATCCGGATGAATCAGTCCCAGGATCATACGGATCATTGTGGTTTTTCCCTCTCCTGAAGGACCTACCAATGCTACGATTTCATTTGGTCTTGCAATAAAATCAGAGTTTATAATTACCTGTTGATTTTCCATATAAGCAAAATCAGCTCCTCTGATTTCCACACTGTAACCACCCCTGTTCTTGGCACCTATGGCCTGGCTTTCCTGTACGATATGTGCTTCTTTGGGCAGTTCTACAATCTCTTTGATACGATGGGCTGATACCGAACTGGTAAGGGCATTGGGAATCAGGGCTACCATACTGGAAAACGTACTGGAAAGATTGGAACGCAGCTGTAAAAACTGAGTCATTTCTCCATACGTGATCATGCCTCCCCACAGTCTCCACAGACAGTAACCAAAAGCCACAAACTGTACCAGAGTACCAACCACAGACAATGCTACATTGGTTTTGATTTTAAACCAGTTATAATCCAGGCTGACATCCTTATACTTTCCCTGCCACCAGCGAAGCTTCTTTCCTCTCTTTTCTTCGATGCCAAAACTTTTGATGGTATCCATATTATAAAAAGTTTCCACCTCAAAAGTCATAAGCTTACTGTTTATTTCTTTCATTTTCTGATTGTATTGACGCATACGCTTAATCAGGCTGCGAGAGGTCAGCAGTAAGAATGGGGCACTGGCCAGAGCAATGAGAGCCATACCCACATCATGATACATCATAAGGCAGAACGTAGCCACAAAGTTAAACACATTAATCATAACAGAAGGCAGCCAGCTGATTGCATTGGAAGAAACCGTATTTACATCATTGTTAAACCGATTCATCATATCACCATTGGAATACTTGCTCAACTCCAGCCACTCTGAATCCATAATTTTATCAAAAATATCTGCCTGTATATCATTGTTTATGTAAATGCTGATTTTGGCAGATACTCTGGAAATCAGACTGTTGCACACCAGACTGAATACGGTACTGCCTACCATCAATCCAATCATAAGGGGCAGCTTGCTTGTCTGGTATCCTGTTACAATATCAATCAGGTTCTTACTCACCTCACTGGATAAGAGCCCCATACAGCCACTGACAATTCCCAATATAATATAGTAGAAAATGGCCCACTTATACCGCTTGCTGTAAGACAAAATCCACTTCCAGTCATCTACAATCTCATGAAAGGTCCCATCTTTTAATTTGTGTACCAGCATATCCAGAGCTTTGGAGTCAAAGACAAACGCCTTATCATCCCTGCTCTTATTGCTCCCATCATTCATAAATCGTTTCCCCTTTTACATTTTGATATGAGATAGAATCCCCCTTTGAAAGATTCTCCGCCTGCAGCAGGTCGCTTCAGCCATATCATTCTTCTCCGCTGCAGTGTGATCCTGCCCGGAAGACTTTTTATTGTATAGGAAATTCCTGTGAATTCCTATATAAAAAAATAAAGCACCAGCCCCGGAGCTCATGCGTCTCCAAAACCGGTACTTTAGTGCGCCTCCAGGGGCTCGAACCCTGGACACCCTGATTAAGAGTCAGGTGCTCTACCAACTGAGCTAGAGGCGCTTGTTAAGATATGTATATAGTATATGCATTTTTTATGATTTATGCAAGTGTTTTTTAGACTTTTTTCATATATTAAGAAATCATGAACAAAAACCGTGATCTTTCTGCACTTTAGGATAATTTTTTTAACTTTTTATAGTACGCAGTGCAAATAATAGCGGATTACAGCTGATTTTGTGGTCATATTGGTTTATTTCATTTTTTATACATAAATATTTTATATACAAAAAAAGTCGATTCAAATGAATCGACTCTACAGTGCGCCTCCAGGGGCTCGAACCCTGGACACCCTGATTAAGAGTCAGGTGCTCTACCAACTGAGCTAGAGGCGCATAAAGGTGTGTACCTTCAAAACTACATACAGTCAATATATCTTTTACATCCATTCCCTTCTTTTAAAACCGGACCTCTGGTCCAGCCCTCGACCGATTAGTAACGGTCAGCTCCACATGTTGCCATGCTTCCACCTCCGCCCTATCTACCT
>JBGVQN010000063.1:0-19393 GCA_045127535.1 Lachnospiraceae bacterium | reverse complement strand
TGGCAAAACTGTTGTATACTTTTAATCATAGAAAGCACCTTCCTTTATGTAGATTTGGTCTTTGCAAACTCAATCTTAACACAAAGCTGGTGCTTTCTTCTTTTGTCTATTTATTTTTCCTACAAAAACTTTACCCTAGCTTAGGATTGGTTCAGATTGCCTTTTGTAAAAATATGGAGATGAAACGTTTGTATCTGTTGATTTTTGCGGTATAATGAGTATGTTTTACATGCATAAAAACAGTATGGAAATTTCCGAAGGAAAGACATTTGGGTGTTTGGCAGAAGGTAAAAAATCAATGGAAACCTTGGAAAGAACAGTGTCTTTGGGCATGGAACAAGGTTTGGATTGGACAGGGAGGAAGGAATGGCAGGAAACAGAAATTTGACAAAAGGCAGTGTGACAGGCGCCATGCTGGCCTTTGCCGGGCCTATGATGCTTGGAAATTTGCTGCAGCAGTTGTATCATATTGCTGATACATTGATCGTAGGACGATATATTGGAGCAGATGCCCTGGGGGCAGCAGGCTCAGCTTATACGTTAATGACGTTCCTTACCTCTGTATTGATTGGGTTATGTATGGGAAGCGGAGCGGTATTTTCCTTTCATTATGGCAGGCAGGATAAGGTACATATGATGGAATGCATATATACTGGTTTTGTTCTCATAGGAGGCATTACAGCAGGAATTATGGTGTTTGTGTTTTTGTTGGAGAGGCAGATACTGGTTTTACTTCATATACCTCAGGAGCTGTTTATACTGATGCAGGAATATGTACATATTATTTTCTATGGACTGGTGTTTGTGTTTCTATATAATTATTTTGCTTATCTGCTGCGGGCGTTAGGTGATTCGGTGGCTCCTTTGTATTTTCTGGGTACAGCGTCGGTGTTAAATGTAGTGCTGGATTTGCTGTTTGTGGTACAGTTTCAGTGGGGAATGAAAGGAGCAGCCGCAGCCACAGTCATGGCACAGGCAGCATCCGGCACAGGGTTGGGACTGTATGTATGGTTTAAAAGAAAAAAACTGGGGTTGGTGTCCTGGCAAAAAAAATACGGTAGACAGAATGATACATTGGTGGACGGATCTTGGATGCAGGCAGGAATATCAGGAAAAAAACGCTTATTCAACGGGAGCACCGTGAAAGAACTGCTGCGTCAGTCTTTGTCCACTTCCATGCAGCAATCTGTTATGAATTTTGGTATACTGATGATACAGGGACTGGTCAACAGCTTCGGGGCAGTGGTTATGGCTGCCTTTGCAGCAGCAGTAAAAATTGATACGTTTGCCTATATGCCTGCCCAGGAGTTTGGAAATGCTTTTTCATTGTTTATTTCCCAGAACTATGGGGCAGGAGAAAAAGAACGAATCCACCAGGGCACCAGAAATGCCTTTGTGATCTCTGCCCTGTTTTGCCTGGCAGTATCTGCAGCAGTGACAGTACTGGCAGAACCGCTGATGACACTGTTTGTAGATATTTCAGAAACCCCGGTGATTGCAGTGGGCAAAGGGTATTTGCGGATAGAGGGGGCTTTTTACTGGGGGATTGGCATTTTGTTTCTGCTCTATGGATATTTCCGGGGAATGAACCGTCCTGGAGTATCCTTGCTGCTGACAGTCATTTCTCTGGGAACCAGAGTGGCATTGGCATATACACTGGCACCCATGGAGAACATCGGGGTGACTGGTATCTGGTGGGCCATCCCTGTGGGATGGATACTGGCAGATATAACTGGAATCGGGCTGATGGTAAGAGACAGCAAACCACAGAATAAGCGAATATAAAAACTGCTGAAAGCATCCGGAAAACAGAAAGGAAAAATGATGGAAACGTTAAAGAGTTTGGAACAGTTTGCCGGCAAAGGGATTGTGTTGGGATTGGATACTATGAGAGAACTGCTAAAGAGAATGAACGATCCACAGAACCGTCTGCACTTTATTCAGGTGGCAGGCACCAATGGAAAGGGCTCAGTTACAGCCTTTTTGTCCCGGATCCTTTCCCAGGCAGGATATTCTACCGGACGGTATACATCTCCGGCAGTCTTTTTTCCAGAGGAAATGATTCAGACAGGCTGCGGAGGGGAGCTTACACCAATTGGAGCAGCAGATATAGATGCAGGTGTAAAAGTACTGCGCCGGGTATCTGCTTCCATGGAGGCAGATGGCCTGCCGGTGCCTACCCAATTCGAGCTGGAAACTGCCCTGGCATTCTGGTATTTTGACAGGAAAGGTTGCAAGATCGCTGTCATTGAAACCGGCATGGGAGGAGATCTGGATGCTACCAATGTGGTCACAACCACACTTTGTTCCATATTGGTATCTATTAGTGAGGATCATAAAAAAATTCTGGGAGATACTTTAGAAAAAATTGCTGCCCATAAAGCTGGTATTGTAAAACCTGGAAAACCTGCAGTATTGATGCAGCAAAGCAGTCAGGTAACAGAAACAGTGAAACACATTTGTCAGGTACAAAATAGTCCTCTTGTGGTCACCAGACCAGAGCATGTCCAGGTATTGGAATGTTCTATAGAGGGAATGACATTAGACTATGAGGACTGGAAGCAGGTGCGTATCCAGCTGGCAGGTACCTTTCAGCAGGATAATGTGCTGACGGTGCTGGATACAGTTTCATTGCTCCGCCAGGCAGGATTTTCTATATCAGATCAAGCAGTGTATCAGGGGCTGGCACAGACCCGGTGGCCTGGGCGGATGGAAGTACTGCAAAGGAATCCCCTTATTTTACTGGACGGAGCCCACAATCCTGATGCAGCAGAGAAACTTGCGGTATCTTTGGAAAATTATTTTACAAATGAACAGTTTCTATATATAATGGGGGTATTGGCTGACAAGGAGTATCCAAAGGTCATAGACCGCCTGGCACCTACAGCAGCAGCCTTTGTCACCCTGACTCCTGCAAACAGCCGGGGATTGGCAGCGCAGGAGCTGGCAGAGACGATAGCAGCCAGAACCCATAAACCGGCAGAGGCAGCAGGGTCCATAGAAGCAGCAGTGAAAACTGCAAGATCACATTCTATGGCAGGAGAAAAAATCGTAGTATGCGGTTCTTTATCATTTCTAGGAGCTTTCAAAGGATTGTGGAGAGAAAAAGAACTGTTATCTGAATAAAATAAGCAGATGTTTGAAAACGGCGGTTCGATGGAATAAAACCAAAGAAAACCGTCTGTTTTTGCAGAGCAATGAGGAGATACATGCATGATAGATAAGCAGAAAATAGAAGCAGCTGTCCGGCTGCTGTTAGAAGGCATAGGAGAAGATGTAAGCAGAGATGGACTGGTGGGAACTCCGGACAGGATTGCCCGGATGTGTGAAGAAATTTACGGTGGTTTAGAGCAGGATGCCGCAGAACATCTTTCCTGTACTTTTCCTTCCCAGGGCAGTGAACTGGTGCTGGAAAAGGACATTACTCTGTATTCCATGTGCGAGCATCATCTGCTGCCCTTTTATGGAAAAGCCCACATTGCCTATGTGCCAAATGGCAGGGTAGTAGGCTTAAGTAAGCTGGCACGTACCGTAGAAGTATTTGCCAGACGGCCTCAGATCCAGGAACAGCTGACGGCGCAGATCGCAGATGCCCTTATGGAGCATTTACAGCCGGCAGGAGCAATGGTAGTGATTGAGGCAGAGCATATGTGCATGACTATGCGCGGTGTGAAAAAGCCTGGCAGTAAGACAGTGACCTTTGCATGCAGAGGTTGTATGGAGCAGGATAATGTACTGCAGCAAAAAGTATTTCAGATGATTCAGTTTGGAATGTAGAAGTTTGGAAAAACATTACGGGACGCTTTGGGAAGTATCTGTAAGAAAATATTTTCACGCAGGGCCCGCTTTCGCTTCGGTGAAAACGCAGCGGTACTAAGGTGTCTGACAGGCAAATGCATCAGTAAACAAGTTTCCTGCTGCATTTACCTGTCAAACACCTAAGGACCGGCGTTTTCAAGAGCCTTGCTTAGAAAATATTTTCTTACAGATACTTCCCAAAGCTGATATTGAATACAGTTTGGCAATTCTATAAAGCCGGGGAATGATGAAAGGAATGACCGTATGAAAATAGGGAATAGAGAATTTGATCTGGAAAATCAGGTATATATTATGGGAATCTTAAATGTGACTCCTGATTCTTTTTCAGATGGAGGTAAGTGGAATCAGCTGGATGCGGCCCTTCATCATGTAGAGGAAATGATTGGCCAGGGCATGGCCATCCTGGATATCGGAGGGGAATCCACCCGTCCTGGATATACTCTGCTGTCAGAGGCAGAGGAAATGGAACGGGTAGTGCCTGTGATAGAAGCTGTTAAGGCACGTTTTGATATTCCGGTATCCATAGATACCTACAAAGGTGCTGTGGCAGAGGCTGCAGCTGCAGCTGGGGCAGATTTGCTGAATGATATCTGGGGCTTTGCTTATGAGCGCAGAAGTCTGGGACAGGCAGATGCCAAAAGTGCTATGGCAGAAGTGGCAGTGAAGCATCAGCTGCCGGTATGCCTGATGCATAATCGGGCAAAAGGGGAGTATGGAGATTATTTACAGGACGTGGAGGCAGATTTGCTGGATAGTGTGGCCATTGCAGTAGAGGCTGGTGTGAAAAAAGAACAGATCATTTTGGATCCTGGCTTTGGATTTGCTAAGGATTACAGACAGAATCTGGTGCTCATGAAGCATCTGGAGGTGGTGACCCAACTGGGCTATCCGGTACTGTTGGGTACTTCCAGAAAGTCCATGATTGGACTGACACTGGATCTGCCGGCAGGAGAGCGGGAAGAAGGTACACTGGCAACCACCGTTATGGGCATCGAAAAAGGCTGCTCCATCATCCGGGTGCACAACGTACAGGCCAATGTACGTGCTGCAAAAATGGCACAGGCTATTTTACGGGCATGATCAGAGGCTATAAACAGGGAAAGGAGAACCATGGATAAAATCCACATTTCAGATTTAAAAGTATTTGCCAGACATGGGGTGTATGAGGCGGAAAATACCCTGGGGCAGATGTTCCTGGTCAGTGCCACCATGTATCTGGATGCCAGACCTGCAGGTCTGGCAGATGATATGGACAAATCGGTAAGCTATGGTGTCATTGCCAGACACATTACAGAGTATATGCAGCAGCATACCTGTAAGCTGATAGAAGCGGTGGCAGAGCAGCTTGCAGAGGAAATTCTGTCCTATCCATATATAAAACAGGTAACTGTGGAAGTAAAAAAGCCCTGGGCACCGGTAGGACTTCCCTTGGAATATGTTTCTGTAGAGATCACAAGAGGCTGGCATACTGTATACATTGCCCTTGGCTCCAATATGGGAGATAAAGAAGGATTTTTACGGGCAGGTATTGCACATTTGGAGCAGTGCAAAGGTATTATAGTAGAGCAGGTGTCGTCTTTTCTGAAGACAGAGCCTTACGGCGTGACAGAACAGGATGTATTTTTAAACGGCTGTATGCAGGTTCGCACCACCTTATCTCCCCTGGAGCTGTTAGGGAAGCTGCAGGAAGCAGAAAATGCTGCAGGCAGAGTGCGTACCATGCATTGGGGACCGCGGACGTTAGATCTGGATTTACTGTTTTATGATGATGCAGTGATAGACAGTGAGACATTGACGGTACCTCATCCGGAGATCCCCAAAAGAACCTTTGTCCTGGAGCCTATGGCAGAGCTGGCGCCATGGCTGCGCCATCCCTTAAATCAGATGACCATAAGGGAAATGTTAGACCGGCTGAAAGGTTCAGAAACATAGAAAACCGTACTGGAAAAAGGATACAGTAAATATAACAAAAGAATTCAGGAGCCTGCAACGCGCAGCTATCCATCAGGCTCTAAAAAATTGACTGCGCAGAAAAGTGGAAGTATATGAAATCATTAGACGAAACAAGAAAATCACTTGACGTAGTAGACAATCAGATCAAAGCACTGTTTACAGAACGCCTGGAACTGACAAAAGATGTGATCGCATACAAGATGCAGACCGGCAAAGCCGTATTGGACCCTGTAAGAGAAAAGCAGAAGTTAGATGGGCTTACAGCTGATGTGGAAAATCCATTTACCAGACAGGGTGTAAAAGAGTTGTTTACCCAGATCATGGCCATTGGAAAGAAACTCCAGTACCAGATCCTCTGTGAAAACGGCAAAGGTGGAGAGATCCCATTTACCCCTATTTCAGAGCTGCAGACCAAAGGTGCCAGAGTGGTATACCAGGGAGTAGAGGGCGCTTATGGCAATGCAGCCATGATTCAGTTTTTTGGCAAAGAGGTAGACGGGTATTCTGTATCCACCTTTGCCTCTGCCATGGAAGAAGTAGCAGAGGGCAGAGCGGATTTTGCAGTGCTGCCCATCGAAAATTCCAGAGCAGGTGCAGTAGGCGATGTGTACGATCTGCTGATGAAATATGACAATACCATTGTGGCAGAGACCTATTTAAAAGTAGAGCATTGTCTGTTGGGACTGCCGGGAGCTTCCTTAGACCAGATCCAGACTGTGTATTCTCATCCACAGGGGCTGATGCAGTGTGCAGGCTTTTTGGAGCAGCACAGAGACTGGCAGCAGGTAGGTCAGTCCAATACAGCAGGCAGTGCCAAAAAGGTAGTCAGCGAGGGAGACCCTGCCAAGGCTGCCATTGCCAGCGAGCTGGCAGGAGAGCTGTATGGCTTACAGGTCTTAAAGCGGGGCATCAGTGATGATCAGAACAATACCACACGTTTTATTGTAGTACAAAAGCGCAAGGAGTTTTTGCAGGACGCACATAAGATCAGCCTGTGTATTGAGACAGAGCATGTAAGCGGTGCCCTGTATAACCAGCTGTCCCATTTTATTTTTAATTCTCTGAACATGACCAAGATCGAGTCCAGACCCATACCGGACCGTGCCTGGGAGTACCGCTTCTACATTGACTTTGAAGGCAATCTAAGCGACCCCGCAGTGCGCAATGCTCTGGTAGGACTGGAAAGCGAAGCCGGACAGTTAAAAATTCTGGGCAATTACAATGCCCTCCATTGACAAAATCAGTTACTTTTTTTATACTGGAGACAGGAAAATTTGCCGTATACAGAGATAAAAGAGCATGGCAGAATCCAAAGAACATAATAAGGATGTATAGGTCTTATTTTACCAACTTTCAAGACGATACAGCAGCCAACTATGTGACAATCTGACTATCACATAGTCCGACTATATTATAGTTTGACTATTATATAGTTTGATTATAGTATCGTTTGGCTGCAGTATGGTCTTGAAAGTTTGACGACAGGTTTGGCGGCAAGTTTGGTAGAGTGAGACTTTCGTCTTTTTTATAAGTGGTTTTACAAAAATTTTACAAACGCTGCAGGGGCAGCAGAGGGGAGAAGGGAATGGCAGTTAATCGAATCGCAGTCATGGACATCGGTTCATCCAGTACTACTATGCAGATTTATGAGATCTCTGCAAAAAGTGGTATTACATTAATTGACAGAGTTCGCCACAGAGCAACTCTGGGTAAGGATACCTATGCAGAACGTACCGTCCGTTATGAGCGGATAGAAGAGGTATGCCAGGTATTGAAAGAGTATCAGAAGCTGGCAAAAGAGTACAATGTGCAGGAGACCATTCTGGTAGCAACCAGTGCACTTCGTGAAGCCAAGAACAGGGCACTCATTGTAGACCAGATACAGCTTCATACAGGTCTGAGAGTACAGATTTACAGCAATTCTGAACAGCGTTATATCTGTTATAAGGCAGTGGCTTCCAAAGAAATTAAATTTAACAGCTTGATTGAAAAGGGTGCAGCAGTGGTAGATGTCAGTTCAGGCAGTGTACAGATTTCCCTGTTTGACAAAAAGCTCATATCTACCCAGAATATGAAAATTGGTACCATGCGTATTCAGGAAACCATTGGCAATGCAGTGGAGGATACAGATCTGAAAAATATCATCGGAGAGTTTATTGACCGGGATTTGCAGGGATATGAGCGGATGTTATTAAAAGACCGGGAAATCCACAACCTGATCGTAGTCAGCTCCGGTATGGACAGGGTAGTGCGTAAATATTGTAAGGGACAGGAATCCCTGACTGCAGAGCAGTTTACCCAGCTTTATGAGCAGCTGACCCGTATGAGTGTATCACAGCTGGCAGATGATTTTGAACAGTCCAAGGCAACTGCTGCCATGATCATGACCAATCTGCTGGTATATAAGAAAGTGATGGACTGCTTTGGTGCAGAGACCATGTGGCTGCCTCAGGTCAATTTAAGTGATGGTGTGGCAGCAGATTATGCCGACAAAGAGGGGATTGTAAAGTTAGGTCATGACTTTACAGAAGATATTTTATCCTCTGCCCGGTATCTGAGCAAACGCTACAAGGGCAGCAAAACAGAGGCTGCCATGTTAGAGGGCATTGTAGGTACTATTTTTGATGCCACCCGCTCCCTTCATGGACTGGGAGACCGGGAGCGGATGTTATTGCAGATTGCAGCAATTTTGCAGGACTGCGGGCGGTTTATCAACTTAAGTGCCCCAGGAGAATGTTCTTACAATATTATTCTATCTACAGAAATCATCGGTCTGTCCCACAATGAGCGGCAGATGATTGCATATATAGTAAAGTTTAACACTGACCCGGTAATGAGTTATGAGGAAATGGCAGGGAATCTGACAGAAGAACATTATCTGCTGATTACCAAGCTCACTGCCATGCTGCGTCTTGGCACTGCTTTATTGCCGGCAACAAGCCGCAAGTTAAAGGGTATGAAAGTAGAAATGAAGAAAAATCAGCTGCAGATTACTGCAGAAACCATGGAGGATATGACCTTAGAACGGATTTTATTCCAGCGTAAAGCAGAATATTTTGAGCAGGTCTTTGGCATTTGTCCTGTAATTCGACAGAAAAAAGGAGGCAATTAGTGTAAAAATGGCTAGTGAATTTGAAAAAACAGAATATTTCAGAAACCGGGAACTGAGCTGGATTCAGTTTGATTACCGTATTTTAGGAGAAGCAAAGGATACAACCCTGCCTCTGTTAGAGCGGGCAAAATTTTTAAGCATTACGGCATCCAACCTGGATGAATTTTTCATGGTTCGTGTAGCATCCTTAAAAGATCAGGTACATGCAGATTATAAGAAACTGGATATTGCAGGCATGAGTGCTTCTGAACAGTTAGAGTGTATTGGAGAGGAACTGCACCGCCTTGTAAAGGCACAATATGAAACTTATCAGGAGCTGTTGCCCCTGTTAGAGCAGGAGGGGCTTCATATCATTAAAAATCATGAAGAACTGTCAGAAGAAGACGGCGCTTTTGTAGACCGTTATTTCCGGGAGACGGTATATCCCGTACTGACTCCTATGGCAGTGGATTCTTCCAGACCATTTCCTCTGATCATGAATAAATCCTTAAATATTGCAGCACTGATCCGTTCCAAAAAGGATAAGAAAGCAGAAACAGAGTTTGCAACAGTTCAGGTACCTTCTGTTCTTCCAAGGCTGGTGAAGATACCTGGTGAAGATGGCAGTACCAGAATCATTTTGTTAGAGGAAGTCATTGAGCGCAACATTCAGAAGCTGTTTTTAAATTATGATGTAGTCTGCGCCCATCCATACCGCATTGAGCGCAATGCAGATCTGGACATTGATGAGGAAGATGCAGAGGACTTATTAAAGGAAATCCAAAAATCTCTGAAACGCCGCAAATGGGGCGAGACCATTAAGCTGGAAATTGACAGCAGTGTAGATAAGGGTCTGTTAAAGTTCCTGAAAAAGGAACTGAATATCAAGGACGAGGATGTGTACTTAATCAGCGGCCCATTGGATCTGACCTTCCTTATGAAGGTATATGGAACAGAAGGTTTTGCGCATCTGAGAGCAAAATCCTATACGCCACAGCCGGTACCGGAGATCGACCCGGATTTAAATATTTTTGATAACATTGCCAAAGGAGATGTCCTTTTGCATCATCCATATGAGACCTTTGATCCGGTAGTGGATTTTGTACGTCAGGCTTCCACAGATCCTAAGGTGCTGGCAATTAAGCAGACCTTATATCGTGTCAGCGGTAATTCACCTATTATCGCAGCTCTGATCAAGGCTGCAGAAAACGGCAAGCAGGTAACGGTGCTGGTAGAGTTAAAGGCACGTTTTGATGAGGCCAACAACATTGGCTGGGCATTGAAGCTGGAAAAAGCAGGATGTCATGTATTGTATGGCCTGAAAGGCTTAAAGACCCACAGCAAGATTACTCTGGTAGTAAGAGATGAGGAAGACGGTATCCGCAGATATGTACATCTGGGAACCGGTAATTACAATGATTCTACTGCCAAGCTGTATACAGATATGGGTCTGCTCACCTGTAACAGAGCCATTGGAGAAGATGCTACAGCTGTATTTAACATGCTTTCCGGTTATTCGGAACCCCTTGGCTGGAATAAGCTTTCTGTTGCACCTTTATGGCTGAGAAAGCGTTTTATAGGACTGATTGAGCGGGAAACCAGAAATGCAAGAGAAGGCCGTCAGGCACATATCATTGCCAAAATGAATTCACTTTGTGACAGGGGTGTGATCGCTGCTTTATATGAGGCTTCCAGCGCTGGTGTAAAAATAGAATTGATCGTTCGCGGTATCTGTTGTCTGAAAGTAGGCATTCCAGGTGTCAGTGAGAACATCTCTGTCCGCTCCATCGTAGGCAACTTCCTGGAACACAGCCGTATCTTCTATTTCTATAATGACGGGGATACGGAAATCTATATGGGCAGTGCTGACTGGATGCCTCGTAACCTGGACCGAAGAGTGGAGATCCTTTTCCCGGTAGAAAATCCGGACTTAAAAGAAGAGGTCATGCATATCCTCCAGGTACAGTTAGCGGATAACTGCAAGGCCCATGTGCTGCAGAGCGACGGTTCCTACATTAAGCCGGATCGTGGAGAAGCAGAACCCATACTGAGCCAGGATGTATTCTGCAGGGAAGCAAAGGAACGGACAAAACAGGCAGAAGAAAACATGCTGGAAGAACGCTGTTTTGAACCAATGGAGAGCAGCAATTGATCTTAACAGATTGTGTTTTACGTCACGTGTGAGGTATTGACGCACTTTCCCTTTTGGAAAAACAAAGGGAATTTTAAGATTTCCAATAACAAGACAACAGGTGCATCAGAAAGTGATTGCTTTCTGATGCACCTGTTGTCTTGTTATTCAAAGCTTTTATTAATTTGCAGTCACAGTTCCAGAAATGGAGCCAACTGTAACATCATAAGACTGTCCGGAAACCAGCTCAGGACTGCTGAATATAACCACTGCAAAGGAAAGTTCAGGAGAGTAAGAAAGGATCTCATTACCGTTCTCATCTGTAATGGTGATATCTGTACCAGAAGACTGATTACCTACACTGATGGCAATCACACCCTGATCGGCATCACTGAATGTCTGTGCCATATTAGAAGCACCTGTGCCAATGAAGGTACCTCCTGTAATTACACCGCTGATATCATAATCAAGGGTAGCAGTATCACCCTGGGTAGGACCGCATACAGTAGTGTGTCCGCCGGATATGGTCAAAGTACCATTGGCATCCAGGCCATCGCCGGAAGAATTGATATACAGTGTACCACCGGAAATCACAATACTGCCGTTGGAAGAAGAACTACCCATGCCATTCATGTTACCGCCATGGCCGCCCATGCCGCCTCCATGACCGAATGTATCACCACCCCGGTCACCGCCAAATCCGCTGGAATCTGTGCCGCCAGCTGCATTGAGTCCATCATCCGTTGCACACAGAGCAATATCGCCTCCTGAGATTTCCAGATTTAATGCTTCCAGTCCTTCGTAAGACGTGGAAATGTTCATGGTACAGTCAGTGATGGTCAGCGTTTCATCTGCATGGATGCCATCATCTCCGGAAGCAATCTCAAAGGTACCGCCATGGATGAATACAGAAGTATTGGAGTGAATGGCATCATCTGCAGAATCAATGGTAAAGGTACCGTTTTGAATCTGCACACTTCCGGCTGCTTTTATACCCTTGATGCTGGTGCTGTCTTCATCAGAAGCAGAGGAATCCGTATCAGATGTAAAATCAGTCCCTCCATGTCCATGACCGCCTCCCATAAATCCACCCCAGGAATCGGAGCTTTCCTTAGTGCCATTCACACTGCCTCCACCGGATACAATGGAAAAGGTGCCTCCTTCAACCTGCAGATAGCTGCCGGCGCTGATGCCGTCTCCTTCTGCTTCGATATCTAAGGTGCCGCTTAACACATATACAAATCCAAGAGAGGTATCGTCAGAGTTTTCTGCATGGAGTCCGTCTTTGCCTGCATCCACAGTCAGGGATGCATTACAGATCCCGACGATGAAATCGCTTAATTAGTTGGATAACGACGAAGCTCTACGAAGCTGTACGTGATAGGACGGAGCTCTATAAAGAGCCATAAAGAGTCAACAAATCATCTTACAAATCACGTATTAACTTGGGACGTCACGGTGAAAATGCCAGTTCCCTATAGTAGCATCATGGAGAATGATGGAGCAATCTTAAAAACAAAATACTTATCTTGAGGGATAGCTTAAGATGAAATACAGACACTTTGTTACAGGTGAAAACCTGAAGCAAGGTGTCTTTTTTTGCTTCTTTGGAGAATATGCCAAACTCCATGGAGGTCCATACGCGTTCAAATAAACAGACAGAATCGCTACTTTTCGATGTGTCATCTTTGTGGCAAAACAAGCGGCTTAGAGATGTGAATTGGAGACTGATGAAGCTCAATAAAGCTCTACGCATCTCTATGAAGCACCATAAAGCCTGACGGAGAGGAGGTGATTTAACTGACAAAACCAAAGAAAACTCGGTACGGACCTAACCTTGATAAATATATCCGCGAGGGAAAGAAAAGAAGGTATGCAACCTATGCTAAGGCAGCTGCTCTTTATTCGGTTCCCTATTACAGTATGGTGAAAATTGCAAGAGAGGCTAAGGCTAGCTGGAAGATTAGGAAAACAGTAATTGTAGATTTGGATAAGCTGGAGGCTTATCTCGAAAGTAGATGTAAAGGATGTGAAGAAGATGGGCAATATGAGGAATAAGAAACAATCGGATGAAGTGAAGAAGCTAGTAAAGGAAGGAAGAAAGAAATTCGTGCGTTATGACGAAGGAGCTGTTCTTTATTCTATAGGACTCAACACCTTTAGGAAAATAGCTCAGGAGGCAGGAGCCACTTATCACCTGGGTAGAAACGTAATTGTAAACACAGATATTGTAGATGAATATCTGGAGCATTTTAGAGATGAATATTAATGGAGGATTGAACGATGTGTAAGGTTATAGCAATAGCGAATCAGAAGGGCGGTGTGGGCAAAACCACTACTGCTGTAAATCTTGGAATAGGCTTAGCAAGAAAGGGTAAGAAGGTATTGCTTATAGATGCAGATCCTCAGGGATCCATGACAGCAAGCCTGGGATACATTCAGCCAGATGATATTAAGGTTACCTTGGCGACTGTAATGCTATCCCTTATTAATGATGAAGAAGTATCTGAAACGGATGGAATCCTTCATCACAGTGAGGGTGTGGATTTACTCCCTGCCAATATTGAGCTGTCAGCGCTTGAAGTGTATCTGGTAAATGCCATCGCAAGGGAATCTATTATGAAGGAATATGTGAATATGGTCCGTCATATGTATGACTTCATTATTATAGATTGTATGCCATCTCTTGGCATGATGACAATCAATGCACTTACAGCTGCAGATTCTGTATTGATCCCTGTTCAGACTGCCTACCTTCCAGTAAAAGGTCTACAGCAGCTAATCTCTACAATCATGAAGGTAAAGCGTCAGTTGAACCGCAAGCTTACGATAGAAGGCATTGTGATGACAATGGTTGATTTTAGAACAAATTATGCAAGGGATATTTTTGAGAAGGTACATAAAACCTACAGTGATTCCGTTGGTACCTTTGAAACCTATATTCCTCTTTCTGTAAAGGCTGCAGAAACAAGCGCTGAAGGTATTAGTATATTTGCTCATTGTGCAAATGGTAAGGTTGCTGTGGCCTATGAGTCATTAACCAATGAATTACTTGAGATTAACGAGGAGGCATAATCATGAAGAAGAGATCAGGCGAAAAGATTCAATTATTATCTGTAGATGAATTATTAGGAGTTCCTTCTGGAGATCCAGTTACTGAGATAGATGTAGAGAAAATATATCCTTTTGAAAATCATCCCTTTAAGGTTGTTGATGATGAAAGGATGGAGGACCTGGTTGAAAGTATTAAATACAATGGTGTACTTACACCGGTTGTGGTAAGACCGGATGACGAGGGCGGATATGAAATGATCTCAGGACACCGTAGATTATTTGCGGTAAATAAGATTGGTCTTCCTACAATTCCTGCCACTATTAAAGAGATGGACGATGATGATGCTGTCATTGCTATGGTAGATAGTAATATCCAGCGTGAAGAGATCCTTCCTAGTGAAAAGGCCTTTGCCTATAGAATGAGATATGAGGCGATGAAAAAGAAAGCAGGTAGACCATCAAAAAATAATTCCTCCCAAGTTGGGAGAAATTTTCAGACAGATGTTTTATTAGCTCAGCAGGTTGGTGAAAGCAGAAATCAAGTACATAGATTTATTCGTCTCACAGAAGTAATACCGGAGCTATTAGCACTAATTGATCGCGGCAATATAGCTATCATGACAGGAGTGGACATCTCACATTTGAGCCCTACGATTCAGAAGTGGCTATTTGAATATATTAAGGACAACGGTACGATTAAGTCTTACCAAGTTTCAGCTCTTAGAGAGGCAATTAGATATAATCCTGAAATCACTCGTGATGAAGCTATCAAGATTATGAATGATCATCTTCCAGGAAGAATGCCTGCCATGAGGGTGAACTTTACATCAAATCAGCTTCGTAAGTATTTCCCTGCTTACTATTCGGCGCAGGAAGCCAAGGCAGTTATAGAGGAGCTTCTTGCCAATTGGAAGAAGGAACAGGATAAGAAGAATAAGGCGGTGAAGTAAATGGAATTCAATTACTACTATGGGGAGGAAGCGGAACAATTCAGCTTTATAAGAATTCCTAAGATAATGCTGACGGAAGAAAGGTTTTCGCCGCTGTCCTTATCTGCAAAGATATTGTATGGTCTGTTATTAGATAGAATGTCTCTCTCTGCCAGGAATGGATGGCTGGATGAGGAAAAGCGTGTCTACATTATTTTTAAGATAGAAGAGATTCAGGACATATTAGGATTCTCAAAAAAGAAGTCCATTGATTATCTAAATGAACTGGAGCAGTTTGGATTAGTTGAGAAGAAAAGGCGTGGTCTTGGGCTTCCAAGCATTCTTTATATTAAGAGCTTTATGCTTCCAGAAGAGGAAAACGGAACTTCAAGAGGTGTCGAAATCGACACTTCTGTGAAAGCAAATGAAGCAACAAATTTGGATGTTGAAACTGAAAAAACAGAAGAAATAGCGCCTAAAAGCCTTGAAATATCGATATCTGGGGATGAATTTTGTGTCAGAGGTGTCGATTTGG
The DNA here is from genome assembly GCA_045127535.1 of Lachnospiraceae bacterium. Lineage (GTDB taxonomy): Bacteria > Bacillota > Clostridia > Lachnospirales > Lachnospiraceae > UBA2942. The sequence goes on along the minus strand of JBGVQN010000063.1, from coordinate 3,881 downwards.
GAACCGCTAGAGGTGTCGAAAATGCACTTCAAGAAGTGTCGATTTCGGAACCTTTGGAGGTGTCAGTTTCGACACCACTTAATAATAATACTAAAATAATTAATACTAAGATTAATAATATCAAATCAAATCCTATCTTATCTGAGCAGGATGGGATGGGAATGGATGAGACCAATGCCTACAAAGAATTGCTGATGGAAAATATTGAGTATCCATATTTGCTTGAGCGATATCCTTATGACCAGGAGCTTGTTGAAGGAATCTTAGATATTATGCTTGAGGCTGTTGTGAGTCAGAAGGAATATACAGTCATTGCAAGTGATAGTTATCCAACAGAGCTTGTACGATCAAAATTCCTAAAGTTAAATTACGGTCACATTGAATACGTTGTAGGTTGTATGCAAAGCAATACCTCAAAGGTTAGAAATATTAAAAAGTATTTGATGGCAGCATTGTTTAATGCGCCTAGTACAATTAGTGGATATTATAGTGCTGAGGTAAATCATGATATGCCACAGTTTGCAAGAGCAAAATAAGGAGTGTGAGGATTATGATATTTTTGATTAAGATTATTCTTTTACCAGTTGTGATGATTTTGTCATTGATGAAATTATTATTGGATGGTGCAACAAGGGTATATTGTCTGATTGCAGGAGTTGCTATTAATCTGCTAATTATTTGTGCAGTGCTTGCAATTATTACAAGACAGTGGTTTGCTCTTGGTGTATTTGCAGTGGTATTCGTTGGCATCATTGTAGTATTGTTCAGCGCAGGAATTATCACGGTTGTTTTGGATAATTTGAAGGAAAGAATTAAAGAAGTTTGAATTACATACAATGAAAAAGAATTTGTTGCTTGACAAAATATTTGTCAATGGTTACCCTATTAACATAGGAGGTGCCATATGAAAGAGATTGAAAGATTACAAGATAATTTACTTCTGATTCGTCGAGCTGCTGGATGGACAGCAGAAGAGTTTGGTGATCGTATTGGAGTTACTAGACAAACAATCAATAATTTGGAAGCAAAAAGAAATAAGCTTAATAAAACTCAATATATAGCCATGAGAGCAGTTTTAGATGCTGAAATGATGGAATCTCCCGAAGATACAGAAATACTAAAATGCTTGTTGGATGTTTTAATTGATCATCCCGAGAATTACAAGGCTGAGGATAGAGAGGCGTTGTTAGCTAAAGCTAATATGCTTACACCATCCATTTTGGCTGGCACAACTTCGCGAAAAGAGGTTTCAAAAGAGTTAATCGGGGCAGCCGGTGCACTTGGAATTGCAGCTTCATTATTTCCTATGCTTGGTGCAGGTGCTGTTATAGCTGGTGGAACAAGTGCTTGGCTAATAAAGGCATTGTCTAAGAAAAAGGATTAACAGATTAAAGGAGGGATCCGGTTATGAAAAAATATAAGACAAGTTTTTCAAATGAAGAACTTCATAATGCTCTCCATTCAAAGGAATCTGAGGCAAAAGACATTATTGAAAATGTCGATAAGTGGAATGCTTTTAAGGCTAAAATGACAAGCTTTTTAAAAAAGGCAGAAAAGATACCTGTATTAGGCGGGATGATTGATGATATTGAGTGCATGATTTGTGTAGTTGATTCTTATGTTAAGAAAGAATATAAAGAAATCCCAGTATCTTCAATTATTTCTATAGTTGCCTCCCTTGTTTATGCTCTAAGTCCAATCGACTTGATTCCGGATGCAATTCCTGTAGTTGGATATTTAGATGATGCAGCAATTATTTTTTTTGTGCTCAATTTCGGAATTGATAAGGATCTTGAAAAGTACAGAAACTGGAATGAGAAAAATAGGCAGACGGCATTAGCAAAGTTGAAAATTGCGATGTCCTCAGAGATAAAAGAATATATAGGAGAAGGTTATTTGGCTGCCATAATTATAGGCACAGTTGATAATTTGAAAATGATTGTAAGTGAGTCTGCTGATGTTGATGAGTGGAGCGAATATAGGATTAAGGAATTAAGTATACCTTTGAAGGTATTTGATTCTTATAGTTTGGAACGAGAAAGCGATATTTTACAGTTTATTAATGAAGTGATAGAGCTTGAGCAAATAACATGGACAAATGGAGCTGAGAAGGTGGCTTATCTTGAGGCTGATTTTCAGGATAAGTGGGATAATTATATTATAGGGGAGGAATAGAAAATGGATTCTTTCATTGAGAAACTAATTGGAGAATTATCTGAATCACCAACAGAATTATCCGAAAAAAACAAGAAGAAAATACATGAATATATTCCTGTACCTAATGATTATGAAATATTATGGGCAGATATAAATTCATTTGGCGGTTATCCTTCTGGTATTGTATTAACAAACAGAGGAATAGTATGTAAAGCACCTAGACCAGATATCAAAGAAAAAAAGAAACAACAGAAAAATGAAAAGGTATATCAGATTCCTTATCAGATAGTATTATGGGAGTATTTTGATCCTACTGATTATATTTGTTCTGTATCGGAAGATAAAAGCTGCTATGTAGTTAAGAGAGATGATATTGTTGTATCTGTTTTTCAAGATAAAGCATTGGTGGAATTCTTTGAGAAGTTTGAGCGAAAGCTGAGAGCGGATGAGGAAATTGCCAATTCACTTGTTGATAGTGCGATAATAAGTGAACTCGAGAACTTCAATATAGAGGCTGCAGCATTTAATGCGGCATATGGAGAAGATCAGTCAGGAACAGGCCATGGAATATATGCAGAAGAAGCAGGAGCGATACTAGATAAGTTAGGAGGCGAAAAATCTACAGTAGTAGGTCGTGATAATGCGAAAAATGGCCCAGATAAGCTTGTTAATGGAAGTCCTGTTCAGTGTAAGTTCTGTAAAACAGCGAGTTCAAGTGTTGGAGCATGTTTTAAGAAAAATCCTGATACAGGAAAATTAGAATATCGTTATTTTGATATTATGTCAGGCAGCCCTATGAAGGTGGAAGTTCCTGCAGACCAATATGATAAGGCTGTTGAAGCCATGAGAAAAAGGATAGTAAACGGTCAAGTTCCAGGAGTTACTGATCCTGATATGGCAACAGAATTGGTCAGAAAAAGCAAGTTGACTTATGCGCAGGCAAGAAACCTTGCAAAGGCAGGCACCTTTGAGTCATTAACCTTTGATGCTGCAACAGGAGTGATAAACTGTACTTTTGCTGCAGGAATATCTTCATTGGTGTCTTTTGGATTGACTTTCTGGAGGACAGAGGATCCTAAGAAAGCTCGTGATGCAGCAATTGATACTGCAATAAATGTGTTTGGACCAGCTCTGGCAGCAAATATATTAACTAATCAGATTGCGCGAACAGGATTAAGTAAGGCACTTATTCCTGCATCTGATAAGATTGTCCAGCAACTTGGTAGTAAGACGGTTCAGCGATTAATAAATGCTAGAAGAGTCTTACTAGGACAGAAAAAAATATATGGTAGTGCGGCCAATAAAAGCTTGGCAAAAGCTTTGCGTAGCAATGTAGTAGTTGAAGGGATATCATTTGTTGTATTTTCTATTCCTGATACATACCGAGTTTCTACAAAGAAAATTAGTGGAGCTCAATATACAAAGAATATGATATCTATGTTGGCATCATTTCTTGGAGGCTTTGCAGGAACCTATGGTGCTGGATTAGCTGCAGGGGCTGTAGGTGAAAAGCTTGGAAAGAAGGTAAATAAGAAAATTGGTGCTGTTATAGGTTTTGTGGCAGGAGCTGGAGGCGGAATGCTTGCTGGATTTACTGTTAAGAAACTTATTGACTTATTTAAGGAAGATGATTGCATTATTACGGCTCGATTATTTAACGCAGCTATTGTAAATATGGCTGTTGAATATTATATGAGTGAGGAAGAGTTGGATAAGCTGGTAAA
>JBGVQN010000062.1:0-51225 GCA_045127535.1 Lachnospiraceae bacterium | reverse complement strand
TTTCCTTTATTATAGTATTCATCATACAGACTCCTTACGTTTTTTTCTTGTCAACCTAATCATAAGGCATTTCTGTATGATTGGGAAGAGGTTTCGGCTTCTTCCCTTTTTTGTTTGCCAACGATAATTATACTATGAGTTGGAAATCCTTATAGGGGCGGCTGCGGCGATTCCTGCAGTCAAACGCATAACAGCAAGTTTCAATTGGCATCTGCAGCAGAAAATCTCCTTGGTGCCAGAATACTCTTGAAAACAGATGGCTATTTTTTATTATCTTTTACTTTTACTATGTATAAAATTACATATACAATGAATACTATAATGACTCGATATATACTATTTATATTTCCCATAACTGCTATTGTAATTAAGGGCGTAACTATCAAGCAAGATATTGCATGTCTTCTATGATACTCTTTCAATTTAATATCAGACTCTTTGATTTTACTAAACATTTTTGGGTCTATGGTAATTCCTGGAATTGATATTTTAAAAAGATGTAATATCATTTCTACGATAGTTAATATTACCAGTATTGGAAATAATGCATAAACAAATTTCATCATCTCGGTGTACCAACTCCTGCTGAAACATTTTTAACTAGATATCTATTATCGTACGGATTTTCATCATAATTATAGAAGTATAAAGTACATGGTTTTGAGCCAAAATAACTTGGAGTTGCTGGATAGTATCCATAATATGCCCATCCACTTGAATCAAAAGACAATATACTAATATCAGTATTATCAAGAGATTCATCCACTTCAACATCCTGTATAAAATCAGAACATCTGTAAACTCCTGTACCAAATCGTGTTTCTGTTTCACCACTATAAGTTGACACTTCATTGTAATCTGTATATTGTATTTCATTTTTGGCCAAATTTATTATTGCTTTTTGCGTCAAATTTCCATTTACATGGACTGTAGAATGAATTTCATCATTCAAATTACAAATTTCAACTTGAACTGTATTTCCTGCTTCATCTGTAAGCATTTCTGAATAATTTATTCCGCTTTCATTGTCAATTTTTATTGCAGCTTTTGCATTTAATGGTGTCAGAACATAAAAAAAAATTGTAATTGCAATTAATAAAGTCAATATTTGTTTCATTCCTGTAACCTCCTGTTTTTAATGATTATATATTATCCCATCTTTGTAAAGTTCATATTTTTTTTGATAAAAACATATGTAAAATCTACATTTAATAGATATTTTTATAGAGATTGCTCTGATATATACAGTTAATACTGTTGTTATCATACCATTTTGAATTGAACAGTACACTACTGTTGGCACGTTTCCATACACGGCAGTTCAATCAACTTAACCAGTAACACTTCTTGCTGTTCACCTATATACTTTCTTATTATTTAAGCGTATTTGAGCCTTTCCGTTGCCATGAACCGCAGAAAGCACACTTAACCAACTTTCTATGGTTATAAATAATGCCGAAGGAATCTGTACTGATCATACAATCTTCCTTCGGCATCTATCTTATCACTTTATTACTGTATCAGCATGGTTGCCACATACTCATACTTTCTGACCTTTTTCTCTGTCAGGGATTCCAGTCTGGAAAATCTGGCATCAATCCACAGTTCTTCTGCTGCAAGAGCCATATGACACATCAGAATTCCCATATCCAGCATTTTGCTGTACTTCGTCTCTTTCTTTAACAGCCCGGTTTCTAAAAATACATGGATGCGGTTGTGGTATACCACAAAGCTCCATGGCTGCATATTCATGGCAGATGGTGCCAGCCGGCCTGCTTCCAGAATCTGCAGTACATCTGTACTGTAGTCCTCACGCCCCTGCACCAGCTTGTTTAAATGTCTGCGCTTAAAATCCTGCTGCCTGCGGCTGATATCATCACTGTAACCTATGGCCACGATCATCAGTACATGCATGCCGTCTCCCGGCATCTTCTTCCATTTTAAACCACCCTGATAACAGCTGCCGATATCCCTTGTGTGCAGATAAAGAAGCAATTGTTCTAAAATATAACCGGCATTGCAATACGCCGCCTGGTCAGTGGTCTCACAGGAAAATACCAGATATGCTGGCGCCTTTACCTTCCAAAGGCCGAAAAATTCCTTTTCCTCCTCTGCGATCTGTATCTGCCAGTGTACATCCTCCACCAGGGGAACCAATGTGTCCATATATTCAACAATCTGTTTTCTGTCTTCCTCTGTAAGCTGCTTCTTTTGAAATTCGCGCACAGATTTTCTCACATAAATCGCTTCATAGGGATTCATCCGACAACCTCTCCATCCGTGGGTTTACCCACACTGTCAGTATAACACATTTGCGTATAGAATATTTCCAAATATTTTCGTGAATTCTTACGATTTTTTGACATATTCTGGATCAGAGACGTTCACAAAGCTGTTCCATTTCTGTCAGCAGTGCTTCAAATACATCCAGCGCTGCCTGTACAGGCTCCGGCTTTGCCATATCTACCCCTGCAATGCGCAGCTCGTCGATGGGGTCTAAAGAACCGCCGGTCTTTAAAAAAGCCTTATACTCTGCCACCGCTGGTTCTCCTTCTTTTAAAATACGGTCTGACAGCGCCATGGCTGCAGAAAAGCCTGTTGCATACTGATACACATAAAATGGTGTATAGAAATGGGGGATCTTGGACCATTCCAGTGCGATCAGGTCGTCTGTGACCATTTCTTCTCCAAAATAGTAGGTATTCAGTTCCTTGTACAGCTTACAAAGTGCCTCTGCTGTGAGAATTTCACCTGCTTCCGCCTTTCTGTGGCAAAGCATTTCAAACTCTGCAAACATAGTTTGACGGTACAGGGTACTCTTGTAGGATTCCAGGAAATGATTGATCAGGTGGGCACGCTCCTGTACATCCGTGGTTTTGCCTAACAGATGACGGATGAGCAGTGCCTCATTACAGGTAGAAGCCACCTCTGCCACAAAGATTTTGTAGCCGGAATAGACATAAGGCTGATTTTTCTTGGAATAATAGCTGTGCATGGAGTGACCAAGCTCATGCGCCAGGGTAAAGACATTGTCCAATGTGCCGTTGTAATTTAATAGAATGTAAGGTGTGGTATCATAACTTCCCCAGGAATATGCACCGCCCCGCTTGCCTTCGTTTTCATACACATCGATCCATCTGTTGTCAAAGGCCTCCTGCAGCAGTGTCTGATACTCCTCTCCCAAGGGTGTAAGACCTTCTTTTACGATCTCCTTTGCCTCAGCAAAGGTATACTTCCGGTCATATTCCGGCAGCAGCGGTGCATATACGTCATACATATGCAGGCTGTCTACCTTGAGCATCTTTTTGCGCAGCGCCACATACCGGTGCATCAGGCCAATGTTTTTGTGTACTGTTTCGATCAGATTGTCATATACCTGCTCCGGTACATTGGAATCATGGAGGTAGTATGCTCTGGAAGACCCAAACTGGCGTGCCTTGGCAAAAAAGCTTGCCTGCTTGATATTGGCAGAAAACAGCCCTGCCATAGTATTTTTAAACTTGTCATAGGTGCCATACAGCGCTTCATAAGCAGATCTGCGCAAAATTCTGTCCTGGCTCATTTCCAACGGCACAAATGCTGCAGTGGTGACCGGGTGTCTGCTGCCCTCCCCATCCTCTGCTTCCGGGAAACGCAGGTCTGCAGAATTGAGCATCTGGAAAATTTCCTTTGGCGCAGCAGACATGATGCCTGCTTCTGCCAATACATTTTCTACTTCCGGCATGCGGGTGTGGGAATCCTCCCGCAGGAAGATCTCTATGACTCTTTTATAGAATGCCAGCTCTCCCTCTGCTGCAGCCACAAGCCACTCTTTGCCCAGGGATAACAGCTCCGGCTTTAAGAAAGAGCTTGCGCTGTCAAGCTGCACCATAAGGGCATGCGCCTTCTGAGCCATATCCTGATAGGTGCTGTTGGTTGTATCCTGGTCGCTGCGCTGGGTCGCATAGACAAAAAGCTTGCCTGCCCGTCTGGATATGGTGTAGTATTCATCTAATATAGCTTTGACTGTCTGGGCATTCTGGGTCAGCTGTCCCTGTTTTTGGCTGTAGCCTTGGATCAGCTCCAGGATCTCCTGATAATCCTGCTGCCAGAGGGTGTCATTGGCATAGACACGTTCTAAATCCCAGGTATCTTCTGTTGCGATCTGGGCGCGTTTTAAGATCTTGTTCATGTTGTGTTTCCTCTCTTTCCTGATTCCCTGCAGCAACTTGTTGCAACTGTGAAAGCACCAGCTTGGGATACCCATATGCTGACAGCATGGTTTGTGTGCTTCTCGTATAGTAAATGCTGCTTTTATGGTATTTTTTGCCTCTGGTTCTTATTATATGCAGAAAAAAGGAGCCTGTAAAGTGTCAGACTCCTTTTCTGAAATTGGTTTTACTATTTATAGTTGATTTTTATACCTCTGGTGCATGTTTTACTACAAAGTCTCGCAATCAGCCAGCTTCATCTCTCTTACCTCCATAGTTAACAGCAAAATAACCGATGATCCGACACCAGCGCCACTAAACGTTCTGTCTTCACCGCATAAGCATACGCTTCTATATTTACTTTCTTTAAATATGTAAGATATTTCATATCCTTTTCACTTAAATTCAATTCCGTATACCTTTCATAGTCCTGTACCTTTTCATAATTCATATTTGTCAAAAGGCAAACCACCATATACATCACTTTAACTGATCTTACAGCAGCAATCTCCGGACTATATTGTTCTGCATAAATATGAGAGCGCAAATCACGTATTCCTTTCACATAGCTCTTATAATCTTCTTTCTTTACTTTTCCTCTGGAAGCAATGCAGAATGCAGCCTGAAACATATCTGTCAGTACGTCTCTTACATGTATATCCAAACCACGATATGCAATTTCAGATTTTGCCACTTTTTTGTAAGTATCTCTTACATCTTCAAAATTTGTGAACACATCTAATAGAGAACAAATATCATACAATTGCTTTATCACCTCCATATCTTTTCCTGCATTTAATGGAATACCTGTAGTGTACGGTGCAAAAGCCGCCAGTTTATCTCCAAGTACACATTCTACCGATGGTACCTGTACTTTCAACACCTCTGGTTCAACAAGCAGCAATTCATTTTGTATACCACATAAATTCACTCTAGTATAGGGATTATGCTCAAACAGCACATCTAACAAGATGTATAATTCTTTTCCATTAATTGGCGAATCATATGTGAATTTAAAATGCCTTTTCTCAATCATATTTTTCCCAACTCGCCTCTGTTCCTCACATCGAACAAACGGAAAAATATCTGCTGCCATTTGGATATAATCATCCACCTCTACTCCTGGTTCCACCATAATATCAATATCTGTAGACAGTCTTCTAGGATGCTCAAGTAAAAGCATCAGACATGTGCCACCTTTAAAAACAAATGGCAGCCCTACTCTTACAATTGCTTCCAGTAACCCAAATGCATAAACCGCCCGTTCTAATAAAATAGGATCACGTCTGCTGACTTTCTGCAGTTCTCTGATATGCATTTCCGTAAAATTTTCTTTCAACAGCATCGTTTTTCTCCAATCTCAACTTAACTGTTGTTTCTTTTTGTATAAATTCCCTGATTTTTTTCTCTGCCCCCCTACGTTTTGCATATCGAAAAAGACAACTTTCATCTACCATATACTTCTCAAATACATCCTCATAAATACCAGGACATTCTGCTTCACTGATAGCCTCTATCAATAGATTATCGGTCAAAATATCTACTAACATTTTTTCCAGTCTGGTATGCCAACTTATCTGTTGACCCATTGGTGCTTCTGACACCAGTTTTTGTATCACAATCATGTCATCACACCAATATCTATGGAATATCTCAGCAGTTGGATAAATCAATACTTTTCCCGGATATTGTTCTCGCAATGTATCAAAGACAAAATCAGCCAAATCATTCTCTACGGATACCAAAATCATATTGTGTGCCAATTGATGATTTACAAATTCATTTAACTGCACCAATTCAAATACAGTAAATTTCAAAAATGGATGATTTTCCTTTATATTCTCTACCACTTCATGAGCCAAATCCGAATATTCGTACCTATAATTCTGCATTCCTTCCTCAGTTACACAATAAGCATTCCTTCCTATTCTGGCAATCATTCCTTGTTTCAAAAGCTTTTGCAGTATCACTTTAAACATTGATTGGCTTACGTATATACCATTGTTTTTCATAGACTGCAGCAATTCCGCTCTATTAAAGCTGCTTACATGGTACAAATTTTGCAAATATTGTAATTGATGTCTTTCATATGACATAGCATCACCCCAACTATAATACCATTAACAAATCGGCAGTTTTCCCCACTTACTGCCGTTTTGCTAATAAATATTATAATTGTTTTCATACTCTAAAGTCAATAAAAAAATACTTTTGCCAAAAAGTATCTTCTTCCCGGCAAAAGTATTTTTCCGCACTTTTCACACCCTCATCAGGACACAAACGCAAACTGCGCCTGATACAGCTTATAATAAGCCCCCTTCAACGCCAACAGCTCCTCATGTGTACCTGCCTCCTGTATCTTTCCATCATCTATTACAAAAATACAGTCCGCCTTACGTATGGTAGACAGTCGGTGTGCCACCACAAAGGAAGTCCGGCCTTTTAACAGGCTTTCAATACCCTGCTGTACCAGCAGTTCTGTGTGGGTATCAATGCTTGCAGTAGCCTCATCCAGGATCAGGATCCTTGGCATGGACAGCATGGTTCTTGCAAACGCAATGAGCTGTCTCTGTCCTGCTGAAAGTCCGCCGCCGCGCTCACTGATCTCTGTATCATAGCCCTTTGGCATTTTCATAATGTACTCATGGGCATGGACTGCCTTTGCTGCTGCGATCATGTCTTCCTCTGTAGCATCCAGGCGGCCATAAAGAATGTTGTCCCGGATGGTGCCTGCAAACAGGAAATTATCCTGGGTCATAACGCCCATCTGGCTGCGCAGGCTTTGGATGGTGACATTGCGGATGTCATATCCGTCAATGGATACACAGCCACCGGTCACATCATAGAAGCGGCTGATCAGATTGACAATGGTGGATTTTCCTGCACCGGTAGGCCCTACCAAGGCAATGGTCTGTCCCGGCTTTACCTGAAAGCTGACCTCCCGCAGTACCTGGATCTCCGGCGCATTGGCATATGCAAAGGATACATGGTCAAAGTTCACTTCTCCCTCTACTGCAGGCAGCTCCACTGCATCTTCCCTGTCCTTTAAATCCGCCGGAATGTCCAGGATTTCAAAAATACGCTCTGCGCCTGCCAGGTTGGTAATGATCTTATTATAGAAGTCACCCAGCTTCTGAATGGGGTTCCAGAACATACTCAGATAGGTAGAAAATGCCAGGAACGTACCAACTCCCACCTGATCTGCTCCCAGAAAGCGGATACCGATCAGATACAGCAGACAGGTACCAATGCCCCAGGACACCTCAATAAAGGGGTTAAAGGCATCAGAAAACCGAATGGCTGTAATAAATGCATTCAAATGCTCGTCTACCAGCTGATGAAAGGTTTTCTCTGCTTCTTCTTCTGCACAAAGACTCTGTACCACACGAATACCGGAGAGATTTTCATGGACAAAGGCATTTACGTTGGAGCTTTTCTTTTTTACGATCTGCCACTTTTTGTGGGCTACGATCTGCACTACATACACACCGATCAACAGAACCGGCAGGGTCAGGATGGCAGAAAATGCCAGTGGTGCATTTTTTACCAGCATGATCACCAGCACACTGATCACCACACACAGCTCCGGCAGCAGCGTGATCACTGCACTGTCCAGCACCTCCCGCAATGCATTGACATCGCTGATGATACGGGAGAGGATCTTTCCTGTAGGGCGGTTGTCAAAAAACTGAAAGCCCAGCGCCTGTATGTGTCCATACAGTTCTTCACGGATCTGCAGCAGTACCTGATTGGTAATGTCTGACATCATGCGGATACGCTTTTTGACACCTGCCATCAGAATCAGATTGAATACGACTGCCACAGCGCCTAACGCAATCAGACGCTTCCAGTCCTGATTGGCAATGTGTACGTCTACTGCCCGCTCGACGATCAGCGGATTCAGCAGAGAGATCGTGGTGGTGACTGCCATGATGGCCAGTACCATTGCCACCTGTTTTTTGTATTGCAGCATATATTGGAACAGACGCTTGATGGTCTGCACTTTTACTACAGACTGATGCTTCTCGTCTTCCCGAAACGAATTCACTGCCATAGCAAATCTCCTTTCTTTTTATCCTGGCACTGGGTAATTGCGAAATATATGAACGGACGCTTTGAAAAGCATCTGTAAGAAAATATTTTTACACAGGACACGCTCTCGCTTCGGTGAAAACGCAGCGGTACTAATAAATTTTGCGCCTGCGGCACAAAATTTAAAGTGCCGGCGTTTTCAAGAGTCCTGCTTAAAAAATATTTTCTTACAGATACTTCTCAAAGCTGACAGTGCATACCATTTCACAATTGCCTATATCCTGACTGGATATTTATAAAGTGCCTGGATAAAGTTTTATATTACTATTTTTATAAATGGCGGACGCATGCCGCCTGCATTATAGTTCTCCGTATTGGGCTACCCAGGTTTGATAATATTGGCCTCTGAGTGCCAGGAGTTCTTTGTGGGTGCCCCGTTCTGCGATCCTGCCTTTGTCCAGTATGATGATCTCGTCTGCATTGCTGACAGAGGAAATGCGGTGGGCAATGATGATCTTGGATACATCTTTCATGGCATTGAGGTTGGACTGTACTTCACCGGCAGTTTCCATGTCCAGGGCTGATGTGGCATCATCCAGGATCAGGATTGGGGTGTGGTGGGCAAAGGCTCTGGCCATGGAGAGGCGCTGCTTCTGGCCGCCGGAGAGACCTACTCCCCGTTCTCCAATGACGGTTTCCATGCCTTCCGGCAGCTTGGATACAAAATCATCTGCACAGGCAGTTTCCAGAGCATCTGCAAGAACCGTGTCTGTCATTGGACATCTGCCTTTTCCCATGGTCAGATTTTCCCGGATGCTGTCTGAAAACAGAAATACATCCTGCATCACCACTGCAATGGACTGGCGCAGGCTTTTTAAGGTGACTTTCTGAATGTCCTGACCGTCTACCAGGATCTTGCCGTCCTTTGGCGTAAAGAAGCGCTCCAACAGGTTGACAATGGTGGTTTTACCTGCACCTGTAAGTCCCATAATGCCTAAGGTTTTGCCTGGCTCTAAGGTAAAGGAGACGTCTTCCAGGATCTGCTGTCCTTCTACTGCAAAGCTGACCTGATCAAATGTGATGCTGCCGGTAGGGTCTTCCAGCTCTGCAGCATCTGGTGCATCTGTAATTTTGACCTCTGTGTCCATAATCTTTTGAATCTTTCGGTTAGAAGCAATGGAGGATGCCACCTCGTTAGACAGCCATCCCAGACACTCCATTGGCCAGATGATGCTGTTGGCATACTCTGTAAATGCACCTAATTCTCCAAGACTCAGATCTCCAAATATGACACAAATACCGCCTACTACAATGACCAGTACCAGCATGGTTCTGGTGTAAAAAGATATGTTTGGCTCCCAGCGGGCCACTACGCCGGAACGCTTGACATTCTGCTGGCAGTATTGCTGGTTGAGGGTTCGAAACTTCTTCATTTCAAATGCTTCTCTGGCAAATGCACGGACGGTGCGGACACCGGACAGATTCTGCTGGGCTACACTGGTCAGCTTGGCATTGGTTTCACTGATTTCTCCGTAGCACTGGTCTATCTGCTTTTCCAGCCGGACTGCTGTATAGCCTACCAGAGGCAGCGTACAGACCGGTATCAGGGTCAATAATGGATTGATATTTGCCATACAGAAAATGACGCAGATGGTGTGCAGGACAGATTCAACGATCAGCATGCCGATAAAACCGGAGATATTCCAGATACACTCTACATCATCATTGATCCGGGCCATCAGCTCTCCTACGTTGTTCTTTTCAAAAAAGCCGGCATCCATCTTCTGCATATGGTGAAACAGTTCCCGGCGCAGTCCCTTGGCCACCCGACAGCCTGCTATGTCAAAGCTGACTTCTTTTATGTACCCGCTCAAAGCCCTGCCGCCGCCGATCAGCAGCAGAAAACACAGAAGTCTGGTTAAGAACTCCAGCTTTCCACCAACGATCACATCATCAATGATCTGCTGTGTGACCTTTGGCCCCTGCATATCCAGCCATACAAGCAGCCCCATACTGGCAAATCCAAAGACATACATGTACCAGTTTTTCATCATATACCTGCCGATCCGTTTGTAGCTTTCCGGATTGGTCCGTTCCCTTTTTTGGCAGCTTTTTGCTGCTTCCTCCTTTTTCATTGCTTCCTCCGTTCTGAAGCGTTCCCTTGTGTAAACATGACATGAAAATTTTCTTTCCATGTACCATTCAGAGATTCCTGTCACGCTTCTGCTCAAAAATCTCTGTGTCTGCACTGCCATTTTTCTAAAATAGGATCTTTCTTTGCAAGATTTTACGCATGCAGCGGATCGCTTCAGCAGCATAATTCTTGTTCCTGCAGTGGAATCCTGCCAGAAGGATTTTTTATTATCCTATCCAACAATAGGAAGCACACCTGGCAAGCTTTCTATTGCCATAATAAAAAAACAGCAGTACCTTCACTGCTGTCTTTCCTAATTCCATATGTCTGATGACAGGCACACAACCATCCCCAAAATACGGCCAAAAATCATCAGATGATTCGTGGGATTCTTACATGGTCTGTAAAACCATCCAACCATCCCATAATAAATCATCACATAAAAAGAAAGCAGCAGTTTTCCCTTGACTGCTGCTTTCTGATGGCACAAACAAATAGAAAGTATCTTTCCAAAACTTTCTATTGTCATAGATAACAAGCAAATTGCTCTATCTATGCCGATTCAGAAAACAGGCAGTACGGTTCCTTGCCTGATTGTTATTTCTCTCAATGATAAAATAATTACGAATCAACATGCTGCCTGCCTCCTTTCTTTTTTATATTTACATCGTATTCGCCACTCTGCTTTCCAATCCTAAATTCCTCTGTAAAAGGAATTTTCCCACTGCAAAACAGAAAGCTGAATTGCCTGCATGTATTCACAGAATCTACTATACCCAACTCATGACTTCCTGTCAACCATTTTTTACTTCTTCTGGAAGAACAGAAAATACCCTTTGGGAACTTTCCGTTGTCATGAATCACCAGGAATGTTCTTTACTGGTATACACCAAACTCATATCCTCTTGCTCTCACCTCATCAATGAACTGCCCCAGTACCTCTGTATTGGTTGCAGACACTGCATGGAGCAGATAAATTGCTCCCGGATGCAGCTGATCCAGCATAGACTGTAAAGAAGCTGCAGGATCCGGCTGATCTGTAGTCACCCAGTCACGATGTGCAAAACTCCAGAACACGCTGCGGTAGCCTAAATTGTGTACCAGTGCCAGAGACTGTTCACTGAAAATACCGGCAGGGAAACGGAACAATGTCATGGTGTAGCCAAAGTTCTGCTGTACCAGATTGTGCAGTTCCATAATATCATTGGTTTCGCCCTCTACACCCAAAGAAGGCATGCCATCTGCCGGATGCGCACAGCTGTGATTGCCAATGATATGTCCTTCATCAATCATTCTCTGCACCAGTGCAGGCTGTTCTGTTACAAACTGCTTGGTCACAAAGAATACTGCCTTTACTCCTTTTTCTGCCAGAGTATCCAAAATGGCAGGTGTATAGCCTGCTTCATATCCCTCATCCATAGTCAGGTAAATCACCTGAGAACCTGTATTTTCAATGATAAAATCTGCGCCATACTGATTTCCATATACATGCTGCAGATACAAACAGCCATTGGGACGATTGGAGGCATCTCTGTCTGAAGTACTGTAGCCATGTCCTAAAGAATCATTGGACAATGCTGACAAATCGCCAAATGCTCCAATACTATATGGCTGCAGTGCAACAGCTGTACCAGCCGCAGGTGTTGTCACAGGAGCTTCTGCCTGCGCCGGGGTCTCTGTTACAGGTACTTCTGTTACAGGTTCTGTCTGAACTTCCCCTGTGGTTTCCTGGACAGTTGTCTGCGTTTCTGCTGTCTGGCTTTCTGATTCTGCTGCTTCAGTTTCTGTCTCAGATTCAGACTCTTTTACAGCCACTTCAACCTTGCTTTTTCCCTCTAAATTTACAGATTTCACAGGCAGATTGGCAGTGCTGGTATAATATACATTACCGCCGAACTCTACAATGCTCCATGCAGTTCCATATGCCACCCAGTCGATTTTCTGTCCTGCTGCTACTTCTGCACCAACTTCACTGTCATTTGCAGGAGACACCAGAAGTCTGGCATCCTTTTCCAAAGTTACAATTTCATCAATTAATATATAATCCGGCTCTACATCTTCATAAACAATAGCCGGATCCCCATCGCTCAGGCCAGATTCATCCTTTTTGCTGCTGCAGCCTGTCAAGGCAGCTACTGCCATAAGAAGTGCCATCAGCAAAGCACCTGTTCTTTTCCACATATTCTCCCTCTTTCCACATGACCTGGAATAACCGTCATGTATTTTTTTACAACGGTCATTATAGCACAATTTTTCCATTCTCACAAGCCGAAACATTCTCCTCGTATAAAATCACCTTTTTTGAGCATCATTAAGGTATAGCTTTGCAAACAGATGAAAATGGAGGATATCAAAATGGCGGTATACAAAGTGGAAATCTGCGGCGTAAATACGGCAAAACTGCCGCTGTTAAAGAACGAAGAAAAGGAAGCGTTGTTTGCGCGGATTTTAGAAGGTGATGAACAGGCCAGAGAAGATTACATTAAGGGAAACCTAAGACTGGTTCTCAGTATTATCCAGAGATTCAGCGGCAATGGGGAAAATGTAGATGATTTGTTTCAGATTGGCTGCATTGGCTTAATCAAAGCCATTGATAACTTTGATATTACACAAAATGTAAGATTTTCTACCTATGCAGTACCTATGATTATCGGGGAAATCAGACGCTACCTGCGGGACAACAATTCCATACGGGTATCCCGTTCTCTCAGGGATACTGCCTACAAAGCCATCTGCGCCAAAGAACGTCTTACAAAAACCATCTCCAGAGAACCTACTATTATGGAGATCGCAGCAGAAGTAGGCATGAGCAAAGAAGACATCGTCTTTGCCTTAGATGCCATCCAAAATCCAGTGAGTCTCTATGAGCCGGTTTTCAGTGACGGAGGAGACACTCTTTACGTCATGGATCAGATCAGTGATAAAAAAAACGGAGAAGACCACTGGGTACAGGAAATTGCCTTAAATGATGCCCTGGACAGGCTGCCCAAACGGGAACGGGATATTATTGAAATGCGTTTTTTTGAAGGAAAGACCCAGATGGAGGTAGCCAAAGAAGTTGGCATTTCCCAGGCACAGGTCAGCCGTCTGGAAAAAGGAGCGCTGAAGATCATGCGTCATTACTTAAGCGAAACACCGGCAGAACGCAATACCCATTGATACCGGACGCAGCAGCCACTGTTCTGAAAGCTATAGTGGCTGCTGCTGTTTTTGAGCATATGGCAGATTTAAAATTTTACCGGTGATGGCAATAAAAATGATTTTATTTTTTATAGCTGCAAAATTTTAGTGTATTATTCATGCGTCATGTTTTGATTTTCAGCAGCAAGGATTTCTTCGTACATACGAAGGGCATTTTCAGCAAATACTTCTGTAGAAAACTTTCTGGCGGATTCTCTGGCGCGGTTTTTGCGTTCTTCGGGTGTCCAGGCCAGAAGGGTGGTAACAGCGGCTTCAAATTCTTTCACAGAGGTATACTGGAAGCCGTTTTCGCCCTGGATGATGACATCACGCAGGCAGTCATCCTTTCTGCAGACTGCAGGAAGGCCGTTGGCAAGGGATTCTATGTAGGTCAGGCCCTGGGTCTCGCTGGTGGAAGCGCTGACGAAAATATCGCCCATCTGATAATATTCCTGTACCTGTTCCGGAGCTACCATACCAGTAAGACGGATGCGGTGGGATACAGGACTTGCCTTTGCCTGGGCTTCTATTCCTTCTCCCATGGGACCGCCTCCCACAATGAGCAGATACAAAGAATTGTTGTGTAACTGTTCCATAAAATCAATCAGCTCAGGAACGTTCTTTTCTTTGGCAAGCCGTCCCACAAATACCAGTACTGGTGCATCCTGCGGGATCGTGTATTTTTGCTTCAGCGCAGCAATGCGTTCCTTCGAAACGGTAGCCTGATACTTGCCTGTGTCTATTCCGCTTGGAATCGTATACAGAGGACATTTGACGCCATATTCTTTCAGCATCTCTGTTACTTTGGCAGAAGGCGCTACTACCGCCTCTACCCTGCCCATCAGCACCTTGGTCATGCCAATTACCATATGGCGTCCTAATTTTTTGCTGGGGGAAAAATAATGGGTGTAATCTTCATATACCGTATGGTAGGTATGTACAATCGGAATTTCCAGCTTAGAAGATATACGTTCTGCCAGAAAAAAGGTGCTGAACTCACATTGGCTGTGAATGATATCCGGCTTCCACTGGATGATTTCCTGTACTGCTTTGGAATCATACCCCTTCATAATGCGTGCCTGTGGATAAATCCGTTCTGCAGAAATGGAAGGTACAAAATAC
The DNA here is from genome assembly GCA_045127535.1 of Lachnospiraceae bacterium. Taxonomy (GTDB): domain Bacteria; phylum Bacillota; class Clostridia; order Lachnospirales; family Lachnospiraceae; genus UBA2942. The sequence goes on along the minus strand of JBGVQN010000062.1, from coordinate 36,567 downwards.
ACTCCCTTGGTTACCTCTTCCTCTTCCTCTGTAAACTGTCCTTTTTTCTGCACCAGAGTCAGTACTTTTACCTCATGGCCTGCTTCCATCAATCCTTTTCTTAAATTTAATACGGAACGCACTACCCCGTTCACCGTAGGATAATACCAGTCGCTGGTAATCAGTATTTTCATAAACTTCTCCATTCAAAAACATTCTATTATACAGTAACTTTTAACAGTATACCTGTTTCTTCCTTCGGAATCAACTTTTTCCTGCAAACTTCCTGATAGCAACGTCTGACGGTTGACTTTTCATTCTGTTGGAATATAATTAAAATTAAATACATGTTGTTTCTTTTCCGGAATCTGTATCCGGATATTTTACCGGTGTGCCAAGCAGTAAAACTTTTTAGACCGACCGAATCATTGGCCATCTCATGTGAATTGTGATGAAAGAGGTTTGTGATGAAACGAAAAACAGATGCACCGGAGCGAATCGTGACCCTGGCCCTGGACTTAGGGGAACAGATCCAGCGATACGGCGGTGAAATTTACCGTGTGGAAGATACCATACAGCGCATCTGCACCAGCTACGGTTTTGTGCGCGCAGATGTATTTTCTATTACATCTTATATTGCCCTCAGCGCCCGGACAGAAGACGGACGGGTATTTACGGAGACCCGCAGACTGTATACATGGGGTACTGATCTGGACCGTTTAGAGCAGCTTTGCAATTTGTCCCGGTATATCTGCACCCATACCCCTTCTGTGGATGAGTTTGCCTCTCTCTTGTCCTCTGCCACATGCAGAATCTCCCACCCTCAAAGACAGATCGCCATTGGAGGACTGCTGACAGCAGGAGGTTTTTGTATCGCATTTGGAGGTACCCCCTGGGACGCCTTTGCTTCCATGATTGCAGGCATGATTATCCTGCTTATGAATCGTTATGTAAAAAAGCCGGACACCAACCGGATCGTATATACCCTGACCTGCTCTATCATTGCAGGTATCGGGGCAATCCTGATCGTATATGCCGGCATCGGACACAACATAGACAAGGTGATTATCGGAGACATTATGCTTCTGATTCCCGGTATGGTCATGGTCAATGCATTGCGTGATATGCTGGTAGGCGATTTGATGGCCGGACTGATGCGCTTTATTGAAGCATGCCTGACTACCATTGCAATTGCCTGTGGCTATGCTTTTGCATTGTTTTTACTGGAGGGAATCTTATAAGGCTTCCATACGCAAGTGAGGCGCAGAAATGAGGATTTTATGACAACAGAGATGTGGTTAAAGGTTTTGTGTTCATTTATTGGTACCATTGGTGTTGCCCTCAGTCTGGGCATGCGTCCAAAGCGGGCGCTGCTTGCCTGTGTAGGCAGCGGCATCACCAGTCTGATTTATACCATGGGAGGGTTATACACCAGCCAGGAATTTATCCGCTGCCTTTGCGGGGCAGCATTTGCTTCTATCTTTGCAGAAATCTGCGCCCGCATTGCAAAAGCACCGGCTACGGTTTTTCTTACACCGGCCATTGTGCCTTTGCTGCCAGGGGGATATCTGTACTATACCATGCACAGCATTATTACCGGCTCCAGAAGCAATGCTTTTGCTTACGGCAAACTAGCAATTTATGCAACGGTTGGTACTTCCATGGGTATCCTGATCGTTTCTACTGTCATCTATCATATGAATCTGAAACGCAGACTGCGTTTTCCTGGTATTCATCATTGATTTCTATCTGCCGTCCATCACCTGTTGTTTGGTGACTGGGCGGCTATTTTTTCTGCCAGTTCCATCAAGTATTCCCAGTATTCCATCTTCTGTTCTATCTGAGCCTGGACAGCTTCCTTTTCTTCCATAAGTTTTCCAAGCTTAACAAAGTCTGATGCATTGGCAGCAATGTCTTTGTCCAGATTTTCAATGGTTTCTTCCAGACCAGCAATGGTCTCTTCAATGGTTTCATAGTCCCGCTGCTCCTGATAAGTAAATTTCAGCTTTCTCTGATGAGCCCTCTGACCTGCTTCCTGCTTTTCTGCCTTTGGAACCTCCTTTTTCTCCAGAGACACAGATACACCTTTGCCTTGACGATATCCAAGCTCTGCGGATTTCTGGTAATAATCGGTCCAGCCGCCCTCATACTGACGGACTATACCATTCCCTTCAAATGCAAAAATACGGCTTACCACTCTGTCCAGGAAATAACGGTCATGGGAAACTGTAATCACAATTCCCTCAAAACGCTCTAAATAATCCTCCAGGATCACCAGTGTTTTAATGTCCAGATCATTGGTAGGCTCGTCTAAGATCAGCACATTAGGTGCTTCCATGAGAACCCGCAAAAGATTTAACCGCCTCTTTTCTCCGCCAGAAAGCTTGCCAATGAGGCTGTACTGCTTTTCTCCAGTAAACAAAAAGCGCTCCAGCATCTGGGAAGCGGATACCAGTCCATCTTCTGTCCTTACATATTCTGCGGTATCCCGGATATAATCAATCACGCGTTTTTGGGGATCCATATAAGCAATGCCAGCTTCTTCTTTTTTATCCTGAATTTCCTGGGCATAATAACCGATTTTCACAGTTTGTCCAATGGTAATGGTACCGGCATCCGGCTGTTCCCTGCCCATAATCATCCGAAGCAGGGTGGTTTTTCCGCTTCCGTTGTCTCCTACAATACCAATTCTATCCTTTTTTAGGAAAATATAGGAAAAATTCTCCATAAGTACCTTATCATAGGCTTTGCAGATTCCTTCTAACTCCACTGTGGTTCTTCCCATTCGGGAAGATAAGGAGCTCATCTCCACTTTTTCTGCTTCCAATGGGCCGCTTCTCCCTTTTAATTCCTCATACCGCTCCAGACGGGCCTTTTGCTTGGTACTTCTGGCTCTTGCCCCCCTTTTTACCCACTCAAGCTCCGTCCGCAAAATGCTCTGCCGCTTGCGCTCACTGGCCAGTGCCATTTCTTCTCTTTGAGACCTGGCTTCCAGATACCCTTCATAATTGGTCTTATAGCTGTAAATTTGTCCCTGGTCAACCTCTACGATCCGGTTGCACACTGCATCCAGAAAATAACGGTCATGGGTTACCATAATCAAAGCTGCCCTGCTCTTTTTCAGATACTGTTCCAGCCACTCTGCCATACTTCCATCCAGATGGTTGGTGGGCTCATCCAGAATCAGGATCTCACACTTGGACAACAGTACATTGGCAAGAGCCAGACGTTTTTTCTGTCCACCAGAAAGTACATCTGTCACTGGGGTAAAATCATAAATGCCAAGCTGATTTAACATCGCCTTGGCTTCTGCTTCAATGCTCCATTGATTTTCCTCCGTCTGATTGCCTGCGAGCACTGCTTCTAACACCGTCTGCCCCTCAGGAAACTGGGGATGCTGGGGCAGATATCGGATGATTGCATGATTTGCCCTGGTAATGGTGCCATCATCTGCCTCCTCCAGTCCCGCAATCATCTTTAACAAGGTAGACTTGCCTGTACCGTTGACGCCAATAACACCTACCTTATCCCCTTCTTCCAGATAAAAAGAAGCCTGCTGAAACAGTGGGCGGTCTGTGTAAGCTTTGGTTAAGTTTTCTATGGTTATCAGATTCATGTTATCCTCCATTATCGTCCTTTTCGGAAAATTCCGACAGAGCTGTCCTTTTCTATACATCACCACTTTCCAAACACATTTCCTGGAAAATCGTTTTGCAGTCTGGGTATATTATAATAGAGATTTCACAAAAAAGATAGTAAACTTATTGTAAGATTTTCCCGCCCCTGCTTCTTGACTTTACCACCAAATTCCCTTACAATGACTGCAATATCAAAAATCTTGTAAAACTGGAAAGGAATGTTTTTATGTCTGCTGAACAGGCTTATATTGATGACCCTTCACTTTATCCCTGGGAAAAGCCGGAAAAATATATGCGGATTTCCTACGAAACACCTCAGGAGCATATTGATCAGGCTGCGTTGCGGGACAACCAGGGCCGTATTTTAAAGCCCCACTCCCAAAAAACCCTGCGCGTTGACGGAATCGGCAACTGCTTTAATGATTATGAGCGGATTATCTGCAAAGGAAAATTAGTAGTCAGCGGTGTCCGCTGCAAAGTAGAGAGTGTTTCTTCCAACCGAAACGGCAAAGTTCTGGTGGTGGAAAAGAAGCTTGTCATTGAAGGCATCAACAATACTGTTCAGGGTCTCATCAGCGTTCAGGGCAACGCTACCTTAGACGGCTGTGCCAATCAGATAGACCGGCGGATCCAATTCGAAAAAACCATCAAACGTACGGGATTTGGAAATAAAATTTTTTAGTGGGAGTCATACCAGTTTATACACCATTCAGCAATTGTAAAACCCATATACAGACGTATCTGTATCAGAATGATTTCACACAGCGTATCGTTCATGATACCTTTGCATACCCTTGCTTCAATGAAAATACCCTGGCACTTTATTTTTGTACCTGATGGTTCAAAAATAAAGTGCCAGGGTTTTCAAAAGTCCTGTTTAGAAATGATTCTCATATAGATACGCTTACATATGCGTTTTGAAAATGCCTGTATGGACCATGCATATGAGGAAAGCATTGTGTCAGCAGAAATTGGAACATTCAAATGCCTGGAGCCAATTAATTATACCGCACGATTTCCCGGCGCAGCCGGCTGATGATCTTCTTTTCCAGACGGGAGATGTAGGACTGGGAGATGCCAAGAAGGTCCGCCACCTGTTTCTGGGTCATTTCTTCCCCTTCTGCATCATTTAGCCCATAACGCAGCTCTACAATCTGCCGTTCTCTGGGGGAAAGTGTGCAAAGCGCCTGTTTTAAGAGACTTAATTCCACTTCATCTTCTATATTTTTGGAAATCACATCTTCTTCGGTTCCCAGTATATCAGATAAAAGCAGCTCGTTTCCGTCCCAGTCCACATTTAGCGGTTCGTCAATGGATACTTCCATGCGGGTTTTGTTGTTTCTTCGCAGATACATGAGAATTTCATTTTCGATACAGCGGGATGCGTAGGTAGCCAGCTTTATGTTTTTATCCATATTAAAGGTATTTACTGCTTTAATCAGCCCAATGGTTCCAATAGATATCAGATCTTCCACACCGATTCCAGTATTATCAAATTTTTTGGCAATGTATACCACCAGGCGAAGGTTATGCTCTATGAGCGTTCTTCTGGCTTCTTCCTCTTCATCAGTACCAAAGCGTTCCAGCATCTGTGCCTCCTGCACTGAAGTCAGAGGCTGAGGCAGTATGTCACTGCCTCCAATATAATGTATTTCCCCTACTCCTTTTCCGATTCTCCCCCTGTGAGATGGTACGATTTTAAACTGAAACTGATTTGGTACTGAAACTTTGATCATCATACTGATTCCCCCTCTAAGCTGCCTGCGGTCAGATGCTGCCGCATGTTCCATTCTGACTGTGACACATGTCATATTCCTTTCTGACAAATCTGATACCGGTTTTCTGTCTTCCCCCTTTCTGTCTGAGAAGCCAGCTGCCTCCCCTTTAATAACTGGAATGCAGAATCACCTGATAGGTATCATGCTCGGAAAATGCATGTTCTGAAAATCCAATGACCGGATTCTTAATCACAACTTCCCCTGTATTTTTGTGTATCATCATCTGGTCAATACGGATCGCCGGTATAAATCCCTCTTTTTTGCCTACACTGCGAAAGGGTACCAGCTGAAATTTTAAAAAACGCTCCGGATATCCCCCTCCTATCTGCGTCCAGTAATTCAGACTCTCCCACTCTTCCGGTTCTAACAGACCCTGCATGACCTGCCTTTCTACTATGGTTACAGGTGCTCCCAAATGCGTAAACAGTCTGTTTCCACTGTCCATCAGGGCACTTGCCTCCACTTTCCTCTCTCTAAACTCCATTGTTACACTACAAATGGGACTTTTGACCCATTTGCCGTTTGCCACCAACTGCATTGCCATGACTCCGCCTCCACTTAACACCAGCGAGCAGATGAATAACCACCATCCTGCTGGTGAGCTGTTCTCACCGTACAATAGAGCATGCATCGTCTCCCTCGTGTTTGTGTGATAATAGAGGAAATCCAGAATGCCTGCTGCCACCCAGGACAATAAAAGCAATTGTCCACAGGCACACAACCAATATTTTACTTTCATTCTTCCAAATGCAATTCCAGCCATCCCTGCCAATCCAATCCAGGTCACTGCCTGCAAAGTCCATTCTGCTCCCCAGACAATTGCTGCTGTCTGAGCGCCGCAGGCGCAAAGAGCTGCAAAACCGGAAGCAGCTAACAGGCGCAGGGGGGCAACTGCCGTTTTCCTCCATACTGCCGTTACTGTCAGCAGCAGCATATCCATCCACCAATTCACGATAAAATATACATCTATGTACAGCATGAAGGGAGTATAACACAATTGGAAAAGAAATTTTGTCGAAAAGGGGATTGCAGAATTCAAAAGTGTTCCTGTTTTTTCTGCATTTTTTTACCAGATCTCTGTTGATTTTATTTTTTTCACGATTCATGCACCATTTTGTGTCGAAGATAGGCAGTATCCACTTTCAACTGCTGCCTGCTGCCGATGATCCGATTCTTACACATTATAAAAGACTGCCCGATCTGACGGGCAGTCTCTGTTCCTTATATGATAGACATCCTGGAATTTTCCTGACAGTACCAGCTGCCTATATTTGCAAAATAACGATTTCTTTTTTCAGGCAATGCCCCTCTGGCAGCATCAGGATATGGTGTCTTTCTGCAGCTCTATCAGTTCCTCGTACGTATCGATCTCCAATAAATCTGCAAATTCACATGGACGCACATAGATAGAAAATTCGTCCAGATGATCCATCATGGATATTTCATCCCAATACTTTTTCCATTGTCTTTTTCCGGTAAACGCTTCTTCCAGATACCGGTCAAGCTTTTCTCCATCTGCCTCTGTCCAGTAAGAAATGCCGAACATCCGGTAACAGTCCTTACCACAGGTATCAGAAAGCTTTGTCACATAGCCTTTTTCATCTGTCCAGAAACACCAGTCCTGTACATCTTCTGCCCAGGCTCCCAGATAATTGGTCTCATATTCAAAGGGGCGCACCACTGCAGGATTCTGGATCACCAGGTCTGCTTCACACACATATGCGTCCCGGATCAGGTTTCTGGCGACCCAGGCGGTAGAAATGTTGTTGGCATCGTTATAATATGGATTTTCCAGAAACTGTATCTGGGGATATTTTGAGAGGAGCGTATCAAAGCATTCTCCCTTATATCCACGCACCAGATAAATTTCCGGTATTCCTGCAGCTACAATGGCATCTAACAGTGTTTCTACAATGTTCTTTCCACGAAACTGCACCATAGGTTTTGGGCATTGTGCTGTAGCAGGCATCATACGGGAGCCAAACCCGGCAGCCAGGATAACTGCCCGCTTTACCCGGTAAGGCTCTAATGCCTCTTTTCCAGCCGGGGTAAGGCCAGTTTCATTTAAAAATCCTTTTTCACATAAGGCTTTCCACAAAATACCTTCCTGCTTTACCGTCTTCTTCTGCCACAAATCACATAATAGATCAAATTCTTCTCTGCTTAATTTCTGATTCATTTTCATTCCATCCAAAGCTTTTTTGCTGTCCTTTGATTCTTTTTAGCGGAAGCTGTTCATAAAATTTTCTTTATTGGTATGACTGGATATCGTTGGACGACCCAGATCTTTGCGGCTGTCTGCATTTACCAGTATCTGTACCAGCTGCATGTGCGCTGCCTGGTTCACCGCTTTCATAGCCTCTCTCAGTTCTTCTTCTGTAGTACAGGTATAAACCTTTTCATAACCACAGGCCTGGGCAATCTGAGCCAGATCCACCTCCATACCTACTGTAGGCTGACCTCCTACAGACTCATGACAGCCATTGTTAAACAAAATATGCTTTAAATTGGAGACTCCGCTTTGCCCTAACACTGCCATCGCACCCATATGCATGAGCACTGCACCATCACCATCCAGGCAGTATACCGGCTGCTGTGTATGCATTGCCACACCAAGAGCAATGGAAGAAGCATGTCCCATGGAACCTACAGTCAGGAAATCCCGCTCATGTCCCTCCTGTCTGCCTTCTCTGATTTCAAACAGCTCCCTGGACAATTTCCCTGTAGTAGAAACAATTCTGCTCTCAGGCAGCATCTCTTCTGTCACGATTTTCAAGGCCTGCTCTCGGCTCAAAGGATAGCCAGTCTGCTTTTTGGCAAATGGTACTGGTGCAAAGGTGTCTTTATGTATCACCAAAGCTTCCGGTGTTCCATTTTTCCTGATCCGGTGGATCACCTCTAAAAGCTGAACTTTGGCAGCCTCCCAGTCACAATCTAATACTGTGGCAGGCACATCCATGGCTTCTAACATAGCGATGGTAGCTTTTCCCTGGAATACATGCTGTGGTTCATCATGTACTCCCGGCTCACCTCTCCAGCCTACAATAAACAAAGCCGGTATCTGATAAACATCTTTGTGCAGCAAAGAAGCCACCGGATTTACTGTATTGCCAATACCGGAATTCTGCATATACACTACGGGGATCTTCCCGGTAGCCAGATGATAACCTGCCGCAAGACCCACTGCATTTCCCTCGTTGGCTGCAATCACATGCTGGTTTGGGGTGTTGGCAATTAACCATGCACTTAAACTGCTTAATAAAGAATCCGGCACTCCGGTAAAAAATGTAATCCCCTCACTTCTCAAGGTTTCAAAAAACACTTCACATGAAATCATATTAATCCCTCATTCCAAAGTCATTCATTGCGCAGGACTGGGATGCAAATCAGAGATTTGCATCTGCAATCACGGCAATATGTGACGCTTCGGCACAAATTATTGTGTGATAAAATCAGCTATCCAGCTGATTTTCATACTGTTTTCTTCACTAGAAAAGGGATACCAGACATCCTCTGATACCCGTACCCCTTTTACAGTCTTTCCGTTGCTTATTTATTCTTCTTTAAAAACGGTGGAATCACAATATTGCTTTCCTCTACACTTGGACGAATGCTTCCCTCACTGCGGAAGGTATGCTCTGCAGGCTTTGCTGTAGTGGCAGCTGCAGCATTGGAAGCTGCTGTTGCAGCGGCAGCTGAAGGCTTACGCAGTGTATTCACAATATCAGAAAATTCCTTGGCCTTCTTCTGAGCCTGATAAGTACCTGTAGTATCTGCTACACCGGTAGCGATGACTGTTACCGTTACCTGATCCGGTACCTCATTGCTGTAGATGGTACCAAAGATAATATTGGCATCCTCTCCTACCAGATCGGTCATGTAATTGGTTGCTTCGCTGATCTCCGGCAGGCTTACGTCACCGGATACGTTGATCAGTACATGGGTCGCACCCTGGATAGTGGTCTCAAGAAGCGGACTGGACAGTGCAATCTGCATTGCCTCTACTGCCTTGTCATCCCCTGTAGCTGTACCAATACCTACGTGAGCAATACCCTTGTCCTTCATAACAGTCTGTACGTCTGCAAAGTCCAGATTGATCAGTCCTGGATAATTGATCAGGTCTGTAATACCCTTTACAGCCTGCTGCAGTACTTCATCTGCCTTTTTCAGCGCATCAGGCATGGTAGTACGTCTGTCTACCAGTTCTAACAGACGGTCATTGGGAATGACGATCAAAGTATCTACTGCTTCTTTTAAATTACAGATGCCTGCCATGGCATTGTTGGCACGGGCACGTCCCTCAAAGGTAAATGGCTTGGTTACTACACCTACTGTGAGAATCCCCATCTCCTTTGCCAGTCTGGCAACTACAGGAGCAGCACCAGTACCGGTACCGCCGCCCATACCACAAGTTACAAATACCATATCTGCACCGGTCAATGCTGCAGCCAATTCTTCTGCACTTTCCTCAGCTGCCTTTTCGCCGATTTCAGGCTTACCGCCTGCGCCTAAACCCTTGGTAAGTTTCTCACCGATCTGCAGGGCAGTAGGTGCCTTGCAGTAAGACAATGCCTGCTTATCTGTATTTATTCCTATAAATTCTACACCGAAAATATTTTCTTCAACCATACGGTTTACAGCATTATTCCCTGCACCACCTACACCGATAACTATAATTCTTGCTGCTCCCTCAGTCTCATTTACACTGATCTCGTACAAAACTGTCTCCTCCTTTTTCTCGAATTAGCGGATTCTTGCGGATATTTTTTCTGATGCTTTCCCATATGCTCTTTTTCTGAAAAAAGTCCTCCTAACGCACTTACGAAAAAGAGCATATGGGAAAGCATCAGAAAAAATGTCCCCAAACTCCACTACAATTTCTCTGAAAAGTCTATACAAACCTAACATTCCCCCTATATTGCATGGAAATAATTTAAGCCTATATATATGATATTATTATTCTCGAAAATAATCAAGGTAATTTCTCTGCTTTTTATGAATTCTTTTTGAAATGGAACTCCTGATTTTCCAGATCCGGGTTATATGTATCCAGATATAACGTTCCGTCCATATCTTTCAGCTGCTCATACATACCATACAACTCTGCAACCTTCTCTTCTATGCAGGTAAAATCCCCCATATCTACTTTTACATTACCAAAATACATTGTAATTTCATCGGCAAGAGAAATTCCTACCTGTTCAATCTGCAGATCATACTGCTTTAGCAGCTGGGAGATCTGATTTATCTTTTCGAAAATCCCCTCCCTGTCTGTTTGGATCTGTCTGTATTTTTGGATGGTTTTGGGCAGAACGCCAAGGTATACGGGAATATAATCCTTTTTTTCCTCTGTCTGTTTTAAAAGAGTGCCTGTCTTACTGAAATACAAATACCTTCCCCCATAATCCAGGCAGCCTACGATCTGCTGTTCCTGCACAGTTATGGTAATGGTATTCCAGTCCTGAAAGGTCATTTCATAAGATTCCAGAAAAGGCACTTCTGTCTGTTTTCCAAATACACTTTTCAAAAACACCTCTATGGTACCCGGGGGCTTTTCCCCGGGAAAGATACCTGTAATAATTTCCTGGGCACTGAATTCCTCATTCCCGGATACGGTATAAGAGGTAATCTGTATACTGTATAAATATAAGATACAGCCTGCTGCTGCCGCAAGCAAAAGCGGCAGCAGTATTCTGCGTATCCTTTTTTTTCGGATCCCCATACAACCTCTTTTCTGCTGCAAAAGAAATTCCGGCCCCTGTTCCGGTTACCCTTTAGCTCACATTGATTCTGTGAACCACTGCTCCAAGTCTGGACAGCTGTTCCTCCAAGCAATGATACCCTCTGTAAATATAGGTACAATTGTGTATTTCTGTAGTACCTTCTGCTGCCAGGGCTGCAATGACCAGTGCTGCACCGCCCCGCAGGTCAGCAGCGGATACCTTTGTGCCCGTAAGTCCGGCAACTCCATTGATGACAGCTCTGGTTCCTTCTATTGTAATATCTGCTCCCATTTTCTGCAACTCCAAAGCAGTCTGAAATCTGCCTTCAAAAATATTTTCCTGAATCACAGAACGGCCTTCTGCCATAGACAACAGTGCCATCATCTGAGACTGTACATCTGTAGGAAAGCCGGGGAATGGTGCTGTACGGATAAAAGGCACTGCCCGAAGCCTGTCTTTCCTGCGAATACACACTGCATCTGCACACTGGAGAATATCACATCCACTGACGGAAAGCGCCGAAAGAACACTGGAAAGCTGGGCTGCATTGATGTTTTTCACCAACACTTCCCCCTTACAGGCGGCACCTGCAATCAGATAGGTAGCAGCCTCAATCCGGTCACCGCTGACAGAAAACCCACAGTGATGTAACTCTTGGGTTCCCTTGATCCACAGCGTACTGCTGCCTGCACCTTTTATTTCTGCTCCCATTGCCTGAAGCATTTTGCAGAAATCTACTATTTCCGGCTCTCTGGCAGCATTGCAAAGAATGGTTTCCCCCTTTGCTGTAACAGCAGCCATCACTACATTTTCTGTAGCACCTACAGATGGGAAAGGCAGTCTGATCTCACAGCCTTTCAGGACAGATGCCCGGGCCTTTACCCAGCCATCCTCCTCTGTAATCTCTGCTCCCATTTGTCCCAATGCAGCCAGATGCATGTCAATGGGACGTCTGCCAATTGAGCAGCCTCCTGGCTGACCAATACAGGCCTCCTGGCATCTAGCCAGCAGCGGGCCTAACAAAAAAACAGAAGAACGCATTTTACCGGTCAGATCACAAGGCAGACAGGTAGAATGAATGACTGAAGCATCAATCACCATCACATCCTTCTCATAATCGATCCGGCATCCTAACGTTTCCAGTATTTCTATCATATATAAAACATCCAGTATCCGGGGAACTCCGTATATTACCGTAGTACCCGGATACAGAATGGAAGCAGCCATCATAGGAAGTACTGCATTTTTGGAACCATGTACGGCAATACTGCCGGACAGTCCATGACCTCCCTCAATTTTCAGTATTGACAAAGCGATTCCTCCCTCAGCTCCATAAAATCCGCCAGAGGATACAGTTGCAATATATTCTCCAGCTATGTAACAAAGGAACAGCTTATGTCATACCTTTTCTGGTCAGGTTGTTTTCTGGCTTTTGGAAATATTTAATACAATCCCCATCTCTATCATCAAAAATGTAACAGAAGAACCGCCATAGCTGATAAAAGGCAGACTCACACCTGTATTTGGCATAGTATTGGTTACCACTGCCACATTCATGAGTACCTGTATGGCAATATGCGCCATTACACCTGCTGCCAGCATGGTTCCTTGAAAATCCGGTGCATGACTGGCAATCTGCATCAGCCGGTACACCAGAAGCATAAACAATAAAATGACCAATATAGCGCCAAAAAGACCTAATTCTTCACAGATAATAGAAAAAATCATATCATTCTGTGCTTCCGGCAGATATCCAAGTGATTGGAGGCTTTCTCCCAGTCCCCTGCCAAACCATCCTCCTGCACCGATGGCATAAAGCCCCTGTACAGTCTGAAAGCCATTGGTGCTGGAATAGGCCACCGGATCAAACCAGGCATTGATCCGGTTCATCTGGTAATCGTCCAGAATCATATCCAGTATGCCGGTCTGATAAAGCACTACTACCAGTATTACCCCAATTGCAATCACAATTCCGAAAATGACCTTTCTGCGGCTGGCAATGAATGCCATGGCAAATGCAATTCCAAGCAAAATCAAGCCAGAACTCAAATTGGCAGATAATACTGGAAGGGCAATGGGCAGCGCTGCAATAAAAAACACAAACAGCACTCTGTAATACCGCAGCATCCCATAATAAAAGTCTGTCATAGCTGCCATAGTGATAATCAGCGTCAGCTTGGCATATTCTGCCGGCTGGAAAGAAATGGGGCCGATGGCAAACCAACGCTTCTGGCCATTTACCTCTTTTCCAAAAAACAGTACCGTAATACCAAGAACCACTGCAATGATGTACATGAGCTTTGCATGGCGTATCCAGAAATGGTAATCAAATACAGATACTCCAATCATTACCAGTACTGCAATAAGCAGATATATCGCCTGTTTGCTCATTGTATAAAAAGAATTTCCTGCGTGGCTTATGCTGTCTGCATAGCTGGTTGTACTGTAAATCATCACCAGACCGAACAGAGACAATATTCCTATGATGAGAATCAGGCTGTAATCCAGCGTACTATCCAGCTGAAACCGAAATCGTGGCTTTCTTTTGGAAACCGCGCCTGCTGTTTTTTCTGCCATTTTCCCACCCTTTCTTTGTGAATTTTGCTGGAATTGTCAGATACCTGTTACAGAAAAACAATAAAGGTACCTGTTATATCTTATGCAGAGACTGCCTATATGTGTCCTGCTATCTTATGCCTCTGGCAACCCTCTGCATAAGTCTTTGAAGATACGCCCTCTCTGTTCATAGTTATCAAACATGCCCCAGCTTGCGCATGCAGGAGACAGTAACACTGCTTCCCCTGGTTCTGCGTTGGCAGCTGCCGTCTGGACTGCCTCTTCCAGTGTTTCTGCGAAGTACAGGTTGGTGAAGCCATGCTTTCTGGCACAGTCTGCGATCTTCTGGCTGGTTGCACCAATTAAAATAAGCATTTTGATTTTGTCACCAAAGGTGGCGATCCAGTCATCATATTCAGAGCCTTTGTCATAGCCGCCGCCAATTAAAATGGTTTTTGTAGTCATGGCCTTTACGCCCTGGATGGCTGCATCTGTGTTGGTTGCTTTAGAGTCGTTGTAATACTTTACCCCTTTTTTGGTAACGGTATACTCGATTCGATGTTCTACTGCATGGAATGCACGGACAGATTTTCTGATGATGTCCATTGGTACGCCCATTTCTACGGCAATGCCGCAGGCTGCCATAATGTTTTCGTAGTTACACTGACCCACCAGATTGAATTCATCTGTACTGCCGATGATTTCTTTTTCTCCGTCGTGGCTATAGCAGATGGTGTCGCCATCCATCCAGAATCCCTGTTCTAGCTGTCTCTGACTGGAGAACCATACGACCTTTAATGGTGCCTGTTCCCCAAAGGCACGAAGTCTTTCGTCTTCATAGTTTAAGATCACTGCTTCATCTGCTGTCTGGTTCTTGGTAATGGATTCCTTAACCTGCGCATAGCAGTCCATGGTCTTATGACGGTTTAAATGGTCTGGAGTGATGTTTAAAATAGCAGATACATTTGGATGGAAATCCAGAATGGTTTCCAGCTGGAAGCTGCTGATCTCCGCTACTGTGATGCTGTCATCCTGCATCTGCAGGGCACGTTCTGTATAAGGGGTACCAATATTACCTACTATATGGGTCTTGTCTGCACCTGCCCAGTTTTCCATGATCAGACCGGTAAGGGCTGTCGTTGTGGTCTTGCCGTTGGTACCTGTAATGGCAGCAATTCTCCCCTTGCCAAAATGGTAAGCCAGTTCGATCTCACTCCAGATAGGAATGCCTGCCTCCTGCAGCTGCTTTGCAAAAGGCACATCCATAGGAATGCCCGGACTAATGACACAGTATTTTAACTGAGCCAGAACTTCCTCTGTCAGAGGGCCTAAAACAAGTTCATAAGGCTGTGCAACGCCCGCTTTCCGGCGGACATCAGCCTCTGACAATTTATCGTTGCCGTCATATAAAATAACGGATTCTCCTACCTGCAAAAGTAACTTTAATGCACCAATGCCGCTGATTCCACAGCCTGCTACCAGAACTTTTTCTTTCATATCGTTTTATTCCTTCCATTCCATATCTGCATTGTGCAATATGGTCTTCATAGGTTGCATTACATTTCTGTAGTGAACCCATTTATCCTATCTGCTTTATAAAGCCAGATAACCTACCAGACAAAGGATTGCAGTAATAATAGAGAAAATTGCTACAATCTGTGTTTCATAAAAACCGCTTAATTCAAAATGATGATGAATTGGAGCCATTTTAAAGAAACGTTTTCCTCCGGTCTTTTTGAAGTAAAGAACCTGGATCATAACAGACACTACTTCTACCAGATATATCAGACCAATGATTAAAATAAAAAGCGGCATGCGCATAACAAATGCAGTAGCTGCTACAAAACCTCCAAGAGCAAGAGATCCTGTATCGCCCATAAAGATCTTGGCGGGATGTACATTAAACAAAAGAAATCCCATTAAACCGCCTACTACAGCAGCACAAAGAGGTGCTACTTCATTGCCCATGGCAAATGCAACTACTGTAAAGAATGTAGCTACCATAACGGTCACACTGGCACACAGACCGTCTAATCCATCACTGAAATTCACACCATTGTCTGTACCGATCATCACAAATGGGCAAAATACCACAAATGCCCATCCTATGTCTATGGTCTTGCCTCCGGTAAATGGAATGATCAGCTCTGTGCCGATTTCCTCATGTGTCATACAATAATAGGTAAAGATACCGGCTACAATCAGCTGTCCAAGCATCTTCTGCTTTGGACTCAGTCCATCAGAACGTTTCATAACGACCTTGATATAATCGTCAATGAAACCTACCAGACCAAAACCTACTGTTACAAACAGTACCGGGATCAGCCCGGGATATCTGCCTACAAAGCAAAGGGATGCAATAATGATACCCAAAAGGAATATCACTCCTCCCATAGTAGGCGTTCCGTTCTTTTTCAGATGGCTCTGGGGACCGTCCTCACGCTCTGTCTGACCAAATTTCAGCTTTCTCAGATATGCAATCAGAGGCTTTGCCGCCAGGGCACTAATGCCAAATGCTGTAAACAATGCGATAATTGAATCCTGTATCATAAACTTCTCCGTTCTGATTTCCCAACATTCAGGGAACTATCGTCTTTTTCTTCCTGCCTGCCATAGGTGAACAGGCCGGTTTGTTTCAGTTGGTATCCTTTTATATAAAATACCATGTTACAGTATAATGCTTTTTTTCCAATTAATCAATACTGCCTTGAAAATTCATAAATTCAATGCTATTCTGCGGTTTCATTTTCTGTCACTTCACTTTTTTCAATGCCCAGATAAGGGAGTACGTTTTCATAAATCTCCTTCAACACCGGTGCTGCAATGGTACCTCCATAATATACCCCCTCCGGCTCGTCAATGGTAATCAGCGTCAGGATCTGAGGATCATCTGCTGGTACAAAGCTGTAAAAAGAAGCAATGTATTTGCCAGTCCCTCTGGGCAGCTTTTCTGATGTAGCAGTTTTTCCGCCAATCAGATACCCCTCAACTGCTCCTTTGATACCGCCTCCCTCTGACACTACCTTTTCCAGAATATAACGCATAGATTCACTTGTTTCTTCTGAAATCACCCGTTCTCCGGATGGAAAAGAGAGGACTTCTACCTCATCTTCCGCTGCATTATGTATTTCTCTCGCTATATGGGGCGTTACTGTAGTTCCTCCATTTATAATAGAAGCAATGGTGGTCAAAAGCCTTAAAGGCGTAACCTGAAAGGACTGTCCAAAAGCACAGGTTGCCAGCTCCACTTCCCCCATATTCTCAGGATTATGCATAATGGCAGCTGCTTCTCCCGGCAGATCCACACCTGTTTTTTCCAGCAGTTTCAGCTGCTTAAAATAACTGTAAAACTGGTCTACTCCAAGACGCAGACCCAACTGGATAAATACCGGATTGCATGAATTCATCGTTGCCTGTACAAAGGTTTCACTGCCATGCCCTGCTGTTTTGTGGCAGCGGATCTTTCTGTCCTCTACGATATAGTACCCCGGACAGTGGAAGGTCTCATCTAATGACACCAGATTCTCTTCCAAAGCTGCTGCTGCAGTGATGGTTTTAAAAGTAGAACCCGGCTCATAGGTATCACTGATGATGTGGTTGCGCCACATCTGATTCAGCAGATTCTGTTTTTCTTCTGCAGTAATTTCTCCAGAAGTTTCTATGTTCAGGGTAAAGGGTTCATTCAGATTAAACTCCGGCACATTCACCATTGCCAGGATTTCCCCATTCTGGGGATTCATCATCAGGATGCTTACAGAATTGGCCCCCTTCTGCTCCATGACCTTTTCTGCAGCCTGCTGTGCATACTGCTGCAGATTGGCATCTATGGTCAGGTACAGGTTGTTGCCGGCAATGGGTTCTATTCTGTCTTCTGCTGCTGCATCAATTTCAATGCCGGCTGCATCTGTCAATGTAAGAATGGTACCGTCAATGCCTTTTAAGACCGACTCATATGTAACCTCCAGTCCAATAATGCCCTGATTGTCACTGCCGGTAAATCCAATGACTGTAGATGCCAGGTCGTCAAAGGGATAATACCGCTTATAGTCCTCATCTACCTTTACCCCTGCCAGGTCATAGGAACGGATCTTGTCTCCAATTTTCTTTGACACATTGGTTTTGATAATTTCTCTGGCAGAATATTTTTCTACCTTTTTGCGGACTGTTTCTTCTGACAGTTCCAGCTCTTTACATAAAGTGCTGATGACTGTCTCTCTGTCCGTTACCTGATTGTAAATCACAGAAATGGTGCAGACTGTCTCATTGCCAGCTAACAACACACCGTTTCTGTCATAAATATTGCCTCTGGCAGCTTTGATCCGCCGCTCTCTGGTATGCAGTTCCTCCGCCAGTTCATAATAATAATCTGACTG
The DNA here is from genome assembly GCA_045127535.1 of Lachnospiraceae bacterium. Taxonomy (GTDB): domain Bacteria; phylum Bacillota; class Clostridia; order Lachnospirales; family Lachnospiraceae; genus UBA2942. Next base: position 18,520 of record JBGVQN010000062.1, on the reverse strand, counting down.
TACCAGCATCAGTACTACCAGCCTGCCTACCAGAAACAGTGCTGCCAGTCCAATCACCAGCCCCGCAATTACAAGCCCTTTTCGATGGTAAGATTTGCTCCAGTGCATACCTGCCCTCCAGAGGTCTTTTTACCAGTGTATTGCTAAAGTCAGAAAATTATTAATGAATTTACTGTGCCTCCGGATAAATTCCCAGATAAGGATACAGATCCTCCCAGATCCATCTGGACAGCTCCTGTGCAGGATAACTGTCTGCCTGGATATCGGTCTGAGGCTCGTCAATGGCTACATAAAGTACCAGTTCCGGATCATCAATGGGTGCTGCTGCAATCAAGGATACAATATATTTTTCCTCAGAACGAGGCAGCTTTTCAGCTGTACCGGTTTTGCCTCCTAACATGTATCCTTCAATCCTGGCTGACTGGGCAGTTCCTTCCTCTACTACATCATAGAGAATATCCTTGAAATACTCACTGGTTTCCTTGCTCACAGTCTGGCGCACCAGCACCGGCTCTGTCTTCTGTGCAATATTGCCCTGACTGTCAATGATCTCCTTTACCACATAAGGCTTGTAATAATTTCCCCCATTAATCAGGGAAGAAAATGCAGCTGCCAGCTGCAGCATGCTTACATTAAAGCCCTGTCCAAAGGAGCAGGTTGCAAGTTCTGTCACCTGCAGTGACTCTACTGTATGCAGCAGGCCTGCGCCGCTGGCCTCTCCGGGTAAATCAATCCCCGTCTTCTGACCAAAATTAAAAATCTCCTGGTATCTGGCAAACTGGGTACTGCCCAGTGCCTGTCCAATGTCTACAAAAGCCACGTTGCAGGAATTGGTAAAAGCACCTGTTAAATCAATCTGACCACAGCCTCCAATGCTGTAATTGTGACACTTGATACGGACACCGTTACTCAAAGTAACATCTCCTGTACAGTTGTATGCATTTTCCTGTGTCACTGCATTTTCCTCTAATGCTGCTGCCAGTGTAAAACACTTGGCTGTGGAACCAGGCTCAAACGTGCCGCTGACCATGAAATTATTCCACAGATAATTCTGTTTCTCATCATCTGTCATGTCCCGGTACTGTATTTCACCAGTCTCAGCATTGGTTTCCTGAACCTGTGGGAAAGTATACCCGGACAAATTCTTGGGATCGTTCAGATCATAATCTGAGTCGGATATCATGGCTTTGATCTCTCCCGTATTGGGATCCATAGCCAATACATGAATGGCTCTGGCCCCATACGTTTCCTTCCACTCTTTCAGATTCCGGGAAATAATGCTGCTGATATTCATATCAATGGTAGATACCACTGTGTATCCATCCTCTGCATCAATGGTCACTCTCTCCAAATCAGATTCCTGATTCAGATACCCATATTTTCTGCCATTGACACCGGAAAGCAGATCGTTGTACTGCAGTTCAATGCCATTAATACCTGCAGAACCATCTGTAGAAGTAAATCCAATTACCTTACTTCCTACATCATTGTACGGATACACTCTCTGATATTCCGTTTCAAACCACACACCTGCAATCTTGGCCTGGGTTTTGATATTGCCCTCCTCGTCCTTTTCAGAAGGACGGCTGTTAAACTCTGCTTTGTATTCCTCAAAGACATTCATTTCATCATAAGTGTACACCAGTTTTCCGCCATAACGCAGATAACTGGCAGTGGTATTCTCCATGACTGCTGCTCTTACTTCTTCCTGATTCAGTCCAAAGCAGACCTCCAATGCCTCCAGAGTGGCATCTAAATTATTGACATCATCATCAGGATCGGCATCATACGTCATAACCTTGGGATCTAAAATCAGAATGTACATAGGCTTACTTTCCGCAATGGGATTCATATTACAATCTAATATGCTGCCTCTGCGGGCCTGAATGGTGCTGCTGGAATAATTCATCTGCTCTAATACCGTCTGGGTATCGCTTTCATGAGCAGTAACAACCCGGTAAACCATTTTTCCGAATAAGACGCATAAAGCCAGTGCAATCATGAAAAACAGACCCACCAGCTTATAACGCATATATTGTTTGATTTCCTTTTGTGTTTTCCTGGATTTATTCGTTTGGGATGGACTCATATTTTCTGACATGCTCTCTTTCTTCATTAATATAGTCGATAATCTGTCCCTCAGAAGGATAACTCATTCCCAGCCGCTCAGTTGCAACGGAATAAATGTAATCCAAATCAATGGAAGCCTCCAGTCTGGCTTCTGTAGCATTGTTATTTTCTACCAGTTCTTCATACTGACTTTGCAGATTTGAAACATTTCTGGAATGGTTGTACAAAGAAGCCTCTCCATGTACAAAAATCCCTAGCAATACAAACGCTGCTGCACACACTGCTACAAATCCCGCCAGATACAGGTAACTAAACTCTCTGGCTTTTTCCTTGCCTTCCCGGATCAGTGCCTGCTCCCGCTTCTGCTCCTGCGCTCTTCTCCTGCGTTCATTCTGTCTTCCCGGTACAGGAATCTCTACTTCCTGTCTGCGGACAACAGTACCCTCAATATACCCATTGCCTGTTCCATATGCCTTTTTCTGTGCCATACTATGCACTCCTTTCTAATCCTCTCCACTTTTTGGCATCTTTGGTCTATCTATACAAAACATTGACTGATTAACTGCGCTCAAACACCCTCAATTTTGCACTTTTGGCCCTGCTGTTTTCCTCTAACTCCTCTGCTCCCGGAAGGATGGGTTTGCGGGTAATCACACGCCCCTTGGAAACCTTTCCACATACACATACAGGGAAAGAGGATGGACAGATACAGGGATTTTCATTTTCCCTGAACTTGTTTTTTACGATCCTGTCCTCTAAAGAATGGAAGGTAATGATGCAGAAACGGCCTCCCGGATTTAACCGGTCTATCATGCCGTCAATGGCCTGCTCCAATACCTGCAATTCCCCATTTAACTCAATGCGGATGGCCTGAAATGTCTTTTTGGCAGGATGTCCTCCTGTCAGCCGCATCTTCATGGGGATAGCTCCCTTGATGATCTCTGACAGCTGGCCTGTGGTCTCTATGGGTTCCGCTGCTCTGGCTGCCACAATGTGCTTTGCTATATTCTTGGCAAACTTGTCCTCTCCGTAGTCACGGATGATGCGGTACAAATCTGCTTCACTGTATTCATTTACAATATCTCTGGCGGTCCTGGCGCCCCGCTGGTCCATACGCATGTCTAACGGCACATCTTCTCTGTATGTAAAACCTCTTTCTGCGTTGTCCAACTGATAACTGGAAACGCCCAGATCCAACAGGATGCCATCTACTTTATCAATCCCCAGTTCATCCAATACCTGTGCATACTGCACATAATTGGCACGATGAAAGGATACCATATCTCCATACTCTGCCAGCCGCCTGCCTGCTGCTTCCAGGGCATCTCCATCCTGGTCAATGCCAATGTACCTGCCGCCCTCCCCAAGGTGTGAACAGACTGCATACGCATGCCCGCCTCCTCCCAGGGTACCATCTACATAGAAACCATGAGGCTTGATATTCAGATTTTCTACTACTTCAGTCAGCAAAATGGATTTATGTGCAAACTCCATGGTTCCTCCTTTCTTTGTGTACAGACACTAAGCAATTGCGAAACATCTTACTGGACGCTTTGAGAAGTATCTGTAAGAACATATTTTCACGCAGGACCCGCTCTCGCTTCGGTGAAAACGCAGCGGTACTAATAAATTTTGCGCCTATGGCGCAAAATTTAAAGTGCCGGCGTTTTCAAGAGTCCTGCTTAGAAAATATGTTCTTACAGATACTTCCCAAAGCTGATAGTGAATACCGTTTCGCAATTGCCTATGTACAGACACATTGTTTTACGTAATGTTTCGCTTGTGATACGTTTGTCACGCTCTGACCGGTATTACGATTTCAGCACAATCTGCTTGGAGATTGCGGAAATATTCTTAAAGGTGTGATTGGTGTTGTAGGTATCCTTATCCCAGATCTCAATAAAATCCCGGACACCTACCAGGACAACTTCCTTGTCCAGACCTGCAAATTCTCTGTGGGCTGCGGGAATCAGGATACGTCCCTGCTTGTCCATTTCAATGCTGTCGTCAGCACCGCCCATGTAGAAACGGTAAACCTCTCTGGCATTCTCGTCATTGAAGGTAACCAGTTCTTCCAGGAACATGATGGACTTTTCCCAGGCTTCTCTGGGGTAGAGATTGAGGCAGCCGTCCTGGCCCATGGCTATGACCAGTTCTTCGCCTAACTGTGAACGATATTTTTGCGGAATAATCAGACGCCCCTTTGTGTCAAGTGTATGGTTGATTGTACCCAGGAACATCCGATCACCTCCTCTTTTGCAAATATCCCTCTACTTTCCCCCACAATTCACAAATAATCCACCACAAATCACCACTTATTCCTATTCTAAATGATTCTTTTGAAATAATCAATAGGGTTTTTAAGGATTTCCCCTGCGCACAAATTTTTTTCACAAATTTTTTCGGCAAATTTCTTTGGGCAAAACCAGTTGTCTTCTACGTAAAACAATTGTGTTTCCCCTAAGATTGTGTTATATTGTATGAGAGTGTTTCTTCAATATATAAAGAGTTTATTGCATAGAGAAGGGACGTGATACCCATGTATCCCGGATACATGTTTTAGAAAGGAATCTACCATGAAGTTAGGTATTGTAGGCCTGCCAAATGTAGGCAAAAGTACTTTATTTAATTCCCTGACCAAGGCTGGCGCAGAGTCCGCCAACTATCCATTCTGTACCATCGACCCCAATGTGGGTATCGTACCGGTACCAGATGCCCGGTTGGGATTGTTAGCAGATATGTACAGTTCCAAGAAGATTACACCTGCAGTGATTGAATTTGTAGACATTGCAGGACTGGTAAAAGGTGCTTCCAAAGGCGAAGGACTGGGCAATCAGTTCCTGGCAAACATCAGAGAAGTGGATGCCATTGTCCATGTAGTCCGCTGCTTTGAAGACAGCAATGTAATTCACGTAGAGGGCAGCGTATCTCCCCTTCGTGACATTGAGACCATTAATTTAGAGCTGATCTTCTCCGACCTGGAAGTACTGGAACGCCGTATTGCCAAGACTACCCGCAGTGTCATCAATGACAAGAGTCTGGTGAAAGAGTTAAATCTGTTAAAGCGGATCAGTGAGGTGTTAGAGAACGGCAAGCCAGCCAAATCCGTTGAATTGGAGGACGAAGACGAAGCTGAGATCCTGGCATCCTTGAATCTGTTGACAGCAAAGCCTGTGATCTTTGCTGCCAATGTCAGTGAAGAAGACCTGGCAAATGATGGTGCAGACAACCCTTATGTACAGGAGGTTCGCACCCTGGCTGCTGAGGATGGCAGTGGTGTATTTGTCATCTGTGCACGTCTGGAAGAAGAACTGGCTGAACTGGATGATGAAGAAAAAGCTGAATATTTAAGCGAGCTGGGTCTGACGGAATCTGGTCTGGACAAGCTGATCGCAGCAAGCTATGATTTGCTGGGACTGTTAAGTTATCTGACTGCTGGTGAGTCTGAAACCCGTGCCTGGACCATTCAAAAAGGCACCAAAGCGCCACAGGCTGCCGGTAAGATCCACTCTGACTTCGAACGCGGATTTATCCGTGCCGAAGTAGTAAATTATCAGGATCTGTTAGACAGCAAATCTTATGCAGCTGCCAGAGAAAAAGGTCTGGTACGCTTAGAGGGCAAGGAATATGTAGTACAGGACGGAGATGTGATTTTGTTCCGTTTTAACGTATAATTTACAGGCAATTGTAAATGAAACCGGACGCTTAGGAACTTATCTGCAGAAAAAAATGTTCACGCAGGATGCGCTCCCGCTTCAGTGAAGTTTTCACAGATATGTTCCCAAGTTAGTACTGTATATCAATTTGTAATTGTTTGTATGATTACCGATCTAAAAGGCTATGCTTTTTATAGTAGATATAACAAAAAGTACGGCTTTCCTGCTTTTTGTTGTCATAAATATAAGAAAAGAACGGAGGTATTCTTTATGGCTTACGAAGAAAGTGAATTTTTACACCAGGAAACTGTTACGCTTACATTAGATGATGACAGTGAATTGGAATGTGCAATCATTGGTGATGTGTTTGCTGCAGGAGGCAGAGAGTATATTGCACTGCTGCCAATGTCCGGCCCTGATTCTGAGGAGGGACAAGTCTACCTGTATCGCTATACCGAGGCTGACGGAGAGCCAAATCTGGAAAACATTTTGGATGATGAGGAGTTTGAAATTGCTTCTGAGGCATTTGATGAGATGTTGGACAGTATGGAGTATGATGAGTTGGTTGAGGAAGAGTTTGAGGAAGAGGAGTAAGTAGATCCTAAATCCTGATAGGGGGTATGAAGTTGATTTTCATACCCCTGTTTGTTTTTTTATCATTATGAGACTATCTATTTTATACATGACCCAAAAACGCTTCTTAAAAATCACCAATCTATCACATCAAAAAATTCTTCCATATTACTGCCTTTCCTGTCTAACAGGCTCCAATCCACATCTGTACGGCTAATTGCTATCTCAAATGTCTTTTTCTTTACAGCATAAGTGTTTTTTACAAACTTTTCAATTCCATGGATCTTCTGTATCAATACCTGATAAGAACGTCCACCACTATTTAAGCACTCATACACTTCTGTATTTTTCTTAAACTGCTCTAATGTTTGGAAACCCAATGTGGATTGCAGAAATTTCACCACTTCCTGACCCTTATATTCCGGCACATGTAAGCATGCCGCATACTCAAAATCCGGATTATTTACAATCAAAAAGTGTGGAACAGTACCTTTCCTATTTTGCAGTCTACAATACTCAATCAACTGCTGAAACGCACTTTTTTCCTCATAATTTTTTATCAATCTATCCGCATCAATTATAATAAATTTTGCCAGACAATTGGTCTGTGATTCGGTTTTTATTTTCTTCAGAAAATTTGAATAACCACCACCATGCATATTAATTGGCTTTAACGCAATCAACACACCCTGACGTTTTCTCATTTTATCAATATAGTTATATTCTGTGTCCCCCTCACAAAATACTACAAATCGCTTTTGTAATTCACGTTTTGGTCTACTCAAATGCTGTACCTCCCAGAATCCCTTTCATATAAAACTCGTAAATCTTTGTAGTTTCATAACGAACTTCCGGAAAATCAGCCAATGAGTAGATTTCCGAAGTTAATTGCTCCCTGTCCTTTGTAACAAAGTAAATTTGTTCTTTCATATAAGTTTTCAAGTCCAAATGCAGCACATTATGAGTGGAGAAAATAAATTGCCCTTTGTGTTCTGCCCCATTCACAAACGCAATGACTCTGTCTGATAAAATTGGATTTAATACTCTGTCCATTTCATCTGCAAAAACGACCTTGTTCTCATAGACAACACGGAAAATATGAACTGCCCACGCAAAAAATTCACGAACACCAGTAGAATCCATTTGAATTTCTCTTCTAAAACAATTGCCATGTTCATCTTTACGAATAATCATAGACTTACTATACGGCTTCTCTCGATCCAGTTCAATGCCGCAAATACTGTAATCAACCATACGGAAAATATCCAAATATCGTCTATCTTCTAGTACTTTCAAATCCGCATCTTGTTTTACAGCATTTTCTGTCACATCTGTCCCTAAGGCTTCCGGGTATAACACATTTGTCACCCAATCTACCACAGCCAATGCATCTGCATCTCCCAATAAGGCATATTTTGAAACGAACAATCCAATATTCATGCTGCTCTTTGAACTATTTCCAAAGAGAAACTTATTCTTGCTCGTTGATAAGCTATTTATGGTTTCGGCAATGATTCTCCATGTTCCATCTTCTGTATTACTGATTTCAAAAATTGTATTTGGAGTTCCTTTTTTCTTTTTTAACGCTTGCAATTTTTCAAGAACGATCCCTGTTTCATCCACCTGCAATTCATAAATATAGATTTTCCCGTTCTCAGCTCTAAAGCAAAGCTCAAACTTTTGAATCGGATTGCTATTTTCCTGCAGACTGACTGCATTGACATACGGGCGCACTGATCTCACAGGACTGTTTGTCACAAAAAGAGATTTTAAATATTTTAAGCTATTTATAAAATTAGACTTACCTCCCGCATTCTCTCCCACAATCACTGCTGACTTCAACAAATCAAATCCATCGTCTGATGCAACATAATTGTCAGGGAAGCGTTTTTTTACTTTTCCAGTTGGTGCATTCATGGAAAATTCACTTTCGCAATTAAATGAACAAAAATTATTAAAACGATAATATATCAGCATACGAAACCTCTCTATGTTCTTGGTTCATATATTTATTATATCGTATTTTTTGCTTGTGTAAACCATTTTTTTGTTTTAGATGCGTTATTTTTTCTTGTTTTTCTGTGTTTAAGCCAGATAAATCCTGTATATAAATCTTTTATAAGATACAATAAGCTGTGCAAATTGAAAACAGCAAAAAATCGGCTTCGTCAACATCGAAATCTGGTACAATCGGGCTTTGAAGGAAACAAATACTCCTATGTATATATGAACGGCCCCCTGTGAAGTACGGGCATCATAAAACAGTTAACAGGAACAACAGTATAATCTGCTATTCTTGTTCTTGTATAGTTTGATTTCATGTGATAAGATAGAAACAGATAGATAAATAAATATTTGACAACGGAGCGTAATTGTATGAAATTGAAATATAAAATTGTAATTGAAATTTTGCTTGTAATTGCAGCAATCATTGTATTCGTTTACAATTTTTCAATGCAAAAGGAGATTGCATACATAGCCTCTATTGTAGCAGTATGTGGAACAATCGCCCTTTTGATTAAAGACATTGTGAAGTTAAAAAGATACAAGTAAATTCCAATTAGACAAAGGAGTGTGATTGTATGAAAAAGAATACTATTTTAAAGGTTGTTAGTATCGTTTTGGTGCTTGTAACCATTGTAGCAATCATTTGTGCTATTATGGTCACAGGTAGTGGTTTCTTGGATTTAAGCAACATTGTAAGAGCCGTTTGTATTGGTGTGGCTATCGTTTGTAGTATTCTTGCAGTTGTGACTTGGAAATCCTCTAAATCAAAAGACTGACCAGTTTTAATCTGTTTAGTAAATTTAAGGACACGCTTCCATCGACAGAATCTAATCATATAGTGTGAGTAACAATTAAAGCCAAACTGTAAAATGCAGCTTGGCTTTAACTATTTTACGGACACCCGCCGCATCAAAAGAATTTTTATAGAGAATACCAGTTTATTCCCACTCTATATTATCTATAAACACATCAAAACGCTTCTCTCAACAAAAAGTCCGCAATATGCATGGTTTGAATCCCATGATAATTTCCTCCTGAATACGCATCCTGCAAAAGCACATACTTTGGATAATTATCCTGAAGCTCCAGCAATCTTCCATACTCACGCTCTCTGGTACTGTCTTGTGTGATTTGCTTTGCTACCTGCACATAGATTTTTTCTTCCTGTCTGGTTGCCACCAAATCAATTTCAAACCCATCCAGCTTTCCAACACACACTTCGTACCCGCGCCGCAGCAATTCCAGATACACCATATTTTCCAGCATAGCTGCTGCGCTGTCACCTGTATACCCCAAAACACTATACCGCAGTGCCGGATCAGCCAGATAAAATTTTTCCTGCGTCTTCAACCTTTTTTGTCCAAGATAGTGCACAAAAAACTTAGGATTTCTCCCGTTTACTTTCTATCACATGCCTGATTGCCATAATCGGATGATGGAAAATCATCCTTGGTCCCGAAAATTTCATAACTTCCCTTATTTTCTCTTTCATGTCCGGCTTGTAACAATGCACCTTACAATTGGAGCAGAATGTCTTCGTCTCCATAAAGGGACATTTATCACTGCGCTGCATGGCATATGCCTGAAGTTCCGCACACTCTGGGCAAAGTATTTTCTTCCTGTGATGCTTCTTTTTACAATACAAAGCAATCATCATGGAAACTATTCTCTTTTCTTTTTCCCGTTTCGATCGTACATTTTTTACCACAATATTTTTAGTTTCTCCTTACCACTCTGCCAAAATTCTAGTCATGTTTTTATCTACATCAATTCTTGTTGCCTTACATTCCTTCGGATGCTTTCTGCCCGCCTTAATTACAGCTCCTACAAAAATCCCGGAAACTACAGGCAGCATCATTTGAAGCATAGATTGTGGAAATGCAAAGTGTTTCATTTTGAAAATATACTCCATAAAAACCGTCTTTCTCTACACTGAAATATTCTTTCTTCATCGCCTTTACCTCTTAGTTTCGCCACAACAATTCATCATAGGATTCGTTGGTGTTTCATTATAAATTGCTTTCGTGTTATCCTTTATGCTATTTTGCACATTTTCCGAATTGCATTCAATTTTTGTTACTTCAATTCCGTTTTTTTCACTGATATGATCAAAAAGACGAACCGTTCCACCATATAAATCAGTATCTACAATTAAATGATCACCCGGCTGGAATAATTCCATAAGTGCCGTTATGGCTGCCATTCCACTGGAGAATGCCAGAGCATCTACTCCATTCTCCAAAGCTGCAACCACTTTTTCCAGATGCTCTCTGGTTGGATTCTGAAGTCGACTGTAGTCATATCCCGTACTATTTCCAACACTCGGATGAGCGAAGGTTGCAGTCTGAAAAATTGGAAAGCTGACAGCTCCATAGAACTTATCCTTTGATTTATTTTTTAAATGAATACATTTTGTCAATACATCTACATCCATCTACTGTTCACCTCTTGCCTTTCTTTTATTATTTTTCCTATCTGTTTTGTATAATTTTAGGATAGCACACTTCAAAATTATTGTATAATACGCATATCCTTTTATCTGCTATAGCTATCAATTATAACTTAATACAAACTTCTTATCTAACCCGTAATTACCATGCAGCTGCATTCCCAAATTCATATAAAAAATGACCGGATATAGAATCGCTACCGTTTTCTATATCTGGTCATTTTGTTCTCGTTATCTTCCAATATTCTTCTATATTCCTATTGGATTAGTGTATTTTATTTTTCTATAAAAACCAAACAAATAACTTAATAATTTTACTTCAATGCCTTATCTTTATATTTTGATAATTCCTCTATGTATTTCAGTCCAAGAGAGCTTATTGCAACACCCTTACGAGAGAGGTATCCTATGGTCATTATTTCATCTGATTTTAAGCGAACTGCACAGTAATCTGAACCATTTAATTCCTCACAGATAATTCCGGAACATAAAGTATAGCCATTTAAGCCCACCATCAGATTAAGCAGAGTGGCTCTGTCATTTGCTTTAATCAACTGCTTATAATGATATGTACTTAATACCTCTTCCGCAAAATAGAAAGAATTATTATTGCCCTGCTCAAAAGATAGACATGGGTAATCTTCCAAATCCTCTAAAACTATTTTTTTACGTTTTGACAAAGGATGCCCTTTCCACATATATACATAAATATGGCAGTCCAATATCGGATGAAATTCTAATCCATATTCAGAAAACAGTTTATTCAATATCTTCTCATTAAAGGAATTTATATATAAGATGCCAATCTCGCTTCTAAAATTTTTGACATCCTCTATTACCTCATAAGTCTTTGTCTCATGAATGGCAAATTCATATTCATCCATGCCAAACTGCTTTACCATCTCAACAAATGCTTTTACTGCAAAGGTATAATGCTGGGTAGATACACCAAATTTCTTCTTGATATTTGTCTTATCAATATATTTCGTTTCAATCAACATATACTGCTCAACAACCTGTCTTGCATATCCAATAAATTCCTCTCCCTCTGGGGTTACAAATACACCTTTGTTACTTCTCCTGAACACTTCTATTCCAATTTCATCTTCCAGCTCCCTAAGTGCTGAAGATAAACTCGGCTGCGATATAAATAGTTGCTTGGCAGCCTCATTCATGGATTTTGCCTCTGCAATCGTGATTACATATTTTAGTTGCGTTAATGTCATAGTACACCTCAAATTTTATTTTCCTACTTTATAAATATGGTATGTATATATTAGCGCTTTGACACTTTTTGTCAATACCCTGCCCTATATTGTTTACGTTGTTGTAAAGTCACTTCTTATCCTTTCATAAATCTCATTCGCAAGTTTTTCGTGTCCTCTTTCATCTAAATGTTCCTGATCTTTTTCAGAAGGATTCGCAATGTCCGATGCAGCCAAAAACATGCAATGATTTCTTTCTGCAATCTTCTTATACACACTTTTCAATTTTTTTGAAACCAGAACGGATTCCTTGTTAAATTCGGGATCGTATTCCGTTTTCCATACTTCGTTTCCTAACAGTATAGGGGAAATCAATAATATCCTAGTCTCAGGCAATATAGCTCTTATCTGACCTATGATTTTCTCAATGCCTTTTCCTATTACCTCAGCCGATGCTCCATATACTGTTTTACAATCATTTGTTCCCAGCATAACCACTACTACATCCAGTGGTGCATGACTTTCCAATAAAACGGGAAGTAATTCTATCCCCTTTCTACCTATTCTTAATTCATCCTGAAAAACAGTAGTTCTTCCACACAATCCTTCTTCAATAATGATAGCTTCTGTGGACATTTTATCCTGCAGCCTTCCTGTCCATCTGATATTTTCACCGTATCTTCCCGCTCCTCCGGGAATGTAACCATATGTATTCGAATCACCAAAACATAATATTCTCTTCATTTTATCATCCTCTTTCTCTCTATTGTTCTATATAAATTGAGCAAATCTATATATTCTGCTCAACACCTATCAAATCAGCTGCACATACATGATCGAGAAATGTGTTTACTACCTGCATAACGCCCTTTTGACGATACAAGCATATCACTCATTCCACTTTTGCAAATTTTTTCCTGTTTCCAATTCGTATCACAAGACCAAAATACCACATTTGGATTTTTATGTATAATACCTGTATCCTCTAAAACGCTATAACCAATATCTATAACTCCTTTGCCACAGGAAAGCATACATCCTAGTACTGCGACTGACTGCTACACGATACTCCAACGCCTCAACAGTTTCGGCATCCCTGCTTACTTCTATCGAGTATAATAATAGCCATTACAGAGGCCAATGATATGCCCCTGTCAAGTAGACCGGGGGCATATCACAAATCTCCATAATGGCTATATGCATTTTATTCTATCTTTCAATTATTCAGCTTGGTCAAACTGAGGTCCAAACTGAAAGTTCCTGTTCTCAACAAATTTTAAAGCATATCTGCGACTTGTTCAGATTGCTATTCATTTTCAATCCGCAAGCCTTTCATCTGACAGTATGATCTTGGTATTCCTTTCCGCAACTATGCCCATTTATCAAAAGTTTTGCGGTTACTAACCGCAAAACTTTCCAAATTCCGCATCTTCTGCGGTTACAATATGAACAAGAGGTATCGCAACCCATTTCATTCCCTGTTTTACTTACAGTTACGCAGGAATGCTGCATATGCCTTCTTTGCCTCATAAATATCTGCCTTGCTGGTGATCTCCCAAGGTGCATGCATGGACAGCACTGCCACGCCGCAGTCAATGACTTCCATACCATAGTTTGCCAGGATATACGCAATGGTGCCGCCGCCGCCCTGGTCTACCTTGCCCAGCTCGCAGAACTGGAATGCTACATTGGCATCGTCCATGATCTTACGGATCTTTGCTATGTATTCTGCGTTGGCATCGTTAGAACCGGACTTTCCTCTGCTGCCGGTATACTTGTTAAAGCAGATACCGTGACCAAAGAATGCTGCGTGGGATTCCTGGGAAGCAGATGCATACAACGGATCATATGCTGCACTTACATCACTGGAAAGCATGCAGGAATGCTGCAGGGTACGCTTCAATGCCAGCTCACTGTACCCATTCATACGGTCTAATACCTCTGCAGTCATATTGATAAAGAATGCAGAATGCATACCGGTAGCGCCGTAGCTTCCTACCTCCTCCTTATCTGTCAGCAGGCACACTGCAGTACGCTCCGGAATGGCCTCCAGATCTAACATGGCTTCCAGAGAAGTATACGCACATACTCTGTCATCCTGTCCGTAGCCCATGATCATACTTCTGTCCAGACCTGCTTCTCTGGCAGCGCCTGCAGGTACGATTTCCAGCTCTGCAGACAGGAAGTCTGCTTCCTCGATCTCATAAGTTTCCTTCAGGATCCCCAGGATACCAGCTTTTACCTGCTCCTTTTCCTCTCCTGCCAATGGCTTTGAGCCTACCAGTACATCCAGGTCTTCTCCCTGAATCACCTCAGAGGCCTTTTTCTGCATCATATCTGCAGAAAGGTGGATCAGCAGTTCTGTAATGCCAACGACCGGGTCAATGTCTTTTTCACCAATGACTACCTCTACCTTGGTGCCATCCTTTTTTACCACCACACCATGAATGGCCATAGGCAGGCATACCCACTGGTACTTCTTGATGCCGCCATAATAATGGGTATCCAGATATGCCAGCTCATGATTTTCATACAGCGGATTGAATTTTACATCCAGTCTTGGGGAATCCACATGGGCGCCCAGAATGTTCATACCCTGTTCCATTGGCGCTGTACCAATGTGATAGAGTGCCAGCATTTTGTCCATCTGGTTGGCATATACCTTGTCGCCTGGCTTTAAGGCTTCCTTGGCAGCAATGATGTCTGCAAGGTTTCTGTAGCCTTTGGATTCTGCCATGGCAATGGCTTCTTTTACACATTCCCGCTCGGTTTTGCAGCTGCTGATAAAGCTTCTGTAATTCTGATTCAGGCATTCTAATTCTGCCAAAGCGGTTTCATCATAAGTTTTCCATACTGATTCTGTTTTCATGTTGATCCTCTTTTCTATATTTTTTGTAGTCTTATACAATCTCCCTGGTGGCGTCCTTCAGCCAAGCAGCTTCTTCTTCCTCCAGGTACGGTGCCAGGGTATCGTATACCATCTTATGGTATGCATTTAACCGTCTTACATCCTCCGCTGTCAGTGCAGAGCGTTCAATGGCATCCAGATCAATTGGACAGTAGGTGATGTTTTCAAATGCAAGGAACTGGCCGTACTCATTTTCCTCTGCTACCTGGCAAATCAGCTCGTTTTCTGTACGGATACCGTACTGGCCTTCCAGGTATATGCCAGGCTCGTCTGTGGTGATCATGCCGGGCTCCAATACTGCACTGTCCATGCGCTCCGGTACTTGTTTGTAGCGGAAGCCATTGGGTGGCTCGTGGATACTCAGCAGGTAGCCTACGCCATGTCCTGTGCCGCAGCGGTAATCCAGTCCCAGATCCCAGATGGGGCCTCTGGCCAGGATATCCAGGCTTTGGCCGGTACAGCCGTGGAGGAAACGGGCGTTGGCCAGATTCAGATTGGCTCGCAGCACTGCTGTAAAATGCAGACGCTGTGCCTCACTCAATTTCCCCAGTGCAATGGTTCTGGTAATGTCTGTGGAGCCCTCCATATAGTGTCCGCCGGAGTCTACCAGCAAAAAGCCTTCCGGCTGCAGCAGTGCGTTGGACTGTGGGGTGGCTGAATAATGCATCATGGCAGCATTGGGGCCGTAGGCACAGATGGTATCAAAGCTCAGATCCAAAGCCCCCTGTGCATAGCGGCACTGTTCCAAATAGTCAGAGGCCTCCAGCTCTGTGACAGGCTTTGTCCCAACGGTATGCTTCAGCCAGTACAGGAACTTTACCATTGCGATCCCATCTTTGATATGTGCCTGCCTGGTATTGGCAAGCTCTACCGGATTTTTGACTGCTTTCAGATAGATGGCAGGATTGACTCCATCTATCACCTGACAGCTTGCAGGCAGACTGCTGTAGAGACGGTAATTGACTTTGCTCTTTTGGAGCAGGATGGCAGATACAGACAGGTTCTGTACCCCCTCATAAACTGCCTCATAAGGGCAAACTGTAATGCCATTGTCTGTCAGATACTGTTGTATTTCTGCATTCAAGGCTTCCTCTGCCACGTACAGCACTGCCTGCTCCATGGTGATCAGCAGATAGGACAGCACTGCATGAAATCTGCCTGCATCATTGCCTCTGATGTTGCAGATCCAGCATACGTCATCCAGAGTCGTCACCAGATGCGCCTCTGCCCCGGCCTGCTGCATCTGCAGACGGATCTGGGCTAACTTTTCAGCAGCAGACTTTCCGCTGTATTTTTCCGGCAGTAAAAAGGCTGGCTCCCGGCTCAGTGCAGGACGATCCTGCCAGATGGCATCTGTCAGATCCCACTGTACTGCTACCTGCCCATGTTTTTCCTCTGCAGCTCCACGCAGACGCTCTCCCAGGGCAGTATTGACCACTCTGCCGTCAAAGCCCAGGCATCCGCCCTCCGGCAGCCTGTCCCGGATAAAAGCGATCTCATCCGGCACACCCGGTTCTCCCAGACGGTACAGGGTGATGCCGCTGCCTTCCAGCTGCTTTTCCGCCTGAATAAAATATCTGCCGTCTGTCCACAGCCCTGCTTCCTCTCTGGTGACAATGACTGTACCTGCAGAGCCTGTAAAGCCTGTTAAAAAGGCTCTTGCCTTAAAATAGGCTCCTACATACTCTGATTCATGAAAATCTGCTGTAGGCACCAGATACACATCAATTCCTTTTGCCTCCATCTGCTGACGGAGGGCTGCAATTCGTTCTGTAACCTTCATCATTTCCTCCAATTTCTAAATGCACCTGCACCCTGCTGTACCAACACATGCCTGTATTCTTTACAGGATGCTCTGTATGCATTTGCTCCACATCTATCTCCTATACGTTGTAAAAGGTATGCCGGAGTCTTGTCAGCTGTCATGCTGCACTCCCCTGCACGCCACCGCATTCATACGATCTGTCTCCGCTGCAGCATCAGCACAACATCATACGCCCAAACGCCCACCTCATTCATACGATCTGTCTGTCCGTCCGGCTTCCCTGTATATGCGGCTTAGATGCTCCTTCACCTGCTTCTCACACCCCATCTCCGTGGGATGATAAAAGCGCACTGCCTCCATCCCCTCCGGCAGATACTGCTGGGCTGAAAAATGATTGGGGCAGTCATGTGCATATTCATATCCCACACCATGTCCTAACTTGCCTGCGCCCTTATAATGGGCATCCTGCAAATGCACCGGAATGGGCAGTGTCTTATGAGACTGTACATATTCCATGGCGCTGAAGATGGCATTGGTACAGGCATTGCTTTTTGGTGCGCTGGCTACATAAATGGCAGCCTGTGCCAGGATCAGCTGTGCCTCCGGCATCCCAATACGCTCTGCTGCCAGTGATGCAGACACTGCCACCTGCAGCGCCTGTGGATCTGCATTGCCCACATCCTCAGCTGCACAGATCATGATCCGTCTGGCAATAAATTTAATGTCCTCTCCTGCATAAAGCATCCGGGCCAGATAATAGACTGCTGCATCCGGGTCAGAGCCCCGCATACTTTTGATAAAAGCACTGATGGTGTCGTAGTGGTTGTCCCCCTCTTTATCATAACGCACCACCCGCTTTTGTATACACTGCTCTGCCACCTCTAAGGTAATATGGATCTTTCCATCCTCTCCCTTGGGTGTGGTCAGGATACCAAGCTCAATGGCATTTAACGCAGCTCTGGCATCTCCATTCGCTGCATCGCTTAAAAATGCAAGGGCATCCTCATGGATCTCTGCTCCAAAGCTGCCCATGCCTTTCTTTTCATCATACACTGCCCTGCAGATCAATTCCCTGATGTCTGCTGCATCCAAAGCCTTTAGCTCAAATACCACAGACCTGGACAGCAGCGCCCCATTGACCTCAAAATAAGGATTTTCTGTAGTAGCGCCTACCAGGATCACGGTACCATCCTCTACAAAGGGCAGCAGATAATCCTGCTGACCCTTGTTAAACCGGTGGATCTCATCAATAAACAATATGGTTTTCTTTCCGTACATGCCCAGGTTATCCTTGGCACGACTGATCATTTCCTCCATATCCTTTTTGCCTGCTGAGGTGGCATTGAGCTGGCAAAAGGCTGCACTGGTGGTATTGGCAATGACCCTGGCAAGGGTAGTCTTTCCTGTCCCCGGAGGGCCGTAGAAAATCACGGAGCTTAACTTATCCGCCTGAATGGCTCTTGGAAGCAGCATGCCCTTTCCCAAAATATGCTTTTGTCCTACCACTTCCTCCAACCGCTCCGGCCGCATTCTGGAAGCCAGGGGAGATTCCTTTTTGGCAGCCTCCTCCCGCATATATGCAAATAAATCCATATCCAATCCTCTGTTTCTATTACATTGTATACCACATTCCAAATGCTGCAGCTGCTTTGCGCCTGCACCTTCCTGCAGCATTCCGAAAACCATTTACTCACTCATTCATTGTACCACAAATCCATCCTCAACTCAATGTACAAGCACGCTTTCCGATTGCGTAAATTTACCTTCGGAAATAATGGTGTAGAGTTCACCCATGATGTACTGATAAAGTATCAGACAATAACTTGTGGGTTTAATATACATCTTTTTGGTATACAAAACAAGCCCAGCTTTCTTTCTGGGCAGACT
>JBGVQN010000061.1:0-49809 GCA_045127535.1 Lachnospiraceae bacterium | reverse complement strand
GAGATCCAGGCCATACAGATCCCCATTGTTTATAACAAATACGGTGACCACGACCCGGATGGACTGCTTTATGTCCTGAAAAAAGATGCAGCCCGTATTCAGGAGGGCGCTCTGCGCAATTTTCAGCAGGAAGTGCCCCAGCCATATGAAGAAGTCATGCCTCTGGTCATCCGTGCAAATGTGGGGGAACGGGTAGTGATCACCTTTTCCCACTGCTTAAACCGCCCCCTGTCCATTCATGTACAGGGGCTGGCCTATGATGTACAGACCTCTGGTGGAGCCAATGTAGGATTTAACAGAGATTCTACTACCAGACAGCAGATCACGTACACCTGGTATGCCCTCCAGGAGGGTGTGTATCTGTTCCATGACATGGGAGATGCCAGCAGCAGTGAAGCAGGCACCAACGTCCACGGCCTCTTTGGCGCCATCATTGTGGAAGCCGCAGAATCCAAATGGCTGAGTCCCCAGACCGGAGAGCCTATAGAAAGCGGCCTGTTTGCAGATATTTACCATCCCACCAGACCTGCTTTTCGGGAATATACCGTCTTTTTCCATGATGAACTGGAAGTCAAAGACAAAGACGGCAGCCAGCCAACAGACCCACACACCGGCCTCCCCTCTGCTACCACCGGCATCAGCTATCGTGCAGAGCCTATGCGCAACCGACTGCCCCTTGGACACGACCATGGGGACACCGGGGAAGACATTTCCATGAGTTCCTGGGTATATGGAGATCCTGCACCGCCGATTTTGCGGGCTTATGTAGGTGACCCTGCCAAGATCCGTCTGGTCCATGGAGGCATCAAAGAGACCCATGTATTCCACCTGCACAACCATCAGTGGCGGTTACAAGGGGACAACCCGTCCTCCACCATCATTGACTCCATCTCCATCAGTCCCCAGGAATGTTATACGCTGGATATCCTCCATGGGGCAGGCAGCCAAAATGGTACCATTGGTGATGTGATCTTCCACTGCCACCTGTACCCCCATTTTCATGAGGGTATGTGGACCCTGTGGCGTATTCATGACCGGTTAGAGGATGGCACAGGCACCCTGCCGGACGGCACCCCGATCCCGCCCCTTTGCCCCCTTGCAGACCGGGCTGCACCACCAAAAAAGGACCGTCTGCACCCCGGATATCCTGGATTCCTGCAGGGTACCTTTGGAGAACCGCCTCTGCAGCCGCCCTTTGGCATCCTAAGTCCTGATGGTGCCAACCAGATCAGTCCCACCTTATTAGAGCAGGCAAATTTTGCAAGAGGCTTTGCCCCCGGAGCCCTTTATACAGATACCTGTCCCTGTGACACAGACTGTGATCTGAAAGTATTTGAAATTGCACTGGTGCAGGCCAGGGTCACCTACAACCGGTACGGCTGGCATGACCCTCAGGGCAGATTCTTTGTACTGAAATCAGAGCTGGAAAAGCATGGAGGTCTGGATGCTTATATCCAAAAGATAGAAAGTCAAAAGCTCCGTGCAGAGCCTCTTGTGATCCGGGTGAATGCAGGAGACTGTGTGGAGATCCGCCTGACCAATCTGCTTCCAGACTATCTGGAGGAAAGTCCTTTCCAGATGCATACCAAAACAGACATTGCCGGGTACCACATTCATCTGGTAAAATTTGACACCATTGTATCAGACGGCGCTGCCAATGGCTGGAACAACATTGCAGGAGCCAGACGGTATGAAACCCTGATCGAACGTTTTTTTGCAGATACAGAGCTGCGCACGGTATTTTTCCACGATCATCTGTTTGCCAACTCCCACCAGCAGCATGGGGTTTTTGGAGCCCTGATCGTAGAGGAAGCTGGCGCCACCTTCCACAACATCCGCACAGGCAAGGAGATCTCCCATGGCACAAAAGCAGTGATCAGGCGAAAAGACGGCACTGCTTTTAGGGAGTTTGTATTGTTTGTCCACGATTTTGCTCTGTTGTTTGATCAGGATGGGAACGCATTAAACCCTCCTGCAGTCCCAGGCTCTCACAACGATCCCGGCGTCATGGGCATTAATTACCGATGCGAACCCATGAGAGAGCGGTTAAAGTCCTGCCAGGATCCTGCCTATCTGTTCAGCTCCCTGGTTCACAGAGATCCTGCCACACCGCTGTTGGAAGCCTATCCGGGAGATGAAATGGTCATACGGCTGTTGGACGGTGCCCACGAAGAACAGCATGCCTTTAACCTCACCGGACTGTCCTGGAAGAAGGAAGTGACCAATACTGCTTCTCCTGTGGTAGCTACTCAGACTCTGGGCATTTCAGAAGCATTTAACATCCGGATCGCAAACTCCTACCGCCCCGGAGATTATCTCTATTACTTTGGCGGCATAGACGATGCATGGCTGGGACTCTGGGGGATCATCCGTGTGTACCGGCATGTACACAAGCGGCTGAAACCACTTTGCAAAGGCAAAAGCAGCATCGTCCCTCTGCCTCCATGTCCCGGCAAGGATGCAGTCATCCGCAAATACGAGATCGCAGCCATCCACCGCCCCATTGCCTATAACCGCCATGGAGACCATGACCCGGACGGCCTTTTGTTTGTGCCTCTGGAAGAAGCAAAGCAGGCCATGGAACCCGCTTACCAGCCAAAGCCTCTGATCCTGCGTGCCAATGCAGGAGACTGGATCGAAGTTACCCTGCACAACCTGTTTGACCCCCAGACACCCATCCCCTATTTTGACTACCCAAGGGTGCCCTTAGACTACGCCCATACCCCTTCCATGCGGGTATCCATCAATCCCCAGTTTCTGCACTACGACCCGGTGTGGGATTCGGGAATCAATGTAGGATACAACAACCATGAACAGACGGTAGGCGTTGGAGAAAGCAAGAAATACCTGTGGCATGCAGATCAGGAATATGGTGCCTGCACCATACAGTCCTTTGGAGATATGCGCAACCACCGTCTCCATGGCCTCTTTGGAGTCATCATCATAGAACCTGCAGGGGCTGCCTGGTATAAAAGCTTCTCCCTTGCCAAAACCGTTACAGGAGAGTCTGCAGTGATCGTAGCCCCCGGCATTGAGCGGTTCAGAGAATGTGTGGTGATCGGGCAAAACGGAATCCGTATGCTAGACAAGGATGATGTGCTGGTGGAAACTGCTGTAGGAGATGAAGGAGAACCGGTAGATGCAGAAGACACCGGCGAAAAGGGTTACAACTATCGCTCAGAGCGGTTTGCCAACAGACTAAAGCGCAACCCACAGATTGCAAAGGTATTTAACAGCCGCATCCACGGTGACCCTGCCACTCCGGTTTTTAAGGCCTATACCGGTGACCGTGTAATTTTTCGGACAGTCATGCCTGCTGATAAACCCAGAAATACCAGCTTCTGCATCCATGGCCACACCTGGAAAAAACAGCCAGACGACCCATACTCCCATACCATTCCGCTCCAGGGTGCTGTAAGCATTGGCAACACCTATAACATGGAGCTGCAAAAGGGCGCTGCAGAGCCTGGTGACTACCTGTACCGCTCCGGCAGTCTGAAATGGGATGTGGAATCCGGCATGTGGGGTATTTTCCGGGTGCTGAGACAGGATCTCGGATGCACCTGCAGAACCATATGCAGAAAACTATTTTCCTGTGTATGTGGGCCTAAACAGACAAATCAATAGAAAACACACCTGCCAGCTTTCTATTGTCATTCATAAGAGCATTTATTCTTACTCTGTGTAATTGCTTCAGATAACAAGAGCCTGCCAGGTTGAACGGCTCCCTGTTTCTTTTACAGAGAACAGTTCACACCCCGGCAGGCTCTGGATTTTGATTTTATTTCAGATTATTTATGGTACAGACGCTTGGTTTCATACTGTGGTTCACAGCTTACATTGATGCCCAGGCGACGCAGCAGCTTTTCATCTTCATCACTTAAAATCACTGTAAAGTGTGCATCACTGCCACGCAGATTGCCCAGCTGTTCCTGCGCTTTTTTTGCAATGGGATTGGTCAGGGCAGATATCGTCAACGCCATCAATACCTCATCTGTATGGAGACGTGGATTCTTATGGTTGAGATAACAGGTCTTTAAATCACAGATAGGTTCTAATACCCCTGCAGAAATCAGGTCAAATTCATCTCCAATGCCTGCCAGTGCTTTTAAAGCATTTAACAGCATAGCAGAAGCTGCTCCTAACGTGCTGGAAGTCTTACCAGTCACCACACGGCCATCTGGCAGACACATAGCACCTGCAGGAGCTCCAGTGGTCTCTGCCTTTAACAGTGCTGCAGATACTGCCGGGAAAATCTCAGGGCTGGTACCGGACTGGTTCATTAACAGTTCTAACTTGAGGATCTCTGATTCATCCCCTTTTCCTTTCATACGGTTGACACAGGCAGTATAATAGCGGCGCAGGATCTCCATTTTAGAAGCTGCACAGCATGCCTCATCATCAATAATACAATTGCCTGCCATATTGACCCCCATATCTGTAGGAGACTTATATGGAGAAGAACCCTGGATCCGTTCAAAAATTGCATTGAGTACCGGAAAGATCTCCACATCACGGTTGTAATTTACCGCAGTTTTGCCGTAGGCCTCCAAGTGGAATGGGTCAATCATATTGACATCATTTAAATCTGCAGTAGCAGCCTCGTAAGCTAAATTCACTGGATGCTTTAATGGCAGATTCCAGATGGGGAAAGTCTCAAACTTGGCATATCCTGCAGTGACACCACGCTTATGCTCATGATACAGCTGGCTCAAACAGGTGGCCATCTTACCGCTGCCCGGGCCTGGTGCAGTCACTACGATCAGGGAACGGCTTGTCTCAATATATTCATTCTTGCCAAGCCCCTCATCGCTGACAATGTGGGCCACATCAGAAGGGTATCCTGCAATCGGGTAATGTCTGTAGCAGCGGATGCCAAGGGCAGTCAGACGCTTTAAAAATGCATTGGCAGATGCCTGTCCATTGTAGCGGGTCAGCACCACGCTTCCCACATACAGTCCCAATTCCCTAAAAGTATCAATGAGACGCAGCACATCATCATCATAGGTGATACCCAGATCTCCACGTACCTTGTTGGACTCAATGTCAGCTGCATTGATGACAATGACCATCTCTACATCTTCTTTCAGCTGCCGCAGCATCTGGATCTTACTGTCAGGAGCAAATCCAGGCAGTACTCTTGAAGCATGGAAATCATCAAAGAGTTTACCGCCAAACTCCAAATACAACTTGCCGCCAAAGTGTGCAATACGTTTGCGTATCTGCTCAGACTGGGTAGTTAAATATTTCTGATTATCAAATCCAATTTTCATCTTGTGTCTCCTCCCAATTTTTCAAACCTGTTGCCTAGTATATCATAATCTGTTTTTCTGGAAAAGACTCAGACGAAAATTTTTAACAGCAATATTTTACTGGAAGTCATATACATTTTATTTATGCACATGTATATGACTTTTTCTAAAACAAATGTATCTGTGCCTTCTGCGTGATTGCCTGATTTCATGGGAATATTATATTTTATAAAGTTCAGAACACCGCTTTAGGGGATAATAGCGCTGACTCATTTCATACTTCCATACCACACTGTTTCAGGACCTCCTGTACTTCCTCAGATGTCAGCACTCTTTCCAATCTCAGACCTTCTGTAAAAAGCATTCTGATCACCTGTCCTCTTTGCCTTTCCTCAGGAATACTGCTGCGCAGCTTAGGGGTCAGCTGTTCCAACCACAGCAGCAGTTCTTCTGTCACACCTGATAAGGCATCACTGATCTCTGTTTTTAACTGTGAAGTAATGGCCGGACATGCTCCTCCTGTGGAAATGCCAATGGACAGATAGCCCCTTGTGATCAGCGCCGGAAAAATAAAATCGCAGCTGTCCGGGGTATCTACTGCATTTACCGGAATGTGCTGCCTGTGGCAAAATGCAGCGATCCTGCGGTTTTCCGCATTGTCCTGACTTGCCGCCACCACAAACACAGGAGCCGGCACAAAATCTTCCTTTTGAGGACAGCGCGCCTCTGCCCCATCCTTTACAATGCTGCAGATTTCCTCCATTACCTGGGGATAAATCACCCGGATCCTGGGTGCAAAGGGAAGCAGCTTTTCAAGCTTTGCCAGCGCACGCTTTCCGCCTCCAATGATCAATACATCTCTATCCTTTATATCACAAAAAAATGGAAAATACGGCATCCTTTCACCTCACCTATTTAGGTAATTGCGAAACACATACCCGGACGCTTTGGAAAGCATCTGTCAGAAAATATTTTTACGCAGGACCCGCTCTCGCTTCGGTGAAAACGCAGCGGTACTAATAAATTTTGCACCTGTGGTGCAAAATTTAAAGTACCGGCGTTTTCAAGAGTCCTGCTTAAAAAATATTTTCTGACAGATACTTTCCAAAGCTGATATTGAATACTGTTTCGCAATTGCCTACCCTATTTCTTTATCCTTGGGTGCATCTATATGGCTACACTCGTCCTCACTCATAATAATAGCAGTGCCCTTGCTTTGTATCCACACGCTGAATATTCACGTGAAATACATCATTTAATATACCGCTTTCATAAATTTCCTCCGGAGTTCCGAATGCTGCGAGTCTGCCTTGTGACATAACTCCGATCTCATCTCCGTACCGCAGTGCTGCTGACAGGTCATGCAGCACCATTACCACTGCTTTGCCGTTGTCTGCAAGACGGCGGCAGGTCTCCATCAGCTTGATCTGATGGGAGATATCCATAAAGGAATTGGGTTCATCCATCAGGATCACTGGTGCGTTTTGTGCCAGAGCCATGGCAAGAAAGACTCTCTGCTGGGTGCCTCCTGAAAGTGTGGCTATGTTTTTTTCTGCGTATTCAGAAAGCTCTGTGATGCGCAGCGCTTCTTTTGCAGCTGCCATATCTGCTTCCCGATAGCGTCTGGGATACTGTAAATGGGCAAACCTGCCATGGAGTACCATGGTCATAACGGTCAAGTCAGGTATGCTTTTATTTTGGGGTAGATAGGCAATTCGTTTGGCCAGCTCTACAGAAGAAAAATTTTCCACAGAGCAGCCCTCATAGCACACCGTTCCCCTGATTTTGGGCACAAGTCCTATGATGGTTTTTAACAGGGTGCTTTTGCCGCAGCCATTGGGGCCGGTCAGTATTGTGATTTTGCCGCTTTTTAGCTCTGCACTGACCTGATGCAGCACCTCCTGTCCAGGATACCCTGCACACAGATCTTCGATTGAAAGCAATCCATTACCCACGGGCATGACCTCCCTTCCGCTTAAACAACAGGTAAATAAAAAAGGGCGCACCTATGGCAGACATGACAATGCCTGCAGGCAGTTCATACGGTGCAAATAAAACTCTGGCAAGACAGTCACAAATGGTCACAAACATGGCTCCGCCCACTGCGCATAGAGGCAGCAGCCTTCTGCTTTCTCCCCCTGCAGCCTGTCTGGCAATATTCGGGACGATCAGCCCTACAAATCCCAACAATCCTGCAAAGCTGACGCTTGCTCCTGCAAGCAGCGCTGCCAGTGTGAGAAACAGGGTGCGCATCTTTCTTACAGGCACACCAAGCCCCTGGGCAGTATCCTCCCCCATGGACAGAATATCCAGCTCATTTGACAATGTAAATACCAGAAAAAGTGCCAACAGGATCATAATACCTGCAGGCAGCAGTCTAGCAGCAGAAACGCTGGAAAATCCTCCTGTGCGAAAATCCGCTGTCAGCATCCCCACCTCCGGCACCACTGTGGTGATCCCTTCTGAGATCGCAGAAAGGAGACTGTTGACTGCAACACCTCCCAAAATCACCGCAGATCTGGAAGCCCTGGTCTTTTGCGCAGTAAGAGTCACTGCCAGCACAGCCAGAAATGCACCTGCAAAGGATGCACCTGCCACTGCCCAGCCTGATATGGCACCTGCAGCACAGCAGATGGTCACCCCCAGTCCTGCTCCTGCATTGACACCTATAATACCGGGAGAAGCCAACTGATTGGCAAGGACACCCTGGATCACTGCCCCTGATACTGCAAGACCTGCCCCTGAAAGCAGACAGGCAATTGTCCTGGGCAGCCTTGCATAGTAAAAAATGCGGCCCTCAGGGGTATCCGTCCCTCCTAAAACCGCACACAGAAGCTCCTTTGGAGAGAGCCACGCAGCCCCCAGGCAAAGACTCAGCACCCCTGCCCCCAAACACAAAGCCAACACCGCCCCCATCATCCAAGTATATTTTTTCTCTGTATTCACTGCTGTAAACTCCTTTTCATGGGGGTGCAGAACTGGAACTGCTGGATTTTCTGCCGCCTGCCTGAAGTATATCTGTAACATGTACAGCACGCTCTCGCTCTGAGTCAAACGCAGCGGATACTAAGACGCCAGATGATTATCATCATCTGCCGCCTAAGTACCGGCGTTTTCCTACGGCTGTACACATTACAGATATACTTCAGGCAGGCGGCAGAAAATCCAGCAGTTCCAGTTCCGCAAACCCTGCCTAGTTGTTGTTTAAGATTTCTTCCAGTTCTGTATAGGCTTGATCCCAGAGGGCGTTTGGTTTGAGGTTGTATAGACGCTTGTCCATAAAGAACAGCCGTCCTTCTTTGACTGCTGTCAGTTCTTGCCAGGCAGGGTTTTCTGCTATGAATTGGGTGAATTTTTCCTGGGTGCCCTGCTCATCATCACCGCTTTGGACAATAAAAATGTAGTCCGGATCCTGGGCTATGATGTATTCCATACTGAGGCTTTCCTTGAGAGAGGTATCACTGTCTGCAATGTTTTCGCAGCCTAAGGAGTGCAGCATTTCCCCAAGGACGCTTCCATCGCTGTTGACGGCACGGATGCTGGCAGCAGATGCTCTGAGGGACAGGACTGTTGGAGTCCCCTTTTGGGCGATGCGGCTGGCACTTGCTGCGATCACCCTGTCTATCTCTGCCTGCACTGCAGTTCCGTTGGATTCATACAGATCTGATCTGCCTGTAATGTCTGTGCAGATCTTGAGCATCCGCAGATAATCTGCAAAATCTGATACATCAAAGTATGCCACAGGGATGCCCGCATTTTCCAGAGTCTCCATCCAGTCTAAATTGATCCTTGTATTGCTGCTTGCAATGACAAAGTCCGGGTCAGCAGAAAACAGCAGCTCCAGACTCAGTTTTTTGGTGTTGCCAAGATTGACAGCCTCTTTTGGCAAGTCCAGGTCAAAATCCTCCCAGGCATCATCCGGTGCAGCTATGACTTCTCCTCCTGCCAGCATCCATACATCTGCAAAGCTGCCCAGCAGCGCAGCCACTCTCTGAGGATTTTCTACTGTAACAGTCCGTCCCAAATCATCTGTAAAGGTCACACTTTTTGCCTCAGTAAAAGCGCTTTCTGCCTCTGTCTGGGAAGTCTCCCTCCCCGAACCGGCACAGCCTGTTATACCCAAGAGCATCATGGTCAAAACCACACAAATCCATTTTTTCCTCAAGCGCTTGCACCACCTTTCACTATTTTTCCATGATTGACATTTGCGAAACTGATTTTTCTGCATTCATGGGCAATATATTTTTGATGAAAAGCCGTAGGAAAACGCCGGTACTTTGAAAAATTCGCTGAAAGCGGATTTTTCATTAGTACCGCTGCGTTTGACTCATACTTGAGTTTGACTCAGAGCGCAAGCGTGCTTTTCATGAAAATATATTGCTCAGGGATGCAGAAAAATCAGTTTCGCAAATATCTATTTTTCCATGAATCAGCTTTGCCAGAACCACGGAATCCTTTTTTCATCAACAGCTTGCACCACCCTTGACGGTCTTGCCCAGAATTGTATCTTTGTCAATGCTTTGGTTCAGCAGTTTATCCTGTACGTAATCAAATCCAAGACGGGCTATGGTATCTGCAAAACGCTCCCCGGAAATGCCCTCATTCCGGAAGAATAAAATCGCCCGCTCTACGATTTCCAGCACTTCTTCCTCAGAGGTAAACAGCTTGTCCAACGGGATGCCATTGGCGATCTTCTTGCCCCATCTGCCTCCAATATATACCTTATAGCCGTCAATATATTCCGGAATGACTCCAAATGGACATTTGCCTTTGCATCGTCCACAGTTGTTGCAGTCTGTGCCAATGACCAGTCTGCCATCTTCTAACCTGGCTGCCTTGATTGGGCAGTTCTGCTCTACCTGACATTTTTTACAGCCCTTACACTGTTCCGGGTTCAGCACCGGCACACGCTGACCGATGACTCCTAAGTCATTTAAGTCAGGCTTTACGCAGTTGTTTGGACATCCTCCTACAGCGATCTTAAACTTATGAGGCAGTGTCACATCATGATAGCCCAAATAAAAACGTTCATGGATCTGTTCACTTAAACCAAAGGTATCGATCAGACCGTACTGACAGGTGGTACCCTTACAGGATACAACAGGGCGCACCAGGGAGCCGGTGCCGCCGGTAAGCAGCTGATGCTCTCCCAGATAGGCGATCAATGCTTCAATATCTGCATAATGCACGCCCTGGATCTCTATGGTGAGACGGGAGGTCATAGTCACTTCACCGCTGCCAAAACGCTCTGCTGCTTCTGCAATGACACGCTGCTCAGCCGCTGTGATCTTACCGTTTTTGGTAATGACACGTACATTAAAGACATCCGGATAGCGCTTATCCTGTAAGCAGCCAAGCCCCTTTACACGCTTGATCTCTGCAGGTGTCAGTGCAGTGCCCGGAGTTTCCACCTTCACCGTATTGAAAAATGCACCGCCCTCTAATACTTTTGTATTGGTATAGCCGTAATGCTTTAATCTGTTCTGCAGGAAGTAGCCTCTCTTGCCTCTTGTGCAGACCAGAAGCAGTTTTTCCTCTTTTCCGATGCCTGCAAGCTCACCATCCACTTTTCCCAAATTGACCCATGTAGCCCCAAAGATCTTTGCTTCCGGCTGTACATCGATCACACGATAGCCCTTTGCTGCCCCTGCAAGATATTCTGCCGGAGAAATGGTTTCCAAGGTGCCGTTCATTTTATTCTGCAGCACATAACATGCCTGTACAAATGGGTGAATGGCAGTTGAAAACGGAGGTGCGTAAGCAAGATCCATGGTATCAAACGCTCCAACAGACAGTCCTGCAGAGATGCCTACCACTGCAATGTCTGTCATCTTGTCCACAGCACCTGCACCTAATACCTGCATGCCCAACAGTCTGCCTGTGGCCCTGTCTGCAATGAGCTTGGTCACAAAGGTGGCAGCATCCGGGTAATAATGGGCCTTATCATCACTGACACATACAGCAGAGACCACCTCAAAGCCAGCCTGTTTTGCCTGCTCCTCAGACAGTCCGGTACTGCCTGCACAAAGATCCTCTGCCAGCTTGACCACACCTGTACCAAGGCAGCCGGTATATGTACTTTCTGTTCCGGTAAGAGTTTTGGCAAGACATCTGGCAGTAATATTGGCAGTAGAACCCATGGCTGACCACTGTGGTTCTCCTGTGACACGATTTTTCACAATGGCGCAGTCTCCTGCTGCGTAAATATCCGGCAGGCTGGTTTGCTGGTACTCATTTACTACAATGGCTCCCTTTGACAGTTCTATACCGGTGCCTGCCAAAAAGTCTGTTGCAGGACGGATGCCTATGCTGAGGATCACCAGTTCCCCAGGGATCTCACCTGCATTGGTAGTGACTGCCTCCACTTTTTCACTGCCTTTGATGGCTGTGATGGTAGTTCCGGTCATGATCTTCATGCCCTTGGCACGCAGCTGCTTTGCAGCAAATCCGGCCATTTCTGCATCCAGCACATTTGGAAGGATCTGGCTGCTCATATCTACCACAGTGACTGACAGCTTCTGCGCCATGAGATTTTCTGCCAGCTCCATGCCAATAAAGCCTGCACCTACCACCACTGCCTTTTTGCAGTGATTCTGTGCAATATAGTCCCGGATCCCAATGGCATCTTCCGGGGTACGTACTGTAAAAACACCTTTTAAACCGGTACCGTCAATGGCAGGGACAATAGGTGCTGCACCAGCAGCGATCACCAGACGGTCATAGCTTACAGTCTGCTCTGTACCGGCCGTCACGCTGCGCAGCACCACCTGCTTTGCCTCTGGCTCTACAGCAACTGCCTCCTGTCCTGTAAATACAGCTGCCCCTGTCAGCCCCATGAACTTTTCCGGTGTATTTACGATCAGTTCCTCTCTGGATGCAATGTGTCCTCCTACATAGTAAGGCAGCCCACAGCCTGCATAGGAAATATCCATGCTTTTGGTATAGATCTCTACCTGTGCGCTGCGGTCTTCCCTCATAATTTTTGCTGCCGCCTTGGTTCCTGCGGCAACGCCTCCGATGATGACAACTTTCATAACAAGTGTACCTCTTTTATAAAATGATCAGTGCGTTGGTGCAACGCCTCAAAATAATTTTGATACATTGAATATATCACAAACTTATGATAAAATCTAATTATATCTAATTATACTTTGATCATATTTTTTTATCATTTTTCTGTTACTGATAGACAATGACGAATGTATGCTTCGCATCAGCTTTGTGAAGCGTTCGTTAATGTGTTTCGCCACTGTCTGCTGCTACTGATCACCCAAGGAGGCATTATGCTGGATTTTAGGATCGAAACTTTTCTGACTGTATGTGATACCATGAATTACAGGGAGGCTGCTCGTCTGCTGCACATTACCCAGCCTGCAGTGACCCAGCACATACAGCACCTGGAACAGGAATATCACTGCAAATTGTTTTTATACGAAAACAGACGTCTGACCAAAACCAGGGAAGCACAGCTTTTAGAGACCTATGCCCATGTAATGAAAGCCAATGAGCAGGACCTGCGCCGCCGGATCCATGGCAGTGAGATCACAGAATTAAAGATCGGCGCCACCAAAACCATTGGTGACTATGTGATCGGCCCCTATGCAGAACATTTTATTGCCAGGGAGCAAAACAAGCTGACTCTGATCGTAGACAATACCAGACACCTGCTGCATCTGTTGGATAAAAATCAGCTGGATTTTGCACTGGTGGAGGGATATTTTGACAAAACAGCCTATGGATTTTCTTTGTTTCGGAAGGAACCCTTTGTAGGCATCTGTGCCCCTGATCATCCCTTTGCCAACCGCCAGGTGTCCATTTCTGAGCTGTTAGAGCAGACCATGATCTGCCGGGAAGAAGGCTCCGGCACCCGTTCTGTATTGGAAAGCAAGCTGCTGGATTTTAATGAATCCATAGATCATTTTAAGCGCAGCATCTGTATCAGCAGCTTTCCTCTGATCCTGGATTTTGTACGAAAAGGGTATGGGATCTCCTTTGTATATGAAGTGCTGGCAAAACAGGGGAATTTAGGGCAGTTTTGGATCAAACATTGTCCCATTGAGCGGGAATTTAATTTTGTGTATTTGAAGCATACCGGAGCAGAGGAAAAGATACAGAAGTTTATGGAATCCACTGGTACTGCAGAAAAGGTATGGCCTGCAGACAAGAGAGATGAACGCTCTCCCAAAAGACATTTTCACGACCTTAGAATAGAAACACAAAGGAATTTATGAAAAATAGATATTGTAAAACCCATATGCAAGAGTATCTGTATCAGCACGATTTCACATAACCTGTCATTTATGATACGTATGACTCGCTCCCCCTTGGCAAATAAGCAAATGTCAAAAAAGCAAAAAAGATTCCCAACAGTCCAAACACTTTTGGGAATCTCTTTTTCATTTATCCTTCTGAAAATCCTGCAAGACCAAACGCTGCCGGTCCCCCATGGGTGGTAATGACACCGTTTGCCTGAATCCACTGTAGCTTTGCAAAACCACATGTCTTTGCAGCATCCTCTGCATACTGACGCACTTCTTCTGACAATCCTACTGTATATACAAACCACAGACAGTCCTTTTTCAAATGGTAGGTCTCTGCATAATCCCCAATGAGACGTACTGCTACTTTTGTCATCTTACCACGGTATTTTTTTGTGGCTACCAGTTTGCCATCCAGAATCTCAATACATGGATGTATGCTTAAAATACGGCTGCCCAAAAAAGCTGCATTGCTGACACGTCCCCCTGCACGTAAAAACTCCAGATTGTCAGGCAGAAAGCACATTTTTGCATGGGCAATCAGCTCATTCACTTCTTTGACTGCTTCCGCTATGGACATCCCTGGATCAGCCTGTAACTTCTCAGCCATAGCAACTACCACAGCACCCTGTCCCACAGAAACCTGTTTGGTATCGATCAACGTAACATAGTCTCTTCCTTCTGCAGCGATCCTGGCGCTTTGATAGGAGCAGGTGGTTACCGAAGAATATGCCAGATACAAAATGTGTGCCTTAGGCCACTTCTCATGTATTTCATCAAACTTGCGGATAAAATCCTCTGGTGTACTGCCGCTGGTCTTTGGCAGCTTCCCTGTATTTTTGTAATAATCACAGATCTTTCCTGGAGGAAATGTACCATCATCAAGGGTCTCCTGGTCAAACGTCACATGCATTGGCACCATCTGGATATCGTATTGTGATGCAAGTTCTGGTGTAATATCGGAACCTGTTTCTGCAACAAGAATAATTGATTTCATAGATAAATCCCCAATCATATCAAATGTTTTCTATAATCATATTATCTTGTTTTAATTACCACGTCAAGGTGTTTTTCACATCTCTTTTTCGGATTTTAAAAACACCAATTGGAAATTTCTATAATAGTATCTGCAATTCCAGCCCATTTATTTCAATATCCGGCGATGAAATACAAAAATATGAATTGCCAGGAAAAATACACTGCCTATGGAAATCACTTTATGCAGCACCAGAACCAGAGGAACTGTATCCAGGATCATACCAAAAATACCTGTTAAAAATGCTGCAAATACAACCACCAGAATTGCATACTTTCTCCAATTCAGTTTTTTGCGGTACATTACTGTGTGAATTATACATAAAAGTAAAAACAAAACTGAAGCCAGTTTATGTACCACCAGGCCGGTAAGAGGTTCCAGTATGGTAATGACAAAGCTTGCCAGTAATAACCAATTCACCACCTTAGCTGCATTGGAAGCCTGTTTTACGGTTGATACTGTGTTGTTTTCTTCAGAGGTCTTTTTTTTCTGCATAGAGAATCTCCTTCCGTTTTAACATTAGTTTTAACTAACTATTTGACATATATAAAAGTTAGCTATCGCTAACCTTTTTTTGCATTTTACACAGTTTCCTTCTGACTGTCAATATGTTTTTCACATTCCATGGCTGGAACATTTATCCACTTTCCTGCTTTCTTATTCCATCAGAACGAAATGGATAGAGTTCCAAAAATAATTTGCATTTTTTATAAAAACATGATAGTCTAAATGTGATTGTTTTGAGTTTAAAATTATTTGAATTAATTATCAAACTATTTGAAAGAAAAAGGAATTTTACCATGAGAAATTATTGTATTACAACAGACTCCAATTCTGATTTACCACAGGAGTATATTGAAAAACTGAACACTTTGATCATCCCCCAGTATTACTCTTTCGGAAATACAGTTTATGGGGATGAGCTGCACATGCCTCCTGCTGAATTTTATGAGCGTATGAAAAACGGTGAACTGCCCCAGTCTCAGGCCAACAACCCTGCTGTCATTGAAGAAAAGTTCCGCAGCCTGTTAGACCAGGGACTGGATATTATTCATATTGCGTTTTCCTCTGCATTAAGCGGAAGCTACAATAATGTGTGCATGGTAGCAAATGAATTATCAGAGGAATATACAGATGCCAAAATTACTGTTATTGATTCTTTGAGTGCTTCTCTGGGGGAATCCATTATGGTGATTCATGCCAATACACTGAAAGCAAATGGCGCATCCTATGAAGAAGTGGTTTCTGACATTCAGGAATTTAAGAATCATATCAATGCCCAGTTTACCGTAAATGATTTGTTCCATTTACAGCGTGGAGGCCGTGTCAGCAAAGGTACCGCTGTAGTCGGCAGTGCTCTGAATTTAAAACCATTTCTTACCATTTCTGATGCGGGTACTCTGATTTCCAGCGGCACTGCCCGGGGCAGAAAGAAGTCCCTGCGCACACTGGTAGACCGTATGAAGGCGACTCTGGCAGAAGATGCAGATCATAGCTTGCCGGTAGGTATCGTACACGGTAACTGTCTGGAGGATGCCCAGGCAGTTGCTGCCATGGTCAAAGCGGAAACCAACTTTACCAATATTATCATCAACGATATCAGTCCAAGCATTGGTACACATGCAGGCCCAGGGGCTCTTGGCATCCTTTACTACGGACAGCCAAAGCCTGCTGCTGAAAAATAATCGCGCACTCATTCCTCCGGACAACAGGATACACAGCTTCTGTGTATTCTGTTGTCCGGAATTCTTTTCATCGCACAAAATTTCATTGCACAAAACTTCACAAACTTGTTTTTTATAAGCATACTTGTGATTCCGTAAATTTCCTCAGGCATAGCTTTCAGAAGCATGGATTTATAAGCATGAATTTATGAGCATACATTTATGAACATGAAGTTATGCGCATTGCTTTGATACAGAAAACTATCAAACAAAAAGTGTGATATACCCTGGCCTGCCAGCTGTTACCTGCTGCTGTGCCAAGCGTATATCACACTTTTTATATTTGCAGAAGTGCCTCTGTGATCCTTTCACACAGACACTCCTGCCTTTTTTACAATCCTCTCAATTTTACTCCTATCTAGGCAATTGCGAAACTGTATTCAACTTCTCAAAGCGTCCGGTAATGTGTTTCGCAATAGCCTATTGCTCCCATCGTGGATCAGTTTTTCTTCTTTTTCAGGATTCTGCCAAGCTGGATCAATACCGTAGGCACAAAAGCCAGCCCCACAATGATCCCAAACTGTCCCAGGCTCAATGCAGAAACTGCAAAGAGCTTACTCAAGAACGGTACAAATAACACAAGCAGCAGCAATACTACGCCTGCAGCAAATGCACCTACACTTGCCGGATTGCTTCTAAAGCCGATCTTGAAGATAGACTGCTCACTTCTGCAGTTAAATCCATGGAACAGACGGGCCAGCGTCAGAGTTGCAAAGGCCATAGTGCTTGCCAGCGCTTCATCACCTGTATTCAGTCCGATATGGAACGCTGCCATGGTGCAGACTGCAATCAGACCACCCTGTACCAAAAGCTGGGTCATAAACTTTTTATTTAAGATACCTTCCTTAGGATCTCTTGGTTTTTCAGACAGCAGGCCATCTTCTGCAGGCTCCATACCGATCGCAATGGCTGGCAGGGAGTCTGTCAGCAGATTCATAAACAACAGATGTACTGCAGCAAAAGGCGCCGGCAGTGCCATAATGGATGTATACAGCACAGAGAGAATACCTGCCATGTTGCCGGAAAGCAGGAACTTAATTGCGTTTTTGATATTGCGGTATACATTTCTGCCGTTTGCAACTGCCTTGATAATGGTAGCAAAATTATCATCTGTCAGGATCATGGCTGCAGCATCCTTGGAAACCTCTGTACCGGTAATGCCCATTGCCACACCAATATCTGCTTTTTTCAGTGCCGGAGCATCATTGACACCGTCTCCTGTCATTGCCACAATATTGCCTTTTTTCTGCCAGGCATTTACGATCTGAATTTTATTTTCCGGGGATACACGGGCATATACAGAGATCTGCTCAATCTTCTCAGCCAGTTCTTCCTCTGACATAGCATCTAACTCTGTACCTGTCAGAGCCAGATCTCCTTCCTCATAAATACCGATCTGCTTTGCAATGGCTGTGGCAGTGATCTTATGGTCGCCGGTGATCATGACTGGCTTAATCCCTGCCCGCTTGGCATCTGCTACAGCAGCCTTGGATTCTTCTCTTGGAAGGTCCATCATGGAGATCAATCCAATAAAGATATAATCATTCTCATCTGCCAGCTCTAAATGCCCTGCTGCCTCTACTTCCTTATATCCAAATGCCAACACACGAAGTCCATTTTCAGAGAACTCCATATTCTTTGCCAGAATCTGTTCCTTGTCAGCTTCCGTAATGGCACGGATCCCCTCACCGGTACGGATACGGCTGGTGCGATCCAGCAATACATCCAGTGCGCCCTTTGTCATAAGGGTCGGAACACCATGGAGACGATACTGGGTAGACATTAACTTTCTGTCAGAATCAAATGGGATCTCTGCAATTCTTGGCATCAGCTCACGGAATACGTCCTCATTTAACTCAATAGAACGACCCATTTCCAACAGGGAATACTCTGTTGGATCCCCAATGCCTTTTCCTTCTACGATGGAAGAATCATTTGTCAGCAGCGCATTGTACAACAGATAACGATGGAGCTGATTTTTTAAATCCAGCTGATCCGGGCGGATGGTCTGTCCATCGATATATACATTTTGTACAGTCATTTTATTCTGGGTCAGTGTACCAGTTTTATCAGAACAGATCACAGATACACAGCCCAGACTTTCCACTGCCTTTAATTCCTTGATGATGGCATTTTCCTTTGCCATCTTCTGGGTACCCATTGCCTGCACGATGGTAACGATAGAGCTGAGCGCTTCCGGGATGGCAGCCACTGCCAGTGCAACTGCAAACATCAAAGAATCCAGGATCGGCATATCACGGTACACGCTTAACGCAAATACGATCGCTGAGATCACCATGATCACCATAGCCAGGCGGCTGCTGAACTGATCCAGACTGATCTGCAGAGGTGTCTTTTTTTCCTTGGTGGCATTCATCAGGGCAGCGATCTTACCGATCTCTGTATGCATACCGGTTCCGGTCACCACTACAGTTGCACGCCCATAGGTTACAAGACTGCCGGAATATACCATATTGACCCGGTCTGCCAGCGGCGCTTCTTCTGTCAGATCTGTATCCTGCTTATCCACATTGGTGGATTCACCGGTCAGGGAGCTTTCGTTGACCTGCAGAGAAAAGTTTTCTAAAATACGTCCATCTGCCACTACCATGTCACCGGCTTCTAATACCACTATATCACCTGGTACCACTTCACTGGAGGGGATCTCTATCTTCTGTCCGTCACGGATGACCTTTGCATTGGGAGAAGATAACGACTTTAAACTGTCTAAGGATTTTTCCGCTTTTTTATGCTGCACCGTACCCAAAACTGCATTCATGATGATCACTGCAAAAATCACAATGGTACTTTCTACATTGTCTGACATCATGGATATGATGGCTGCTGTAATTAAAATGATGACCAGCAGATCTGCAAACTGGGAAAGAAATACCTGCAAGGTGCTTTTGCGCTTTCCCTCCTGTAATACATTGGCGCCTTTTTCCTGAAGCAGCGTCGCTGCCCGCTCTTTTGAATGGCCCTGCATGGTTACATCCAGCTGGCTTAATATCTGTTCTTTTGTCTGCAAATAAAAGTCCTTCATAGTTCTCCTCACATCTTCCTTTTTTGATAGGTAATTGCCAAACACATTGACGGACGCTTTGGGAAATGCCTGTCAGAAAAACAATTGCCTATTCTTTTACGTATGATCCATCTAAGAGCAGGGCACTGACAGATTTTCTATGCTGCTGTGCCATCTACTGTGCGTAGCTTTTCTTATTCTATGGAAGTTCTGAGAATTTCTGAATAGAATAAAAAAAGACTTCTGGTGCATGCAAAAAACATGCATCAAAAGTCTGGTAACCGAAATCGGCATGTGCTACCAAGTTAAGACAACTGCGATTGTTGATAACACATTAAAACTACTCCCCTTCGATGGAATACTGTTTTACTATATCATTTTTTTTCGTAAAGTCAACTGTATATTTTATAATTTATATATTTTTTATTTTACTGTCTGCTGCCGGATCAGATCACAGAGGACTCTGAGCATCCATCCTACAACAGAAATCACTGTGTTACGGTATGATATTGTGCCGGTCAATCGTTTGTTTCTATTTTAATTCATACAATTTAATTCATGCAATTCATAACCACACTGATCATCATCTCTTTTTCTTCCGGCCTTGACTCTGCGATCATAATGGTAAGGGCAACCAAAGCTGAATCCTCGATGGTTTTCTTTCCATCCACAAACAGCGCATGGTTTTTATCCAGAAAATAAAGGAACATGGTTGCAGCTATACGTTTATTTCCATCCAGAAAGCTATGATTTTTGGTCACAAAATACAATAAATTTGCTGCCTTTTCTTCCAAGGATTCATAGAGTTCCTGCCCGGCAAAGGACTGGTATATATTTCCAATGCTTCCTTTAAAAGAATCATCTTTTTCTTTGCCAAACAGTTCAGATTCATCGCCAAATTTCATGCTTTCGATCACTGCTTTGCATTCTTCATATGTGAGAACATAAACAGACTGATTGCCTCTTGGACGCTTCATATTTTGGTGATCGTAAGAATCCAATAAATCCAATGCAGCGCTGTATTTTTCGATCACAGACAATACCTGTTTGCTGTCCAAAGCATCCTCTGTCCGCTTCATAATACGGATCACCTCTCCTAATTGTCGGATACGGTTTTGATTGACTGCATAACCCTGCAATATGTACTGCTTTAAGACAGAATTGGCCCATTTTCGGAATTCTACACCACGCTTGGACTTTACACGATAGCCTACTGAGATGATGACGTCCAGGCTATAATATGCCACTGGCTTATCCGAATTTGCAATATGCAAAAAATGCATATTGCTTTTTTCATCCACTTCTTTTTCTTTAAAAATATTTTTGATATGTCTGGAAATTACTGATTGGTCTCTCCCAAATAATTCGATCATTTGGGTTTGATTCAACCAAACAGTTTCATCTTCCACTGCTACTGATAAAGACACACTTTTATCTTCTGCTTCAAAAATTACGATTTCATGATCCTTCATTTTGTTTTCCTCCCTGGCGCATCTAAATCTCTTTCATTACCACTTGACAAACAAACACTATTTATGTATTCTTATGTTAAGAAATGGGTTTTTCGACCGTACAGTATTCTTACTCAAGCGGGCTACTCGTTTCTTTTTTTGTTCTTAAAAAATCATATAAATACATCTTCCCATCACTTTCATGCCGAACCAACATTCGCAATTTAAAAACATTATACCTTACCAATTCCCCCTGCTCATTGTACACTGGCAATGCCAACCTGGTATCATACCGATACCAGCCAAATCTGGCTTTCTCTTTGTGCTTCTCATTGTAATCTGGCGTATAAGATTTATTCGCTGCAATCTGAATCAACTCTCCTACCGCCTGAGATGCATTTGCTTTGGCTTTTGCATTTGGTCCTCTCAGCACCGTCTTATCCTTCCCATGAGTAAATTCATCTGGAAAATCTTTACCAATGAAAATTTTCTCTGCTGTTTCAGCTATTTCGTAACATTTCCCCACATATTCTTTTAGATATTTTTCAATTTCTGTCCATTCTTCCCGTTCTTTCCCTTTGAAACGAATATCATTGATCAATACGATCTTTTTCCCCTCTGGATCAGTAATAATGTTCACATTCCCAGACTGTCCCTGATTCACTTTTTCAGACTGATTCCCAATCTTTTGCTCCAGCCTGATCTTATATTCCATAAGACGCAGCACGTACCCAGGCATGGCTCTCCTGCCGGCTTCCCAATCCTCCATAGTACGAATGGGGATCTCAAAGAATTCTGCAAAGGCTTTGTGATTCAGTCCTATGTCTTCCCTCAAACTCTGTAATTCCTTTTTCTGCTGCTCCAATTCATGCTTTTTGATTTCCATTACGATCCCCCCTATATGATCATACTCATATGCTTTACAGTTTTGCCAATACAATAAAACCACGCACTGCGTGGTTTTATTGTATCAAATCATGGAGAGATTTGCAACATATTTTCTATAAAAATCCCATACCCCCTCGTAGGATCATTGACAAACACATGGGTCACCGCTCCCACCAGCTTACCGTTCTGTACAATGGGACTGCCGCTCATGCCCTGTACGATCCCTCCGGTGCGCTCCAAAAGCCTGGGATCTGTCACCTGCACCACCATTCCTTTATTCCCGGCACTGGATGTTCTGTTGATATTACTGATCTCCACAGTATATTCCTGCACCGTACCATCAATGCTGCAGAAAATGGTTGCAGGCCCTTCCTTTACCTCCTGCTTATATCCTACCGGTATGGTCTCTTTATCCAACAGCTGCAGCAAGGCTTCATTGGCCTGACCGAAAATGCCGCAGTCTGTATTTTTCTGGATCTGCCCCAGACAGTTGGCTGTACCATAACAGATACTTCCGGAAAGAGAGCCTGGGTGTCCCATGGTTCCTTTGATCACATCCTGAATTTTGGCCTGATAAAGGGTACCGTTTTTTACAGTCACGATCTCTCCTACATCAGAATCACTGATGCCATGACCCAATGCACCAAATTTTCCGTCTTCTGTTACATAAGTAAGCGTTCCAATGCCCTGTGTATCATCCCGTACCCAGATGCCTAAGCGATATTGCCCTCCGCTCACCTGCACCGGCTGGATGGTTACCTCTGACTGCTTTTCTCCCCGGCGGATGGTCAATACAATGGGATCGCCTCCGCATTGTTCCACTGCCTGTATCAATTCCTCTTTTTCTGCAATGCCTGCTCCATTGACTGCAATAATGTAATCCCCTGATTTTAAAAGATCTCCGCAGGGGCTGCAAAGCTCTCCTTTTTCATCTGTAATTGCAGAAGTCCCTACTACCAGGATCCCGTCAGATTCCAGATAGATCCCAATGGATTGTCCGCAGGGAATGACTTTTGTATCCTCCCGCACCTCGATTTGAATGC
Source organism: Lachnospiraceae bacterium (assembly GCA_045127535.1). Classification (GTDB taxonomy): domain Bacteria; phylum Bacillota; class Clostridia; order Lachnospirales; family Lachnospiraceae; genus UBA2942. Next base: position 27,135 of record JBGVQN010000061.1, on the reverse strand, counting down.
TTTTATAATCAAACCAGCCAAAAAATTTTAAATTCAGCTGATACGACCCAATTTTTTCTGAATAAATGGTAAAGGGTTCCTCTAATTTTAGATTCAGCTCCTGAGACGGCACATTGGATTCATCCATCAGCACTACTTCGGTACTGTCGCTTTCAAGGGTTGCGAAGGGAATGGTAAAATTTAAGGTACCCTCTCTGGATGCACCAATATAAATTTCATCAGGTATTACAGATTCAAAATAGAAGTGAAAAAACAGCATTGCATAAACCAGACACACAAAAGCTACTGTTTTACGTGATTTGGGAATAAAATACCGATTTGTCATACTTTCACCTCCACTTTCTGTAAGCAGCTTTTGCAGTACATTGGCCTGTACAAATATGGTACCCGGCTGCTGTGCATGTAAACTACTGCCGCAGTGATAGTATGTGACAAATCGGTATCCTTAACCTTAACTATTTTTGGTAGTGTATCTAATTCTGTTTTTTTTAATATTTATAAGCTCTGCTTCTTCAAGGATGCCATATCCTTCATCTCTCTGGCTCCAGCTACTGTGGTATCGGTGATCTCACTGCCTCCAAGAAGCCTTGCCAGCTCCATGACACTGTCATCCTCTCCCAACTGACGAATGCCGGTAACCGTTGCGCCCTGCTCCACAGTCTTTTCAATGAGGAAATGAGTATCTGCCATAGACACGATCTGGGGCAGATGGCTGATGCAGATGACCTGATGGCTGCGTCCGATCTGGGACAGCTTTTCCGATACCATCTGGGCAGTCCTGCCGCTGATCCCTGCATCGATCTCATCAAAGATCAAGGTTTCGATCTCATCTGTATCTGCCAGAACGGTCTTGACTGCCAGCATAATACGGGACAGCTCACCGCCGGATGCAACCTTGCCAAGAGGCTTTGGTTCTTCGCCAGGGTTGGTAGAAATATAAAACTCTGCGTCATCCACTCCCCCCGGACTGTAATGGGACAGCCGTCCAAAATGCATTTCAAACCGGACTTCCAGAAAATTCAGCTCACTTAAAGACTGCTCGATCCGCTGTGTCAGTACCTGAGCGCAGCCTTCCCGCAATTGTGACAGCTCTCTGGATGCCTTTTTCAATGCTCTTTCTGTCTTGGTCAGCTCCTGCTCACAGGCCTGCTTCTGTTCTTCAAAATGCTGCAGCCTGTCGTATTCCTTCTGCTTGCGTGCTGCAGATTTGAATACTGCCTCCACAGAGCCGCCGTATTTTTTCTTCAGGTTATGGATCACATCTAACCGGTTCTGTGTCTCATACAAGGCTTCTTCATCTAACTCCATACCGTTCCTGTAATCACTGACCTCTCTGTTAATATCCCCCAAAAGCGCCTCTGCATCCAACAGCATGGACTGGAGGTTTTTCAGGCTCTGGTCATATTCACTGATACTGCCAATGACCTGCAGGCTGCGGCTCATGGAATCAGACGCACTGCCGGGAGAATCGCTGCCAAGGGCGCTTTGTATTTCTTCCAGTCCCTCTGCGATCTGTCTGCTGTTGGCAAGCTTTTTGTACACTGCCATCAGTTCTTCTTCTTCTCCTTCTTTCAATGCAGCTTCCTCGATTTCCCGAAGCTCATATTCCAGAAAGGAGATCTGCCTTAACCGTTCTTCTTCATCTAACTGATACCCCTCCAAAGCTTTTCTGGCAGCCTCATACTGACGGTACAGCGCTGCCACCTGCTGCTTTTTAGGGCCAATGGTCTGGTGACCGAATTCATCCAGAATTTCCAGATGCTTTGCCTTTTTCATCAGGGATACATGCTCCTGCTGACCATGAATGTCTAACAAAAGCTCTGCCACTTCCCGTACTGCAGCTACCGACACGCTTTCCCCATTGATCCTGGAAATGCTTCTGGTATCTGTGATCTTTCTGGAAATGATCAGCACATCTTCCTCCGGATAAATATCCAGAGGCTCTAATGCCTTTTTTAACCCTTCATTTAAGGAAAAGGTCAGCTCCACATATGCATAAGGGGCACCATGGCGCACGATCCCTTTGGAAGCCTTGCCTCCCAGTGCCAGATTAATAGAGCCTATGATAATTGATTTTCCGGCACCGGTTTCACCGGAAAGAATATTCAGTCCCTTTTCAAATACGATCTCTGTCTCCTCAATAAGTGCCAGATTTTTAACGTAAAGATTTACCAGCATAAACGCCTCTCTTATCTTTTTAACAGTCTGTTGATTTTCTCCATCAATACAATGTTCTGCTCAATAGAGCGGACTGCACACATAATGGTATCATCCCCTGCAATGGTACCTACGATCTCATCAAAATGACAGGCATCCAGCGCTGCTGCTGCTGCCATAGCCATGCCGGAAGCAGTCTTGATCACCAGAATGTTCATAGCCATATCCATAGACACAAAGCTGTTTTGCAGAATCTGTATGTATTTATCACTTTCTGCAGACACATTGCTTTGAAACAACGCATACTTCTGGCCGCCGCCTGCTGCTGCCACCTTACTCAGCTTTAATTCCCTGATGTCCCTGGACACAGTAGCCTGCGTCACCTCAAACCCTTCCTGCCGCAGCAAAGAAGCCAGCTCCTCCTGCGTCTCCACATCATATTTTCCAATCAATTCCACAATTTTACTGTGCCGCTGCAGTTTCATATCCATTCCCCTTTCTTACGCTGCCTACGGTGTATCAACGAAACTGATTTTTCTGTATCCCTGTGAAATTTATTTTTAGTGAAAAGCCGTAGGAAAACGCCGGTACTTAGGTGTCGGATGATGTGAATCATCTGGCACCTTAGTATCCGCTGCGTTTGACTCAGAGCGCAAGCGTGCTTTTCATGAAAATAAATTTCACAGGGATACAGAAAAATCAGTTTCGCTGCCTCCTAATCCACCAGCTTTCTGCGCAGTGCTTCCAAAAAGCTCTCCTTTCTGGTTTTTACCAGTCTGGCTTTGTTTGCAGAGCGGGTGATCCGCACCCTGTCTCCCGGCAGCAGATCCTGGTAAGAAGATCCGTCAAAATATACGCTGGCATTGGTTGCCTGACGTATGGGCTCATGGCTGCGGAACGTAGCATCTACCTCCAATTCGATCACCCCGTCCCCTGGCAGAATAATGGTTCTGGCTGATACTGCGTTGGCACAGATGGGAGTTACTACAAACAGATCTGCCTCCGGACTGACAATAGGCCCTCCGGCAGACAGGTTATAGGCGGTAGAGCCGGTAGGTGTGGCTGTGATCATGCCGTCTGCCACATACCTGCAGATCCACTCACCATTGACATACATATTGAACCGGATGATGTTCACATGACCATTGCGGTTTAACACAATGTCATTGACCGCACTATCCTGAAAGATCCGCTTCCCCTCACGAATGATTTCTCCTTCTAACAGCATTCGTTCTTCAATAAAATATTCCCCGGAAAGAAGATGCTCCAAAGCTTCATACATACCGGTTACATCTGTTTCCATCAGATACCCAAGGGTACCCATTTTGATACCATATACTGGATATTGCCGCTCTTTCAGATTTCTGCATACATGTATCAGGGTTCCGTCCCCTCCCAAAACCAGAATACAGTCTGTATCTGCTCCAATATCCTCCTGTGTCAGCTGATGCTCCTGTCCCTTGGGATTCCAGTCTGTCAGCTGGCGGCAGGTACAGCCATTCTGCAGCAGAAACTGCTCTACCTCCCAGGCTGTCTCTTTGACCCCTTCCCTGGTCACATTTGAAATGATACAAAAATTCTGCATACACATCCCCTTTTGCCCCAGTTATTGATTGCGAAGGTATTGCCCTAAGTACCTGGGTTACAACAATTCATGAGACTGCTCTACCAGACTTTTTACATCAATCTCCGGCAGTGCCAGTTCCTCTGCTGTAGGATTTTTCTGAATGTAAATCAGATACTCTATGTTCCCCTCCGGTCCCTTAATTGGGGAGAAATCCAGTCCAAGAGGCGCAAATCCTATGGATCTTACATAAGACACAATAGACTCTACCACTTCCAGGTGAGTGCTGCGTTCCCGCACAACCCCCTTTTTTCCTACCTTTTCTCTGCCCGCCTCAAACTGAGGTTTGATCAGGCATACGCCCTGTCCTCGCTCTGTCAAAAGAGCCTTTACAGGTTCCAACACCTTGGTCAGGGAAATAAAAGATACATCACAGGAAAAAAAGTCTACAGGTTCCTGCAAATGTTCTGGAAGCACATAACGGATATTGGTCTTTTCCATACAGACTACCCGTTCATCATTGCGCAGGCTCCAGGCCAGCTGTCCATGTCCCACATCAATGGCATATACTTTGGAAGCACCATTTTGCAGCATACAGTCTGTAAAGCCGCCAGTGGAAGCACCCACATCCATACAGACCTTATCTGTCAGATCAATGTGAAATGCCTCCATGGATTTTTCCAGCTTTAAGCCGCCCCGGCTTACATATTTTAATGTATTGCCCCTTACTTCAATGTTGGCATACAAATCAAACTGGGAACCAGCCTTGTCCTCCTTTTGTCCATTGACATACACCTGGCCTGCCATAATAATGGCTTTGGCTTTTTCTCTGGAAGGTGCCAGCCCCATATTACATAACAATACATCTAAACGTTCCTTCATGACGAAAGCCCCTTTTATCTCTGAATATCCCATCTTTAGGATTGCAATTACAAATTCATATTACATCCGTTCCAGAATACGCTTTACCACACCTTCTGCATTAATACCAAGGGCAGCCTTTAACTGTTCAACCCCACCCTGTTCTACAAAAGCATCCGGGATTCCTATAGAAAGGAATCGTCCACTGTATCCGTATTCCTCCAGGCAGGCAGCAACTGCTTCGCCTACACCTCCGCGCAGTACATTTTCCTCCATAGTCACTGCCATAGAATGCTGTTCTGACAGCTTTCTGATCAGATCACTGTCTATAGGGCTTGCAAAACGCAGGTTTACTACTGTAGATGCAATTCCCTGTTCCTTCAACAGATCATGCACTTCCATAGCAGTTCTCACCATGGAACCAATGGCAAACAGTACAATATTTTCTTCCTGGATCAGCACTTCGGCCTTACCTGCCTCAACAGGTGCCTGATACTGCTGCAGACCAATATATGCAACGCCTCTTGGATAACGAATGGCAACAGGCAGTGCATAGGTTCTTGCAAAATGCATCATGGCTTCCAGCTCCGGCAGATTTTTAGGCGCCATAACCGTGAGGTTTGGAATATGGCAAAGGAAACTTAAGTCAAAAATCCCCTGATGGGTTTCTCCATCACTGCCTACCAGACCCGCCCGGTCCACCAGAAGCACTACCGGAAGCTTCTGAAGACATACATCATGAACGATCTGATCATATGCACGCTGGAAAAAGGAAGAATACACCGCCACAAAAGGCTTCATTCCTCCAACTGCCAACCCCGCTGCAAAAGTCACTGCATGCTGCTCTGCAATCCCCACATCAAAGAAGCGGTCAGGATAACGTTTGGAAAATTCCTTTAATCCTGTTCCGTCTGCCATAGCAGCCGTAATCGCAGTGATCCGTTCATCCTCTGCAGCCATATCACAAAGTACAGCACCTGCCACAGCTGTGTAGCTCTTTTTCTTTTTGATCAGGAGCTTTTCTCCATTGTCCACCCTGAATGGATCCACGCCATGAAAAGCACTTGGATTCTTTTCTGCCAGACGATAGCCCTTTCCTTTGTGGGTAATCACATGCACCAGCACTGCACTGTTTAACTGCTTGGCATCATCCAATACACGGCGCAATGCCTTCAAATCATGCCCATCTACAGGTCCCAAATAAGTCAGTCCCATATTTTCAAAAAGCATGCCTGGAATCATGAGCTGCTTAAGACCCGACTTGGTTTTACTGATACGCTTCACCAGTCTGGAACCAACATGTGGGATTTTGGAAAGTGTATCCGTTACATTTTCCTTTAACTGATTGTATCCTGGCGCAGTACGAATGGACTGCAGATACTGGGATACACCTCCTACATTTGGAGAAATAGACATTTCATTGTCATTTAGTATGATGATAAAATTGCTGTTTAACTGGGCGGCATTGTTCATGGCTTCATACGCCATACCTCCTGTCAGGGAACCATCTCCAATGACAGAAACCACATAATTCTTCTGACCCTGCAAATCTCTGGCCTGACACAGTCCAAGTCCCGCTGAAATGGATGTTGTACTGTGTCCTGTGTCAAATACATCATAAATACTTTCATTCCGTTTTGGAAATCCGCTCATCCCCCCAAACTGCCGCAGGGTCTGAAATCCTTCTTTTCTGCCGGACAATAATTTATGGGTATAAGACTGGTGTCCCACATCCCATATAATTTTATCTTCCGGCAAGTCAAATGCAGAAAACAGAGCAATGGTCAGCTCTACTACACCCAAATTAGAAGCCAGATGTCCTCCCGTCTTACTGATCGATTGCAATAGAAACTGTCTGATTTCTCCTGCTAACTGCTCCTGTTTCTCAAAACTCAGGCTCTTTACATCTGCCGGAGAATGAATTTCATCTAATATCATAGGTATCACCTTCTGTTTGTGATTCTTAATTTTCTCTGGTAATCAACATTTTTACCAGTGCTTCCAACAGTTCATGCTCTCCCGAATAAGAGACAATGCGGCTGATTGCTTCTGCAGAAAGGCGCTCTACATCTGCTGCAGACTGCTCTAAGCCTTCGTATGTTACGTAAGTGGTCTTGTTGTTCTTTTCATCGCTGAGTACTGGCTTGCCCAGTGCCTCTGTAGTACTGGTAACATCCAGTATATCATCCCGGATCTGGAATGCCATACCAATATTGGAAGCAATCTGCTCCATATCTGCAATGGTATCCTCATCAGCTCCTGCTAACACTGCACCAATCATCATGGATGCTTCTAACAGGGCACCTGTTTTCAGCCGGTATACAAAATCCAGCTGCTCTCTGGTCATTGGAGAGCCAGTCATTTCTACATCTACTACCTGACCGCCGATCATACCATAAATACCGGTTTTCTGAGCCAGAATGCCAATGGCCCTGCCTACCCGCTCCGGATGTTTTGTGCAGGCAAATGCTTTTGCCGCCACTTCAAATGCATAGATCATCAGGGCATCTCCCGTCAGCACACCCATATCATATCCATAAACCATCCAGGTGGTCTTTCTGCCTCTTCTGTATTCATCATTGTCCATACATGGCAGGTCATCATGTACCAGAGATGAGGTATGTATCATCTCCATAGCTGCCATAAATGGTTCGATTTCTTTGCCCTGACCACCAAGCATCTCATAGGTCAGCTGCATCAGCAGAGGACGGATCCTCTTGCCTCCTGCCATCAGACTGTAATTACATGCCTCAAAAATGGTCTTCTGATGGCCTGTCTCCTTTGGTAAATATTCCTTTAATATATTTTCTATCGCTGCAACTCTTGCAGCCAGTTCTTCACTAAACTGTTTCATCTTCATCTACCTCATTTAAAATACGGATTTTCTTTTCCACCTTATCGATCTGTCTGCCGCAGCTGCGGATCAGCTTGATTCCTGTCTCATAGCTGGCAAGGGCTTCTTCCAGGGTCTGACCTCCCTGTTCCATAGTATCTATAATCTGCTGGATTTCAATCAGCGATTCTTCTATGCTTTTTGCCTTTCCCACATCAGTCTCCTTTCCTGCTGTATACATCTTAGATAATTGCGAAACTCGTCTGCACTGTACGCTATGCATCTGAATCCTCTGCTGTCACTTTCGTCACCTGTGCCTGAATACTGCCGTCCTGTATCCGAATCCAGACAGGCTCACCTGCCTGCACTTCTGCCACAGTGGTCAGAGGTCCCTGCTTTGTATGCACATAGCCATAGCCTCCCTGCAGTTTTTTCAAAGGTGAAAGTCCCTCTAACCGCTCTGATACAATGGCAAACTGATGCTGCAGGTCTATAAGCTTTCGTTCCATACTGCCATGAAGCCTGTCCTCCAATTCGGACAGATACTGTCTCTGGGTATTGATCCGGTTCTGAGGATGCTGCAGGCGCAAAAGCAGATTCATCTGTGTCAGCTGGTCTCTGCTGCTCTGAATCCTCTGCTCCATTTTCCTCTGCAGCAATTCCTCCATCCCCTGAAGTCCCGCGCAAAACTGAGCATAGTCAAATACCGCCAGCTCTGCCGCCGCAGAAGGAGTGGGTGCCCGCATATCTGCTACAAAATCCGCAATGGTGGTATCGGTCTCATGTCCTACTGCAGAGATCACCGGAGTATCACATTCAAAAATAGCTCTGGCTACCACTTCCTCATTAAATGCCCACAAATCCTCTATGGAACCGCCGCCTCTGCCTACAATCAGACAATCCAGATGCAGTCTGTCAATACGCTCAATAGCAGCTGCAATGCTCTCTGCTGCCCCTTCTCCCTGCACCTTGGCTGGACTCAGTACCAGCTGGACATACGGATTTCTCCTGGCAGTAATATTCATAATATCATGAATGGCCGCACCGCTGGATGCCGTCACGATACCAATGCGCAGGGCAAACCGTGGAATGGGCTGCTTAAAGGAAGCATCGAACATCCCCATCTCCTGCAGTCTGTTTTTCAGCTGCTCATACCTCTGGTACAGTTCTCCAAGTCCCTCTCTGGTAATCCCCACAGCATACATCTGATATCTGCCGTCCCGCTCATAAATGCTGATGCTGCCCTCGACTACCACCTGCAGACCATTGTGCAGTACAAAGGACAGTCCCCGCCTGTTTCCGGCAAACATAACACAGGGAAGTATGCCGGATTCATCCTTTAATGTAAAATAAATGTGCCCGGAAGGATGATACTTACAACCGGACACTTCTCCCTTGACCCGAAGCCGATTCAAAGCATAATCCTGGGTAAACATATTTTTAATATAAGTATTTACCTGCCGGACGGTATAGATACCTGCCATGTACGCTCTCCTGTCAATTATGCATATTTTGCCAAAATACCGTTAATAAACTGCGGAGCACTATCTCCTCCATACTTTTTGGCAAGCTCTACCGCCTCATTGATGGCTACTTTCACGGGTACTTCCTCATCATACAGCATCTCATACAATGCCAGACGCAAAATGGATATCTCCACCTTACCCATACGGTTTACCTTCCAGCCCTGACTGACTGCACTGATTTTTTCATCCAGCTGTGGAATCTGTGCATAGACCTCCAGAAAATGGCCTTTTAAAAGCATCTTTTCTTCCACTGCTACGTCTGTCAGCTGATCCAGATACAAATCAATCTGCTCTGTTAATTCTTCTCCATTGTAAAATGCACAGTGAAACACCATTTTAAAGGTATTTTCACGAAGCTGATGTCTGTTCATCATATCCTCATTTCTACGCTGCTTTTTATCCGTTCCACAGTCTATCATGGCAGCGCCCTGCAAATTATTTCTATTGACTGTGAAATAAAACACAAAAAGGACTGTTGCAGAAACAGACTTATGTCCTGCAGCAGCCCAGATTACTTACATATTGACACCGGCAATGGCAATATCTACGGAAAGCACCTGTAATCCAGTCATATTCTCTATCGTATCCTTCACTCTGTCCTGTACTGCTGCACTGACTGCCGGAATGTTGTACCCATATGACAAATTCAGGGAAAGTCTTACGGATACGGTACGGTCTAATACACTTACCATAACACCTTTGGACAAATTCTTCATTCCAAGCTTTGCTACCAGCTCTCTTGTCATATTTCCTGCCATAGATGCCACACCCTTTACCTCGGTGGCTGCCAGGCCTGCAATTATGGCAACGACTTCCTCAGCAATATGCACCTTACCGGATTCTTCCTCTAACATTACTTCGTATGAATTCTTTTCCACTTCCTTAGCCACAATTGTACCTCCTGTGAAACATCTGCATGCTCAAATGCCGTTTAGCTGACACTGATAAGGTATATTATAGCAGAATTCGGCGGGAATGAAAAGCCAAAATCAGTAGAATTGGAAATTTCTTATGATTTCTTTCCTCCATTACTGCTGATCGCTGATATCCATCAGAGAAATCGTAATGTTTTCAATACCGGTTTCGGTCTTACGCTTTACAATATCTTCTACCTGGGCAAGTTCTGCATCTGTCAGGCTGCTTTTGCCAATCACCACCTCAACCTGGTCTCCATTGATGCTGACAATGGATTCTTCAAAACCTTTGGATTTTAACAATGTTTCTGCTGCATTTTCCATCTCAGCCTTTGTGGTCAGTTCTACCATGGTATCAATGGCGCCCTGCACTTCCTCATCAGTAGAGCTTTCATTATTGATAATGTCTAACAATGCTTCTTTGTTGGCTCCCCGCACCTGCTCTCTGTCAAGCTTGGTCTGTGCCATAAAATCTGCTACGGTTACACCACTGGTCAATACTGCTTCTCCCGGCACGGAATCCAGATCAGACGCATCCTGATCCAGGCTTGCAATATCACCGCTTCCAGTTTCTTCTTCCAGAGCCACGGTTTCTTCCTCAGTTTCCGTTCCAGTGCTCTTACTGTCTGCTGGAAGTCCGTTTTCCTCTCCGGACACTGTTTCCCCAGAAGCCACATCTGTATCTCCGTCAGATGCTGCTGCATTTTCCAGCATCAAATCTTCCTGAGAGATTTCATACTGTGCATTTGCATATGTAGCAGAGCCTGTATCCTTATTGTTTTCTGCCATATCTGTACTGCCTGCGTAGGTCAGATAACCTGCTACTGCCAGCATAACTGCCAGTGCAGATACAATCGTCTGATTTTTTTTCAGCAACTGTTTCATAACATCACTCCCATATCAATCATTCTTGGGATTTCTGCCTGGCTGCAGGTTTATACTGCTTCCGGCAGTTATCCTTTCTTCAATACTCTAATCTTATGCGGTGAGATTCCAAATAATGCAGCCAATGCATCCGTAATCTGTTCTTCAATGACCGCAGAATCTGCACCCTCTGCCACTACCAGGATACCTTCAATTTCCGGCATAATTTCCTGAAGTACATAGGGGGTCCCATTGTCCTCTCCCACCAGCACTGTATTTTCCTCATAGCTTTGCTCTGAACTTTTTCGGGTGCCTCCTGTATTATCTGTTTCTTCCAGCTGATTTTCTATCTGACTGTATTCCTTATCTACGATTTTTTCAGAAGAACTTTTTAAGGTTACCACCACCTCTGCGTTGCCTACTCCTTCAATCATGGACAGGACCTTTTTCAGTTTGCTCTCCAAATAAGCAGCATACCCAGCGCCTATTGCATCTGTATCCTGCATAACTGTAATAGTTTCTCCACTTTCCGAAGAAATCACCCCATTTGTTCCAGAGCCATCCTCCACTTTTTCCAGTCTGGTTGCAATCAGAAGTATCAGTATCCCCACCATAGTGATCACATACCATCTGCTCTTTGGAATCTGTAACAGCTTTTCTTTCCATGCTTCAAGCAGATTTTTCTTCTCCTCTATCTCTTCTGTCCGTTCCTTTTCCTCCTGACCCATGTTTCCCTCCTGTAATTGTTATATGTGATTTATTTCAAAAAGTTACTGTATTTTCATAATGATCTGACTGCATTCCAATCCGTACTGCTGTGCCAGTAGCTCAGTTAATACATCTGTCACTTCTGCAGATTTCTCAGAAGCAGTATCCTCCGGATCATTTCCAAGAGAGATTTGTGACTGGGCCACAGGAGCTACTGCCTGTATACTGCCGTCACTTTTCTCCTGAAGCACCAGATTCATCCGGCAGATCTGTCCTTGTGTATCCAAAGCCAATCTGCACTGCACTACTTCATATCCACATTCTCCCATCATCTGACGAATTTCTGCTTCTACAAATAAGGTGGTCTGTTTTCCTCCATCTTCTCCTGTAAAATCCCCATTCAGGATTTCCTCTGCATGATCCATCACAAGAGAAGCAATGGTTGCTTCCTGTCCGGTGAGTTTTACAATTGGAGATAAGATCAGCAACAGCAGTATCAGACCCGTAAACAGCTGTACATACTTTTTATACTTATTATCCGGCAGAATTCCTTGAAATACAGATACAATAATGACATAATATGCTATGCTTTTAATCCAGTCTACAACAGCCTGCATCCATACACCTCCCTGGCAAATTTTGTGTAAGGTATATTTGAGCATCCTTACTGCATTCCGGTAATGGCTGCACAAATCAGAGCTATGGTAATAAACAGCAGTACACAGCAGACTACCACTGTTTTTAAAAGGTATTTTGCAGCTCTGCCTGCACAGTCCAGGGTTTCCACCATCCGTTTATCCGCCGCCGGCTGAATGAGTGCTGCCGCTACTCTGTACAGTACACAGGTGATGCCCAGCTTGGCCACTGGTACCAGACAAAATAATACCAGTATCAGCAGTGCTCCCACACCGATGGCATTCTGAATCAGTACCCCTGTACCCAGTACGATACCGGATACTGCTTCTACACCATCCCCGATGCCTGGAATGGCACTGATGGCTTTTTGTACCAGAGATACCTTGTGATTCTGTAAAACAGGCACGATCAGATTCTGTACCGCCTGTATTCCTATCACCAGCATGAGCATGGTCTTTAAAATCCAGTTTACTGCAGTTTCTGACAGTTCTTCCAATTTTCCCAGCACCTCATCTTTGGTAATGTGATTGGTAATACACAACAGTACATTCATTTCTATCAGGGGAATGACTGCCAGATTCATCACATACTCTACTCCATAACAGATCATAAAAATGGTCTGGTAATAGATCAAGGCGCTGCCGCTGCCAGCTGTCAGGGTCAGTGCCAGTGAAAATGCTGGTATAAAGGCCTGCATAAAAGAAATCATTAACTCCAACACAGATGCAGCAATCCCAACTGACAGCACTACAGAAGATGTTACCAAAGACACCAGAAACAGATAGCTTACCAAAAATCCATTCTCAGCAATCTGACTGCTGCGAAATACTGAAGAAAATGTGGTAAACAGCGCGGAAAACACAGCAGCTGCCATCGCCTGTACAAGAAGCATCCGGTTGGCAGAGAGTTCTGCAAAAAGTGCCTGTCCCATGGTATCTATCAGCATGGTTCCAAGAGCCTGCCAGTTTCCATTCATGATATATTCCACGATTTCTCCAAAAGAGAGCTCCACACCTGCGCTACACTGCTCCAATACTTTCTGTATTCCACTAAAATCAAACAGTTCCAACAGTTCTTCCAGCTCCACTGTACTCACCCCCTGGACTGATATGCAGCATTTTCAAGAATCCCGCCTAAAAGCAATGAGCTGCCGCCCTGTCATTGCATGACTGCCCCTGGGGCACACTTGAATCTGATACAGGTACTTCGGGAAGCTGATATGAAATATGATTATCATTACAGGAATTCTTCTATGGTTTGCAACAATGCAAGTACTACTGGAATTCCCAGTGCCATGATGAGGATCTTGGCAAAGAGTTCTATCTGCCCCGCCAGGGTCTGGTAGCCTGCATCACGGCAGATGTTGCCGGCAAATTCGGACAAATAGGTGATTCCTGTGATTTTTAAAAGGATGGACCAGTAAACAGAGTCGATGTTCACATATTGCTGGATCAATTCAATGGATGAAAGGACCTCCAGAATCTGATCTGTGGTAAACCACAGGATCATGACACCGGCAGCCATTCCTATGTATACGCTATATTCTGGTTTCGTCTGTTTGACCTGCAGCGCCAGCAGGGCAGCAGCGATTCCCACAGCGGCAATCCGAAACATAGTTTCACCTCACATATCAGCTTCTTATGGGCTATTTACGAAAATATTTTCGGCAATCTTTTACATAGAAAATAACCGTTTTATCGTTTCAAACAAATCATATATGTAGGGCACTACCCAGAACAGCACCAGCAGCAGACCTGCCAGGCTGACCAGAAAGGCATGTTCTTCTTTGCCGCTGTATTTTAGTACCTGTCCAATGACGGAGACCAGAATTCCTACTGCAGCAATACGAAATAATAAATCAATTCCCAAGACCTGGTCTCCTCCTTTTCTTCACCAGAACATCAGGCATTTGGGAAATGCATATGCGTTTCCCAATTACCTAACCAGAACATGGACTGTAAACATCTTGGAGCATTTTCCATGCCAGAAAAAATACCGTTATACTTTTTTATAACAGCAGTACTGCAAGCAGCAGTCCTCCTGCTGCTGAAAGCACCCGATATAGCCGGCAGCTTTGGGATTCCTCCTGCTCCAGTCCTGCAGCGATCCGGCGCAGACGCTGGATATACTGTGCCAGCACCTGATCCTGCATCTGTAAATCCAGGAAACCGATCCGTTCTCCTACCTCTGTCCACAGCCGGAGTTCCTCACTGCCCAGACAGGTCTGACTGCTGACTTTTTGAACAGATTTTTTCCACATACAGGCAAGGGTAGTCCCATTCTGCTGCTTCATATATTGGAGCAGATCCTGCAGAAAATCCCATCGCCAGCCGGAAAGCCTGTCCAATATGGCCTGGAAGGCCTCTGTTAATACAGACTGATGGCAGCGGATTTCTGCCTGCATCAGTTCCAAGAGTTCTGCCAGCTCCTCTGTCTGTTTTCTGCGGCTGATTTTTCTCCTGCACAGGCAATAGCCCAATCCATTGCTGCCAAATAATAACAGCAGTGTTCCTATTACTGTCATATATTCCCTGCCTATTTCCTGCAAATGCCCTGTTTTCCCGAATCATAGGGTCTATTTTTATGATCAGCCTAACAATCTCTCCCGACAATATAACAGATTTCCCATGCTGTCAAAAATATTCCGGATACTGCCGATAGAATTGTTATTATCCAGGATCACATAACGCTCAAACAGCCGCTGCTCCACCATCTGCCGAAGCACCGGTTTGGTACGAATATCTTCCATGGAATTCCCATGTACGGTAGCAATCAGTTTTGCCCCGCAGTTTACTACATAATACATGGCATCCAGATCTTCCCTGCTGCCAATTTCATCTACTGCCACTACCTGGGGCGACATGGTGCGGATGAGCATCATCATACCCTGGGCTTTGGGACAGCAGTCTAAAATATCCGTCCGTATCCCTAAGTCATTTTGGGGTTCTCCCATATAGCAGGCACCGATCTCACTGCGTTCATCCACTACCCCTACTGTCAGGCCGCCCGTTCCATCGCTGCCATTGGAAAGCTGGCGTACCAGGTCCCGCAGCATAGTAGTTTTTCCACAGCCTGGGGGAGAAATGATCAAAGTCTGATGTACCTGATTGTCTTCCAGCACATAAGGAAGGAGCTTATCTGCACATCCTTTTACCTCATGGGATACCCGTACATTAATAAAACTAATGTATTTCATACTTTTTATGGCAGACTGATTGTCTATAACTGCTTTTCCGGCAATGCCTACCCGGTGCCCTCCCTGTATCGTAATAAATCCCTGCTTAATCTCTTCTTCATAAGCGTACAGGGAATAATTGCTGATAAATTCTATGGTTTCCCGAATCTCCTCCCGGGTAATCTGTACAGCTTCCTCCTGAATCACCCCTAAGCAGCCTTCTCTGGTCACATAATATTCATTATTCCGATACAATATCAGCAGCGGCGCATTGATTCGCAGACGGATTTCCTGCACTTCTTCAAAATCTATGGGAAGCTTTCCCAGAATTTGCCGAAGACGCAGAGAAAAGATTTTCATCAACTGTTCTTTCTTATCCAGCATTTTTTTCATAAAAAACCCCCTCTAACACAATATATGTGTCAGAGGGGGTTTTATGAATTCTTTTTCAGATCCAAAATAAATTTATTTGCAGTCTCTGCCAGGGCATTTCAGACACGTTTCCAACGGGTTTTCATCCGTGTGCTGCTTATTTTTAGCAGCGGTTTCTCTCATAAATATACCACAGACCCTTTAACAGCAAGCCGTCATCATAAATGATCTCATGGGTACAATGGGGGATAATAAACTGAGACAGACCACCTGTGGCTACTACTGTTGCATCTGTGCCCAGTTCTTCCTCAAAACGGTCGATCATACCATCCAGCATTGCAGCATTTCCAAGAATGGAACCGCTCTTCATACACTCTATGGTGTTACGGCCAATGGCTTTTTTTGGTGCATCCAGACTGATCCTGGACAACTGGGAGGTACGGTTTACCAGGGAATCCAGGGCAACTCTGACGCCTGGAATAATAGAACCGCCCAGATAATTGCCTTTGCTGTCTACCGCAGATATGGTAGTGGCCGTTCCCATGTCAATGATAACAAGAGGAGGCTGATACTCTTTCAATGCAGCCACTGCATTGACCACCAGGTCACTGCCCAACTGGGCCGGATTATCAATCACAATATTCAGACCGGTCTTAACACCTGGTCCTACTAACATAGGTTCTTTTCCAATGATTTTCTTTACTGCATCACAAATTGCATGGTTGATGGGAGGTACTACAGAAGAAATGATGCTGCCCTCTGTTTCATGAGGGTCTATATTGTAAAGCTCCAATACAGATTTAAATACCACTGCATATTCCAGGGCGGTTTTCTCCCGGTCTGTGGAGACTCTCTCTACAAAATAAATCTGTTCCTGATCAATACAGCCGATTACGATATTGGTATTACCGATGTCAATTGCTAAAATCATGTCTGTTCTCCTTATCTTTCATCTGTATTTTAGGTAATGAAAACGCATATATATCATGAAAGATACGCTGGTTCAAAGCATGGGTCATGTGCTTTGCAATTGCCTATATCTTTATGACAGAATTTTCACTCTGGAATAGTTCTTTTCTGCAATCATAGCATGATAAATGTCCAGATAACAACTGCATATTTTCCTGGTATCCCAGGAATGGTTCAGCAAAATTGCAAATACAACTCCAAATGCCTCCGCAGTAATGTCTGTTAACAGCATACCATTCTTTTGATAAAATGCAATCCTTCTTTTACGAATCTCCAACTGTTCTTTATCCTCTGCTTGGGCAGGATCCTCTGCCTCTATGATCACTGTGATTTCCGAGCCAACCTGTTCCAAGACTGCTTTTAAAACCCTGCTTCCAATACCCTGCCCTCTGCCTGACTGAATCACTGCAAAATAATCCAGAAGCATGACTGGTTCACTTGGATGCTTCATGAAATAAGCATATGCCTGACATTCGTTTTCTTCGTAAGCTCCATAGCACAGATATTCTCCTGCCTTTGACAGACGCAAAATGGTCTGCAATGGTTTGATCTCTGCAGGAGGAAAGTCCTGCTGCATGGAGGTGTTGTAATTTTCTATGATTTCAGATTCCGTTTGCAGTCTTAGTTCCATGTAGTTCCTCATTTCTTCTCTGTTTTACACATCAGTTATCATTGTCAATCACATCACATATAGAATCATTGTATACACGAATCATACCATCTACATAATCTTCATCTGGTTCTAATGTAGAAAGGATCAATCTTGTATATACCTTTCCCATCTGAGTTTCTGTAGGAATCTGTTCCACCAGGTCAAGGTTTACATCACTGATATCAAACTCTCCCTGCTGTAAGTGATATGATTCAATCCATTCTGCTTCTATCTTCAATGGATTTTCACAATGCACTACCACGTTACTACCATGATATCATTTCATAATACGCTTTCCTTTTCATAAAACACACATTGGTATTTTCATATTTAGCAGTATACCATGAATTATATCAAACCACAAATATATTTCTTGCATTTTCTCCCGATCCCACGTATGATTACCATATGCTATATATTTTTATCCAAATTTCAAATAGCATTCCCATTCCCATATACAAGAGGTGAATCATTATGTTAAAAGGAAAAACCGTTGTTCTGGTAGTCAGCGGCAGCATTGCTGCCTATAAGATCCCGAACCTTGCCAGCATGTTGGTCAAGCTCCATGCTGATGTCCACGTATTGATGACCCAGAATGCCACCAATATCATCAATCCCATTGCATTTGAAACGCTTACCGGCCACAAGTGCCTCATTGACACCTTTGACCGGAACTTCAACTATAACATTGAGCATGTAGCTCTGGCAAACATGGCTGATGTAGTACTGGTAGCGCCTGCCACTGCCAATATCATTGCCAAAATGGCTCATGGTCTGGCAGATGATATGGCCACCACTACCATCCTGGCATGTAAGTGCCCCAAGATCGTAGCACCTGCCATGAACACCAATATGTTTGAAAACCCAATTTTACAGGATAATTTAAATTTATTAAGAAAATATGGCATGACTGTCATAGAACCCGCTGTAGGGCAGTTGGCCTGCCGCACTACCGGCCCAGGAAAAATGCCGGAATGCGACGAGCTTCTGGATTATATTCTCCAGTCTGTTGCTTTTTCAAAAGATCTTGCAGGGAAAAGGATACTGGTAACTGCCGGTGCAACCAGAGAAGCCATCGACCCAGTCCGTTATATTACCAATCATTCCACAGGCAAAATGGGCTATGCCATTGCAAAAGCTGCTGCCCTGCGTGGGGCTGATGTCACACTGGTTTCCGGTGCCTCTACCCAGATGCCATACCGTTTTGTAACATATATCCCCGTGGTCAGTGCACAGGATATGTTTGAGGCAGTTTCTGCCTATAGTGACAAGCAGGACATTATCATTAAAGCTGCTGCGGTGGCAGATTATACCCCTGCCTTTGTAGCTGATGAAAAAATCAAAAAAGCTGACGGAGATATGTCCATTCCTCTAAACCGCACTACAGATATTATCGGATGGCTGGGTGCCCACCGCCGCCCCGGACAGTTTTTATGCGGCTTTTCCATGGAAACACAGCATATGCTGGAAAATTCCAGAGCCAAGCTGGAAAAAAAGCATATTGATATGATCGTTGCCAATAACCTGAAGGTTGCAGGTGCAGGCTTTGGTACCGATACCAATGTGGTGACCATTATCACCAGAGACTCTGAAACAGAACTGCCGCTGATGAGCAAGGAAGAAGTTGCTCACGCCCTGTTAAATACTATTCTGCAAAAAATACAGGATTCATAAAACAACAGCCAGCTTCCTGGCAGATCCCCTGGTGTCTGAAACCAAGGTACCCTTCGCCAGCTTTCTATTGTCCTAAATCAAAATATGCTCCTTACGGAACAGGCAATTCTTTTTTGCCTGCCGAAAGGAGCATTATTTTTATTCTTCTACAGTTTCAGTCTTTTTCTTTCTGGTCCGCTTTGCTGGTGCGGCAGCTTCTGTTTCTGCAGATTTTGCAGTTTTTCTTCTGGTTGTGGTTTTCTTTACAGTAGTATCTTCCGCCTGCTCTGCTTTTGCTGTAGCTTTCTTTCTGGTTGTTTTCTTCGCTGTAGTCTCAGCTTCGGTCTGATCTGCAGTCTTAGCAGTGGTTTTGGAAGACTTTTTACCGGAAGCCTCAGATGCAGACTTTGCAGTTTTCTTGCCTGCAGCCTTGTCTGTAACTTCCTCAGCAACTGCCTCTGCCACTACTTCCGGCTCTGCCTTTTTGCGTGGTCTGCGGATGATACGCTTCATCACTACTGCAGTACGGCTTGGAATATAGTACAGGAAACCGGTTCTGCCATCAGGCAGTGTCTCTGTTACATACTCAATATTGGTAGCAGCTCTGTTAAATCCACCAAATTCCTCTGTATCTGTAGATAAAACTACTTTATACTCTCCTGCTGCGGTAACTGGTATAAAATATCCGCTGAAAGACTTACTTGGATGGAAGCCAAAGATGAACAACAGTCCATTGCGCTCGTATACCATTACCATATCCCCCTGGTGAATCCACAGGTTATGGGTTTCTCCCTTACTCAATACCCGGTTTTTCTGCAGTACGCTAAGCATAGCCTTATCAAAGGCATTCAACCAGCCATATTTCAGCTCAGGATTATCTGTCAGGCTCCACTGTCTGCGGCAGTAGAAATAACTCCAATTGTTTCCTTCTCTTGGGAAGTCGATCCATTCCGGATGTCCAAACTCATTTCCCATAAAGTTCAGATAACCCTCGCCTCCCAATGAAGCAGTCAACAGACGAATCATCTTGTGGAGTGCAATACCTCTGTCAATGATCATGCTCTTGCTGGCCTTGTCCATCTTGTAGTACATCTCACTGTCACAGAGACGGAACATCATAGTCTTATCCCCTACCAGTGCCTGGTCATGAGACTCTACATAACCAATGACCTTTTCCTGCGGTCTGCGTCCTGTGAGCTCGTAGTAAATGTTCCACAAATCCCAGTCTTCGTCTTTTCTATCTTTTACCATACGTACCCACATATCAGGTATTCCCATAGCCAGACGATAGTCAAAACCAATACCGCCATCCGGAATCGGCAGACACATACCAGGCATACCGGACATATCCTCTGCAATGGTCAGGGCATTTGGATTCACTTCATGAATCAGTTCATTGGCCAGCTGCAGATAAGTCACAGCTTCTGTATCTGTATTCAAAGAAAAATATTTATCATAATGGTCAAATGCAGTACCAAGACCATGGTCATGATACAGCATGGAGGTGACACCATCAAAACGGAAGCCATCAAAATGGTACTCTGTCATCCAGAATTTCAGATTGGACAACAGGAAATGAATGACCTCATGCTTGCCGTAATCAAACAGCTTAGTACCCCAGGCACTGTGGTCGCCTCTGCCGCCTGCATGGAAAAACTGATATACTGTTCCATCAAACTCATTTAAACCTTCTGCAGTGTTGCGGACTGCATGAGAATGTACCACATCCAGCAATACCTGAATGCCCATATCATGAGCAGTATTGATTAAATCCTTTAACTCATCTGGTGTACCATACTTGGAAGATGCAGCAAAGAAATTGGATACCTGATAACCAAATGAACCATAATATACATGCTCCATCACAGCCATTACCTGAATGGTATTGTATCCCAAGTCCTTAATCCGGGGCAGGTTAAATTCCTTAAACTCTTTATAAGTACCGATTCCCTGTTTTTCCTGAGCCATACCAATGTGGCATTCATAAATATATGGTGTCTTAGGAGCCTTAAATCCCTCATCACTCCATACAAAGTCACTTGACTCATATACTTCTGCTGACCACACATAATTGCCAGGATCCTGCACCACACGTTTTGCATACAGCGGAATACGCTCTAACATCTGTCCCTGATGCAATACCACTGCTTTCACCTTACAGCCATTCCACAGCGCATTTTCCCCTTCCAGGAATACCTCAAATACACCATTGCCGATATACCTCATGGGATTGGCAGTTTTATTCCAGCCGTTAAAATCTCCCATAAAAAACATAGCTTCCGCTGCAGGAGCCCACTCACGATATACCCAGCCGCCTTCTGTCTTGTGTATGCCGAAATACTCTGCGCCATTGGCAAAGTCAGTTAAAGATTGTTCATCTGTCAGTAACTCAGTCTTCATCCGATTGTAATTGTCCATGCGAAGATTTATGTCTCGCTCATAATACTTTTCCAACAGACTGTCAATTTCCAGAATTTTATACCCCATACCTGACCATTCCTTCCTTTTTCAAACAGGCCACCAGTTTTCTTTCTGCGAGAATGATTATATACAGAATTTTCTCAAAAACAGAAAGAATATCCTGTGTCTGCTGCATTATGACAGACAAGGTTTCCTGTCTGTCATAATTATTTTATCTTTTTTTACCAGTTTCGTCAACTATAATGCGCATTTCTGCTAAATAATCTCTGTGTCTTTGAATAGTATTTTTCATTATGCACATACTGATTTGGCAGCAAAACTTTGGGAAACTCTTTTCCGGGGCTTCGTATGGAACATGAATTTCATCAGCATCCAGAAAAAACAGCTTTCCAAATGCTTCCAATTCACCACAATTGGCAATTGCCTAATTTCCCAAATAGGTAATTGCAAAACACATTACGGACGCTTTGGAAAGTATCTGCAAGAAAATATTTTCACGCAACGTATCATTTACGATACGTTTGACGCGCTCTCGCTTCGGTGAAAACGCAGCGGTACTAATAAATTTTGCACCTGTGGCGCAAAATTTAAAGTGCCGGCGTTTTCAAGAGTCCTGCTTAGAAAACATTTTCTTGCAGATACTTCCCAAAGCTGGTATTGAATACAGTTTCGCAATTACCTGAATTTCCAAAAAAAGAAAGGAGACTCCCTATGAACACCTCAAGTATGTCCATCAATGAAATGGAACTGCAGACCCTCCGCCATCTGATTATGAAGCATGATACCATCTCCGGTAAAATGTCTGCTTATGCAGAAGATGCCACTACCCCTGAAATCCGTCAGTATTTTGAGAAGGCAGCCCAGAATGCCGCTGATTCAAAAACAAAGCTGATGGGCTTTTTAAAATAATCTGACAGCCAGATAAATAGGAAAAAGGTGAAGGAAAATAACAGAAGAAGGGAACCAATGCAAACACCCATTCCTTCACTTTCTGTTTGCGCTTTCACAAAATCCTGTGATTTTCTGAAAGCAAGGTATTTATAATGCAGGAAAAAATTATGGTATCCGATACACTGTCCCAGCTCAATTCCAGCCTGGAAAACTATGGCTATATGATCAGCCAGACTGCAAACCAGCAGCTTCGCCAGCAGCTGATTCAGATGAGAAACGCATGTGAGACTTCTCAGTATGAATTGTTTGAACTGGCCAAGAACCACGGCTATTACGAGCCAGCCCAGCCTGCAAAAGCAGAAGATATTCAGCAGGTAAAGCAGATTTTTACCAGCCGGGTGATTTGATCTAAGCTGCAGCAGAACGTACACATTCTGAACCTTCTGCTGTCATAAATAAAAATGAGAGGATTTTATCAATCATAATATGGTCCCCGTCAAGCAGACAGGAATCCTATTATGACACATGAAATCCTCTCATTTTCTTATTCATCAGACAATTGCGAAACTGATTTTTCTGCATTGCTGAACAAATGTCTGTTTTATCTATACTGTTTTATCTATATAATAGGAAGTTTCTCAGTATCCTTCCTATGGTTTATTCAGCAGTTTTTTGTCCCCTTTGGGACTTACACACCTTGCTCAGCCACTGCAGAGGTGCTTCAAACATCCTGGCTGAGCACACGATGGTAAGAAGCACTGCTATGGCGATCCAGATGATCTGGTATTTCCGTATTCCCCACTGCCGAATCCACGTGCCCACCTCATAATGATCCAGAATATACAGCAGCGGTCTGTGCCAGAAGTAAACAGCCAGGGACCGCTGCCCCATTACAGTCAGAAGAGGCAGCTGCCGGTTTGGCATCAATACTGCAACAACACCGCCTGCAGCAAGGGTGACTCCATAAAGCAGCAGACGGTTCCAACCACTGCAGCCAGGAATCTTTGTACAATTGGCATATGCATTGCGCCCTGTCATCAAAGCCCGGTACACATATGCATCATCTACATATAAAATGCAGTATGCTGCCAATAATACCAATATCACTGCTGCCACTATTTTACAGGATCTCTGTTCCATTCCGGCAGTGAGTTTTTCAGGTTCTAAATAGTATCCTAAAAAGAAAAATGGAGCAAATACCAGTATCCGGCTCAGAACCAGGTCATCTCCTATAGATTTATCATATCCCGCCAGAATTCCCAGCAGCAAAGCCATTGGCAAGATCAGCTGGGGCTTCCGATATCGTACCACATATGCCAACCACATGTATACTGCTATGGCAAACATATACCAGGGCGTGCTGCCCTCCGTCAGCAGCTGGAAACTGCCCTCTCCGGTCAGGACACGCTTTACCAGTAAAAGTATGGCTTTCATCAGGATATACAGCACCAGATAATACCAGATACGGTCTGTTTTCAGCTTTTCATTGGAAGATCTTTTATAAAAAAGACCAGTAATGAAGATAAACAGAGGGATGTGAAAGCTATAAATTGCAGTAAACAAGGTCCTAAAAATCTGAAGCTCCTGCTCCTGAGCGCCGTTCTGGATAAAATGGCCGATGACTACCAGAAAGATCAGAAGGCCTTTTAGGTTGTCCCACTTGGGCAGGCGGGAGGCTCTGGCCTGGGGAGGTTGATTTTGTTTTTGTTTCTGTTCCATACTTATTCCTCTTACTGTAGTGAGTATACAGATTCACAGCAGAATTTGCACGTAATGCTTCTTAAGCGCTGGGTCTGTATTGATACCATACCACATATTGAATCACTTTATACGGAACAGTCTACCATACATGTTTGTTTTTTGCAAATTGAAATCCTTTTCCATGAATCAGAGAGAGGTTACTTTTTTAATTCGCATTTTCTGCTACTTAACCACACGCTTCCCTTTGCTATCATAGGAGCTGATGCTGCCTGCTGCATATGCCCGTACTGTATAGGTATAGGCAGTGCCCGACTGGGCAGTTTTATCGAAATAACTGGCAGTACTGCTGCTTACTGCTGCGATCCGTTTCCATTTACCTCCATCGGTTTTTCTGTACACATAGTAATTAGCTGCACCGGTAACCTTGTTCCACTTTACTGTAATTCCTTTACTGCTGTTCACTGCACTGGTGAGTACGGGCTGTGACAGACGCATAATACTTTTTACCTGAGCATGGTATTTACTCATAGTACTGCCGGAATATGCACGTACTGTATAGCTATAGGTGGTTCCAGATGCAGCAGTCTGATCTGTATAGCTGACTGTCGTACCGCCTGTGACCTTCCCAATCTTTTTCCAGGAGCCGCTGCCAGTCTTTCGGAATACGTAGTAACCTTCTGCTCCAGTTACCTGTCCCCATTTTACAGTCACTCCGGAACTGGCATTGACAGGACTGGATAAATCTGGTACAGATAAATACTTCACACTCTTTCCAGCTGCATCATATCCACTTTTTGTATTCCCAGAATATGCGCGTACTGTATAGGTATACGTAGTTCCGGAAGCTGTTGTCTGATCTGTATAGCTGACTTTGCTTCCTGAAGACACAGTACCAACCTTTTTCCAGCCGCTGCTTCCATTTTTACGGTAAATATAGTAACCAGATGCCCCCGTTACCTGATTCCACTTTATCGTAACACCTGTGGTGCTGTTATCTGCACTGGACATAGCTGGTACAGACAGGTATGTTACACTGACTCCTGCAGTATCATACTTGCTCAGGGTACTGCCCCTATAGGCTCTTACTGTATAAGTATAAGCAGTTCCGGACTGAGCTGTAGTATCTGTATATTTCACTGTACCATTGCCGGATACGGTACCAATTTTTTTCCATTTGCTGCCTGCTGTCTTACGGTAAACATAATACCCTTCTGCATTCTGTACGGAATTCCAGGTAACATTGACTCCTTTGGTTCCATTGCTGGCAGATACCAGTGACGGTGTTGTCAATTCACCATTTATGACATCAATCCCCACACAATCCAATCTGTTTCCAGACTGATTGATTGCATAGATGGTACAGGATCCTGTACTTACAGCAGTTACCAGACCTGTACTGCTGACTGCAGCAACGGCCGGATCGCTGGTCTCATAATACACTGCACTGTCATTGCAGCTGACATTTAACTGCTTGGCTGCACCGATCGTCAATTTCGTATCTGCATGCATGGTGACAAATTCTGCAGAACAATAGCCGGTATAAGAGCCGTAACTAACCTGCAGCCAGTAAGGATCATACAGCCGCTTGATTACACCCACTGTATTGTCTATATGCACGCCTCCCTTTACTGTAATGGATGCACCAGAAGGAATTTTGGTCAAAATCGGATAAGCAGTTGACGGACCAGTTCTTAAGGAGAGTTCATCTGTTGTCTGGCCTGTAGTCACCGTTTTCTCAATGGTGACGGTTGACTGATATGCTGGCATATTCCGGTATACCGGAATATAAAATACAAATGCATTGTTCAGAATTCCACATTCTTTATAAGAAGCATATGCATTGCGCCCTTCTGCTTCCGCTCCATACAAGTTCTGCATGTACTGATTGGCATAATATGGCTTTACCACAGTATTAAATTTCTTAAAGTAAATGGTATTTTGACCCCTGCGCAGATAACTGTCTGTCATATATGCAGCTCCGCCATCAATAGACAGAAGTGGTGATGTCCACGGTCTTCCATATGAAGTTTCTGTTCCTGTACTGCCGCCTTTTGCATAAATCAATCCGTTGGCTATGGCTGAACCCTGGCTGGAGCTGATGCCATTGGCACCAATATTATAAAAATTGTAATACCCCCGATAAGATACACCTCCATAAGAATATGTACCTGAAATACTGCCATTGCTGAAACTTCCGCTGGTTTCCTGTCTGATTTTGGATGCCAGCACGATAGGACTGATGCCGTACTTTATTCCTGCGGCATAAATGGCCTCTCCGTATGTAAGCTCTGCAGTCACCTGCGTTCCTGCCGTATTCACATAAGTAATTTTCTTGTTGTATAAATCAGTTCCCTTTAAAATAGATTCCACTCCTGACAATGTATGGAATGTCTCATTATAAGCAAAGGTTTCAAACTGGAATATATTTTCCTCTGTCAGAAAATTCCGTGGATCCATAAAATATGCCACAGCCGGTTTACTGGCAGAAACCCACTCATCTCCATCCTTTACTATATATGTACCAGTAGATACATTATAATCTGCAGCAGCTTTGCTTAATAACAGTCTTCCTGAAAAATCAGGCAGCAGACTGTAACAATTGGCACTGGAAAGGCTGCTCCTGCTCTCCATTTCTACCACCGTATTCCAATCCAGACCAGTATCCACTGCAACAAAAATCCAATTGGGATGGGAAGCATGCAGCTGCTGTAATAATCCCTGATAGCTTGCTGGAAAGTTTGCCAGTTCTTCTTCATAGCTGCTGAGACTCAACAGGCTTGGTCTGGTCAGAATCTGCTCATATTCTTCCAACAGCTGCTGTGTTTTTTGATCTGTATCCAGGGCATTTTCATCAGTGGTTTCTGTCTCTTCTTCCATCAAAACATCTTCTGTACTCTGGGCATTTGTTTCTTCTGCGTAAACCACAGAGGTACTGCAAATTGAGGCTGTCATAAGCATGCCTGTCAATACACCCAACAAACCTGTAACTCTCTTTTTCATAAAGGATTCCTTTCTATTTTTGCTACATAGCAAAATTTATGAATCGCAAAAGAGAGAATGATTAAAAATAATCATTCTCTCTATACGCTTTCTCATATACCTTCAAAACTACATACAGTCAATATATCTTTTACATCCATTCCCTTCTTTTAAAACCGGACCTCTGGTCCAGCCCTCGACCGATTAGTAACGGTCAGCTCCACATGTTGCCATGCTTCCACCTCCGCCCTATCTACCT
>JBGVQN010000060.1:0-42261 GCA_045127535.1 Lachnospiraceae bacterium | reverse complement strand
AGAATGTGCGAGCGTCTGAAAGAGGAAATTCCAAGACAGCTCTTTGATGTGCCCATTCAGGCAGCCATCGGCAGCAAGATCATTGCAAGAGAGACCGTAAAGGCCCTGCGTAAGGACGTGCTTGCCAAGTGTTATGGTGGTGATATTACCCGTAAAAAGAAGCTTCTGGAAAAGCAAAAGGAAGGAAAGAAGCGTATGCGTATGGTAGGCAACGTAGAAATTCCACAGAAAGCATTTATGAGCGTTCTGAAACTGGATGAAAAATAAATAAATTTTAGTGGGAGGTGTACAGATGCAGGAGCTTGGTATTTATGTACACTTCCCTTTTTGTGTGCGGAAGTGTCAGTATTGTGACTTTCTTTCCGGGCCGGCAAGTCTGCGGACCATGGAAGCGTATACAAAAGGGGTCGTAGAAGAAATTAAAATGACTGCAGAGCGGCATGGCAGGCTACAGGTGACTAGTGTGTTTTTGGGAGGCGGTACTCCCAGTATCGTACCTTCAGAATGTATCACAGAAGTCATGGAGGCATTGTATCAGTACTTTCAGGTGGCAGAGAATGCAGAAATTACGATTGAGTGCAATCCGGGAACAGTGACAGGGGAAAAACTGGCTGCTTACAAAAAGGCGGGGATCAACCGTATCAGCTTTGGACTCCAGTCTGCCAATGAGGAGGAATTGCAGCTTCTTGGCAGAATCCATAGCTTTGATACTTTCCTGGACAGTTATCAGATGGCCAGGGAGGCAGGGTTTTCCAATATCAATATTGATTTGATGAGTGCCCTGCCGGGGCAGACTATGGAAAGCTGGCAGAATACCCTAAAACAGGTGGCTGGACTGCAGCCGGAGCATATTTCTGCATACAGTCTGATCGTGGAACCGGGAACTCCTTTTTATGAACAGTATGGAGAAAGGGAGGATTTGCTGCCGGATGAGGAAACGGACAGAGCCATGTATGCCTGGACGAAATATTTTCTGGAGCAGCGGGGATATCACCGGTATGAAATCTCCAATTATGCAAAGGGCGGATATGAATCCAGACATAATAATTATTACTGGACTGGGATAGATTATATAGGCTTTGGTGTAGGTGCAGCTTCCTGCTTTCAAGGCGTACGCAGTGAAAATGTAAGAGAAGTGCAGTATTATATCCAGACACTGGAGTTAACTGGTACTGTATTGGAAGATTTAAAAACCCATGTGCAGAAATTAAGTACCAGAGAGCAGCAGGAGGAATTTGCCTTTCTGGGACTTAGGCGCATGGAAGGAATCTCAGAAGATGCTTTTGAGACACGGTTTGGAGTAAGTTTTGCTTCTGTATATGGAGATGTGACAGAACGGCTGGTGAGGCTGGAACTGCTGCAGAGACGGGAACAGGCCGGAATGGGCATGTGGTATTCCCTGACAGACAGAGGCGTTGATATCAGCAATACAGTACTGGCGGAATTTCTGCAGGATCCAGATGAAATGGCAGAAGTATAAATGGGGTTCACTTTTTATTATGGATTTATTTATTCTTTTTTTAGAAAAAACGGTTGACTTCCAGTCCTCAGCGTGATATCTTATCAATAGATGTTAGCACTCCACATAAATGAGTGCTAACAAAAACAAAATTGGAGGTGCGCCGGATGGAACTGGATTCTCGGAAGATGAAAATACTGACTGCCATTATCCGCAACTATTTAGAAACCGGCGAACCGGTTGGTTCCAGGACAATATCCAAGTATACAGACCTGAATCTCAGTTCAGCGACCATTCGCAATGAGATGTCGGATCTGGAAGAGATGGGACTGATTGTTCAGCCACACACATCTGCAGGACGGATCCCCACTGACCAGGGTTACCGCTTATATGTCAATACTCTTTTGGAAGAGAAAAACCAGGCATTAGAAGAAAAGGATAAAGAAATATCTGAAATCAAAAGCGTTATGGTAGAGCGGGTAGACCGGGTAGAGCTGATGCTGCGGCAGATGGCTAAGATGCTGGCAACGAACACCAATTATGCCACAATGATTTCCGGTCCGGCACTGCACCGTACAAAACTGAAGTTCATTCAGTTATCCCTGGTGGAAAGCCATAAGCTGTTGATCGTCATTGTAGCAGAGGGCAATATCATTAAGAATACACTGACTGAGGTTAGCGTGGAACTGACACAGGAAGGTGTTCTGCAGCTGAATCTGTTATTGAATCACACATTAAACGGGTTATCCTTAGATCAGATTACACTGGGAATCATTACTGCATTAAAGGAACAGGCAGGAGAATACAGCGAGATAGTAGAGGTGGTCATTGATGCAGTGGCCACAGCCATGAAGCCGGAGGCAAATCAATCTCAGGTATATACCAGCGGCGCAACCAACATCTTTAAGTATCCGGAACTGACAAGCGGTGGTACGGCCACAGAACTCATATCCGCATTTGAGGAAAAAGAGGAGCTTGTCAGCCTGTTGAACCAGTTAGATGGAGGCAGTACCGGCATCCAGGTTTACATCGGTAACGAAACACCGGTTCAGATGATGCAGGACTGCAGCATTGTAACTGCAAAATATGAATTGGGTGATGGATTGCAGGGTACCATTGGTATTGTGGGACCCAAGCGTATGGATTATGAAAAGGTCATGGGCACGCTGCAGACATTAAAGGATCAGCTTGACCAGATTTATCACAAGAATGAATAGAAAGGCGGTAAGAGCACCGTGGCAGATTTTGAAGCAAAGGATTTGGAACAGGAAGAAACTTCTGAGGCAGCAGAGGAAATGAAAGCAGGCGCTGCACAGGCAGATGGTGTTCAGGCAGATACTGCAGAAGATGCAGATGCCCAGACAGAAGCTGATGCTGCAGAAGATACAGCAGGAGAAGCTTCCGAGGCAGAAACCATGCAGAAGGATGCAGAAGGAGAACCAGCTGCAGAAAAGAAAGGATTCTTCAAAAAGAAAGAAAAGAAAGATAAAAAAGATGAGCAGATCGAGGCGCTTACAGACCAGGTCAAAAGAACCATGGCTGAGTTTGATAACTACCGTAAGCGTACCGAAAAGGAAAAATCCGCAATGTATGAAATTGGTGCCAAGAGCATCATAGAAAAGATGCTTCCAATTGTGGACAATTTTGAAAGAGGCCTGGCAACTGTTTCGGAAGAGGAAAAGGCAACCGGATTTGCAGAAGGTATGGAGCGGATTTACAAGCAGCTCATGACAACACTCACAGAAATGGGTGTAGAGCCTATCGAGGCTGTAGGCAATGCATTTGACCCCAACCTGCACAATGCAGTCATGCATATAGAAAGTGATGAGTACGAAGAAAATGTAATCGTACAGGAGTTCCAGAAGGGGTATACTTACAAAGGCTCTGTGGTCAGACACTCCATGGTACAGGTTGCCAATTAGCGTAATACAGGCATAGAATGCCAGATGATTTTGCTGAGAACTTCTTCAAATAAGAAGTTTACAGATAGATAAATTGCAGTTACAGTTATTTTTTATTATATTTTTTAATTCTAGGAGGAATTTACAATGGGAAAGATTATTGGTATTGACTTAGGTACAACAAACTCTTGTGTAGCAGTAATGGAAGGTGGCAAGCCAGTTGTTATCGCAAACACAGAGGGCATCAGAACTACCCCATCTATCGTAGCATTTACAAAGACTGGTGAAAGACTGGTAGGCGAGCCTGCAAAGCGTCAGGCAGTTACCAATGCAGACAGAACTATCTCCTCCATCAAGAGACATATGGGTACTGATTACAAGGTAACCGTTGACGATAAGAAGTATTCTCCACAGGAGATCTCTGCAATGATCCTGCAGAAGTTAAAGGCAGATGCAGAAAGCTACTTGGGTGAGAAGGTAACAGAGGCAGTCATCACTGTTCCTGCTTATTTCAATGATGCACAGCGTCAGGCAACCAAGGATGCTGGTAAGATCGCTGGTCTGGATGTAAAGCGTATCATCAACGAGCCTACAGCAGCAGCTCTGGCTTATGGTTTGGACAATGAAAAAGAACAGAAGATCATGGTATACGACTTAGGCGGCGGTACATTTGATGTATCCATCATCGAGATCGGTGACGGTGCAATCGAGGTACTGGCTACCAACGGTAACAACCGTCTGGGTGGTGATGACTTCGATAAGAAGATCGTAGACTGGATGTTAGATGAGTTTAAAAAGGCTGAGGGCGTGGACTTATCTGCCGATAAGATGGCAATGCAGCGTCTGAAGGAAGCAGCAGAGAAGGCTAAGAAGGAGCTGTCCTCCGCTACCACTACCAACATCAACCTGCCATTCATTACAGCTACAGCGGAAGGTCCAAAGCATCTGGATATGAACCTGACCAGAGCAAAATTTGACCAGCTGACACAGGATCTGATCGAGCTGACAGCAGTACCTGTACAGAACGCATTAAAGGATGCTGGTATCAGCGCTTCTGAGTTAGATAAGGTATTACTGGTAGGTGGTTCTACCCGTATGATCGCTGCACAGGATAAGGTACGTCAGTTAACCGGCAAGGAGCCTTCCAAGGCACTGAACCCAGATGAGTGTGTAGCAATCGGTGCTTGTATCCAGGGTGGTAAGATCGCCGGAGATGCTGGTGCAGGGGATATCCTGTTATTAGACGTAACTCCACTGTCCCTGTCTATCGAGACCATGGGTGGTGTAGCAACCAGACTGATTGAGAGAAATACCACCATCCCAACCAAGAAGAGCCAGATCTTCTCCACAGCAGCAGATAACCAGACTGCAGTAGACATCCACGTAGTACAGGGTGAGAGACAGTTTGCAAAGGATAACAAGACACTGGGTATGTTCCGTCTGGATGGTATTGCTCCTGCAAGAAGAGGCGTACCACAGATCGAAGTAACCTTTGATATTGATGCCAACGGTATTGTAAATGTATCTGCAAAGGATTTAGGTACCGGCAAGGAGCAGCACATCACCATTACTTCCGGTTCCAACATGTCTGATGCAGACATCGAAAAGGCAGTCAAGGAAGCTGCTGAATACGAGGCACAGGATAAGGCTCGTAAGGAAGCTGTAGATGTAAGAAACGATGCAGACGCTATGGTATTCCAGGTAGAAAAGGCTCTGCAGGATGTAGGCGATAAGCTTGCAGACAGCGATAAGGCTTCCGTAGAGGCAGACCTGGCAGACTTAAAGGCAGCTTTAGAAGCAACTCCTGTTGAAGGCGCAAGCGCAGACCAGATTGAGACCTTAAAGGCAAAGAAGGAAACCTTAATGAGCAGCGCACAGAACCTGTTTGCAAAGCTGTATGAGCAGAACCAGGGTGCAGCCGGCGCTTACACAGATCCAAACGCAGGCTCCTATACAGATGCAGGCGCAAATGATGATGTAGTAGACGGCGACTACAGAGAAGTATAATTCCTGTCACGCTGAAAAAGCAAACAGCTTACAAGTAGTATAAATAAAGAACTGAAATGGTGGAGGGTCCCATACGGACGCTTCACCATTCCAATGACCAGTTGCGAATCAGAACCTGGGCGCTTTAGCCCAGCTTTGAGAAGTATCGCAATGATTCCAGTGTGAAAAGGAGAGGCCATGGCAGAAAAGAGAGATTACTACGAGGTGCTTGGTGTCAGCAAGGGCGCAGATGCCAATGCCATCAAAAAAGGCTTCCGTCAGATGGCAAAAAAGTACCATCCAGATAACAATCCAGGGGATAAGACTGCAGAAGAAAAATTCAAAGAGGTCAATGAGGCTTATGAAGTATTAAGCGACCCACAGAAGAAGCAGATGTATGACCAGTATGGTCATGCAGCCTTTGACCAGACCCAGGGCGGAGGCGCCGGCGGTTATGGTGGATTTGGCGGTTTTTCCGGTGATATGGGAGATATGGGCGATATTTTCGGAGACCTGTTTGGCGGCATGTTTGGCGGCGGTAGCCGTGCATCCAGAAACGGCCCACAGAAGGGGGCCAATGTACGTGCTTCTGTACGTATCAGCTTTGAAGAAGCAGTATTTGGCTGCGAAAAGGAGCTGACCCTGAACTTAAAAGAAAACTGTGAGACCTGCGGCGGCAGTGGTGCCAAGAAGGGAACCAGTCCTGTGACCTGTACCAAGTGCGGCGGCAAGGGTCAGATCGTATATACACAGCAGACCATGTTAGGTACCATGCGTAATGTCCAGACCTGTCCGGACTGTAAGGGTACCGGTAAGATGATCAAGAATAAGTGCCCGGACTGCTACGGAACCGGTTATGTGACCAAGAGAAAGACCATTCAGGTCAGCATTCCTGCAGGTATTGATGACGGTCAGAGCATCCGTATCAGAGAAAAGGGTGAACCAGGCATCAACGGCGGTGAGAGAGGCGATCTGCTGGTAGAGGTGATCGTATCCCAGCATCCGACCTTTAAGCGTCAGGATATGACCATTTACTCTACTGTACCTGTATCCTTTGTACAGGCAGCGTTAGGCGGTACCATTCGCATCCCTACTGTAGACGGAGATGTAGAGTACGAGGTAAAGGCCGGTACACAGACCGATACCAAGGTGCGCTTAAAGGGCAAGGGTGTGCCTTCCTTACGTTCCAAGAATGTAAGAGGAGACCATATCGTGACTCTGGTGGTGCAGGTTCCGACCTCCTTAAATGCAGAGCAGAAAGAGGCCCTGCGTAAGTTTGATGAGGCCATGGGCGGCTCCGGAGCTTCCAAGGATGGCAAGAAGAAAAAGAACATTTTTGGAAAGTGAATTGTGTAACACAGGTCCAAAAGAACTGCATGGAAAATAAACTATAAAAAAGAAAAAGAACCTTAGGCACTGCCTGGTGGATCGATCCCCAAAAGTTAGACTGAAAAAGTCTAACTTTTGGGGATCACATCCTATGGCAGCGAAGGTTCTTTTTTGCGTTCGTACAAAATGAGTTACAGGCTTTCAGAGGCGGACACATTGATTTTTGGAGGCGGCAGCATTATAATGAGAGACATGGAAGTATGAAACTGATGGAGGAAATCATGTCAAGGTGTATTGCAAAAGATAAAAAAGAATTGGTGTTTCGTTGTATCCTGCTGGTGATCGGTCTGTTTTTCTCAGGCATAGGAGTGGCCATCACTAAACGGGGAGAATTAGGCGTATCTCCGGTGTCCTCTGTGGCCAATATGATCAGCATCCGTTTTCCGGTACTCAGTTTCGGGACCTGGCTGTTTATCTGGAACTGTGTCCTGATATTGGGGCAGATACTTGTGCTGCGAAAAGACTTTCAGCTGTACCAGCTGCTACAGATCCCGTTGTCTGTACTGTTTGGCTGGTTTACAGATTTTGGAGGCTGGCTTGCAGCATGGATCCCAAACGATATTTATGCAGTTCGTCTGCTGCTGGTATTGCTTGGGACAGGGATCTTAGGCTTTGGCATTGCCCTCACAGTCATTGCAAATGTGTTGATGAATGCAGGAGAGGCATTTGTAAAAGCCATTGCCGATAAGACCCATCTGGTATTTGGCAACGTGAAGATAGGCTTTGATATCAGCTGCGTGGTGTTGTCCATCATTCTTTCTCTGCTGTTTTTTGAGTTGCAGATCCTGGGCACCAGAGAGGGAACCATCATTGCAGCTCTGTGTACCGGCTTGGCAGTAAAGTTTTTCCAGAAGCAGCTGAAAAAAACTGCTTTGGCAAGGCTTTGATACCTTGCTTTTGGAATCTGTAAGCATGTTGAATCCTGCTTTGGCAAGGCTATAATGCATTGCTTTTATGATCTTTCAGGATACAGAAAAGCTGTCTTGTAAGGCTATGATAGTTTGGCAGTGATTTGAGAAGAAATGACAGAACAAAAGCTGATACAACAGATCTGAAAATGTGAAAATATGGAGGTGTTCTATGAGCAGAGAATTATTTTTAACAAGCTCCCCTTTTTCTGAACCGGACAGAGGCTTAAATCCAGCCAATGGATTTGCTGAAAAATTGACTGACAGTTTGCGCAATGCAAAAAAAGCGCTTTTCATTGCGGCAGCTCCTGATGATATCCCAGGGACAGAGGGATTTGCCTATGGAGTCAGGGAGATCCTGGCGCAGTCAGGCATTGTGTTTGGGGAGTACAGAATATTAGACAGCAGAAATGCAAAAGAGGCAGAGGGATTGATCGCAGACAGTGATTTGATCATACTGGCAGGAGGACATGTACCTACCCAGAATCAGTTTTTTCAAAAAACAGGCCTGCGCAAGCTGATGGAAACCTATGAAGGCGTTGTCATGGGCATCAGCGCAGGTACCATGAACAATGCAGATGTGGTCTATGCCCAGCCGGAGCTGGAGGGAGAATCCATAGATGCGACCTATGAGAGATTCCTCACCGGATTAAATCTGACCAAATATAAGATCGTGCCCCATTACCAGTGTACAAAGGATCTGATGCTGGATGGAAAGCGGCTTTATGAGGACATTACCTACGGAGACAGCTATGGGCAGGAGTTTTATGCCCTGCCGGACGGCAGCTACTTGTATGGTACAGAAGATTTGGAGATACTATATGGGGAAGCCTATCTGTTGAAAAACGGAACCTGTACACAAATAAGCAGGGATGGTGAAGAATTGGTATTGCATCTTCGTGAGGTTTGAATATGAGGAAAAAGTTTCAGGTTGGTGTGTCTACTACTCATATCATTATGTTGAGCTTCTTCCTGACAGTTTTGGTGGGCAGTGTACTACTTTCGTTGCCCGTCAGTTCTGCCAGTGGAGAAGCAGTTCCATATATTGATGCACTTTTTACGGCAACTACTTCTGTGTGTGTAACAGGACTGGTGACGGTGCCCACTGTTTCTGCATGGAGTGTGTTTGGACAGGTAGTCATTCTCATATTGATTCAAATTGGAGGTTTGGGAGTGGTTACCATAATGTCCGGGGTTATGATCGGTCTGCACCGAAAAATCGGTCTGGGAGACAGAATGTTGATTCAGGATGCATTGAATCTGAATACCCTGTCTGGAATCGTAAAACTGGTTAAGAAGGTGTTTGTGGGCACATTTTTGATAGAAGGGATCGGGGCGCTTTTATATATGACCGTATTTGTGCCGGAGTATGGTGTCAGGGGCATTTGGATCTCTGTATTCAATGCAGTATCCGCTTTCTGCAACGCAGGAATGGATATCATATCAGACAACAGTCTTTGTGCATATGTACGCAACCCTATGATCAATACAGTCACCTGTCTGTTGATCATCCTTGGAGGAATTGGATATATTGTATGGTGGGATGTACTGCGTGTTCTGAAAAATATGAAGCAGCAAAAACTTAAATGTTTTCGGAGTCTGACGCTCCACAGCAAGGTCGCTCTTTCTGTAACAGGTATGCTCATTGCAGCAGGAACAGCAGCAATTTTGGTATTGGAATACAATAATCCCTTGACCATAAAAGAATATACTTGGATAGAAAAAGTTTATGTGTCTCTGTTTCAAGCTGTTACCACCAGAACAGCAGGATTTGCTACTGTTCCACAGGAGAATTTTACCAATGCATCAGCTATGGTTTCTCTGTTGCTTATGTTTATAGGAGGATCACCAGCAGGAACTGCAGGAGGAATCAAAACAGTGACCATTGCAGTGGTGATTGCTTCTGCATTTGCTGATATCAAAAACAAAAATGAAGTGGTCTTGTTTCAAAGGTCCATATCTAAGGGAGCCATTGGAAAAGCAGTTGCGGTAGTAAGTATGTCTTTTATCATCTTGTTTGTATCTGCAGTCATGCTTTTGGCAGTGACAGATGCAGATGCCCTGGATGTTGTGTATGAGGCGGTCAGCGCAGCTGCAACAGTAGGCTTGACACGGGATTTGACATCTAAATTAAACTTGTGGGGAAAGATCATTGTGATCATTACCATGTATCTTGGAAGAGTAGGTCCTATTTCTCTGGCCATTGCATTGAATACCAGAAAGAAAAGTGAAAATATCATCAAATATCCTACAGAGGAACTCAGCATAGGATAGCAGTGTTTGAAAATTAGAAAGGAAGATATATCAATGAGTATCAATCGGACATATGCAGTATTTGGTCTTGGCAGATATGGAAAGGCAGTAGCCAGGGAGCTGGTGCAGAGTGGTGCAGAGGTGCTGGCTGTTGATCTGAATGAGGATATTGTCAACGGTTCCATTGGGGAAATCCCTTATTGCAAGTGCGCTGATGTGACGGATGGGGAGGCCATCAGACAGCTT
Source organism: Lachnospiraceae bacterium (assembly GCA_045127535.1). GTDB lineage: Bacteria > Bacillota > Clostridia > Lachnospirales > Lachnospiraceae > UBA2942. The sequence goes on along the minus strand of JBGVQN010000060.1, from coordinate 32,119 downwards.
GGCATAGCAAATGTGGATGTTGTGATTATTGCCATGGCAAATCATTTAGAGGCCAGCGTGATGGCGGCCATGCTGTGCAAAGAGTGCGGCGTAAAGACTGTTATCGCAAAATGTGCCAATGAAATGAACTGCAAGATATTAAGTAAGGTAGGTGCTGACCGGGTCATATTCCCGGAAAGCGAATCTGGAATCAGGCTGGCAAAGAGTCTGTTGAGTGCAGGATTTATGGACATTATAGAATTGTCAAAGGACGTATCCATGGTTGAGATGGAGGTAAAGCCGGAATGGGTAGGCAAAAATCTTCTGGAATTAAATCTCAGGAGAAAATATGGAATCAATATTGTAGCAATTTTGCAGGGAAAAGAGATCAGCATCAATATTGACCCGGAAAAGCCGTTGAAAAATACTATGAAGCTGGTGGTGCTTGCAAATGTGTCTAAGCTCAAGAAATTAAAATAAACAGAGGGATGTGTTGTGTAGTAAAAGAAAAACTGGAAAGTGTACAGTATGTATGCTGCAGATGTTGCATAATGATAGAAAATTTATCCATATTGTGGCGAAATAGTGCGTGTTTTGTCTTTTATACAAAATAAAAAACTGTTTTGTGGTACAGGAAGTTTAAATTTTATAGAAAAATGAATTGAAATTTAAGAAAAATTAGAATATACTATGCTTACAGCAATTATGAACTTGTACATTTTTGTGATGGTGCATGCGGGGAAGGGCAGAAGAAACCAGAGGTACAATTCTGATTGGAGACAGAAAACAACAGGAGGCATTGTGAAAAAATTAAGTGAAAGTGAAAAGACCACATATGTATCAGCAGCAGTACAACTGCTGCTTTGCTTTATTGCTATAGCTGCAGGCATGGGCAAGTGGACGAATCAGAAAATGAAGCGAAAGGAAAAGCAGGCAGCATATGCGGACAAGTTGGCCCGCAAGGAACAAAAAGCGGCATACAAACAGCAAATGAAGAAAAACAAGCTGCAGTGGAAGCAGGAGCTGCGGGAGGAAAAAAGAATGTTACAGAAGGTTTAGAAATGATGTGAGCCTGTCTGTGCAGGACAGGCGGAAAAGAGGTAAATTATGGATTATTTAATTTATGCAGCCCCGGTGATGGGTATATTGGCAATGGTATTTGCAGTGGTGCTGACACAGAAAGTCAAAAAGCAGTCTCCCGGTACAGATCGGATGCGGGAGATCGCAGGCGCAATTCTTGAGGGGGCCCAGGCCTTTTTGTTTTCTGAGTATAAGCTGCTGGTTATTTTTGTGGTAGTGATGTTTGTGATCATTGCAGTGGCAATTACGCCTATGACAGCAGTATGCTTTGCAGCAGGTGCTGTATTTTCTACCATTGCAGGATACTGCGGCATGAATGTGGCTACAAGAGCCAATGTGCGTACAGCCAATGCAGCAAAGGAAAGCGGTATGAACAAGGCATTGTCCATCGCCTTTTCCGGCGGAGCAGTCATGGGTATGTGTGTGGCAGGACTGGGACTTTTGGGTGTATCTGTAGTTTATCTGATAACCAAAAATGTGGATGTATTGTCTGGATTTAGCCTTGGAGCATCCTCCATTGCGCTGTTTGCACGTGTAGGCGGCGGTATTTATACCAAGGCTGCAGATGTGGGAGCAGATCTGGTGGGCAAGGTAGAGGCAGGTATTCCGGAGGATGATCCAAGAAATCCTGCAGTTATTGCAGATAATGTAGGAGACAATGTGGGGGACGTGGCCGGTATGGGAGCGGATCTGTTTGAGTCCTATGTGGGTTCTCTGGTATCTGCTGTGACTTTGGGGATCGTGTATTTTCAGACTACCGGAGCAGCATTCCCTCTGGCTTTGGCAGCACTTGGTATCCTTGCATCTATTTTGGGTACTTTCTTTGTAAAGGGAGATGAAAAATCCAATCCTCATAAGGCATTAAAGATCGGTACATATGTGGCAAGCGGTCTGGTACTGGTTGGTGCCTTTGTATTGAGCTGGATCTGCTTTGCAGATTTTAAGGCTGCTGTTGCAGTGGTCATTGGTCTGGCAGCAGGCTTGCTGATCGGGATCGTGACAGAAGTGTATACTTCCGGTGACTATGGGTCAGTCAAAAAGATCGCAGAGCAGTCTCAGACAGGGGCGGCAACTACCATTATCAGCGGTCTGGCAGTGGGCATGCTTTCTACAGCGCTGCCTATTATCTTTATCTGCGCAGCAGTGCTGGTGGCATATCAGGTCAGCGGACTGTATGGAATTGCGCTGGCAGCAGTGGGTATGCTTTCTACTACAGGTATTACAGTAGCAGTGGATGCCTATGGTCCCATTGCAGACAATGCAGGGGGGATCGCAGAGATGTCCGGTCTGGATAAATCTGTCCGTAAGATCACAGATGCGTTAGATGCAGTGGGCAACACCACTGCGGCTATGGGCAAGGGTTTTGCCATTGGTTCTGCAGCCCTGACAGCGTTGGCGTTGTTTGTGTCTTATGCAGAGGTGGTTGGATTGAGCAGCATTAATTTGTTGGAGCCTAAGGTGACTGTGGGGCTGTTTATCGGCGGTATGCTGCCGTTTTTATTCTCTGCATTTACCATGGAGTCTGTGTCTAAGGCTGCCAATAAGATGATCGAGGAAGTGCGCAGACAGTTTCATACCATCCCCGGACTGCTGGAGGGCAAAGCAAAGCCGGATTACAAGACTTGTGTAGCCATTTCCACCAAGGCTGCGCTGCAGGAAATGCTTTTGCCTGGTATCATGGCAGTGGTGGCGCCGCTGGCAGTGGGCATATTGTTAGGGCCTGGAGCCTTGGGCGGCCTGCTGGCTGGTGCATTGGTGACCGGCGTGCTGATGGCCATTTTTATGAGCAATGCAGGCGGCGCCTGGGACAATGCCAAGAAATATATTGAAGAAGGCAACTTTGGAGGCAAGGGCAGCGCACCTCACAAGGCTGCAGTGGTAGGAGATACTGTGGGAGATCCTTTTAAGGATACTGCAGGGCCGTCCATTAATATCCTGATCAAGCTGATGACCATTGTGTCATTGGTGTTTGCGCCTTTGTTTGTGGCAATTGGAGGGATCTTATAGTAAAACGGACTCTCGGACGAGGCTGGCTGGATGAGGGTTCTGAAACCTCTGGGGTTGCGGATGTGAGGGGATGGCAGGAGACAGATCAAGCGTTTTATCCAGGGAACGCTGGGACCTTTTGGAAAATGCAGCGAGACTAAGAATTTGTATACTATATAAATAGGAGACAGGAAGCATACTGGAGGTGGTTTTCTGTCTTCTATTTGTTGTGTCACTGAAAAAACTGTAAGTAGTGGTATTGATTGGCAAACGTACATGTATAGTCAGATTAGGTATTACTTGATCAATACCACAAAAAATTTATGTTTGTTTTACAGAACGGTCGCTGACAAAAAATATTATTATCCATTAGAATATTGTGAACGGATCACAACTTTTGGGGAGAATTTGTTGAAATCCAAGGATGTACTAGCTATAATCTATCATAGAGTGCTTGTATAAACTCCAAGGAGGTTCGTTATGGTAAGTTATAAACCACTTTTTAGATACTGTTTGGAACACGACATTTCCAAGGCACAGTATCGTCAGATGAGTGGTATCTCCCCGAATACTTGGACAAAGATTAACCATAACGAAGAAGTCTCAATGACAATTCTCAATAAAATCTGTGCAGGTCTCGGTGTCTCTTATGGTGACATCATTGAATACATCCCTCATGAAGAAAACACTGAACAGGGATAATTACTATTTGGTAGACATAGGTGATGCTCCGTCACCAGCAAGGAGATTGTACTAATGAAATTTTTTGATAATGTAACAAACATTGTCCGAGATGATATGATTGAAACGATAACACGAGGCAGTCGTGTGTCTATCGCTGCGGCTTGCTTTTCAATGTATGCCTACAATGAACTAAAGAAACAGCTGGATAGTGTGGATGAAATTCGCTTTATATTTACTTCTCCTACATTTGTTGCAGAGAAAAAATCAAAACAGAAGCGGGAGTTTTACATTCCAAAACATCATCGTGAGCAGAGTTTGTATGGAACTGAATTCGAAATTAAGCTTCGCAATGAAATGACTCAAAAGGCAATCGCCAAGGAATGTGCTGACTGGATTCGTAGAAAGGCGACTTTCAAATCCAACACGACTGGCGAGAATATGGGAGGTTTTATGACCATTGAAGGTCAGGATGATGACTATACCTATATGCCGTTTAATGGTTTTACTACCGTTGACATCGGTTGTGAGCGAGGAAACAATGCCTATAACATTGTGAACCGTCTTGAAAATCCTGTAACCAAGGAATATCTCAAAACTTTTGAAGCAATCTGGTCTGATAAAGACAAATTGCAGGATGTTACCGAAACGGTCATTGAAAATATTGCGGCTGCTTATAACGAGAACTCCCCCGAACTGATTTATTTTATCACCTTGTTTAATGTGTTCAGCGAATTCCTTGAAGACATCTCTGAGGATGTCCTTCCCAATGAAGCGACTGGATTCAAGAACAGCAAAATCTGGGGAATGCTTTACGACTTCCAGAGAGATGCAGTCCTTGCTATCATCAATAAATTGGAAAAGTACAATGGCTGTATTCTAGCAGACAGTGTTGGTCTCGGTAAGACCTTTACTGCACTTGCGGTTGTGAAGTATTATGAAAATAGAAATAAGAATGTTCTTGTTCTCTGTCCGAAGAAACTTGCAGAAAACTGGAATACATATAAAGACAATTATATTAACAACCCAATTGCCAGTGATCGTCTGAGATATGATGTGTTGTTCCATACAGATTTATCCAGAGAACATGGCAGTTCTAACGGTATTGATGACTTAGGTAGATGGAACTGGGGCAACTATGACCTTGTTGTGATTGATGAATCTCACAATTTCCGTAATGGTGGCGAGATTTCTGGTAATGACAAGAAGGAGAACCGATATCTCAAATTGATGAATAAGGTTATTAAACCGGGAGTAAAGACCAAAGTTCTGATGTTGTCTGCGACTCCTGTGAATAATCGTTTTTATGATTTGAGAAACCAGTTAGCACTTGCGTATGAAGGAGACTCTGGAGGTATTGATGCGAAACTCAATACCACGAAAAGTATTGACGAAATCTTCCGTCAGGCACAGAAAGCATTCAATGGTGCTAAGATATAACTATGGACACGAAATGTTGAACAGATTATAATTATCAAAAAGGAGTTCAACATTATGGCAAAAAATCAAAGATCTTATACACCAGAATTTAAACAGCAAATTGTGGAACTACACAATAAAGCTGGTAAAGGTATAACTGAATTAAGCAACGAATATGGCATTCCTAAAGGCACAATCTCTACATGGGTTAAAAATCTCTCTCCAGTTCAGATATCTGATACTGAGACTGTATCTCTTAAGGAGTTCAAAGCACTTCAAAAGAGAATGAAAGAATTAGAGATTGAAAATGAAATATTAAAAAAAGCTACAGCCATATTCGCCAAGAATCAATAGCTGAATACGTGTCCTTTATTCAAGCTAACCTTGATAAATATACAGTAAAACAGATGTGTAACGTGCTTAAATTTCCAAGAAGCACATATTATGCTGCCCTAAATCATGTTCCTTCTAAAAGAGAGCAGAAATTCAATGAATTTAGTAATCAGGTATTATCGGTATACCTTGAATTCAAAAAGCGCTATGGAGCCATTAAGATACAAAAGGAGCTAAATTCCAGGAATATTCCATGCTCCGTAAAGAGAGTTCAACGTCACATGCGCTGTCTTGAAATTAAAAGTATTGTTGTAAAAAAATATCAATACCAGAAAAATCAAGGCTCGGTACCTGATGACAAGGAAAATATCTTGAATCGTGATTTTGACGCAGATACTGTATTCAAGAAACTTGTAACGGATATAACCTATATACATGTAAAAAACGAAGGCTGGACATATCTGGCTTCGGTAATGGACTTATTTGACCGCAAAATAATAGGATGGTCATATGGCAAAAACATTACTGCAGAGCTTGCTACTCAAGCGGTAAAAAACGCATGCCTAAATATCAAGGATACTGAAGGAATTATCCTTCATAGTGATTTAGGAAGTCAGTATACAAGCGAGGTATTTGAGAATTATCTCAAAAGCCAGGGAATACAGCATTCATTTAGTAGAAAAGGTAATCCCTATGATAACGCATGTATAGAATCTTTTCATTCTGTATTAAAGAAGGAAGAGGTATATACAACAACCTACTATACATTTGAAGAAGCTAAAGCAGCTCTCTTTGAATATATTGAGTCTTTCTACAACCGGAAAAGGCGCCATAGTGCTCTTGGTTACAGGACACCACAACAGGTTGAAGATGAGGCTCTTGCAGCTTAAGACACGCATCTCCTTGCAAATGTGCAGGGAGATAAAAGTTCAACTTTTTGTGTCCAAGGTATTGACTTAGGTTCAAAATATATGCTGCATCTAAGGATGGACATTCCTTCCAGATCAATATTGTGCTGCCAATATAAAATCTTCTGTCTATGCAGGCAATATGGAATATATTAAGAGAAAAATCATAGTACGATGCTCATTTCTGTTACCATCAGAACAGAATAAGTGAGAAGCGTTTGATCAGATAAAAATAAGGGCCAGTCAGCAAAACAGAAAGTTCTTTGCTGGCTGGCTCTTCGAATATAAGAACTGATGCAGGTAAAGGGGGGAGGGGGACAATAAAAGTCTGCATCAGGGGGTCGTCTGTTTTCGAAATTAAAAAAAATCAAAAAGAACCTTTTTGATTATATGAAGTATACAACATTTACCAAATAATTACAAGAGAAAAAAACAGAATTTTTGCAGTTTTTTTCGAAGAAAACAATACATAAACAAAGAACAGGAACCAATGGGAAAAAAAACCATAGCTTAAATATAGGAAAGTATTGATGGAGTCAGGAGTGGATTTGGCCTATGATTTATATGGATCATGCTGCAACCACTGCCCTTCATCCTGAGGCTGCCAAGGTCATGGAACCGTATCTGAAAGAGCAATACGGCAATCCGTCAGGTGCCTATGAGCTGGCCGGACAGGCAAAAGAAGCAGTGGAACAGGCGAGAATGTATGCCGCAAAGTTAATTGGTGCCAGAACAGAGGAAATCTGCTTTACGTCAGGAGGTACAGAATCGGACAACTGGGCGCTGCGTGGAGTGGCAGAGGCTATGTCTCAGAATGGAAAGCATATCATTACCACTGGGATCGAGCATCCTGCTGTGCTGCAGACATGCCGATATCTGGAAAGGCATGGATATGAAATTACCTATTTAGAAGTAGACCGGGAAGGCAGAATTGATATAGAGAAACTGAAAGCAGCCATCCGGCCGGATACCATACTGGTATCGGTTATGATGGCTAACAATGAAATAGGCACCATAGAACCAATCCGGGAGATCGGTATGATGCTGCATCGTCAGGGAATTGTATTTCATACAGATGCAGTGCAGGCCTGCGGACAGGTGCCCATTGATGTAAATTATTTAATGGTGGATTTACTGTCTGCAAGCGGTCATAAGTTCTATGGTCCAAAAGGCAGCGGATTTTTGTATATCAGAACAGGAACGCCTATTGTGCCCTTGATTTATGGAGGAGGGCAGGAAAAAGGACGCCGTTCAGGGACAGAAAATGTACCGGCTATTGTAGGCTTGGGAGAAGCAGCCAGAATTGCAGCCAGAACCTTGCTTTATCGAAAGCGTCAGGTACAGTGGCTGCGGGATTATATGTACCGGCAGTTGGATGAGCGGATACCGGATTTGCGGTTAAATGGCAGCAACAGCTACCGCCTGCCGGGAAATCTGAATATCAGTATAAAAGGTGTGAGCAGTTCTGTTTTGCTCCGGGTTTTAAAAGAAGCCGGAGTATGTGTTTCTGCTGGTTCTGCCTGCAGCAGCGGAAAGGGAAGTATTTCCCATGTACTGAAAGGGATTTCAGTTCCGGAGGAATTTGCAGGGGGCACTTTGCGAATCACATTAGGCAGTGAAAATACAAAAAAAGAAGTGGATTATGTAGTAGAATTGTTAGGAAAAACAGTAGATAAAATCAGAAATGGTCAGTTAAAATAAAGAATTGGAGGGAATTATTTAAAAATAAAGAAAATTTCATAAAAATGTTTTCGAGATGTTTGTAAAATAGTTGTCATATTCATAAAAAAAGGCTATACTAAAGGTGATAGATTGTGCATTATGAGAAAGCTTTTGGAAAGAAAGGATTCAAATGGTAATATGGCGCAGGCACAGGCTGCCTGCGTTTCTTTTCAAAATGCGGAAAGAGGAGAAAAATGGATTTAGTCAATATAAGAGACTTGTTTCAGAACACTGAAAAGTATCAGGATCAGAAGATTACAGTAGGAGGCTGGATTCGCAGCATCCGTGATTCCAAGACCTTTGGATTTATTGTATTAAATGACGGTACCTATTTCCAGCCCCTGCAGGTGGTATATCATGATACCATGGACAATTTTGCAGAGATCAGCAAGAGCAACGTAGGCGCAGCCCTGATCGTAACCGGTACACTGGTGTTGACTCCAGAGGCAAAGCAGCCTTTTGAGATCCAGGCAGAGGAGATCACAGTAGAGGGTGCATCTGCATCTGATTATCCGCTGCAGAAAAAGCGCCACAGCTTTGAGTATCTGCGTACCATCAGCCATTTAAGACCAAGAACCAATACGTTCCAGGCAGTATTCAGAGTCCGCTCCCTGATCGCTTATGCAATTCATCAGTATTTCCAGGAGCAGAACTTTGTATATGTACACACCCCACTGATCACCGGAAGCGACTGTGAGGGTGCAGGAGAGATGTTCCAGGTCACAACCATGGATCTGAACAACATCCCTAAGACAGAGGACGGCAAGGTGGACTTTACACAGGATTTCTTTGGTAAGCCAACCAACCTGACTGTAAGCGGGCAGTTAAATGGTGAGACCTATGCCATGGCATTTAAGAATATCTATACATTCGGCCCTACTTTCAGAGCAGAGAATTCCAATACCACCAGACATGCAGCTGAGTTCTGGATGATCGAGCCGGAGATGGCGTTTGCAGATTTAGAGGATGACATGAGAGTGGCAGAGGGAATGTTAAAGTACGTGATCTCTTACGTGCTGGAGCATGCACCGGAGGAAATGGCTTTCTTTAACCAGTTTGTGGACAAGGGTCTGTTAGACCGCTTAAACGGTGTGCTGAATTCTGAGTTTGGCCATGTGACCTATACAGAAGCCATTGAGATCTTAAAGGAGCATAACGATGCCTTTGATTACAAGGTATACTGGGGCTGCGATCTGCAGACCGAGCATGAGCGTTATTTGACCGAGCAGGTATTTAAGCGCCCTGTATTTGTAACCGATTATCCAAAGGAGATCAAGGCATTTTATATGAAGCTGAATCCGGACGGCAAGACAGTAGCTGCTATGGACTGTCTGGTACCGGGTATTGGTGAGATCATCGGCGGCAGCCAGAGAGAGGACAACTATGATGTCTTAGTGCAGCGGATGAAGGAGCTGGGATTAAAAGAAGAAGATTACGGATTCTACCTGGATTTACGTAAGTACGGTTCTGTACGTCATGCAGGCTTTGGCCTTGGCTTTGAGCGCTGCGTGATGTACCTGACTGGTATGGGCAATATCCGTGACGTGATCCCATTCCCAAGAACTGTAAATAACTGCGAACTGTAATTGTGCAGGAGGGATGTTATGAAGTTTATTCATATGGCAGATGCACATCTGGGGATGGTGCCTGACAGCGGCAGACCCTGGAGCAAGTGCCGGGCAGAGGAAATGTGGGAGACCTTCCGCAGGGTCATTGATACCTGTAACAGAGAACAGGTGGATCTGCTGCTGATCGCAGGAGATCTGTTTCACCGCCAGCCTCAGAAGCGGGAGCTAAGAGAGGTAAACTATCTGTTTTCTACTTTGAAAAAAACCAGAGTGGTATTGATTGCAGGCAATCATGATTATATCCGCAAGGGCAGTGCCTATCAGGATTTTACATGGGAGGACAATGTAGCCTTTTTATCCCCAGAGGAACTGACCACTGTGGTGTTCCCGGATCTGGATACGGCAGTGACAGGATTCAGCTATCATGCCAGAGAAGCTTCGGGAGAGGCAGTAGAGAATATTGCCAGACCAGAGGGTGCAAAGTATCAGATTCTCATGCTCCATGGTGGAGAGACTAGCTGCTGTCCCCTTGTTTATGATCAGTTGGGACAGGCCGGTTTTGATTATGTGGCATTGGGGCATATTCACAAGCCAAGACTGTGGGAGGAATATCCTATGGCTTACAGCGGTTCGTTGGAGCCTACAGACTGTAACGACAAGGGAGAAAGGGGTTATATTGCCGGTACTGTAACGGAAGATGGAACCAATTTTTATCATGTACCGGTGGCTCAGAGACAGTACATTAATATCCGGGGTGTGGTGCATCCTGGCAGTTCTTCCGGGGCGATTTGTGATAAGCTTAACCGCGCCATCAATCATTATGGTCTGCAGAATATTTACTCCATTACCCTTGTGGGAACCTATGATCCGGAGTGCCCCATAGAGCTGGAAAACTTCAAATTATCCGGTAATATTTATAAAATTGTAAACGAAACTGTCCCGGATTATGATTTGGATCTGCTTTATAAAGAGCATGCAGATGATGTCATTGGTATGTTTATTCATGATCTGAATACAGACCCGGAAGATCCCATAAAGCAAAAGGCAATTTATTATGGATTGCAGGCGCTGCTGACACAGCAGTGATACTGACAGTACAGGGAAGGTATGGTTGTTGGTTGTGGTAATAAAAGATATTGAATTGACCCATTTTGGTATGTTCCATGGGAAAAAGATTTCCTTTGACCCCAAAATGAATGTATTTGCAGCACCCAATGAGTCCGGAAAAAGTACCATTCATGCATTTATCCGGGGAATGTTTTACGGAATTGAAAAACTCCGGGGAAGGGCTTCTAAGGATGATCGGTATGTCCGTTATGAACCCTGGGAACATTTAGGCGGTTATGAAGGAAAGCTGCGCTTTGAAAAGGATGGTGTTCTCTACCGCATTGAACGCAGTTTCCAGAAAAATAACAAATATCTGCATCTTTATGATGAAACCCATGGCATTGAGCTGATTCCGGCACAGGAAAAGTTAGATGAACTTCTTGGAGGACTTTCAGAAAGCGGCTATATCAATACAGTAAGTATTGATCAGCTGAAATCTGCTGCAGACAAAGAACTGATTGCAGAATTAAAAAACTTTGCGGTGAATATGGGCAATACCAGGAACCTGCAGGTGGATGTGACCCGTTCTGTACAGATCCTGAAGAAAAAAAAGAAGGATTTTGAAAGCAGGGTAGCGGAAGATACAGAAAGCCGCTTGCAGGAGCAGGAGAAGCTGTGTGAAGCCCTTGCTGTCCAGGCATCAGATATGATGGAAGAAAAAGATCGGTTAGAGCAGATGTACAGTTCTCTGAATGCAGATCTGGAAAAAGAGATCAACAATGCCAAGATGAGACGAATTGAGCAGGAGGATGATTACAATCATATCAGCCGCAAGCTCAACTTTTTGCGCAATGAACGGGATGATTATGCAGACCATCACAGAGCATTTAACCGTTATACGATCATTGGGGCTGTGGCGCTGATACTGGTGATACTGGCAGGCGTTCTTTCCGGCATGTGGGAAGTAGAGGTGCCATTCTTTTCCATGTACTGGCCAATACTGGCGCTGGTGATTCTTGTAGTATGTATTGTAATAGCAGTCATCCGGCTGCAGATGCGGCGCAGGACTCTGGCAGAGATGGATAAGCAGGTGCGGGTCCTAAATAAAGAGCTGGAGCGGATTCAGCAGGATGATACTGTATCCAGGGCAGAAGAGATCTGCGAAGCCCTAAGGCGGCAGGTACAGGAGGTTTCTGACCGAAAAAACCGTATAGACTGGGAGTTAGAGACACTGCTGCCAAAGCAGGACACAGAACAGAGTCTGTTAGAGGAACTGCGGGAGCAAAAGCACATCAATGATAACTGCAGGGAGGAGATCTCTGCCATTGATCTGGCTTTGGAAGAACTGGAGATGCTGACCAGTAAGATACATGACTCTTTTGGCATCCGCTTAAATCAGGCTGCATCTGACTGCTTTGCCCAGATTACAGGAGGCAAGTATACCAGTCTGCGCATCGATGAGGACTTTAGCATCTGGATCAATACCAGAGACAAGCTGATTCCAATTGAAAGCTGCAGCAGGGGTACGGTAGAGCAGATTTATCTGTGCATTCGTCTGGCAGCGGCCCGGATTTTAAGTCCAAGAGAGAACATGCCGGTGATTCTGGATGATGTATTTGCCTACTATGACAACGAGCGTCTGGCGGAGACCTTAAATATTTTGAAAAAATTAAAAAATCAGGTAATTATTTTTACCTGCCATACCAGGGAAAGCAGCTGGATGAAGCAGCAAACTTTGTAGAATTGCAGATAGTACTTGAAAAATAAAGAAATTTCTGTACAATAGAACTGTTGGGCTTTTCGGAAGGTCCAGCAGTTTTATTGTTCATGGCAATGGAAAGCCTGTGCGGTGAATTGCTTCAGAATGGAGGAATATTTATGATTAGTGCAAATGGAATTACCCTGCGTCTGGGCAAAAAGGCGCTGTTTGAAGATGTAAATATCAAGTTCACAGAAGGAAACTGCTATGGCCTCATTGGTGCCAATGGAGCAGGTAAGTCTACCTTCCTGAAAATTTTATCCGGCAAATTAGAGCCTACCAATGGTTCTGTAGTCATTACGCCGGGGCAGCGTATGTCTGTACTGGAGCAGGACCACTTTAAATATGACGGCGAGACTGTACTGGATACCGTTATGATGGGGAATGGCAGACTGTTTGAGATCATGAAGGAAAAGGATGCCATCTATGCAAAAGAAGATTTCACGGATGAGGACGGTATCCGCGCCAGTGAGTTAGAGGGCGAGTTTGCAGCTATGAATGGCTGGGAAGCAGAGTCTGATGCTGCCAACCTGTTAAATGGTCTGGGCATTGAGACAGACCTGCACTACAAGCTGATGGCAGACTTAACCGGCAGTGAAAAGGTAAAGGTACTGCTTGCAAGAGCCCTGTTTGGCAACCCGGATATCCTGTTAATGGATGAGCCTACCAACCACTTAGACCTGGCAGCCATCAGCTGGTTAGAGGAGTTCCTCATTAACTTTGAGAATACAGTCATCGTGGTATCCCACGACCGTTACTTCTTAAATAAAGTATGTACCCACATTGCAGATATTGATTATGGAAAGATTCAGCTCTATTCCGGTAACTATGACTTCTGGTATGAGTCCTCTCAGCTGATGATCCGTCAGATGAAGGAGCAGAACCGTAAGAAGGAAGAAAAGATCAAGGAGCTGCAGGAGTTTATCCAGCGTTTCTCCGCCAACGCTTCCAAGAGTAAGCAGGCAACTGCAAGAAAGCGTGCATTAGAGAAGATCGAATTAGACGATATTCGTCCATCTTCCAGAAAGTACCCATACATCGACTTCCGTCCGGAACGTGAGATCGGCAATGAGGTATTAAGCGTCAACGGTCTGACTAAGACCATTGACGGTGTAAAAGTACTGGATAATGTGACCTTTACCTTAAACCGCAACGATAAGGTAGCATTTGTAGGCTCTTACGAGCTGGCAAAGACCACCCTGTTTAAGATTTTGATGGGTGAGATGGAGCCAGATTCTGGAAGCTTTAAATGGGGCATTACCACCAGCCAGTCCTATTTCCCAAAGGACAATACCGCAGAGTTTGACAGTGACCTGGTGATCTATGACTGGTTACAGCAGTATTCTCCTGTCAAAGATATCACTTATGTACGTGGATTCTTAGGACGTATGCTGTTTGCCGGTGATGACGGTGCCAAGAAGGTAAGAGTCCTCTCCGGTGGTGAGAAGGTACGCTGCCAGCTGTCCAAGATGATGGTCAGCGGTGCCAATGTCCTGATTTTTGATGAGCCAACCAACCATCTGGATATGGAGTCTATTACCGCATTAAACAACGGTATGATCAAATTCCCAGGTGTCATCCTGTTCTCTTCCAGAGACCATCAGATCGTAGAGACCACTGCAAACCGTATCATTGAGCTGCTGCCAGGGGGATACATTGATAAGATTACTACGTATGATGAATATCTGGCAAATGATGAAATGGCTATGAAGCGCCAGGTATATATTGCCAACGCAGAAGAAAGTGCAGAGGAGACAGAAGAGGAAGAATAAATGACTTCTACAGTATTAAAAATAATAGCAGTTGTTACCATGCTGGTAGATCATGTGGGCATGGCTGTGTTTCCTCAGTATAGGTGTATGCGGATCATTGGCCGGCTGGCTTTCCCCCTCTATTGCTTTTTGCTGACGGAAGGGGCTGTGTATACCAGAAACTGGCTGGCATATGCAGGGCGGCTGTTTTTGTTTGCACTGCTGGCAGAGGTTCCTTTTGATCTGGCAGTGGCGCGTACCCCGTTGTATTTTGGGGCACAGAATGTATTTTGGACATTGGGAATTGGTTTGATCGTGATCCGGCTGTGGTATCTGTATGGCTGTATCAAAGGTAAAATGTATGCCATACAGAAGCTGAACATGTCCCAGGCTGAAATACGTCTGCTTGCATATCTGGAGAAAAATCCCAAACATTATGGTGTGTTTGAAATCCTGCTGCCTGTTATCTGTATCCTGCTGGTATTTTGCTGTGAATATGGCAGAACAGATTATGGTGCATTTGGCGTGATTCTCATATGGCTTTTATTCATTGCCAAAGACATAGACTGCATACTGAAGAAACAAATACAGCTAAAGCCTGCTTCTCCTTGGAAAAATCTGCCTTTCTGGTGGTTTAGCGCAGGTGTCATTGCAGTTATGTGTCTGATGCATGGAGATCTGGAAATTTGGGGAGCTGCGGCAGGAATACCGGTATTGCTGTATAACAGTAAGAGAGGCTGGTGTCCTAAGGCAGTGCAGTATGGATTCTATCTGTTTTACCCATTGCATTTGCTGGTCATTGCTGCCTGTGTCATGCTTTTTTAGAACGGTATCATTCACCGGATATGGTGTGTCCTGTATCGGTCATTTTGCAGCTTTGTGAAATGAATTCGCACAGGATGCCCATATCCGGTATTTTTATGTTAAAGAAGCGGTGGTGAAATTGTCTGCAGAGGAATATTTGAGGGGATGTTTCCATAGAATGAATGCAGGAATGTGTTTGGGAGGCAATATGAAACAGTACTTATTGGTGGCATCATTTGTCATCTGCTTTTTTCTGTATGGATGTACCACAGGAGCAGCAGATGCCAAGTTAGAAGATCTGGATTATACCATTGTAGAGGCGGAGGATGTGCCTGAGGAACTGATGAAGCTCATTGAAGAGAAAAAAGAAGCGCCTTTTACCCTGACCTATACAGATAAGGAGCGGCTGTATATTGTATCTGGTTATGGGGTGCAGAGCACAGGAGGGTATTCCATTGAGGTACCGGAGCTGTATTTAACCAAAGAAAATATCGTAATTGACACCAATCTCATAGGACCGGAGGAAAAGGCTGTGGCGCTGAAAAGCTATCCTTATGTGGTGGTGATGACGGAATTTCGGGATCTGCCGGTGTTGTTTCAGTGATGAAGCAGGTCCAGGTATACCAGGGAAATTGGTAAAAGAACATAGTGTTTTAGGAAAGGGGCAGATCGTTGGATCTGCCTCTTCTTGATGCCAATAAAAAACATTTAGAAATAGTTCTTACTGCTCTGCAAAAAAATCATACCACCCTTCCGGAAATCCCATCTCCTGCAGCAGCGTCTCATGAGAAACATGAGGAAATTCCGGCAGGCTTTTTTGAATCAACTGCTGCAGGTTTTCCACAAATTCCGAAAATTCTTTCTCCGGCAGCAGATAATAAAATATGATCACAACGGCAAACAAATCATGCTTTCCCTGTTTATACTGGTTTCCTTTCTTTTGCAGCTTCAGATGCATATGCAGCGGCATATCCGGAATATCAATTTCACACTGATGGGCAAAAAGCTGTTCGTTGTGTGCACACACATTACGAAATTTATTTAGCACGTTTAAAAACTGCCCTAACTGCCGCTCATTGACGCCCTGAAACTTCATGCTCACCCGGCTCTGCACTCCAAAGTGAGATACCTGATACAGCTTGGCAATGGTGCCAATGGACATAGAATGAATCAGTACCCACAAGGGCACATTTTTATGCTTTTCCTGAAAGTGGCGGATGTAAGGATAATCAGAAGGTTTTTCTACATCACTGCGAAAGTGGCGGATCAGGTTGTCAACCAGCCGTTTGTTGCTTTCGGAATAATTGTAATGGGAAGCCTGCAGATATGCATTCTGGTCATCTCCAAAACGCTCAGAAAAGCAGTAAGAATACAGCGCCTTAATGTGCCGTTCAATATGCAGAATATATTTTAAAACCAGCAGGCGCAGAGAAGCATCAAACTCATACAGCCCGATAATTTCATCGAATGCAACGCCGTCCCGGTAACGTCCTGTAGAAGGATTTCGAAAAGGGTGTTTATAACCGCCAAATACAAAAAAGTAGCTGGTGCGCTCCAAAGTCCGCAGTGCATCTTTCCGGTTTGGAATCAGCAGACCTTTCTGGACTTCCAGATATTCCAGCTGCTCTTCATAAGTGAGAAATTTTTTTGACATAGAACTCCAATCTTCCCTGAAGGCTGATAATAAAAATAAAATCTCCCAAAGGAGATTTGCCGTCTGGGGCAAATGTTCTTTGCCCCCAGTGCGTCCTGCACGGAGGACTTTTTTATTATATTAGATAACAAAAAAGGGTTTCCGCAGAAACCCTCCTGGTCACAGTCCTCGCGAGTATCTGTAACACTGTATCTTTATTGTAACAGAAGGGCATGGGGATGTCAAATTTTTTATCAAAAAAATTTTTTACTTTTCAACAAAAAAACAGGTACAGAGTTTCCAAATTTGTATTCTAAAATTTCCAGATAAGAGTTCCCCGGCAGGCAAATTTCTGTTATGATAATAGCTGTATTTTCTTTATTCATGATAATAGAAAGCTGACGGATCTGCGTTCTGTTGTTGTGTCTGTAGTGCAGCTACAGCCTTGACATGGGCGAAAACAGTACAGAAATGAGGTAAATATGATACAAAAGTTGATTTTGGAAATGATAGCATATGACAAAGGGGATGCCAAAAGGATCCAGCATTTTTTAAAAGTACACAGTCTGGCCAGACTCATAGGTCTGGAAGAAGGATTGGCGGATGAGGAACTGCTGATCCTGGAAGCAGCAGCTGTGGTACATGATATTGGCATTCACAGATGTGAGGAAAAGTATGGAATCTGCACTGGCAGGTATCAGGAGATAGAGGGACCTCCGCTGGCAGAGGAAATGCTGGAACGTCTGGGATTTTCCCGGACTGTTATTGACCGGGTATCCTATCTGGTAGGGCATCACCATACTTATAAAAACATCACAGGAATGGATTATCAGATTCTGGTGGAAGCAGATTTTCTGGTGAATCTTTATGAGGATAAGGCGGCGCTGGTGAATATTCAGGCGGCATACTGCAGCATTTTCAGGACTGTCTCTGGAAAGAAACTTTGCAAAACCATGTTTGGGTTAAATTAATTTCGAAAACAAAAGTGAGGTACGATATGAATCAGGAAACAATAGATAACTTTTTAGGAACAGAAGCACAATGGGAAAGTAAGGAGCGGTTAATGAGCCGCCTGTCCGACATCAGTAAGATCCAGCCGGGTATGAACAAAGGTGGAATTCCTTTGGTATATGATGGGCATACTGCTTATGTAGATGCAGAGGACAGTCATACATTGATTATCGGTTCTACAGGCTCCAAGAAGACCCGTCTGGTGGTCATGCCAACGGTCAAGCTTCTGGGGCATGCAGGCGAGTCCATGATCATTTCTGATCCCAAGGCAGAGGTATACAACCGTACTGCCAGAGAGATGGCAGAGCATGGCTACCAGATCCGTGTCATCAATTTCCGTAACCCATCTGTAGGAGACTGCTGGAATCCTCTGGCCATCCCTTATGCATTTTATCAGCAGGGAGACATGGACAGAGCCTGCGAGTTTGTCAATGACATTGCAGGCAACCTGATCCTTTCAGAAGTATCCAAGGCAGATCCATTCTGGGACTACTGTGCTTCCGATCTGCTGTTTGGTCTGATCATGCTGGCTTTTAAGCTGAATAAAAATGCAAAGGACGTATCCATCCGCACCATCTTACAGCTGCGTCAGAAAATGTTTGACAATAACGGCAATGTAGACAGAGGTCTCCGTTCCCAGGCCAGCATGGATGCACTGATTTATTCCAGTCTGGTAGGTACATTAAATGCACCGGAAAAGACCCGTACTTCCATACTGGCAGTTTTTGACCAGAAGATGCGCTGCTTTATGTATCAAAAGAACCTGACAGAAATGATGGATGCCAACACCATTTCCTTAGATGACATTGGAGAGGAAAAGACGGTTTTCTATCTGATCATGCCAGATGAAAAGACCACTTACCACCGTCTGGCTGCACTGTTTATTAAGCAGAGCTACGAATATCTGATTTACCTGGCACAGGCTACAGGCATAGGATCTTTTAAGATCCGTATCAACTATATGTTAGATGAATTTTCCTCCCTGCCTACGATCAAGGACTTCCCAACTATGATTTCTGCTGCCAGAAGCCGCAACATCCGTTTTAACCTGGTGGTACAGAGCCAGAGCCAGTTAAAGTCCCGCTATCATGAAGAAGCAGAGACCATCAAATCCAACTGCAACAACTGGATCTATCTGACCAGCAGGGAATTAGACCTGTTAGAAGAAATCAGCAACCTGTGTGGAGAAAAGGCAGATGGAAAGCCTCTTCTTTCCGTATCAGCCCTGCAGCATTTAGATAAGAACCAGGGACAGGCACTGGTTTTGTGCGGACGGCTGTTTCCGTATATTACAGAGTTAAAGGATATTAACAGCTACGATAACGGTGCGTTCCAGGTACTGCCTTTTAAAGAGCGCGAGATGTGTGAAGTAATTACAGAGGCATAAGCAGCAGAAACTGTGTCAGCCTGATTTGATAGGAGGGACAGATGATTACATTTGAGGGCATTAAGAAAAATGCCATGGTGCATACCCTTATCCGCAAAGCAGATGAGTCCTTAAGTGCCCTGGGCTATACAGAGCATAGTTTTGCCCATGTGACCATGGTAGCAGAGACGGCCAGTTACCTTCTCACAGAACTGGGGTATGGAGCGCGTGATGTGGAGCTGGCCCGTATTGCAGGATATATGCACGACATTGGCAATGTGGTCAACCGGGTAGACCATGCCCAGAGCGGTGCCATCATGGCTTTTCGTATTCTGGATGGGCTGGGAATGGACCCGGAGGAAATTGCGACCATTGTAACAGCCATTGGCAACCATGATGAGGGAACTGCTTTTCCGGTAAATCATATTGCAGCAGCGCTGATTCTGGGAGATAAGTGTGATGTGCGGGATACCAGAGTCCGGGATAAAAGCGACATTGACATTGATATCCACGACCGTGTGAATTATTCCGTAAAGAAAGCCAAGCTGGCCATCAATGAGGAAAAGACAGAAATCGTACTAAAGCTGCGGATCGATACATCTATCTGCAGTGTGATGGAGTATTTTGAAATCTTTTTGTCTCGTATGATGCTGTGCAGCAAGGCTGCAGAAAAGCTGGGACTGAAATTTGGTCTGCGGATCAACGGACAGAGAGTGATGTAGGACGGTTCTTTTGGCCTGCCCGGAGGTTTGGTACAGTATTCCAAGCCTCCAGGCAGGCCATTTTGTGTGAATTGTGTGTATTTTTATTTAAATTTGATAACATTCATTAAAAGACAATAGTTCTATTGACTCTGAAAATTCCTTCCACTAAAATAGTTTTCAAGCAAACGATCAAAGTCAGGAAAGAATAAAGGGGGAAAATAACTGTCCACCCATCAGTTTGCATCTGTATGGCAGCCTGCAAACCTGATATGCGTGAAGAGACGCGGAAATGAGGAGATTATGTTTGGTACAATTATATGTAACAAAAATGAATTAACAGAAGAAGAACTGGCCAGGTATCAGGGGGTATACTGCGGCTTGTGCAGAGCAATTAAAAGCAGGTATGGCCAGTGGGAGAGAATGTCATTGAATTATGACATGACCTTTTTTGCACTGTTATTAAATGGATTGTATGATGAAAACAATGACAGTACCATGATCCGCTGTCCTGTACACCCATTGAAAAAGCGGATGATCTTTCAGAACAAATACATCAATTATGCAGCAGATATGACTGTACTGCTTGCTTATTATAAATCCAGGGATGACTGGGAGGACGAAAGAAAGCTGTCAGGAAAGCTCTACAGCAGTCTGCTGAAAAAAGATGTGGAACGAATTGAGCAGACATATCCCCGCCAGGCGGCCAGTGTAAGAGAAAATTTAAAAAGATTAATGGAGCTGGAAAAAACCAGCATCTCCATTCCTGATGAGGTGGTAAATTGTTCTGGAAGAATGCTGGCTGAAATTTTTGTGTATGAAGAAGATTTCTGGAGCGAAACCTTAAGAAAGTTTGGATATGAGCTTGGAAGGTTTATCTATCTCATGGATGCGGCACTGGATTATGAACAGGACAAGAAAAAGAATAATTATAATCCTCTGTTTTCCATGAATCAGACACCGGAACAGATGGAACTGATACTGACCCAGGCAATTGGCAATGCAACGGCAGAGTTTGAAAAGCTGCCGATTATACAGGACGTAGGAATTATGAGAAATATTTTATATGGAGGCGTCTGGATTATGTATTATGCCAGGGTAAAAGGAAAGGAAGAAAACAATGGTAAGTGATCCGTATAAGGTGCTTGGTGTCTCCAGAGATGCCAGCAAAGAGGAAATCAAAAAAGCATATCGAAAGAAAGCAAAAGAGTATCATCCGGACCAGCATCCCAATGATCCGGTAGCCAATGAAAAGATGCAGGAGATCAACGAAGCCTATGACATGCTTTCCAATCCGGAAAAGTATCAAAACAGGTCGGGATATGGCGCTGGCTATGGAGGTGGGTACGGGACAGGCTCCGGTACCCAGAACAGAAGCAGTTACGGCGGCGGATATCAGGGAGGTCCCTATCAGCGCAGCACCTATGGAGGCAGTACAAATCAGGGAAGCAATGGCCAGGGGTATGGCAATTATGGTGATTTCTGGGGATTTGGCTTTGAAGATATGTTTGGCTATGGAACACGTACACAGCCTTTGCAAAAGCCTACAAGACAGCCAGATGATACAGAGGAATTTAAAAAGGCAATCGATTTTATTTACATGGAGCGGTATGATTATGCCAATCAAATCCTGAATCAGATCGTCAGCAGCCAGAGAAATGCAAGATGGCATTATCTCAATGCACTGACCAATCATGGTCTGGGAAATCAGATCAGGGCGCTGGAGGAAATCCAGAAAGCAGTGCAGCTGGAACCAAACAATCAGATTTATATACAGGCATATAACAGCATGAGAAGAACTGGTACAGAATATCAGTCCGCCGGCCAGGATTTCCAGAAAGCGGCAGAGGGGATGCAGAGATATTGTATGAGCTTGTGCCTGATGCAGTTTTTCTGTATGTTCTGCAGATGCTGATAAAGGCACAAAGAAAGCTGTGGTTTTGCATGACATAGGCTGAGAAGAAATAGTGGAGCAGAATGACACAAAAGATAAGAAGTTGTGCGCAAAAGCAGCGCAGAAATGAGGATGGATATGGGAAAAGTAATTGGAATTGATTTGGGAACCACAAACAGTTGTGTATCAGTTGTGGAAAATGGAGAACCAGTGATCGTGCCCAGCAGCACAGGGGCAAGGACAACACCCAGTGTAGTTGCATTTGCCAAAAACGGAGAACGTTTCATTGGTGAAGTGGCAAAAAGACAGATGGCAACCAATGGAGAACGCACCATCTGCTCCGTAAAGCGTCACATGGGTACAGACTGGTCTGTGAATATGGATGGAAAAGAATACAAGCCCCAGACGATCAGTGCCATGATTCTGATGCAGTTAAAAAAAGATGCAGAAGATTTCCTTGGAAGTCCCGTAACAGATGCGGTCATTACAGTTCCCGCGTATTTTAATGATGTACAGCGGCAGGCCACAAAGGACGCAGGAAAAATTGCAGGGTTAAATGTGCTGCGTATTATCAACGAGCCTACCAGTGCTGCCCTTTCCTATGGATTGAACCATGCAGAGCCCCAAAAGGTGATGGTATATGATCTGGGTGGTGGAACATTTGATGTATCTGTCATTGAAATTGTAGATGGTGTGATAGAAGTGCTGGCAACAGCAGGTGACAACCATCTGGGTGGGGATGATTTTGATGCCAGGATCACAGACTGGATCGTCCAGGAAGCAAAGGCACAGTATAAGGCAGACCTGTCCAGAGATGTGACTGCAATGTATCGTGTGAAAAAAGCAGCAGAAAAAGCCAAGAAAGAACTGTCTGCAGCAGCCAGTACCATAATCAATTTACCATATTTAACCCAGGTCAAGGGAGAACCGGTGCATCTGGATCTGACTCTCACCAGGGCAAAATTCCAGGAGCTGGTACATGACCTGGTAGAAAGAACCGTAACTCCCGTACAAAATGCTCTGCAGGACGCAGGTATAGCACCATCAGAGCTGGGCAAGGTACTTCTTGTGGGCGGATCCACCAGAATGCCTATTGTGCAGGAAAAAGTACGTGCAATAACAGGCAGGGAGCCTTCTAAAAATATTAACCCGGATGAATGTGTAGCCATGGGAGCGGCTGTGCTGGGCAATACATTATCAGGCAATGCACTGGTGGCAGCAGGACCGGGAAGCAATATCCTGCTGCTGGATGTGACTCCAATGAGTCTTTCGATTGAGACAGTTGGCGGTGTGGCTACAAGACTGATTGAGAGAAATACCACTCTGCCAACCAGATTTTCAAAAGTATTTTCTACAGCGGCACCTTACCAGAGCAGTGTGCAGATCCATGTCCTCCAGGGGGAACGCCCCATGGCCAGAGATAATAAGCAGATCGGAGATTTCAAGTTAAAAGGGATCCGTAAAGCACCTGCAGGTGTGCCTCAGATCGAAGTCACCTTTGATATGGATGCCAATGGGATTCTGAAGGTTTCTGCAAGGGACCTGGATACAGGTAAGGAGCAGTCTATTACCATTACAGCAGATGACAGAATGTCAGATGCGGAAATTGAACAGGCCATTCGTGATGCCAGAGCGTATGCAGGGCAGGATTCCATGCGTATGGAAGCACTGGAATTATCAAGAGATGCAGGTACATTACTGAACCGGGTACAGCAGGCACTGAAAAATGCCGGAAAGCAGGTCGATAAGGCAGAAAAGAAGCAGATCAAGAGCGACAGCGCATCCTTGCAGAAGTATTTGAGCAAACTTCGGGTGGATAAGGTGACGCAGGGTGAAATTGATCATATCAAGCAGGCTAAGGAGCAGTTAGAGCAGTCCAGCGCACATCTGCTGAGTACATGGTAAAAAGTTTGCTGAAAACGGTTGAAAAACACTTGAATAACAAAAAAGGACAAAGAAGTGCTTATGCAGCAGTGCTGCAGGATACCAAGGATGGCAGCTGGAAGCTTGGGGGAGGTTGATACATAGGACTGGAGATTGGTTCCATCACACCAAAAACTGCAGCTGGATGTTTGGAAATCATGCAAGGATGGCGGCATAACGCCCTTGGGATTGGAGGAAAGTATGAGTAAATTGAAAGATGCTATGGCCAGATTTTTTCAAGGCAGATATGGTACGGATGAGCTTGGAAAGACCCTTACCATAGGCAGCTTGGTGGTATACGTGCTGGGGCTGCTTTTGCAGAATTCCCTGCTGGTGACCATTGCAATGATGGGTGTCATATATGCATGGTATCGTATGATGTCCAAAAAGCACTGGGACAGAAGTGAGGAAAACCGCAAGTACAACCGCTATGTAAAGCTGTGGAAGCTCCGCTATCAGGAAAGAAAGACTTCACGGATCTATATGTGCAAAAGCTGCGGACGGATGATCCGTGTCCCAAAAGGAAAAGGAAAAATAGAAGTGACCTGTACCGTATGCGGAAACCGCAGCATCCACAGAACGTAAATCAATTGGAAGTGCCCCACAATGCTTTGGCAGCAGGAGATCCGGGCTGTATTGCAGGGGGCGGCAGATCGTTTGACACAGGGCCCGCTCTCGCTTCGGTGAAAACGCAGCGGATTCTAAGATTTCGAAATATAACACAACAGGTGCAGCAGAATGTAAACTTTCTGCTGCACCTGTTGTGTTATACTTCGAAACCTAAGAACCGGCGTTTTCAAGAGCCTTGCTTACAAACGATCTGCCGCCCCCTGCAATACAGCCCGGATCTCCTACTGCCAAAGCATTGTGGGGCATCATGATTGTAAGCAAAGTCCTGGAGGTGCGGTAGAGGATGGGTGCGGATCACTTTCTATTTTGTGGAATGGGATCGTATCCTTTGTGTAAACATGTGTTTTGTGTAACAGCAGGCTTTGGAAATGGTTGGCAGAAAGTGTTTGGATGGAGTGGTATAGTTGCAGCGGATCAAGTTTG
This sequence comes from Lachnospiraceae bacterium, assembly GCA_045127535.1. Taxonomy (GTDB): domain Bacteria; phylum Bacillota; class Clostridia; order Lachnospirales; family Lachnospiraceae; genus UBA2942. The sequence continues at coordinate 7,501 of JBGVQN010000060.1, read as the reverse complement.
TTTCAATATTTTGATAAAAGTGCTTGACAAGTGCCATATATATGATTAAAATAACATATGAACAATTAAACATATTTAAAAACTTCTGCTGCCTGTGTATCTTCCAGAGATAGCAGAGGGTGTATCAATTTAGGAAGCGATAATACGTTTCGCAATTTCCTACTATTACAGATAGATAATTGCAAAACCATATTCAATATCAGCTTTGAGAAGTCATTGCAAGAAACTGTATTCAACATCAGCTTTGTGAAGTGCCTGTCAGAAAATGTTTTCTAAGCAGGCTCTTAAAAACGCCGGTCCTTTAAATTTTGTGCCACAGGCGCAAAATTTATTAGTACCGCTGCGTTTTTACCGAAGCGAGAGCGTGCCTGCGTGAAAATATTTTCTGACAGGCACTTCACAAAGCGTCCGTTAATATGTTTCGCAATCACCTATTCGATCAAAGATGGAAAGGAGGCGCACAATATGGGAGAAACAACTGGAGAATTTTTGGCTGCCCATGAGGATATTGTCCGTCAGGTACTTGAGCAGCTGCCGGATGATGAGGTGTTGTATGAGCTGGCAGATCTGTTTAAGGTCTTTGGGGATTCTACCAGGATCAAGATCTTGTATGCTTTGTGGGAAAGTGAGCTTTGCGTAGGAGACCTGGCGCAGCTGTTAGATATGAGCCAGTCCTCTGTGAGCCATCAGCTGCGAGTGTTAAAGGATGCCAAGCTGGTGAGATTCCGCAGAGACGGAAAGATTATTTTTTATTCCCTTGCAGATGATCATGTCCGCACCATTATTGGTATGGGTATGGAGCATGTGGAGGAGTAACAGGAGGACATGTGGACATGGTTCCCGGCACCTTTCACACTGGGGGCGCAGGCACAGGAGCCAGCTGGGATTGGGATGCTGTAAGAGATACACGATCTCAGCGAAGCAAAAATATATTTTAGTATAGGAAGCAGGAAACTGCCTGTGGGCAGAAGGCTTTAGAAAGGATCAAGGATATGAAGAAGACTTATAAGATTGAAGTGGATTGTGCAGTATGTGCAGGTAAGATGGAGGATGCTGCCAAAAAGGTGGCAGGCGTAGTAGATGCAACGGTTGCATTTATGCCTCAGAAAATGCGTATAGAGTTTGCAGAGGGTGCTGATGTAGATGCTGTTATGCAGGAGGTTTTAAAGGCCTGCAAGCGTGTAGAGTCAGACTGTGAGATCTATCTGTAAAATGGTTGAGAAATCAGATCAGTAAATTGCCCGATATGCAGGCTGCAGGCAGGACCCGGCGTGGTGTTCTGGGTGCAGCAGTCGGGCAGCAGGATGGAGAAGCATATGAATAAAAAGCAGAAAAAAGTATTGTATCGTATTATTCTGGCAGCAGTATTGTTAGTAGCAGCAGTATTGGCGCCGGTAGAGAATCAGTGGGTGAAAGCAGGATTATATCTGATCCCCTATTTTGTCATTGGATATGATATTCTGAAAGAAGCAGTATTGGGTATCATTCATGGAGAAGTATTTGATGAAAATTTCCTGATGGCGGTAGCCACTGTGGGCGCCATGCTTTTGGGAGAATATGCAGAGGGCGTAGCGGTAATGCTGTTTTACCAGATCGGAGAACTGTTCCAGAGCTATGCTGTAGGCAAAAGCCGGAAAAACATTACAGAGCTGATGGACATCTGCCCGGAATATGCCAACATTGAAGTCGACGGCCATATTGAGCAGGTAGACCCGGAGGAGGTAGCAGAAGGCTCCATCATCCTTGTCCAGCCTGGTGAGAAGATCCCTATCGACGGTATTATAATAGAAGGAACCTCTGTGTTAAATACCAGCGCCCTGACCGGAGAGAGCCTGCCAAGGGATGCCAAGGCAGGAGATACTGTCATCAGCGGCTGTATCAACATGTCCGGTGTGCTGAAAATCCGTACCACCAAGGCATTTGAGGATTCTACTGTCTCCAAGATCCTGGAGCTGGTAGAAGAATCCAGTATGCGCAAGTCCAGATCTGAGAATTTTATCACCAAATTTGCCCGCTACTATACTCCGGCAGTATGCTATGGTGCATTGGTGCTGGCAGTGATTCCACCGCTGGTACTGCTGCTGATGGGGCAGCCTCCATTGTGGTCACAGTGGATCAACAGAGCCTTGACCTTTCTGGTCATCAGCTGTCCGTGCGCCCTGGTGATCTCCATCCCGTTAAGCTTTTTTGGAGGCATTGGAGGAGCATCTGCCAGAGGTATCCTGGTGAAAGGCTCCAATTATCTGGAAGCCCTGGCAGAAACCGGTTATCTGGTGTGCGACAAGACCGGTACCCTGACCAAGGGTGTATTTGAAGTTGCTGAGATCTGCCCTGTCAGTGGCGCACAAGAAGAACTGCTGATGCTTGCTGCTCTGGCAGAGTGCTACTCCAACCACCCGATCAGCCGCAGCCTGAAGGAAGCTTATGGACAGGACATAGACACCCAGCGTGTGACCCAGGCGCAGGAACACAGCGGTAAGGGCGTTACTGCTCTGGTAGACGGCAGACAGGTAGCTGCCGGTAACCAGAAGCTGATGGCAGCAGTGGGAATTGCAGCTGTAGAGGCTCCGGCAAAGGTAGGTACTGTAATCCATGTAGCAGCAGATGGGGCATACAAAGGCTACATCCTGATCTCTGACATGCTCAAGCCAACAGCCAAAACCGCAGTGGCTGAGCTGAAAAAATCCGGTGTAAAAAACATTGTTATGCTGACCGGTGACGCAGAAAAAGCAGCCAACGCTGTGGCAGCAGAGCTGGGCATTACCAAGGTACATAGTGAGCTGTTACCGGGAGATAAGGTGACCATCGTAGAAGAATTGCTGACCCAAAAAGGCAGGAAAGAAAAACTGGCATTTGTAGGCGACGGCATCAATGATGCCCCGGTCCTCTCCAGAGCTGACATTGGTATCGCCATGGGTGCATTGGGCTCCGATGCAGCCATTGAGGCTGCTGACATCGTCCTGATGGACGACGACCCTGCCAAGATCGCCCTTGCCATCAAGATCTCCAGAAAAACCTTACGCATCGTATACCAAAACATCATAGGGGCGCTGGCTGTCAAGGGAGTCTGCCTGGTCTTAGGTGCATTGGGTCTTGCCGGTATGTGGACAGCTATCTTCGCAGACGTAGGAGTTATGGTACTTGCAGTATTAAATGCCACAAGGGCGTTAAATACGAAACAATTATAATTTATTGGAATAAGGATGGAATTCCCCACTTCGGGTTCTTTATATGTGATTATGCCCAGAATTTGTGCGCGGGTGTTTTATATATAAAAGAACTAAAGTGGGGAATTTCTGTTTTTGATGGATGGTGATATACAAAAGATAAAGTGGCGTGTAAATCATGAATACGAATAAGGTGGTTGAGAGAAAATGCGCTAAAAATATTATATAAAATTGAAAATAATATTGACAAAGTGATAGGCGTGGAGTATACTCTTTTTAGACCATTAAAAATAAATGGCTAAAAATAAATGCGTGGAGGGTGACATGAAAGCTACTTATAATGATTTTCTTTTGGCAAACCCGAATTGTTCAAAATTTGCATCTAATTCAGATGCAAAGGCTCTTTTTGATTTATTGAATGAGGACAGCAATATTATCAAAATGATAGATTTTGCAGAAAGAGGAAAACCAGCACTTGCAGGTTGTGTTTCTGATGTGGAAATATATTTTGATAGATTGCAGAATCCAGCAATTGATTTAAGGGATCCATTTACTCGAACTGTTATAGGAAGAATGGTAAAAACGGTACTTGAACCATTTGGGTATTTACCTACAGTACAGAAAATTTTTCCAAAAGGATGTACAACAAAATATTTTTCTTCTGCTTCCTGTTATAAATTAACTGGATCCGCAACAATGTGTGTAGTGAAGCGGATTGAAGAAAAAGTGTGAAATAGTTCATTTTCATGGAAACAGTCATAATTTTGTAGCCCTTGGAGCAATACCGCCATTTGCAGCAGGAGTGGGCACAGGCTATGCAGATGGGCAGAGGCAGATCGTTTTTAAGCAGGACTCTTGAAAACGCCGGTTCTTAGGCGTCAGACAGCAAATGCAGCTGCAAGCATGCTTGTGGCTGCATTTGCTGTCTGACACCTTAGAATCCGCTGCGTTTTCACCGAAGCGAGAGCGTGTCCTGCGTAAAACGATCTGCCTCTGTCTATCTGTATAGCCTGTGTCTACTCCTGCGGCAAGTGGCAGTTTGCTTCAAGGACTACAAAATTATCACACCGAACCCCTGGAACTGATTGCAATTTGCAGGGTTTTTGTTTATAATGAAAAATTGAAGTGGCAGCCGTGTATGGGCTTGGTCAAAAAACGCTCCGTGCTACAAAATCAGGACAGTCCCTGCCGCCCTCAGAGAAAGAAAGAATGGAGAAACACCTATGGCATTTACAAAGAAGCCGGTTACCGGCATGAAAGATATTATGCCTGCAGAAATGCAGATACGTGATTATGTGATCAGCCTGATTACAGAGACCTACAAGGGCTTTGGATTTACCAGAATCGAGACTCCCTGTGTAGAAAATATCGGCAATTTGAGCAACAAGCAGGGCGGAGAAAATGAAAAGCTGATCTTCAAAATCATGAAGAGAGGTGAAAAGCTGAACTTAGAGACTGCCCAGACAGAAAACGACCTGACAGACAGCGGTCTGCGCTATGACCTGACTGTGCCTTTATCCAGATTTTATGCAAACAATGCAGCCAATCTGCCAAAGCCTTTCAAGGCGCTGCAGATCGGACCGGTATGGCGTGCAGACAGACCACAGAAGGGCAGATTCAGACAGTTCTATCAGTGCGACATAGATATTTTAGGCGACCCAAGCAACATGGCAGAGATCGAGCTGATCCTGGCAACAACTACATTGCTTGGCAAGGTAGGCTTCAGCGGCTTTACCGTACGCATCAATGACCGCCGGATCTTAAAGGCTATGGCAGAGTACAGCGGTTTTGCACCGGAGCAGTTTGATGAAGTGTTTATCATTCTGGACAAGATGGACAAGATCGGCATAGAGGGTGTGGCAAATGAGCTGAAAGAAGCAGGCTTTGCAGCAGAGTCTGTAGACAAGTATCTGGCGCTGTTTACTGAGTTGGAAGCAGCAGAAGATGGTGTCCTGTACATTAAGGACAAGTTAGGAGAAGTCATTGAAGGAGATGCAGCCTCCAATCTGAAGGAGATCATGGACTGCGTCAGCCAGACCACAGAAGCCTCCTTCCGTCTGGTATTTGACCCGACTCTGGTACGTGGTATGTCCTACTACACCGGAACCATTTTTGAAATCGAAATGGAAGGCTTCAGCGGTTCCGTTGCAGGTGGCGGACGTTATGATGAGATGGTAGGTAAGTTTACAGGAGTACAGACCTGTGCCTGCGGATTCTCCATTGGCTTTGAGCGTATTGTCACCATCCTGTTAGACCAGAATTACCAGGTACCATCTGCAGCAGGCAAGGTTGCATATCTGGTAGAAAAGGGCATGGATACCGAGCGTCTTTGTGCAGTCATGAAGGAAGCACAGGCAGAGCGTGCCAAGGGCGTACAGGTGCTGGTATCTGTGATGAACAAGAACAAAAAGTTCCAGAAGAACCAGTTGATCGAAGAAGGTTATACTGAGTTCAAGGAATTTTACAAAAATCCGTTAAAATAAGGTGTAGGATACCAGTGGTATCCTATAAAAATTGGAATAGAGGTTTTTATGGCTGAATCTATGAAGGGCTTGAAAAGAAGCCACAGATGTACAGAAGTATCCAATCAACATATTGGCCAGACTGTCACCGTAATGGGCTGGGTGCAGAAGCGCAGAAATTTGGGCAGTCTGATCTTCATTGACCTGCGTGACCGCTCCGGTCTGCTGCAGATCGTATTTGATACAGACAAGGCTGGTGCAGACAATTTTGAAAAAGCAGGGACTTTAAGAAGTGAATTCGTCATTGCGGTAACCGGTGAGGTCACTAAGCGTGATGGTGCAGTCAATCCAAATATGGCCACCGGAGACATTGAGATCAAGGCAGAGGATCTGCGGATCCTTTCTGAGTCCCTGACTCCCCCGTTCCCAATCGAGGACGGCATCAACACCAAGGATGAGCTGCGTTTGAAGTACCGTTACTTAGACCTGCGCCGTCCGGAGCTGCAGAAGAACCTGATGCTCCGCAGCAAGCTGACCACATTGGTGCGTCAGTTTTTAAGCGAAGAAGGCTTTTTGGAAATCGAGACCCCGACCCTGTGTAAGAGTACACCGGAGGGGGCAAGAGATTACCTGGTGCCAAGCCGTGTCCATCCGGGCAGCTTTTATGCACTGCCTCAGTCACCACAGCTGTACAAGCAGCTGCTGATGTGTTCCGGATACGACAGATATTTCCAGATCGCACGATGCTATCGTGACGAGGACTTACGTGCAGACCGTCAGCCTGAGTTTACCCAGATCGACATGGAGCTGTCCTTTGTGGATATTGATGATGTGCTGGATTATAATGAAAGAATGCTGGCATATTTATTCAAAGAGTGTATTGGTGTAGACGTACCGCTGCCAATAGAGCGTATGACCTGGCAGGAGGCCATGGATCGTTTTGGCTCTGACAAGCCGGATGTGCGTTTTGGCATGGAGTTAAAGGATATTTCTGATGTAGTAGCAGACTGTGAGTTTGCTGTATTTAAAAATGCACTGGCTGCAGGAGGCACTGTCCGCGGTATCAATGCTGAGGGACAGGGTGCAATGCCAAGAAAGAAGATCGACGCATTGGTAGACTTTGCCAAGGGCTACGGTGCCAAAGGTCTGGCATATCTGTCCATCAATCCGGACGGCACCTACAAATCCTCCTTTGCAAAATTTATGCAGCCAGAGGAATTAGATGCCATCGTAGCCCGCATGGAAGGCAAGCCGGGAGACCTGCTGCTTTTTGCTGCAGATAAGAGAAATCTGGTATGGAGCGTACTGGGCGCTCTGCGTCTGGAGCTGGCAAAGCAGCTGGATCTGTTAAAGAAGGATGAATACAAGTTCCTGTGGATCACAGAGTTCCCGCTTCTGGAGTATTCTGAGGAAGAAAACCGCTTTGTAGCAATGCACCATCCATTTACCATGCCAATGGAAGAAGACCTGCAGTATCTGGATACTGACCCGGGTCGTGTACGTGCCAAGGCATATGACATTACATTAAATGGCAACGAGATCGGCGGCGGCTCCATCCGAATCTATCAAAGCGACATACAGGAAAAGATGTTTGAAGTGCTGGGCTTTACCAAGGAGTCTGCATATGAGCGTTTTGGCTTCCTGTTAAATGCATTCCAGTACGGCGTACCGCCTCACGGCGGACTGGCTTACGGCCTGGATCGTCTGGTAATGCTCATGTCACAGGTAGACTCCATCAGGGATGTGATTGCATTCCCGAAGGTAAAGGATGCTTCCTGTCTGATGACAGAGGCACCTGGTCTTGTTGACGACAAGCAGTTGGAAGAACTTTCCATTGCAGTTGTGGAGGAAGCTCCCGCTGCAGAATAAACC
>JBGVQN010000059.1:0-3092 GCA_045127535.1 Lachnospiraceae bacterium | reverse complement strand
CATGGTGGGTACTTCTGTTAGGTCTGAATCCATAGGAATGATTATGAAATTTCGGCTCACATATGGGTTCTAGCACCTGCAAAATACATTGTTGAATCAGTCTGTCCCATATGGTCGGTATGCCAAGAGGTCTCTTTTTATCACTGCCAGGCTTTGGTATATATACTCTCCGCACTGGCAAGGGCTTATAGTCCTCTAATCTGGCTCGCACTTCCTTAATCAGCATGTCATCATTGAGTTTGGAAATATCATCTATTGTCTTTCCGTCAGTACCTTTGGTTTTGCTGCCTTTATTACCTTTCAGATTTCTGTATGCTAATCTGATATTCTGCTTTGAACCTATTACCTCCCTATTTAGTCAAGTCATTTTTCCTTATTTTTCAAGGAATTTTAGGTTCTATATCTCAGGTGAATGAGCCAAGGGGATGGACATTTCTCTGTATCTGGTACGAAAATAGAAGGTTTTGGGTACACGAAGTAAAACGTCATTATTTTTCGTTCTACATGGCCTTGTGTATACCCATCCATCTACGGCAGCGAACCTCCCGTATCTACCAGGATCACCAACTCTTCCGCCGGGTCCTAACTTCCTTCGTTCCGCCTGTCCATAACCAGGGTGTCAGCTTAGCTCCATTGCAGGGTCTCTGCCCTAAGGTGAATATTCCTGCCGACTACTGGCTCATTCTTTGTATTTTAAGTCTTACTGACCTGTTCTGCATAAATCCCTGTCGGCACCTTGCGGTGGACGTTTTCCCGACTCGTTCTTTATACCTTTCAGCCTTTCTGTTACGGCTGAATTCAGCTCTCATCAGATACCTTTGAAAGTTCAATTCAACCGTAACAGGGTATTACCTGTATTTCTCGTTATGCTGCCTGCAACTGAGGCCTCTTAATGTCTCCCATCAGTTTCAATGGATCATAATCCACACCTTTTGTCAGTATCGTGTAGAACACCCGTAGAATCTTACACGCTACCGCAACTACAGACTGCATCTTTTTTAATGGATTCTCTTTTCGAGTTCGGTAGTATTCATGGATTGCCTTGAATTCTGTATTTTTCCCTACCAGTGAAATAGCTGCTTCATACAGTACATATCTCAGGCGCTTTCTTCCTCTGTAGCTGATTCGGCTTTCTCCATTATGCTTGCCTGAATCATTTGCCACGATTGCATATCCTGCCAGCTTCTGCAACTGCTTGGGATTATCAAAACGTCCAATGTCTCCCACCTCTGCAATAAATCCACTGACTGTAATCAGCCCAATTCCCTTGATTTCCATCAGTTTATCAATGTATGGAATCTCTTTCAGTTTTTCTTCCATCTTTCGGAGCAATTCCTCCAACCTCAACGCATATACATCCATATCATTCAACAGGTTTTTCAGTTCAAACCTTGCCGTCTCTGGTGCTTCCTTACTTCCGACACTATGCTCTGCTGCTGATACCAGGGTCTTTGCCCTCTTCATTCCAGCGCCTCTCAGCTTCGCATCTCTCCATATTTTATTTACACCTTCCACACCAAGATTCTTTATGTCCTCCGGCAACGGCGCTACCTTTAGCACCATTCTTCCGCTTACCGCCTTCAAATCCCCATAAACGTCTTTATATTCAGGGAAATAGATAGCAAACCATCTGGCAGTCCGGTTCTTGATTCTCGTAAGTTCCTCCTGCGTCTGAAAGCGTAAATTTGACAGACTTCTGATTTCTGCATAGACACCGGTTGGAATGTAGGGATAGGAAAAACGTCCTTCATTCACCAGTGCCGCTATCGTCTTCGGATCCTTACGGTCATTCTTGTTTGGATTGTTGTCATCCAGTTCCTTCGACTTCTTAACATGATGCGGGTTCACATGCACAGGCTTCATTTCATTGTCCTGCAGGAATTTCCCCAGTGCAAACCAGTAGTGTCCGGTCGGCTCCATACCGGGAATCACAGCGGTTTTACCGTGTTTTTCTGCGATATCCTCCATCCATGCCTTGAATGTCAGGAAACCGGCTTCAGTGTTGCTAAACTCCAGCGGTTTCTTAGTGTACTCATAATTACGCCAGTCAAAAGCTCTGGCAAAATGAGTCTCGCTGCCAACGTCAATACCAACAATCAAAGTTTTTTCAGTAATGGATGCAATTTTTGCGTTTTGTGTGTTACAATTCATTTCAGATACCTCTCTGTTTAATAAGATTTTTTACTAACCGTCCAAAGTCAGTAATCTTATTTTACTCTGAGGTATTTTTTTCTCAACCTTCTTTCTCGAAATTCCCTATATTTGAATTATACAGGAAGCTCCATTTGATAAAAATAAAAGAGACTGTATACGATGCATAATAAAATGCCTCTTACAGCCTCTTTACTATTCTAACTTAATATCAGCTTTTTAAAATATTCAAAAATTAAAGTTCCATCTGCCTCGCCATCGACATGTTTGCTATATGCCATCCTCTCAGGGTGCCACTGAAGTCCAAGAATTGGAAGACTTTCATGTTGTATTGCTTCAATGACATGATCATCACTAAACTGGCAAATACGCATTCCATTGCCTAATTTATCTAATGCCTGATGATGCGAGCTGTTTATTATGATTTCCTCGCCCCCAAACAAATCATATAAAATATTGTTTTCTTCCGTTCTCGCTTTATGTTTAACTTCTTTTCCCTGATAAGCCTGATGATGTACATTGTTATCCAAGTCCTGAATGATATCACCTTTAAAATAGACATTAAGGACCTGACAGCCTTTACATATTCCCAAGATTGGTTTCTTTGCTTTGACAAATATATCGGTCATTGCCAATTGAGCAATATCTAATTCCTTGTCAATTGTTCTGCTTCCACAATTCTCCTGTCCAAATAAAGACGGATCAACATCCGCCCCTCCTGGTAAAAGTAACGCAGAGAAATCATTTAGATCATATCCTTCTTCTGTCGGCAATTGAGTAGCTACGACCGGTTGTAATCCTGCCTCCTTCAACGTAAATATGTAATTTCCCACATCCTCTAATTTACCAGCTATCAAAACTTTTTTATCCATCTTAATCACCCTTTATTAACATAAAAAAGACATTGCCGGCTTTCTGCCTAACAACGTCTTTGTTTTCTA
>JBGVQN010000058.1:0-58693 GCA_045127535.1 Lachnospiraceae bacterium | reverse complement strand
CTCGTTGAATTGTACAATGTTGTTAGACATGGTTTGTTGTCTCCTTTCTGAATGTGGTGTCGTAATTTCATTCTACCAGAGACCGGCAAGCCGTGTCTATTTTTTGCTGTTTTCAATTTGCGCAATTTATTGTACCTTATCCATGGAAAAATGTCAGTCAAAAAATTAGTCGGACATGGTATGGGAGCTTCGAGTATTGAGGTTACGGATCACAACATCAAACAAGAGTTCGTCCGAGATTGACACGTGATTTGTGTATTGATAAAATAGAGTACAATAAAACGGAAAGCTGGTGAGAATATGCCATATTTTTCTGCAATAAGTAACCAGGCAAATTTGCGTCAGCAACAGTATGGCTGGCTTGTGTTTGGCGTGAGTGAAAATTCTTTGATTCAAAGAAGAAGGATATTCGAGATCTTTTGTGGGATAAGCTGCCAAATGCTCTGAATGATACGCAAAAGGAAAATAAAATCCGAAATCTTCTTTCATCTATGAAGAAAAAAGACATTATCGAACCGGATTCATCCAATCAGCAGAAATCGTATTGGGTCTTAAAAAAGTAAGCTTGTATAAAACCTTGTTTTAAAACAAGAAGTGAAACAAGATTTACCCAAGCGAAAAAGGGCTGAATCATCAAAAACGTTTGTTTCAATACAAGAATTTAAACAAGAATGAAAACAAGAAAATTCTTCAATTTTTGAGAAGGAGCATCCTGCAACAACTTGTTGCAAAATCATAAAATACACAATTGCACAGGGAAATGTACCGTTTTGCTTGGATCTGGTGTTGGATGTTGATGCTTGGTTTTGGTGCAGGTTCGTGGTTGGAATACAGGTGCTTTATTATATAGAAGGAATGGAAACGCAATGGGTCAAGAAGTGATATTTGATATTGAAGAAGAATTAAAAAAGCTCCCTGCAAAACCGGGGGTTTATCTGATGCATGATGCAAAGGACGAGATCATTTATGTGGGCAAGGCCATCAGCCTGAAAAACCGTGTGCGTCAGTATTTTCAAAGCAGCAGAAACAAGTCTCCGAAGATCACAAAAATGGTATCCCACATTGCCCGGTTTGAATATATTATTACGGATTCGGAATTAGAGGCGCTGGTATTGGAGTGTAATCTGATCAAGGAGCATATGCCAAAGTATAATACCATGCTCAAGGATGATAAGACCTATCCGTATATCCGGGTGACGGTGGAGGAGGATTTTCCAAGGGTATTTATGACCCGTATCAAAAAGCGTGACAAATCCAGATACTACGGCCCCTATACCAGTGCAGGGGCAGTGAAGGATACTTTAGAGCTGGTACAGAAGCTGTTTCAGATCAGGACCTGCCAGCGAAATCTGCCAAGGGACATTGGCAAGGAGCGTGCCTGTTTGAATTATCACATCCACCAGTGTGCAGCTCCCTGTCAGGGGTATATTTCCAAGGAGGACTATGGCAAGTCCATTGATATGGTGCTGGAATTTTTAAACGGCAGATATGATTTTATCATCAGGATCCTGGAAGAAAAAATGAACCAGGCATCAGAAAATCTGGAGTTTGAGGAAGCCATTGGCTACAGGGAGCTGATCCAGAGCGTAAAGCATGTAGCCCAGAAGCAGAAGATCACAGACAACAGTTCCATGGAAGACAGAGACATCATTGCCTTTGCCTCTGTAGACAATACAGATGAGGAATCAGGCATGGTGGTCAGCAGAGAAGCAGTGGTGCAGGTATTTTTTGTCCGGGAGGGCAGGCTCATTGGCAGAGACCATTTCCATCTGAATGTAGCAGTGGATGATACAGATACAGACATTATGACCAGCTTTGTAAAGCAGTTTTATGCAGGGACGCCTTTTATCCCAAGAGAACTGCTGTTACAGCATCCCTTAGAGGAAGAAAAAATGATCAGCCGGTGGCTTTCTGAAAAGCGGGGGCATAAGGTCACCATCCGTGTGCCCCAAAAAGGACAAAAGGAGCGTTTGGTAGAGCTGGCTGCCCGCAATGCAGCTATGGTACTGGAGCAGGACAGAGATAAGATCAAAAAAGAAGAACTGCGCACTGCAGGCGCCCTGCGTCAGGTGGGCCAGTGGCTGGATATGCCGGGACTGCACCGTTTAGAGGCCTTTGATATTTCCAACATCAGCGGCTTCCAATCTGTAGGCTCCATGGTGGTGTTTGAAGGAGGAAAACCAAAGCGCAGTGATTACCGGAAGTTTCGCATTCAGTCCGTACAGGGGCCTAACGATTATGCTTCCATGGAGGAGGTGCTGACCAGACGGTTTGTCCATGGCCTGGAGGAGCAAAAGCAGGGAGCAGAAGAAAAAGGTCATGGCAGCTTTCACAAATTCCCTGACCTGATCCTTATGGACGGCGGTCGGGGGCAGGTCAATATTGCAGAGGCAGTGCTGCAGAAGCTGGGTCTGTGCATTCCGGTATGCGGTATGGTCAAGGATGACAATCACCGCACCAGAGGCCTGTACTATCAGAATGTGGAAATCCCCATAGACAGACACAGTGAGGGCTTTCAGCTCATTACCAGAATCCAGGATGAAGCCCACCGGTTTGCCATTGAATATCACCGCAGCCTGCGTCAGAAAGGCAGTGTGAAATCTGTACTGGATGATATACCGGGGATCGGGCCCAAGCGCAGGCAGGCGCTGATGCGTCATTTTGACAGCTTAGAAGACATCAGACAGGCGGAAATGGAACAGCTCATGGAGATTCCGGAGATGAATGAGGCAGCAGCCAGATCTGTATATCAGTTCTTTCGCCGGGAAGCATCTTTACAGAATGGCGGGAAACTGATAGAATAAGAGGTAGGTATGTAATACAGTAATCAGTCTGCTGTCCTGGCAGCAGACATCCAGAAAAAGTGTGAAAGAAAATAACCATGAAGGGATAAAGTGCAAACACCGATTCTTTCACCTTTATGTTTGCACCCGTGGAAATGTCAGGCATTTCTTTCGGGAATAGGTGCAGAATATGGGACATGTAACATTAAAAGCATTGATTGACAAGATGCAGCTTCGTGAACTTACCACTGGTATTGATACCAGTAAAATTGATATTCCCCTGCCGGACATTAACCGCCCTGCTTTACAGCTGACCGGTTTTTTTGATCATTTTGAGACGGTTCGTGTGCAGATCATTGGATATGTAGAGCAGGCATATATCAGCCGTCAGGGAGAGGAAGAACGCCATTTGATGATCGAGCGGCTGTTAAAATACCGGATCCCCTGTCTGATTTTTGCCAGAAATATGACACCAGATCCTTATTTTGTAGAGTGCGGCAATAAGTATGGGGTACCCATTCTGGTAGCCAGCCAGACCACTTCTGATCTGACAGCAGAGATCGTCCGCTGGTTAAAGGTAGAGCTGGCACCAATGATTTCCGTACACGGTGTACTGGTAGATGTATATGGTGAAGGTGTGCTGATCATGGGTGAAAGCGGTATTGGTAAAAGTGAGGCTGCCCTGGAGCTGATCAAGCGTGGACACCGTCTGGTTTCTGATGATGTGGTAGAGCTTCGTAAGGTCAGTGATGAGACACTGGTAGGTTCTGCACCAAGCATCACCAGACACTTTATTGAGCTGCGTGGTATTGGTATTATTGATGTGAAGACCTTGTTTGGTGTAGAAAGTGTCAAGAACACTCAAAACATTGATATGGTCATTAAGTTAGAGGACTGGAATAAGGATAAGGAGTACGACAGACTGGGCCTTGAGGAGGAATATATTGAGTTCCTTGGCAACAGAGTAGTCTGCCACCAGCTGCCAATCCGTCCAGGACGTAATCTGGCTGTTATTGTAGAGTCTGCAGCAGTCAATTACCGTCAGAAGAAGATGGGCTACAATGCTGCCCAGGAGCTGTATAAGCGTGTGCAGAGCAATCTTTCAAAAGGAGCGTCTGAAGATTAATGGAATTTGAGGCATTATGCAGGAACTATCTTGCAGAAGATGATTTCAGAAAACAGGAACCAATGAGCCGCCATACTACCTTTCAGGCAGGAGGCCCTGCAAAGTATTTTGTGACACCGGCAGATGCACAAGCCTTAAAACAGGTTATGCTTCTGTGCAGGCAGGAGAATGTTCCTTATTTTATATTGGGAAAGGGAAGCAACCTGCTGGTTAGTGATTCCGGTTATGATGGAGTGGTCATTGACCTTACCAGACACTTTGATCAAATAACTGTAGAGGGACAGGAGATCACTGCACAGGCCGGTGTATCCATGCCGGTACTTTCCCGTGTGGCCATGATGCATGGACTTGGGGGACTGGAGTTTGCTGCAGGGATTCCCGGCAGTGTAGGCGGCGGCTGTGTGATGAATGCAGGAGCCTATGGCGGAGAAATCCGCCACGTATTGAAAGAAGCACAGGTACTCACGCAGGAGGGAGAGATACTTACCATAGCTGCAGCGGATATGGCCCTTGGCTACCGCACCAGCTGCATATTGGCAAAAGGTTATATCGTCCTGTCCTGTACCTACACCCTGCAGCCCAGGGAAGCAGATCTGATACTGGCAGACATGAAATATTACAACAGCCAGCGCAGACTGAAACAGCCACTGGACAAGGGAAGCGCAGGCAGTACTTTCAAACGTCCGGAAGGGTATTTTGCCGGCAAGCTCATTCAGGATGCCGGCTTGAAAGGGTACCAGGTAGGTCAGGCCGCTGTCTCTGAAAAACATGCCGGCTTTGTAGTAAACCTGGGAGGTGCCACCGCCTCCGATATCTGGCAGGTCTGTCAGGATGTACGCAGAGCTGTCAATGAGCAGTTTGGGGTAGAGCTGGAAATGGAAGTCAAAACACTGGGTTTCTTTGCAGAAAAATAAAAAGTAGTGAACTTATAAAGCAATTGTGAGATAAAAGATCAGTTGTGAAACAATAGCCACAGCCAGTTTTCAGGAGTTGCTGAGCAGATACAGCAGCTCCTGAAAATGTCCGTGTACGCAGCACATCCTCCCGCTGCTTTGAAAGGAAAACAGATGAAGTGTGTAATTGTAACAGGAATGTCCGGTGCCGGTAAAGCAACTGCTTTGAAAATGTTAGAGGATATGGGCTATTTTTGTGTAGACAATATGCCCATCCTTTTATTAGATGAGTTTGCAAGGCTTGCAGATGAAGGAAAAATCGGCATGAAAAAGGTAGCTTTGGGTCTGGATGTCCGAAGCGGCTGTAACAGCACGATCATAGAAAAAGCCATAGAAAAGCTTAGAGAAAGAAAACTGTCTTATCAGGTATTGTTTATGGATGCTACAGATGAGTGTCTGATCAAGCGCTATAAAGAGACCAGGCGTACCCATCCACTGGCTGGTAATGGACGTGTAGAAAAAGGAATTGCTTTAGAGCGCGAGCTCATGGCAGAACTGAAAAATCAGGCAGACTATATTTTTGATACCAGCCAGCTGTTGACCAGGGAGCTGCGGACCAATCTGGAGCATATATTTATGAAGGGAGAGGCTTACAGCAGCCTGATGGTAACCATATTGTCTTTTGGATTTAAGTATGGTATTCCAGTGGATTCGGATCTGGTGTTTGATGTGCGTTTCCTCCCAAATCCATATTACATAGATGAATTAAAACCGCAGACGGGAAATGATGCTCCGGTGCGGGATTTTGTCATGGGGTTTGAATCCAGTCAGATTTTTTTAGATAAACTGGTGGATATGGTTCGTTTTCTGCTGCCAAACTATATAGCGGAAGGAAAGAACCAGCTGATTATCAGTATTGGCTGTACCGGAGGCAAGCATCGTTCCGTTACATTGGCCAATGCACTCTATCAGGCGCTTTCCAGAGATGACAGAGAATATGGAATTAAAATTGAGCATAGAGATATAGAAAAGGATGCGCATAGATAAGAACAGGAGGGATGGGCATGTCTTTTTCCGGTGATGTAAAAACAGAGTTGTCCACCCAGACAGCCATGGCCAGACACTGCCAGTTAGCAGAGTTAGCGGCTATTATCAGCCATTGCGGAACGGTCTGTGTGACAGCACAGGACAAAATCTGGCTGAAAGTGCAGACGGAAAATATAACAGTTGTAAGAAAGTGCTTTACTTTATTGGAAAAAGCATTTAATATATATAAAGATGTTGCCGTAAGGCGAAATTGTGCAAATCAGAAAAGCAGAATTTACCTGGTAACAGTACCCCGTCATGAGGATGCAGTCATGGTACTGCAGGCTCTGAAAATGTTAGATACAGAAGACAATCCGCTGGCGATTACGGGGATGGCAGATGGGCGACTGATACAGAATTCCTGTTGTAAAAGAGCATTTTTACGAGGGGCATTTCTGGCCTGTGGTTCCATCAGTGATCCCAAAAACTTTTATCATTTGGAGCTGGTTGTAAATTCTTTTGAAAAAGCAGAGCAGATTCAGGAGGTGATCCAGACATTTCAGCTGACAGCTCACATTGTAGTGCGTAAGCGTTATTATGTGGTATACCTGAAAGAAGGAAGCCAGATAGTAGATATGCTGAATGTAATGGAGGCACATCAGTCTCTGATGGCATTAGAGAACATCAGAATTTTAAAAGAGATTGCAAATTCCGTAAACCGAAAGGTGAACTGCGAGACTGCTAATATTCATAAATCGGTATCTGCGGCCAGAGGCCAAATTGAGGATATTCTGCTCATACAAAATACAATTGGGTTGGAGCAGCTGCCAATAGAATTAAAGACCATAGCGTTGGCGCGGTTGGAACATCCGAGTACTGCCTTGAAGGAGTTAGGTGAATTGATTGTTCCTACAGTGGGAAAATCAGGAGTGAATCACCGCTTTCGCAAAATTAAAACAATTGCAGACAGGATTCGAGAAAACAAGGAGGACGGACATGAGTTCAAAGACAATTACAATTAAATTAGCATCCGGTTTGGAGGCAAGACCCATTGCAATGCTGGTACAGATTGCAAGTCAGTATGAAAGTTCCATTTATGTAGAGGGACCAAGCAGAAAAGTAAATGCAAAAAGCATTATGGGTATGATGACCATGGGACTGAACGCCGGTGAGCAGATTACTGTGATTGCAGACGGTGCCGATGAGGAAGAAGCCATTGCACAGTTAGAAGCTTTTCTTTCCGGTAACTGACTCTCATGAGCCGACGGGGGAATACTTAAGAGAGATTGCAAGAGAGGGTGCCGTTGGCATCCTCTTTTACGCATCACAATAGAAAGCATGTCTGGCACGCTTTTTATTTTGGATAGACAGGAGCACATTATGAATGTAAAAGATTTTGATTTTGAATTGCCAGAGGAACTGATTGCACAGGATCCTTTGGAAAAAAGAGATAATTCCAGACTCATGGTACTGGATAAAGAAACCGGGGCAGTGACCCATCGGGTATTTTATGAAATTGCAGAAGAATTAAAACCGGGAGATTGTCTGGTCATCAACGATACCAAGGTCATTCCGGCCAGATTGTATGGAGAGAAGGAAGATACCCATGCCCAGATAGAGGTGCTGCTGTTAAAGCGCACAGAAAAAGATGTGTGGGAGACACTGGTAAGACCTGGGAAAAAGGCAAAACCTGGTACCGTCATTGTGTTTGGGGACGGAAAGCTTCGTGGAGAGGTGGTAGATATTGTAGAAGAAGGAAACCGTCTCATTCGGTTTTCTTATGAAGGGATTTTTGAAGAAGTGCTGGATGAGCTGGGACAGATGCCTCTTCCTCCATACATTACCCATGAATTGAAAGACAAAAACCGTTATCAGACCGTGTATGCAAAGTATGAAGGTTCTGCTGCTGCACCTACTGCAGGACTCCACTTTACAGAAGAACTGCTGGAGCAGCTGCAGCAAAAGGGAATCAAAATAGCCAGAGTGACCCTTCATGTAGGACTTGGTACGTTCCGTCCGGTAAAGGTGGAAAACGTACTGGAACACCACATGCATTCTGAATTCTGGCAGGTATCAGAAGAAACGGCAGCGCTGGTGAACGAAACCAAGGCTGCAGGAGGACGGATCATTGCAGTAGGAACCACCAGCTGCCGTACCATTGAGTCTGCATCTACAGAGGATGGCATACTGCATGCAGGAAGCGGCTGGACAGATATTTTTATTTATCCAGGATACCGTTTTCAGGTGCTGGATGGACTGATCACCAATTTCCACCTGCCCCAGTCCACACTGATTATGCTGGTATCAGCTCTGGCAGGCAGGGAACATGTTCTGAATGCCTACAAAACGGCAGTAGCTGAAAAATATAGATTTTTCAGCTTTGGGGATGCCATGTTCATCCGCCCATAGTGCAGATCAGATGGGACAAGGCTGGTGCATATGCTTCAGAAAGGAGGCCTCTTATGGAACCTACCAGATTGAATAAGTATTTCAGTATTTGCGGTTACTGCTCCCGCAGGGAGGCAGACAGGCTGATTGGAGAAGGGCAGGTACTGGTGAATGGCAGGCAGGCGGAAGCCGGCATGAAAGTAACAGAAGGGGATGTGGTTATGGTCAATGGGCAGCAGATTCTGCCCAAGGATGAAACGGTAGTGCTGGCATTTCATAAGCCAAGGGGAATCGTCTGTACCACCTCCACAAAAGACCGGGCACAGAATGTGATAGAATATATCCAGTACCCCATCCGGGTTTATCCCGTAGGCCGGTTAGATAAGGAATCAGAAGGGCTGCTGTTGCTGACCAATGACGGAGAACTGATGAATCGGATTTTACGCTCCAGGTATCATCATGAAAAAGAATATGTGGTGGAGGTGGACAAGCCGGTGACAGAAGCTTTTCTGCAGCAGATGTCTGCCGGTGTTCCCATATTAGATACCGTTACCAGACCATGTCAGGTAAAAAAAATAGATTCTCACCAGTTTTCGATTATATTGACCCAGGGACTGAATCGTCAGATCCGCCGAATGTGCGAATATCTGGGGTATCAGGTGCTGGAATTGAAACGGATCCGTATTTTAAATATTGAACTGGGAAGCATGCCCAGCGGCGCTTTACGGAAGTTAGAAGGTGCAGAACTGCAAAGATTATATCACCTGACAGCAGAAGAAGATCCTGCTAAGGTGCCGCAACTGTGAATGAGATCTGTAATCAGACTGGATTATGGAGAGAAACATTTGGGAATGGAGGCAGACATGGAAGAAAAAATTGCCCGTATGAAAAAACTGGCTGCCCAGCTGAATGAAGCTGCCAGAGCTTATTATCAGGAAAGCAGGGAACTCATGAGTAATTATGAGTATGACAGGCTTTATGATCAGCTGCAGCAGTTAGAGCAGGAAACAGGAATTGTGGTGGCAGGAAGCCCTACGACCTTTGTTGGGTATGAGGTATTGAGCGACCTGCCAAAGGAGCATCACGAAAAACCTATGCTTTCCTTAGACAAAACCAAGGAGGTTGGCCAGCTGAAAACCTGGCTTGGTTCCCAAAAAGGACTTCTTTCCTGGAAATTAGATGGATTGACCATTGTTCTGACTTATCAGAATGGAAAGCTGGAAAAAGCAGTGACCAGAGGCAATGGTGAAATTGGAGAGGTAGTAACTTCTAATGCCCGTACATTTATCAATGTACCTCAGCAGATCCCTTTTACAGGGAATCTGGTAGTCCGGGGAGAAGCCATTATTACTTATGATGATTTTGAACGGATGAATGCCTCTATTGCAGACGAAGCAGCCCGGTATAAAAATCCCAGAAATCTGTGCGCCGGCTCTGTGCGTCAGCTGAATTCAGCAGTAACCGCCCAGAGAAATGTGCGCCTGTATGCATTTGGATTGATCCAGGCAGAAGGAGTGGATTTTGAAAATTCCAGATACAATCAGTTTCAGTGGCTGAAGAAACAGGGATTTGATGTAGTAGGGATGAAGTCTGTCTGTCAGGAAAATGGCACCATACCAGACTGTATAGGACTGGAAGAAGCAGTCATGGAATTTTCCAAAGAAGCAGAGCATTTCAACCTGCCCTCAGATGGATTGGTGCTGCTGTATGACGATATTGCGTATGGAGAATCTCTGGGCCGCACAGCTAAGTTCCCCAGAAATGCCATTGCGTTTAAATGGAAGGATGAGACTGCAGAAACCATTCTGCGCCGGATTCACTGGAGTCCCTCCCGTACAGGTCTGATCAATCCGGTAGCCGTATTTGACCCTGTAGAATTAGAAGGCACTACGGTAAGCAGAGCCAGTGTCCACAACCTGTCCATTATGGAGAACCTGGCGTTGGGAGTGGGAGACAGGATTACTGTATATAAAGCCAATATGATCATCCCACAGATTGGAGACAATCTGACCAGAAGCGGCAGCATAGAAATACCGGAAGCATGTCCGGTATGCGGAGGAAGAACCCGGATCTCCCAGGCAAATGATGTAAAGGCTCTCTATTGTACCAATCCAGATTGCCAGGCAAAAAAAATCAAAAGTTTTGAACTGTTTGTCAGCCGGGATGCCATGAATATGGATGGCATGTCTTCTGCCACTTTGGAAAAATTCATTGATGCAGGGTTCATCCATACCTTTGGAGATCTGTTCCATTTAGACCGGTATCGACAGGAAATCATAGAAATGGAAGGCTTCGGGGAAAAATCCTATGAAAATATCATTGCTTCTGCCAAAAAAGCACAGGATACTACCCTGCCCAGATTTGTATACAGTCTGGGGATTCCAGGAATTGGCCCTGCCAATGCCAGAGTGTTGTGCCAGGCATTTTCCTATGATCTGGAAAAGCTTATGAAAGCCGGGGAAGAAGAACTGACAGAGATAGATGGAATTGGCCCGGTGCTGGCCAGAGGATTGTGGGAGTATTTCCAGGACGCCGGCCATCAGGAAATGGTAAGCGGTCTGTTGGCAGAGGTGCATATTCCAAAAGAATCCCAGGAAGAAACGGTAAGTTCACTTACAGGAAAAACCTTTGTTGTGACCGGTTCTGTAGAGCAGTTTCCAAATCGCAGCGCCCTGAAAGCATATATTGAAGAACGGGGAGGAAAGGTTGCAGGTTCAGTCAGCAGTAAGACAGATTATCTGATTAACAATGATGTGACCTCTAATTCTTCCAAAAATAAAAAAGCCAGGGAGTTGGGAATTGCAATTTTATCGGAAGCGGATTTCCTGAAACTGGCTGAAGCATAAAGCACGTAAAGTGTGAAAATACAAAAATATAAAAGGAGGTATCCCTATGCCCATTCGTGTTGAAAATGGTCTGCCTGCCAGAGAGGTGTTAGAATCTGAGAATATTTTTATGATGGGAGAGAATCGGGCTTCTACCCAGCGTGTCCGTCCTCTTGACATTATCATTCTGAATCTGATGCCGGTAAAGCAGGATTATGAGACCCAGCTGTTACGTGCCCTGTCCAATACCCCTTTGCAGGTAAATGTGACTTATCTCAATGTGTCTACACATGAATCCAAAAATACACCTGCCAGCCACATCAATAAATTTTATGTGACGTTTGATCAGGTAAAGGAAGAATTTTATGACGGTATGATCATTACAGGAGCGCCGGTAGAGAATATTGCTTTTGAAGATGTGAATTATTGGCCGGAGCTGTGCCAGATCATGGAATGGAGCAAAACCCATGTAACCTCTACCTTCCATATCTGCTGGGGAGCTATGGCTGGCATCTGGTACCATTTTGGTGTGGAAAAGGTGAATTTGCCGGAGAAGCTTTCCGGTGTATACCGCCATCGGATCTTAGACCGCTGTGAACCGTTGATCCGCAGCTTTGATGATGTATTTTATGCCCCTCATTCCAGATACAGTGGCGTGAGAAAAGAAGATGTGCTGAATCATCCCCAGCTGCAGCTTTTGGCAGAATCACAGGAGGCAGGTGTTTATCTGGTAAAGAGCCGGGATGGCAGACAGGTGTTCTTATTTGGACATCCGGAATATGACCGTATGTCTCTGGACTCTGAGTACAGACGTGATATAGACAAAGGCATTGAGATTACACCGCCGGTGAATTATTATGAAAATGATGAGGCAGCCTGTACACCGCTGCTGACCTGGAGGTGTCATGCCAATATGCTGTATACCAACTGGCTGAATTTCTATGTGTACCAGGTGACGCCTTACAGCTGGAAGTGATTTTGTGGATAAACATCCATAAGAAAAACCCTCTTTGTGCATACGATCCGGTTTATAAAATGAACCGGGTCCGTATGTACAAAGAGGGTTTTTGGTATTTTACGGTGAAAATTTTATGGATGCATACCGCCAGGTCCCATATCAGGCATCTGGTCTTCCATATCCATATCATTGTGTCCCATGGGCATGCCTGTTCCGTAAAATTCTTTGCCTACCACATTATTGCCGGTACGTGCTTCTTCAATGCATCTGGACAAAAGTTCTTTTACTTCCTTTGGGTTTTTAATATTTTGCAGCAGTACCTTTCCATCTGTATCAATTTTTGTATATAAAATTACAGTTCCGGTACCGAAAAATTTTTGTCCTAAAGTACGGGTGAGGCATATGTCTGTGATCCGGTACAACAGCAGCTCATCGTAATGGGTATTAAAAAATCCAGTCTGCGTATAAATACGGTCATTTTTCAGGCAGTATTTGGTAAAGCTGAATGGAAACCAGGCATAATGTTTTCTGTCTTTCCAAATGATTTGGTCTTTTTCGTTGTTTGGCATATCATTTCCCTCATTTCTGCATCTTATTCATATCAGGTACATGGGATACAAAAGCAATCGATCCCTTTATTTATAGTCAGTATATCCTGTTTTTTCTGGAAACACAATAGTGTTTTTCTTTTTTCATGGCAATGGAAAATTCCCTCTGTGTGCTTTTTGCTGTTTCCGGAAAGAATACAGTCCTAAAAGACCTGCAATGGCAGCCATCAGTGCAGCAGACAGTATCAGGGATAAAAGTTTGGACTGGATAGAGGTAAGTTTGGCATACAATCCTAAGCTGATGCCTCCTCCCAAAAAAGTATACAGCAAAGGGGAAAGCACATACTGGCGGAAATAAAAAGGCAGTCCAATGTGTTTGTTCAGGTAATGATAATGGAGCAGACAGATGGCAGCCTGGCTGAGCAGCGTTCCTGTGAAATACCCTTCCATTCCCATTTTCGGAATACAGAATATAACAGAAAGCATCCGAAGGAGCAGTCCTGTAAGATTATGAAAGAAAATGATTTGGGGCTTTCCCAGTCCATTGATAATGCTGGAAAGGGTCATGGAGAGGTATAAAAATGGACAGAGGATAGACAGGCGCTGTAAATAGGTGCCTGCCAATTCACTTTGAAAAACAGTAGTTCCAATGGGAATGCCATAAAGCAGGAACAGTCCTGCAGCAAAGATACCAAGCCATAGGGCAAAATAAATATTGCCATGGGAAATACGGAGTACCTGAGAGGATTTTTTTTCAGACTGGGCTCCTGCAATGGCCGGCATGGCCATAGTTGCAGCAGAACCAGTGAGAGAAGAAGGAAACATAATAAAGGGGAGTGCCATACCTGTAAATACACCATAGACCCGCAGGGCATCTAAATCAGAGAGACCAAAGGAGCGAAGCTGACCGGGAATCAGAATGGCCTCCAGACTCTGCAGCAGAGTCAGAACCAGACGGTTGGCGATTAAAGGGATGGCCAGAAGACAGATGCTTTTACAGGCAAAGGAAAAGGTGTGTTGTGTTATGTATGGGTCTGCCTGGGGAGCGTTTCTGATAAAATAGCAGGGGATCAGGAAAAGCACAACAAATACCTCACTGATAAACAGTCCGGCCATGGCATCAGTAGGCGTTAAGCTGCGTCCATTGTCCAGGGCGATCTGCCATATGATTAATATAGAAGAAATTCGTATCAGCTGCTCTGCCAGTTGGGATACAGCGGGAATGAGTGCTTTTTGTTTTCCAAGATAGTAACCATTTAAGCAGTTATGAATGGCAGAGAAAGGGAGGGACAGTGCATAAAACTGCAGCAGGGGAGTACATCTTGGTTCCATCAGCAGACTGGAAGCAATGAATTCTGAAAAGATATAAAAAACAGCAGATACTACGATTGAAATGCCCATAGTCAGAAGCAGTCCTGCCCGCAGAAACTGCCTTTCTTCTCCAGGCTGTTTCCCTGTAGTAGCAGTCAGTCTGGAAATCGCAGTCTGAAAACCTGTACAGCATAGAGCAGTGCAGACGGCTGCGGCAGAAAAAGACAGCTGGTAAAGTCCCATGCCTTCTTCACCAATGGTATTGGATAAAAAAATGCGGTAAAAAAAACCAATGCACCGGCAGAGAACGCCGGAGGCAGTTAAAAGCAGGGTGCCCCAGATAACCGGATGAAATCGCTTCATAATCCTCCTAAAATATGCGGGGGATGCTTTTCAGAGTGCTGCATCACTCTGAAAAGCTGGATTGCATATTGTTACACAAAGTTTATCTGACATACTATATGAAAAGTGTGAAAGGTTTAGAAGTGATTAAATAAGGCTGCCGCTTTACAAAATGAATATAAATGCATAAATATACATTAAAAATGAATATATATTCATAATTTATACAGGAAAATAAATATTTGCCTGTATACAGTTGACTTTTCTATCGGATAAATCTATACTTTTCTGTGTAAAGCAAACGACGACTTTGATGGACTGAACAGGTCAGATGGAGGAATATATGAACTTAAAAGGACGTAATTTTTTGACATTAAAAGATTTTACACCAGATGAGATTGCGTATTTACTGGAGCTGGCTGCCAAGTTAAAGGCAAAGAAGAAGGCAGGCATTCAGGGAACCAGTTTAAAGGGAAAGAACATTGCCTTGATTTTTGAAAAAACTTCTACCAGAACCCGTTGTGCGTTTACAATTGGATGCATCGATGAGGGAGGTCATCCGGAGTATCTGGGCAAGGGAGATATCCAGTTGGGAATTAAGGAGACCATTGAAGATACTGCAAGGGTTTTGGGACGTATGTTTGATGGTATTGAATATCGTGGTTTTGCTCATGAAAAAGTAGAAAAGCTGGCTGCGTATGCAGGTGTACCGGTTTGGAACGGATTGACAGATGAATACCATCCAACCCAGATTCTGGCGGATTTCCTTACTTTAAAAGAGGTGTATGGCAGCCTGAAGGGACTGCATCTGGTATTTATCGGTGACGGTAGAAATAATATGGCCAATTCCATGATGATTGGTTCCGGCAAGATGGGACTGCATTTTACCATTATTGCACCAAAGGAGCTGTGGCCGGCAGAAGAACTGGTTGCAGAATGCCAGGGGTATGCAGCAGAAAGCGGCGGTTCTATTACCATTACAGATGATGTGGCAGCAGTAGCTGGGGCAGATGCAATTTATACAGATGTATGGTGTTCTATGGGTGAAGAAGATAAGGCAGCAGAGCGGATCGCCCTGTTAAAGGATTATCAGGTGAATGAGGATCTGATGAAGATGAGTGGTAAGGATTCTACGATCTTTATGCATTGTCTGCCAGCAGTCAGAGGCAAGGAAGTAACCAATGAGGTGATCGAAGGAAAACAGTCTGTGGTATTTGATGAAGCAGAAAATCGTCTTCATACGATTAAGGCTGTGATGGTAGCCACATTGGGAGAAGTTGAGGAATAATTTTTGAAAAAAACCAGGAAAAATGGAAAGAAAGACCTAGGGGTGCATCTGGCAGATGCCAGCTATCTGGGAGCAGCAGCTGTGATCGTGATTATAACGGTACTGTTGTTTTTGGACAGAGCTGTATTTCGCCGGTCCCTTCCCCTGGTGTTTGGATGCGGTGTATATCTGACGCTGGTAAATCGCAGGCGTCTGAAGGACCGGGGGGGAGCAGAGAAATGGTGCGCCCCCTTAAGTCTGTTTTATGATATAATGATTATAATACTGGGTATTTTTGCCTTCATTAGCTGTCTTACAAACTGGACATAAGGTGGGCAGGCCGGGAGAAAGGACAAAAACAGGGCAATGGAGCATGATCGGAATATCCTGCAGCAGGAACAGTGGCAGCAGGGCCTGCATACAAAGTGGGCAGGCAAAACATGCCTTTATTATGACAGTACAGATTCTACCAATTTGCGGGGAAAAGCTTTGGCTCAGAAGGGGGCCTGTCATGGTGTGCTGATTGCAGCGGAAGAGCAGCTTTCCGGCAGAGGCCGTCTTGGGAGAGTATGGCAGTCGCCAAAAGGAACCTCAATTTCCATGTCACTGATCTTGCAGCCTGGATTTCAGCCACAGAAGGCTTCTATGCTTACCCTGGTGACGGCAGTGGCTCTGCGAAAAGCCATTTTCCAGGTAACTGGCCTGGAAACAGAAATTAAATGGCCAAATGATATTGTGTATCAGGGAAAGAAGCTTTGCGGGATTCTCACAGAAATGAATGCAGTGCCAGGGCAGATCCGGTATGTGGTGATTGGCATGGGGATCAATGTGAATACAGAAGCATTTCCGGAAGAACTGCCTCATGCAACCTCTTTGCGGTTGGCACTTGGACATCCGGTGGACCGGGTGGAGCTGATGCAGCGGTCAATGGAGGCATTTGAAAGGTATTATGAGCTGTTTTTGCAGACAGAGGATCTGTCTTTGATCCAAGAAGAGTATCAGTCCTTTATGGCAGGGCGAAACCAGCTGGTGCAGGTGTTAGAGAAGGAACCATATTGCGGCACCTGTATAGGAATATCAGAGGAAGGGGCATTGCTGGTAACAGATCAGGCAGGGCGGCTTCGGCAGGTGCAGTCAGGTGAAGTGTCGGTAAGAGGCATTTACGGTTATATTTAAGACTGCTGCTGATTATGTCCAGAAAGCGGAAGCATCATTGCAGCAACCCAGATTAGAAGAGGAAGAAAAGAATATGAGTACAATAAATACAGAAGGCAGAACTGTGCTGTGCGGAGCCAATTCCTATGAGCAGAAATATTATCTGAATGAAGAATTTTCTTCACTTCCCCAGGGGATTCAGGATGAACTGAAGATTATTTGCGTAACCTATACAGAAGATATTGGAGGCATCCTGACCATGGAATTTGAAGAAGACGGTTCCCTGTTTCTGCGTTATGCGGCAGATGATGCAGATTATCTGTTTGATGAAATAGGTGCAGGATTAAAAATCCGTCAGATCCAGACAGAGCGCAGGGAGCTGTTAGAAAGTCTGGAACTGTATTACAAGGTATTTTATCTTGGACTGGATGTGGATGGGGAATAAGGAATGGATTGCAGCAGCAGGAAGGAAACATACAAGGAAGGAAAAGTAAGTTGAAAATAGGTTCAGTTACATTGGAAAACAATATTATTCTGGCACCCATGGCAGGTATTACAGACCTGCCTTTTCGTCTGTTGTGTAAGGAACAGGGCTGCGGTCTGGTTTATTCGGAAATGGTCAGCGCCAAAGCAGTTTATTATGGAAATAAAAATACGGTTCCGCTGCTTCAGACCCACCCTGAGGAAGCACCTGCTGCCCTGCAGCTGTTTGGCTCTGATCCAAAGCTGATGGCAGATATGGCCAGACGGTTGGAGGAATATCCCTTTGCTATATTTGATGTAAACATGGGCTGTCCGGTTCCCAAGGTAGTAAATAACGGAGAAGGCTCTGCGCTCATGAAAAATCCAAAACTGGCGGGAGAAATTCTGTCTGAGATGGTAAAGGCAGTGAAAAAGCCGGTTACGGTGAAGATCCGCAAAGGATTTGACGATACCTGCATCAATGCTGTAGAAATGGCAAAGGTTGCAGAGGCAGCAGGGGTCTCTGCCATAGCAGTCCATGGACGTACCAGACAGCAGTATTACAGCGGACAGGCAGACTGGGATGTGATCAGGCAGGTAAAGGAAGCTGTGTCTATACCAGTGATCGGCAACGGAGATATTTTCACACCAGAGGATGGGAAACGGATGCTGGAAGAAACTGGCTGTGACGGCATCATGGTAGGCAGAGGTGCCAAAGGCAATCCGTGGCTGATAGGTGCATTGAAGGCATATTTAGAGGAAGGTACATTGCTCCCACCCCCTGCTTTGCAGGAACGCAAGGCCATGATTTTAAGGCATTGCCGGATGCTGGTAGAGGAAAAAGGAGAATTCATGGGTATCAGAGAAATGCGTAAGCATGTAGCCTGGTATACAGCAGGATGTCCAGGAAGTGCGGCTTTGCGGCGGGAGTCCAATGAGATGGAAAGTATGGGACAGTTAGAAGAATTACTGGAAACATATTTAAAGGAATAAAAACATTGACTTTTACGGGTATTTCAACTATAATGGTTTGCACGTGTGTGGTTTTTTTGACCGCAGAAAATGATGATTATGTGATTGGGCAGGAGGCGCACCATGGCAGGAAAGAAGAATATTTTAACATATGCTGGTTTAAAAAAGCTGGAAGATGAATTACAGGATTTAAAGGTTGTTAAGCGTGCAGAGGTTGCACAGAAGATCAAGGAAGCCAGAGAGCAGGGTGACTTATCTGAGAATGCAGAGTACGATGCAGCAAAGGACGAGCAGAGAGATATTGAAGCTCGTATTGAGGAACTGGAAAATATCTTAAAGAATGCTGAAGTTGTAGTAGAAGAGGATGTGGATGTAAGCAAAGTCAACATCGGCAGTAAGGTTACCGTATTTGACTTTGAGTATGATGAAGAACTGGAATTCTATATCGTAGGTTCTACAGAGGCAGACAGTATGCAGATGAAGATTTCCAATGAGTCACCAGTAGGTCATGCCCTGATTGGCGCCAGCATTGGAGATACTGTAGATGTAGAGACACCAGAAGGTTCAGTAAGTTACAAGGTGATCAAGATCGCAAGATATTGATCAGGCTCCAGCCGGCAGTTAGGTGGCAGGATGTAATTGCTGCAGCCGGCAATCAATTGTTATGAAATTGGTCTGCAGGATGCAGGCCGGATGATTACACAGAAGTGCAGAAAGAGGTTTCGGGGAATGCATGGTTACCATGGTTTTCTGGGACTTTTTTCATTATAATAGAAGAAAACCATTCACAGGAGGCAGCATTGGACAAACATCAGATATTAAAACAGTATTTTGGATATGATGAATTCCGCCAGGGACAGGAGCTTTTGATCGACAGTATTTTGTCCGGAAAAGACACACTGGGCATTATGCCTACTGGTGCCGGCAAATCCTTGTGTTATCAGATCCCTGCCTTGATGTTAGATGGGATCACATTGGTGATTTCTCCGCTCATATCTCTTATGAAAGATCAGGTAGGGTCACTGAATCAGGCAGGCATCCATGCTGCTTATCTGAACAGTTCTCTTACTCCAGGCCAGTATCTGAAAGCCCTGGCTTATGCAAAAGAAGGCCGCTATCCAATTATTTATGTGGCTCCGGAGCGGCTGGTAACAGAGGAATTTCTGGATTTTGCCCTGCATGTGAACATTGCTATGGTCACTATAGATGAAGCACACTGTATTTCCCAGTGGGGACAGGATTTTCGTCCAAGCTATTTAAAAATTGTAGAGTTTATTCGGAAATTACCAAATCGCCCGGTGGTCAGTGCTTTTACAGCTACGGCTACCAAGGAGGTACGGGATGATGTGATAGACATTTTGCAGATGGAAGAACCTACGGTGCTGACCACAGGTTTTGACCGGAGCAATCTGTTCTTTGGGGTAAAGACTCCTAAAAACCGGTATGAGGCTGTCCGGGATTATTTGGAAAATCATGCATCAGACAGCGGCATTGTGTACTGCCTGACCAGAAAAATGGTAGATGAAGTATGGGAGAGATTACGGGAGGACGGCTTTGCAGTTACCCGTTATCATGCTGGATTAAGCGATGCAGAACGCCGGAAGAATCAGGAAGATTTTATTTATGACCGGGCAGATATTATGGTAGCCACCAATGCATTTGGTATGGGGATTGATAAATCCAATGTGCGCTTTGTGCTTCACTACGGTATGCCCAAAAATCTGGAATCTTACTATCAGGAGGCAGGGCGTGCCGGCAGAGATGGGGAGCGTGGGGAGTGTATTTTATATTATAGCGGACAGGATGTGATTACCAATCAGGTATTTATTGACAACAGCCGGGACAATGAGGAGCTGGACAGCTGCACCAGAGCCATTGTTCAGGAGCGTGACAGGGAGCGGTTGAAAAAGATGACGTTTTACTGTTTTACCAACGAGTGCCTTCGGGATTATATTCTTCGATATTTTGGGGAATACGGAAGCAATTACTGCGGCAACTGCTCTAACTGCCAGACCCAGTTTGAGGAAGTAGATGTGACAGACATTTCCCGCTCCATCATAGGCTGTGTCAGCACCAGCCGTCAGAGATATGGAACTACAGTGATTCTGGATACCGTTCATGGGGCCAATACTGCCAAGATCCGCAATTACCGGATGGATCAGAATCCATACTATGGTGAGCTGGCCAAGGTCCCTATCTATCGTTTGAGACAGGTGCTAAATTATCTCCAGCTGCAGGAATATATTTACGTCACCAGTGACGAGTATGCAGTGGTGAAACTGACAGAAAAGTGTGCAGAATTGTCCGATGCAGATGCAAGAATTGTGATGAAGCTTGCCAAGGAATCTGAGAGACCTGCCAAAATCCAGAAGCCTCAGCGGCAGAAGGGCAAAAAACAGTTGGAAGGTACATTGTCTGATGCAGATGCACCGTTGTTTGAAAAATTGCGGGAGCTTCGTCTGGAGATCGCCAGGGAGGAAAAGGTACCGCCATATATTGTGTTCTCAGATAAGACACTGACCCATATGTGTATGATAAAACCTGTGACCAAGGAGGAAATGCTTTCCGTTTCAGGTGTGGGTGAGTTTAAGTATGAGAAGTATGGAGAGCGCTTTTTGAACTGCATCAAAGTGTGTGAAGAAGATGCTTTTGGGATTTAACCAATTGACACCTGACGAAATATGCGGTACAATTTATATACCCCCAGGGGGTATATGACTGCCTGCATGGAAGCGCTGCAAAGCAGTTTTATATGAGGATACAGTTTTGGGAAAAGACCTTGGGGAATCCATAGCTTCAGAATGGAGGATTCTATGAAACAATATACAGTAACAGGCATGAGCTGTGCTGCCTGCTCTGCCCGTGTGGAAAAGGCAGTACAGAAAGTGCCTGGAGTCGTTTCCTGTTCCGTCAGTCTGCTGACCAATTCTATGGCAGTAGAAGGGGAGGTGGATGCTGCAGCAGTGATTTCTGCAGTAGAAGAGGCTGGGTATGGTGCTTCTCTCAAAGGTACAGGAGCAGCTGCCCAAAAGACAGGCAGTACAGCAGAGGAAAATGACCTGTTAAAAGATAGGGAGACCCCTGCATTAAAAAAGCGTCTCATTGCATCAGCAGGCTTTTTGCTGGTTCTTATGTATTTTTCTATGGGGCATATGATGTGGAACTGGCCTGTACCGTCCTTTTTCCAGAACAATCATGTGGCTATGGGACTTTTACAGCTGATCCTCACTGTGATCGTGCTGGTGATCAACCAGAAGTTCTTTATGAACGGCTTTAAAGGGCTGGTGCATAAAGCGCCCAATATGGATACCCTGGTGGCTTTAGGTGCAGGGGCTTCTCTTATATACAGTACGTATGCCCTGTTTGCTATGACAGATGCCCAGGTGCAGGGTGATATGGAGCAGGTTATGCATTACATGCATGAGTTCTATTTTGAATCTGCTGCCATGATCGTAACGCTGATCACTGTGGGGAAAATGCTGGAGGCCCGTTCCAAAGGCAAAACCACAGATGCTTTAAAAAGCCTTATGCAGCTGGCTCCTAAAACGGCCAATCTTCTGCGGGATGGCATAGAAGAAACAGTACCTGTAGAACAGGTAAAAAAGGGAGATCATTTTGTGGTGCGCCCTGGTGAAAATATACCCGTAGACGGTATTGTATTAGAAGGGCACAGTGCAGTGAATGAAGCTGCCCTTACAGGAGAAAGTATTCCGGTAGATAAGGAAGCAGGAGACAGTGTATCTGCTGCCACTGTAAATCAGTCCGGGTTCCTCACCTGTGAGGCTGCCAGAGTAGGAGAAGATACCACTCTTTCCCAGATCATTCAGATGGTCAGTGATGCAGCGGCTACCAAGGCCCCCATTGCCAAGATCGCAGATAAGGTTTCTGGTATTTTCGTGCCAGCGGTGATTCTGATTGCAGTTGTTACCATATGTATATGGCTTCTTGCAGGAGAAACAGTGGGGTTCGCACTGGCAAGAGGAATTTCCGTGCTGGTCATCAGCTGTCCATGTGCGCTGGGATTGGCAACACCTGTAGCAATTATGGTGGGCAATGGTGTAGGGGCAAAGCATGGAATTTTGTTTAAGACGGCTGTTTCCTTAGAAGAAACCGGAAAAGTACAGATTGTGGCGCTGGATAAAACCGGTACCATTACCACAGGAGAACCCAAAGTAACAGATATCATCCCGGCAGCAGGCATTTCAGAGCAAGAATTGCTGGAGCTGGCTTATGCCCTGGAACAGAAAAGTGAGCATCCACTGGCAAAAGCCATTTTGGAAAAAGGCAGGGCAGAAGGCCTGGCAACAGAGCCGGTCACAGAGTTTACTGCCCTTCCAGGAAATGGCCTCCAGGGAATATGGAAAGGTACCAGGGTAAGCGGAGGCAATTCCAGATTTATCAGTACCCTGACGGTAATTTCCGGTACGGTAAAGCAGGCTGCAGCGTCACTGGCAGAGCAGGGAAAGACCCCCTTGTATTTCTGCCAGGAGGATAGATTGATTGGAATTATTGCAGTGGCTGATGTGATCAAGGAAGACAGTCCACAGGCCATCCATCAGCTGCAGGACATGGGAATCCGGGTGGTGACGCTTACTGGTGACAATGAGGCCACAGCAAATGCCATTGGCGCACAGGCAGGTGTGGACCAGGTGATCGCAGGAGTACTGCCGGAAGGAAAGGAAAGCGTCATCCGCCAGCTTATGAAGGAAGGAAAAACCGCCATGGTAGGAGACGGCATCAACGATGCCCCGGCTCTTACCAGAGCAGATATAGGCATTGCCATTGGAGCAGGTACAGATGTAGCCATTGACGCAGCGGACGTGGTACTTATGAAGAGCAGTCTGTCAGATGTCCCTGCTGCCATCCGTCTGAGCCGGGCAACCTTAAAAAATATCAAGGAAAACCTGTTCTGGGCATTCATTTACAATATTATCGGAATCCCTCTGGCAGCAGGGATATGGATACCGGTCTTTGGCTGGCAGTTAAATCCTATGTTTGGTGCAGCTGCTATGAGCTTATCCAGCTTTTGCGTAGTCACCAATGCGCTGCGGTTGAATTTCTGCCGTATTTATGATACACGCAGGGATAAAAAAATAAATACCAAGGCAGGTAAAGTGGACAAGACGATAACAAAAGCCAATACCAATATGGAGATTGGAGAAATGGTGGAAAAAAGTGCGCCGGCTGCTGGCAATCACAAAACAGAAAGAGAGGAAACATCCATGGTAAGAACAATGACGATCAAGGGAATGATGTGCGGACACTGTGAAGCACGGGTAAAGAAGGTATTAGAGGCGCTGCCAGAAGTGGCAGAAGCCGTAGTAAGCTATGAAGCAGGTACGGCAGTGGTTACCTTGCAGGCAGAGGCAGCAGATGAGGTATTAAAAAAGGCAGTAGAGGATCAGGATTACGAGGTAGTGTCTGTTCAGTAAGCCTGGTAAGCAGTGTACAGAGCCGGTGAAAATCTTTCCGCTTTTGGGACTTGTTTTATAAGAACCAAAGCAGGAGAAATTTTCACCGGTGTTTTGTTTTTGCCAGCAGAAGGTGCATTGTTTTTTATAGCCTTTTTTCTTTGCAGATGTCTATATCGTTTATATACTGCATAAACTGATAAGTACAGATGAATTTATATCATGAGATGCCCCGGAAATTCTGGCACATGGAAAATTTACTTGACAATCCAAAATTCTGTGATATAGTTTGAATGTAAAAATATTTGATAAAAAGAATATTTAATTAAAAAGATATTTTAAATTAAAATATTTTTCACAAAACTATTACAGATGTAATAAATTTGGCATACTATATACGTGAATTTCTTTGAAAATACATTTGGAAAGAAAAGTTTATATATTTTTTATATTTTCAGGTGAGCCCCAAATCTCATCCGTTTTAATATGTCAAAATACATCAAAATCTATATGGAGAATATTATGGCAGGAAAAATCTGTGGTACAGGTTCTTATGTACCATCTCACTATTTACACAATGATGATGTGGCGAAGCTGGTAGATACCAATGATGCCTGGATTCGTGAACGCACCGGTATTGTGCAAAGACACATCAAGCAGGATGAGACCACTGTGTTCATGGCAGTAGAAGCTGCAAAGCGTGCTCTGGAAAATGCAGGAGCAGCACCAGAAGAAATTGACTTACTGATCGTATCTACTATTTCTTCTAACGTGATCCTTCCTTGTACTGCATGTATGGTGCAGGAGGCAATTGGTGCCACAGCCGCCATGTGCTTTGACTTAAATGCAGCTTGTGCCGGATTTCTGGCAGCATACAATACTGCACAGGCCTATTTTCAGTCCGGTCTGGCACACTGCGCTCTGATTATTGGCGCAGAAGGTTTGTCTGACCTGGTAGACTGGCAGGACAGAGGCACCTGTATCCTTTTTGGAGATGGTGCAGGAGCAGCAGTGCTTCGTGCCCAGGAGGATGCACCATTTTCAGCAGTGATGCATTCCGATGGCGGCAGAGGCCAGGCGCTTACTTGTAATCACATATACAAAAAGCTGACAGAGGATACCAAGGCAGTCATAGAAGCTCCTTATATCCAGATGAATGGTCAGGAAGTATTTCGCTTTGCAGTGAAACAGGTGCCGGAGGTCATTCAGGAACTTTTGGATAAAGAGCACATGACTACAGAAGACATCCACTGGTTTATTCTGCATCAGGCCAACAGAAGAATTATCGAGGCAGTAGCAAAGCGTCTCCACGTGGACATGGACCATTTCCCTGTTAATGTAGATGCCTATGGCAATACTTCTTCCGCCAGTATCCCGATCCTGTTAGACGAATGGAACCGCAAAGGATTCTTACAGCCAGGTCAGAAAATAGTGATGGCTGGCTTCGGTGCAGGACTTACCTGGGGAGCCACACTGTTGGAGTGGTGATTTTGTTACTATAGGTAATTACTGAGATATTTCTCGGTTTTACAATAAAGCACGGGGACGGAAAATGCCCCGTAAATAGCCAAAAAAAGGAGAATATAATCATGTTAGAAAAGGTAAAAGAAATCGTAGCAGAGGCATTAGGCGCAGATGCAGCAGAGCTGACAGAGGAAACCTCTTTCCAGAAGGATTTAGGAGCAGACTCCCTGGATTTATTCGAGATGGTAATGTCCTTTGAGGAGGAATTTGGCAAGGAGATTCCTACAGATGATCTGACAAAGTTAGAGACCATCGGTGATGTTGTAAAGTATTTAGAGCAGTAAAAAACGGTTGGAAGCCGGCTTGTCTGGATCTTCAGGCAGCCGGTTTTCCAAAAACCTGATTTTGGAGAGGGAATGCAGATGTGCTTCCCTGGGAGACAGATTTATGAAGACACGTATTACAGAATTATTAGGTATAGAGTATCCGGTGATCCAGGGCGGTATGGCCTGGGTTGCAGAAGCAAATCTGGCAGCAGCCGTTTCCAAGGCAGGAGGCTTAGGTCTCATTGGTGCAGCAAGTGCGCCTGCAGAATGGGTGCGTGAGCAGATCAGAGAAGTAAAAAGACAGACAGATAAGCCTTTTGGTGTAAATATTATGCTTATGAGCCCTTACGCAGATGAAGTGGCTCAGGTCGTAGCGGAAGAGAAAGTAAAGGTTGTTACCACAGGTGCTGGTAACCCTGAAAAATATATGCAGATGTGGAAGGAAGCCGGTATTCTGGTGGTTCCTGTTGTGGCATCTGTGGCACTGGCAAAGCGTATGGAACGTTACGGTGCAGATGCAGTAGTAGCAGAAGGTACTGAGGCCGGAGGACATATTGGAGAAAATACCACTATGGTACTGGTACCGCAGGTAGTGGATGCAGTGAACATTCCGGTAATCGCAGCAGGCGGTGTGGCAGACGGCAGAGGTATGGCAGCTGCATTTATGCTGGGTGCTGAGGCTGTGCAGATGGGTACCCGTTTTGTTGCCACCAAGGAATCTATGGTACATCAGAACTATAAGGATGCCATCATCAAGGCCAAGGATATTGATTCCAAGGTAACCGGCAGAAGCACAGGCCATCCGGTACGTATTCTGCGCAACAAGATGGTAAAGCAGTATCTGCAGATGGAAAAAAATGGTGCTTCTTTAGAGGAATTAGAGATGCTGACATTAGGCGCTCTGCGTAAGGCAGTTGTAGATGGTGACACAGACAACGGCAGTATTATGGCAGGACAGATTGCCGGCATGATCGGGGAAGAAATGACCTGCAGTGAGGTAATTACCCAGATCGTAGCAGATGCAGAAAAGCTGCTGAAGGGAGCCTGTGCCCATGAGTAAGATCGCTTTTTTGTTTCCCGGCCAGGGAGCCCAGACTCCGGGTATGGGAAAAGATTTTTATGAGAACAGTCCTGAGGCAAAGGCATTTTATGAGGAAGCCTCCAAGCGTCTGGGACTGGATCTGATGGAGCTTTGCTTCACAGAAAATGACAGACTGAATCAGACAGAGTTTACCCAGCCGGCACTGACAGTGACCTGTCTGGCTATGGCAAGAGCTGCCATGGACAGAGGTCTGGTGCCTCAGGTAACTGCAGGTTTGAGCCTTGGGGAATACAGTGCCCTGGCAGTGGCTGGTGGTATGGAGGATATGGATGCAGTAGAGATCACTGCCAAGAGAGGCCGTCTGATGGAGCATGCAGTACCTGCCGGAGTAGGTGCCATGGCTGCTGTATTAGGTCTTTCCGGGGATACCATCCTGGAAGCCATTGCAGACATAGACGGAGTCAGCATTGCCAACTATAATTGTCCGGGACAGATCGTCATTACCGGTATGGCAGAGGCAGTGGCCCGTGCAGGAGAAGTGCTGCAGGCGAAGGGCGCCAAGCGAGTGGTACCGTTAAAGGTCAGCGGTCCATTTCATTCTCCATTCCTGACAACAGCAGGAGAACAGTTAGGACAGGAGCTGGATCAGGTTGAATTAAAAGCGCTGACTATTCCTTATGTCACCAATGTAACTGCAGCCTATGTAGAAGATATCTGTGAGACAAAAGCACTGCTGTCTGCACAGGTAGCGTCTTCTGTACGCTGGCAGCAGAGCATGGAGCTGCTCATTGCAGACGGTGTGGATGTCTTTGTAGAGATCGGCCCGGGCAGGACCCTTGCAGGTTTCTTAAAGAAAATCGACCGTTCTGTAAAGGTATACAACATTGGTACCTGGGCAGATCTGGACAAAGTAACTGCAGAAATCGCAGCACTGTAAAATATAAAACGGACAATTGCAAAACGATATTCACGATCAGCTTTGAGAAGTATCTGTAAGCGTCCGTTCAGTGTTTCGCAATGATCTATGTGGCAAAAATAGAATAAGGAGACAGGGTCTGGGTGTTCAGAATGCATTGCTGCAAAATGGGAATGGGTTCTGAGACACCCAGGCAATGAAATCAATATGTTAAATGGAAAAGTAGCAGTGGTCACCGGTGCCTCCAGAGGGATCGGCAGCGCCATTGCAAAAAGACTGGCAGCAGATGGTGCCCAGGTCATCATCAACTATAACGGTTCTGCAGATAAGGCAGAACAGGTAAAGCAGGAAATTGAAGCAGCAGGCGGCGTGGCGCTGGCCATGCAGTGGGATGTATCAGATGCTGCAGCATGTGATGCAGCATTTGCAGAGATCATTCAGACCTGGGGCAGAGTCGACATTCTGGTAAACAATGCAGGCATTACCAGAGATGGACTGCTGATGCGTATGAGCGAGGAAGATTTTGACCGTGTGCTGGACATCAATCTGAAAGGAACCTTCCACTGTATCCGCAGTGTCAGCAGACAGATGATGAAGCAGAGAAGCGGCAGGATCATCAATCTTTCCTCAGTAGTAGGCGTAAACGGTAATGCAGGTCAGGCCAACTATGCAGCCTCCAAGGCTGGTGTCATCGGTCTGACTAAGTCTGTGGCAAAGGAACTGGCTTCCAGAAATGTGACTGCCAATGCCATTGCACCAGGATTTATTGATACAGATATGACACAGGTGTTAAACGACGGACAGAAGGAGCGCATTATGGCGCAGATCCCTGCAGGCCGTTTTGGTGCGCCGGAGGATATTGCCAATCTGGCAGCATTCCTGGCATCTGACAATGCAGGCTATATTACTGGCCAGGTCATTTGTGTAGACGGCGGCATGGCCATCTGATAGGAGAGTAAGCATGAAAAGAAGAGTTGTAATTACAGGTCTGGGTGCCATTACCCCTCTTGGCAACAATGTGGATGCATTTTGGCAGTCCATCAAGGAAGGCAAGGTGGGAATTGGCCCCATTACCAGATTTGATACATCAGAATATAAAGTAAAGCTGGCAGCAGAAGTCAAGGATTTTGTTGGAAAAGACTATATGGATTTTAAAACTGCCAGAAGAATGGGATTATTTTCCCAGTACGGAGTGGCTGCAGCAAAAGAGGCATTTGCAGATGCAGGTCTGAATTTAGAGCAGGAAGATCCATATCGCCTTGGTGTGATCGTGGGTTCCGGAATTGGAAGCCTGGAGACTGTGGAAACAGAATATACCAAGATCGTGGAAAAAGGACCATCCAGAGTCAACCCTCTTATGGTGCCTATGATGATTTCCAATATGGCAGCAGGCAACATTTCCATCCAGCTGGGACTTAAGGGCAAGTGTACCAACGTGGTAACTGCATGTGCTTCTGGTACCAACTGTGTAGGAGATGCATTCCGTGCCATTCAGTATGGGGATGCGGATGTGATCCTGGCAGGTGGTACAGAAAGCAGCATTTGTCCAACCGGTGTTGCAGGATTTACAGCCCTGACAGCATTGTCTGCCAATCCGGACCCCCTTCGTGCTTCTATTCCATTTGACAAGGACAGAAGCGGCTTTGTGATGGGAGAAGGTGCCGGAATCCTGGTATTAGAAGAATTAGAGCATGCTTTAAACAGAGGTGCAAAGATTTACGCAGAAGTAGTAGGCTATGGTTCTACGGCAGATGCATATCATATTACTTCACCAGCAGAAGACGGCAGTGGTGCAGCAAAAGCAATGGAGCTGGCAATGAAGGAAGCAGAAATAGAACCTGCTCAGGTACAGTATATCAATGCCCATGGAACCAGCACCCATCACAACGATATGTGTGAGACCAAAGCCATCAAGGCTGCCTTTGGTGAAGCTGCTTACAGCTTAAACATCAATTCCACAAAGTCCATGACTGGACACTTGTTAGGCGCAGCAGGAGGCATAGAGCTGATCGTTTGTGCAAAATCCATCCAGGAAGGTTTTATCCATCAGACAGTGGGTACAATGGAAACAGATGAAGATTGTGATTTAAATTACACCCTCCATGCACCGGTTAATCGTGACATCCAGTATGCCATGAGCAATTCCCTGGGCTTTGGTGGACACAACGCTTCCGTGCTGCTGAAAAAGTATGAGGCCTGAACATTCAGAGCTGACAGAAAAGAGGACAATATGGAACTGGAACAACTTGTAAAATTGATACAGACTGTCTCTGACTCCAATCTTACCGGATTTCGCTACGAGGCAGAAGGCATCAAGCTGTCATTAAAGAAAGAATCCAATAAGGAAATCCATTATACAGTACAGCCAGAGTCTGCCAGTGCGGCACTTTCTGCAGGCAATGTGGGCGGATACAGCATACCGGCTCCAGCGACAAAGGCAGAAACAACCCAGGTATCCCCATCAGATACCACAGGCAGCAATGCCGGTGAGGCGGCTTCCGCTTCAAAAGAAGGCAAGATCATCACCTCCCTTCTGGTAGGAACCTTCTATGCAGCACCTGCAGAAGATGCAGAGCCATATGTAAAAAACGGTGATAAAGTAAAGAAGGGTCAGACCATTGGTATCATCGAAGCTATGAAATTAATGAATGAAGTAGAATGCGAATATGACGGCCAGATCGCAGAGATCCTGGTGAAAAACGGCGAAGCCGTAGAATATGGCCAGCCACTGTTTCGGATCACAGATTAAGATACCAAAACTGAACCGAAATTTTATAGACAATTGCGAAACAATATTCAATATCAGCTTTGTGAAGTGTCTGTCAGAAAATGTTTTCTAAGCAGGCTCTTAAAAACGCCGGCACTTTAAATTTTGTGCCACAGGCACAAAATTTATTAGTACCGCTGCGTTTTTACCGAAGCGAGAGCGTGCCTGCGTGAAAATATTTTCTGACAGGCACTTTACAAAGCGTCCGTTAATCCATTTTGGAATTGCCTACAAACTTTGGTAGAAAGGAGCAGCCATGAATCAGCTGACGATCAAAGAAATACAGGAAATCATTCCGCACAGACATCCGTTTCTGCTGCTGGATTATATAGAAGATTATGTACCGGGAGAGTATGCTATAGGATACAAGTGTGTCACCTATAGAGAAGATTTCTTTGCAGGACATTTTCCGGGAGAACCGGTGATGCCTGGGGTACTGACTGTAGAAGCCCTTGCACAGGCAGGTGCAGTCGCCATTCTCTCCAAGGAAGAATTCAAGGGGAAGACTGCTTACTTTGCAGGCATCCAGAAGTTCCGCTTCAAGGGCAAGGTAGTGCCGGGAGATAAGTTAAAATTAGAGACCAGAATCATCCGCCAGAAAGGCCCTATGGGCATCGGAGAAGCCATTGCCAGTGTAGATGGAAAGGTAGTGGCACAGGGTGAGCTGACCTTCATGATCGGGTAACAGCAAAAAACAGGTCCGGAAAGGGATATGTGATGATTGGGAAAGTATTAATTGCCAACCGGGGAGAAATTGCAGTACGCATTATACGCGCATGCAGAGAACTGGGAATTCAGACTGTAGCAGTGTATTCAGAAGCAGACAAAGAGGCACTTCATGCCCAGTTGGCAGATGAAGCCATCTGTATCGGTCCGGCGCCATCTGCAGAAAGTTATCTGCAGATGGACCGCATTATCAGTGCCACCATCATATCCGGTGCTGATGCCATTCACCCAGGTTTTGGCTTTTTATCAGAAAACAGTAAATTTGCAGAGTTGTGTGAGCAGTGCGGTATTACTTTTATTGGCCCCAGTGCAGAAGTGATCCGCCGGATGGGCAACAAATCTCAGGCAAGAAACACCATGATAGAAGCAGGTGTGCCTGTCATTCCAGGCAGTCAGGAGTTGATTCTGGACGTGGAAGCAGGACTGAAAACCGCAGAGGAAATCGGTTACCCTGTAATTGTAAAAGCAGCCCTTGGCGGCGGTGGGAAAGGTATGAGAGTGGCTTATACGCCGGAAGAATTCCCTACAGCATTTCAGACAGCCCAGAAAGAGGCAAGAATGGCCTTTGGAGATGATTCCATGTATATGGAGCATTTCGTGGAAAATCCAAGACACATTGAATTTCAGATACTGGCAGACAGTCATGGCAATGTGATCCATTTAGGAGAACGTGACTGCTCCATTCAGCGCAATCACCAGAAGATGATAGAAGAAGCGCCATCTGTAGCACTTTCAGAAGAACTGCGTGCGAAAATGGGAGAAGTAGCAGTACGTGCTGCCAGAGCAGCCGGATATGTCAATGCTGGTACTGTAGAATTTTTATTAGAGCCGGATGGACGTTTTTATTTTATGGAAATGAATACCCGTATCCAGGTAGAGCACCCAGTTACCGAATGGGTCACCGGCCTGGATCTGATCCAGGAGCAGCTGCGTGTTGCTTCGGGTCTGCCTCTTTCCTGCACCCAGGAAGATATCAAAATCACAGGCCATGCCATTGAGTGCAGGATCAATGCCGAAAATCCGGCCAAAAACTTCCGTCCCTCTCCTGGCACCATTCAGGAACTGTACCTTCCAGGCGGCAAAGGCGTACGTATTGATACTGCCATCTACAGCGGTTACACCGTTCCGCCTTATTACGATTCCATGCTTGCCAAGGTCATCGTCCATGGCAACACCAGAAAAGAAGCCATTGCTAAAATGCGCAGTGTATTGGGTGAGGTGATCATCGAAGGGATCGACACAAACATCGACTACCAGTACGCACTGATGAGCAATCCTGTATATCAGTCCGGTGATTTTAATATCAGTTTTATTGAAAATCTGCAGCAGGAAGAAGCCGCAGCTCAAGTAGAGGAGTAATACCAACTGTATATACCAATTCAGTATGGAACATGATATGCAAGATCAGCATGTAAGGCATGAAATAAGTGAGGTAACTGTAGTGAATTTAAAAAATCTGTTTAAGAAGACCGGTGTAGAAGAACGGGAAAGTGAATTTGCCGGCCAGAGTGCTGCAAAACCAGAGGTTCCCCATGGCCTGTTGAAAAAGTGCAATGTGTGCAAGGCTGCCATATTTACAGAGGATGTGAAAAAGGCATATTATATCTGCCCCAAATGTCACAATTACTTCCGGGTTCATGCCTGGCGCAGAATAGAGCGTGTGGCAGATGAAGGCAGTTTCGAAGAATGGAACACAGGCTTACAGACCACCAATCCTCTGGATTATAAAGGATACCCGGAGAAGATTGCCCAGCTCCAGGAAAAAACAGGTCTGGAAGAAGCAGTGGTAACGGGTGCCTGTACCATAGAAGGACAGAAAACTGCACTGGCAGTCTGCGACAGCCGGTTTATTATGGCCAGTATGGGTGAGGTAGTAGGAGAAAAAATCACCTGTACAGTGGAACGCGCCACAGAAGAAGGTCTGCCAGTGATCATATTTGCCTGCTCCGGCGGTGCCAGGATGCAGGAAGGAATTATTTCCCTGATGCAGATGACAAAGACTTCTGCTGCACTGAAAAAACACAGTGATGCAGGACTTTTATATATCTCTGTATTGACCAATCCAACTACAGGCGGTGTTACTGCAAGTTTTGCTATGTTAGGTGACATCATTCTGGCAGAGCCAGGGGCGCTGATTGGATTTGCTGGTCCAAGAGTCATCGAGCAGACAATAGGACAGAAGCTGCCAAAAGGCTTTCAGCGGGCAGAGTTTCTGTTAGAACATGGTTTTATAGACGGTATTATTGAGCGTGAAAATATGAAAGCAGAGCTTGGTACCATATTAAAGCTTCATAATAAAGAAACCGGTGTAACAGGCAGCGAAACCTGGAATGAATCAGTGAAAAAACTGCTGCAGTCACACACAGATGCCGTTTTTTCAGGAGACAGCGGGGAAGCTATAACAGATAGTGAGACAACACAGGATAAAAACATTCAAAGTCAAACGGCAGCTGGCAGTGTAACTGCAGGCCGGGCAGAACATACTGAAGAAGTTCAGACTGGAAAAGCACTGTCTGCCTGGGACAGAGTGCTGCGTTCCAGACAAATGGAGCGTCCTGTAGGTACTGACTATATCCAGCGCCTCTTTGCAGATTTTATAGAGTTTCATGGAGACCGGTATTATGGTGACGACAGTGCCGTTGTAGGGGGGATTGCACAGTTTCACGGAATTCCTGTTACTGTCATAGCCCAGCAAAAAGGCAAAAATACCAAAGACAACATCACCCGTAATTTCGGTATGCCATCTCCGGAAGGCTATCGAAAAGCGTTACGTCTGATGCATCAGGCAGAAAAATTTGGCAGACCAGTTATCTGCTTTGTAGACACACCAGGCGCTTTCTGCGGTATAGAAGCCGAAGAACGGGGCCAGGGCGAAGCCATTGCCAGAAATCTCTATGAATTGTCCAGCTTGAAAGTTCCTGTTCTGTCTGTAGTGATCGGAGAAGGGGGCAGCGGCGGTGCCCTTGCCATGGCAGTAGCTGACGAGGTATGGATGCTGGAAAACTCCATCTACTCCATTCTTTCACCGGAAGGCTTTGCATCTATTTTGTGGAAAGACAGCAAGCGTGCCAAGGAAGCTGCAGAAGTGATGCGTCTGACTGCAGCAGATTTAAAGCAGTTGGGAATCATTGAGCAGGTCATCCCGGAAACAGAAACCTATACAGATGAAACCATGGAACCGGTCTGCATCTGTTTAGACCAGGAAATATCCAGATTCCTGCAGACATATGGCATCATGAAACCAGAAGCGTTACAGAATCATAGATATCACAGATTCC
This sequence comes from Lachnospiraceae bacterium, assembly GCA_045127535.1. Lineage (GTDB taxonomy): Bacteria > Bacillota > Clostridia > Lachnospirales > Lachnospiraceae > UBA2942. The sequence goes on along the minus strand of JBGVQN010000058.1, from coordinate 24,707 downwards.
GCAAATTCTGATAGATGGAAGGATTTAAAGGCATCTGAAGTCCGTTTCCAGTAAAATTCAGGGAATTACAAAGTGCATATGCAAGTGTCTGCCCGGTAAGATAGATAGAAAGGAAGACAGGAAATGAAGAGAGCCCCATTAAAAATAGGAAATCTGACTGCTTCCCTGCCCCTGATACAAGGAGGTATGGGCATTGGTATCAGTTTGGGCGGTCTGGCCGGAGCAGTGGCCAGAGAAGGTGCAGTAGGAATCATTTCTGCTGCCCAGATAGGCTTTCGGGAGCCGGACTTTGCACAAAATCCGCTGGCTGCGAATCTGCGCGCCATGAAAACAGAATTTGAAAAAGCAAAGGCAATGGCACCTAAGGGAATCATAGGCTTTAATATTATGGTAGCCATGAAGCATTACGAAGAATATGTCAGGCAGGCTGTGAAAATAGGTGCCGATCTGATTATTTCAGGAGCAGGAATCCCTTCCGATCTGCCTCGCCTGACTGCAGGTTCAGATACGAAGCTGGTGCCTATTGTTTCTACAAACAAGGCTGCCAAAGTAATCTTACGTTACTGGGAGAAGAAATATAACCGCCTGCCGGATATGGTCGTAGTGGAAGGACCTGAGGCAGGAGGACACCTGGGCTTTTCCTTAGAGGAGCTACAGCAGTATGGACACAGTCCAAAAGAAACAGGCAAAGATCTCAGCCGGTCAGAATGTGCTTCGACAGAAAGTGTCTCTCAGACAGAAAATAACTGCCAGACACAATGCACAGAAAGCCGGGAAAGTCCTCTGAATTATGAAGCAGAGTGTCAGGGAATACTACAGACTGTAGCAGAGTATGGGACCCGTCATGGAAAGCATATTCCAGCAGCAGCAGCAGGAGGCATTGATACCCCTGAAGCGGCATCCCGTATGTTTGCCCTTGGTTTTGATGCAGTACAGGTGGCCAGCCGTTTTGTCACCACAGAAGAATGTGATGCTGATATTTGCTACAAGGAAAGCTATCTTCGGGCGAATAAAGCGGATATTGCGTTGGTCAAAAGTCCTGTAGGAATGCCGGGACGTGCCATTTACAATAAATTTATGGAACAGGTAGCTGCAGGAAAAAAATTCCCTCCAACGCACTGTTATCAGTGTCTGAGATCCTGTAATCCTACAGAAATTCCATATTGCATTACAGAGGCTTTGGTGCATGCTGCGACTGGAGATGTAGAAAATGCTTTGCTTTTCTGTGGAGCCAATGCATATAAACAGAAAAAAATTGAAACAGTAAAAGAAGTGATTGAAAATTTGTTGCAGGAATGTGTATAATAAAAAAACAGGTTCTGCTGCAGTTTTTACAGCCCGTAGGGACTGGACTACCAGGACATAACTGAGGCGTTGGCGTATTTACACACAACCCTCTGTGGAAGGAGCACACATTCATGGATATCTACCAGACTGTGAACGACGTATTGGTGCGTTTATTTAATCAGATTTTGGATGTAGAGGAAAAAGCACTTATTACAGGTGAGTTCAAAGATGTAAGCGTCAATGATATGCATATCATTGAGTCCATTGGCCTGGAAGAGGGCAATAATATGTCCACCATTGCCAAAAAATTAAATATTACAGTAGGCTCGCTTACCACATCCATGAACAGCCTTGTAAATAAAGGATATGCTGTCCGCAAACGCAGCCAGTCAGACAGACGGGTGGTCATTATCCAGCTGACAGAAAAGGGAGTGCGTGCCTACAATGAGCATGCTCGGTTCCATGCAAGCATGACAGAGAATACCATACAGAAAATTAAAGAAGAGGAAATGCCTGTATTGCTGAAACTCTTAACCGGTCTCACTGCTTTTTTTGATAATTATCATGAAAATGTAAAATAGAATACAGAAACGGAAAAAAGACAGATAATCCGGAAAGATGTAAAATCTTCCGGATTTATTTTTTATTACTCTTGCATATTTTTGAGAAAAAAAGAGACTGTAACCCTTTCTTCAATAAAATTTAACATATCTACATCCACAATTAAAAAAAATGTTCTAGGTAATTACATGAATTTATGGTACAATAACAGTAATTGTAATAAGAATAGTGCAACAGGTTCCAATACTGGCTGTGATAATAGGTAAGGAAGGAGGCAGCTATGACTGAGGAGAAAAAATTGATACTGATGACAAAAGCGGCCCTTTGCAGACAGCAGGAACAGAACAGGGATTTGCGGATTACAAAATTTTATAAGAAAGATTATCTGTTGTTTCATGGGATTATGGCATGGTTTAGTGTTACCGCTGCATGTTGTATTCTTGTGGTTTTGTGGCTGATATATGTGGCAGGATCAGATGGGAGTGCCTATCTGTTAAATCAGATCACGGTTCTTATAGTGATCGGCATACTGGGTTATGTGGCAGTTTGCATTGGGTATGTGGCATTTGCTGTAAATCATTATTTGAAGCGCTATGAAAAGGCAGCAAAGACTGCTGCCTGGCATCAGGAATGTTTAGAACAGATACAAAAGCTGTAATGAGTTTGTATTGTACGGACAGGACACAATACAGATATAGATTATGACAGAATTGCGCAATTGCGCAGAAATAGAGGTAATATGACAGTTCTTTATGAAATTCGCCAGCGTCTGGTGGTGTTTTACAGCAAGTATGAATGGTATTTGAAGCCGGCGGTAAAATTTATGCATGCCTATCTGGTATTATATTTTCTGGGAGAAGCAACAGGATATTTTCCACTGCTTTCTTCCCCATTGGTGTATTTGATGTTATCTGTGGGCTGTGCATTTCTGCCCTCCAGTGGAATTACAATTTTTTCATCTTTATATCTGGTGCTGCAGATGTCTCAGGTATCTGTGGAACTGGCGATAGTTACAGTATGTATCCTGCTTTTCATGATACTTTTGTATTTTATATTCAAATGCGGCAATTCCATGCTGATGTCTACTTCTTTATTATCCTGTATTTGCAAAGGACCTGGGGTGTTTATGGTAGGAGCAGGGCTGGGGACTTCTCCAGGAGCCATTATTCCTGCATGCTTTGGTGTGATACTGAATGCTTTTGTCAGTATTAGCAAAAGCGAGTATAGTGTATTGTTTTCACAAACCAGCGCACTTTCATCTATGGAACGGTTTTCCTATGTGTTGAATAAAGTAGTGCAGAATCAATATATGTGGCTTATGATTTGCGCCATGATTTTCGTAATGGCAGCAGTTTATGGGATTCGCAGAATGAAGGTAAATTATTCCTGGATGCTGGCCATTGGCAGCGGATCATTGATTTATCTGATCATTATGTTGGTTGGTATCTATGCGTTTGATGTAGGAGTATCTATACCCGGATGTATGGTAAATACATTGCTGGCTGTTGCAGTAGGAATGGTTCTGCATCTGTTCCTGTTTTCAGTGGATTATACCCGTACAGAATATGTACAGTTTGAAGATGAGGAATATTATTATTATGTAAAGGCAGTACCTAAGATTACAGTGACCCTTTCTAATAAGAAGGTGAAACACATTACAGAAGTGACAGATTATATTGCGGAAGAACTGGCAATGCAGGAGCAGGAGCCAGAGGATTATATAAGGAGGCAGTCAATTGCTGACAGTAATAAAGTGGATTGAGACAAAGTTTTCACTGTTAACAATGGATATCAAGATAACGGACTATATTGAAATTGTACTTCTGGCAATGCTGATCTACTATGTGCTGGTATGGATTCAGAAAACCAAAGCATGGAGTTTGCTGAAAGGTGTAGGCATTATTTTAGTGTTTTACCTGATGGTGGTAATCTGTGAATTTGATACCATAGCGATGCTGCTGACCCAGTTTGCCAATGCAGGTCTGGTGGCCATACTGATTCTGTTCCAGCCGGAAATGCGCCGGGTATTAGAAACGCTGGGAGAAAATGATTTCCTGAAGAAGTGGTTTCCACTGGATGCTTCCAAGGAACAGGGAATGCGCTTTTCTGATGAAACCATAGACGCCATCGTCCATGCATCTTTTGAACTGGGGCGGAATAAAACCGGCGCCCTGATCGTAATTGAACAGAATATTACACTGGATGAGTTTGTAAAAACCGGTATTGATATGGATGCAAAGGTGAGCATGCCTCTTCTGGTACAGATATTTGAACACAATACCCCTTTACATGACGGAGCAGTCATTATCCGTGGAAACCGTATTCTGGCGGCTACCTGCTATCTGCCTTTGTCCCATAATGACCAGATCAGTAAGGCACTGGGAACCAGGCACAGGGCAGGAATTGGCATCAGTGAAATTACAGACAGTATTACCATTATTGCATCTGAAGAGACGGGCCGGGTTTCCATTGCAGTGGGAGGAGAACTGATTTCTGATATCGACAGTGGAAGTCTGCGGTCCAAATTGAATTTTATCCAGAAAAAATCCATTGATGTGAAGCGTTTTCGATTATGGAAGAAAGGAAAGTTGAAACGGAATGAAGAGGAAACTGACAAATAATCTGGTTCTTAAAATATCCGCGCTGGTGATCGCAATGCTTCTTTGGGCCAGTGTGCAGCTTTCAGAAGACGCCGTGATTGAAAAAAACTATAATATTACAGTAAATTATATCAATGCAGAATATTTAGAACAGAACGACCTGTATCTGAAGGAATATCCTAAAACGGTTACCATACAGGTTTCGGCTAAGACTTCTGCTTTTAAAAATATTCGGGCAGAGCGTTTTACAGCTACAGCGGATTTATCCAAGCGGTATGGAGACGATCCATATAACAAATCTGTAGTAGTACGGATCACAGCGGATGCTTCTATAGAGAGCAGTCTGATTTCCATGACCTGTAAAAGCGGAGATTATTTGGACATTGTACTGGGCGATATACAGGAGAAAACTTTCCCGGTACAGGTAATGACGGAAGGTGAGCTGCCGGAAGGAATGCATTTAAGTCAGGATGGTTTTACTGTGAATCCAAGTCAGGTGACAGTACGGGGACCGGATGAGATTTTCAGCAATCTGAATCAGGTGGCGGTCGTAGTGAATTTGACGGATTTTGACGGTGATGTGTTGTCTGTAGAAGGGACACCAATTCTTTTTGATAATGAGGATCAGCAGATACAAACCAATGACCTGACTACGATCAGTGCAGAAACGGTATCGGTATCCACAGAAATTTTAAAGACCAAAACACTTTCCGTTACCTTTGAGGGAATCAGCGGAACACCAGCGTCAGGCTATCGTTATGGCGGTATGGAGTGTGATGTGGAGACGGTGGAAGTAGTAGGTATGAAGGCTGATTTGGCAGAGATTACCAATATTATTATTCCAAAAGAAGATATTGATATTTCCGGAGCAACTGAGGACAGGGTAGTAACTCTGGATATCTCTCAGTATCTGCCTCCTAATGTTACCCTGTATAGTTCAGAGGGAACGGTTACAGTTACTCTTTTTGTGGAGGAGCTGAAGGAAAAGGGATATCGGGTGGATCCCGATCATATTAAAATCAACGGCAGGTCAGATCAGTTCCAGTATGAGATCCTGAATAATTCTGTGTTGGTTACGTTAGAGGGATTTTTGGAAGATTTGAATGAATTGTCTTCAGAAGAAATAGATATGTCTATAGATGTATCCGGATATGGAACGGGAGTATACAATGATGTTGCTGTATCTGTGACACTGCGCGATGGATTCAGATTGGTAAACAGCCCTAAAGTACAGGTGAAGATTACAGACCTTACTGCACCTTCTACAGAAGAGAGCATAGAGGATGAAACCACGGAGCAGACAGAAGAGGATACATCTTCTGTTATCGAGGAAGAACCGGGAATAACAGAAGAAGCGGGAGAAGACGTATTGCAGTAAAAAAACAAATCAAGGGGAGAAAAAACGTTATGATTAGTCAACAATTGCAGATTTTAAACAAATCAGGGCTGCATTTAAAGCCGGCCAATAAGCTTTGTTACGAAGCCATGAAGTATCAGTCTTCTGTAACATTTACCTACAAAACCACTACGGCCAATGCAAAAAGTGTGCTGAGTATTTTAGGGGCCTGTGTCAAGGGAGGAGAATCTATCACCGTAACCTGTGACGGAATTGATGAACGTGAGGCGATGGCTGGTATTGCAGGCGCTGTTGCTTCTGGTTTAGGAGAAGTTGTGGGGGAAAACTAAGGAAGTATCATCCACAGCACCTGCTGGCTGCTGTGATAAGGAGAAGTTGTGAAAAAACAAATTGGGATCAGTATTGTATTTTGTCTGGTATATATAGCGGCAGCAGCATTAGGCCTAAGTGGGTGGCAGACTGCTGCTGGTATTTTGCTGTGTGCAGGAGCCTGCATATTGGCAGTGATTTTTTATATGGAGAGCAGATGGCTCCTGGATTACCGGGTGATATTGTCTCTGTTCTGGCTGGGTGGAGAAGGCATTGCTGCGCTGCAGCTGTCAAATCTGCAGCAGCCCTGGAATGTGCGGACATGGGCAGCTTTTGGGATATTTTATCTGGTGTTTTTATGGGGCTGGCAGGCAGGCTGTGGACTGCGGGACAGAAGAAATCCGGATCCAGGAGAAAAGAAGGAAATGGTTGAGCGGATTTACCATTGCATCTGCATTGTGGCATTGGTGTCCATGGCCTGCTTTTGGGCAGAGGTAGTGATTTTAGGGTATATTCCCTTGTTCTCTAAAGATACCCATGCGTATAATTATTTTCATGTAACAGGCATTCATTATTTTACCTTTTCCTGTATGCTGGTACATCCCCTGACACTGATCTATCTCATGGAAGGAGGACGGCCAAAGAACAGCCGGATCGGTATGCTGGTGCTGTGGAATGTGCTGGCATTGTCCATTCCTATCTTGTGCATTTCCAAGTTTCAGTTTATCCTGACACTGCTGCTGCCAGTGATGGTATATCTGCTGTATAAGGGGAATATTCCATGGAGAAAGGTGTTGACAGGAGTTATTGTATTAGGAGGCCTGGCGGTTGCCATTTTTATGTTTATGACCAGCCAGCGCAATTATGAAGAAGGGTATCTGAATCAGATTTTTAATATGAAGGATCCTGCAATGCCGTTGTCTTTGCAGTATGTATATATGTATATTGCCAACAATTATGATAATTTTAACTGTCTGGTAGAGGCGGTTTGTGAGGGACAGGCTTCCTTTGCATATGGATTGAAAGAGCTGTTTCCGGTGTTTGCATTGACCGGCCTGAAATTTGTATTTCCTCAGCTGGTAAATTTTCCAGTATTTTCTACTATAGCAGAGCTGAATACCCTGACCATTCTCTATGACGCCTATTATGATTTTGGCCTGGCAGGGTGTGTACTGTTTGGCGGTGTTTTGGGACTGGTTTGCAGCTTTTTGACTGGATTGGTGGGCAAGGCTAAGAATCCGGTAAGCTATCTGTTTTATGGAGAAGTGGCCATGTACCTGTTATTATCCTTTTTCTCCACATGGTTTAGTAATCCAACTACCTGGTTCTGGCTGGTGATTACTTGGATCCTGTACGTGTATATCGGAGGAAATTGGAAAAAGCCATGGCCTGGAAAGAAAAAAGTCCGGTCTGCCATAGGAGATCGCTCCCAAAACTGATTTGGAGATTCCTTTACATCAAGAGGTAAGTATGTTATAGTCATACAATGCGGTTCAAAAGGACCCAGGAAAAGAACAGATAAAATCATACGGATTATGGAAAGAATATGGAGGAAATCATGTTAAACGTGAAGAGATACAAGAGAAATCCTGTGGTGGATTATCCCCAGAGACAGTGGCCAAACAGAGAAATTGAAAAGGCTCCTATCTGGTGCAGCGTAGATTTAAGAGACGGTAACCAGGCATTGATCGAGCCTATGACTGTAGAGCAGAAAATTGAGTTTTTCAACCTGCTTGTAAAAATCGGTTTTAAGGAAATTGAAATCGGTTTTCCAGCGTCTTCTCAGATTGAGTTTGATTTTTTAAGAGAACTGGTAAAGCGCAATCTGATTCCGGATGATGTGGTGGTACAGGTACTGGTGCAGTGCAGAGATCATCTGATTACCCGTACCTTTGAGGCGTTAGAGGGTGTAAAGAAGGCTGTGGTACATATTTATAATTCCACCTCTACCCTGCAGAGAGATGTAGTGTTCCATATGGACAGAGAGCAGATCAAGCAGATTGCCATCGAAGGAACCCGTATGGTAAAGAGCCATCTGGCAGAGTTTGACGGAGAAGTGATCTTAGAGTACTCCCCGGAAAGCTTTACCGGTACTGAGTTAGACTATGCTGCAGAGATCAGCAATGCAGTCATCAGAGAGTGGGGGCCTACACCAGAGCATAAGATGATCCTGAATCTGCCTTCCACAGTAGAGATGAATACGCCTAATGTATATGCAGATCAGATCGAGTGGATGATCGGGCATCTGGAAAACAGAGAGTCTGTCATTGTCAGCGTGCACCCACACAACGACAGAGGTACAGGTGTGGCTGCTGCAGAGCTGGCACTCCTTGCCGGCGCAGACAGAGTAGAGGGTACGTTATTTGGCAATGGAGAGCGTACTGGAAATGTAGATATTGTAAACCTGGCATATAACATGTTCTCTCAGGGCATTGATCCTGAGCTGGCACTGGATGATGTGAATGAATTGATCGAAGTTTACCAGAGATGCTGTAAGATTGAGATCCATCCAAGACATCCATATGCAGGAAAACTGGTGTTTACAGCTTTCTCAGGCTCCCATCAGGATGCCATCAATAAGGGTGTACAGGCGATGAAGGAGCGCAACAGCCAGATCTGGCAGGTACCATATCTGCCTATCGACCCATCTGACATTGGCAGACAGTATGAGCCAATCGTCCGTATCAACAGCCAGTCCGGCAAGGGCGGTGTTGCATTTGTGATGGATACGTACTATGGTTATCAGCTGCCAAAGAAGATGCACCGTGAGTTTGCGGATGTAGTACAGAAAGTAGCAGAGGACTGCGGTGAAGTTGCTCCGGAAAAGGTATTTGCGTTATTTAAAGAAGAATATATTCAGGCAAAGACTCCATATCATTTTGTGCGCTGTGTGGTACAGGACAATGGTATCAGCCAGGGCGAAGAAGATGGTACAGCAGAAGTGCTGCTGACCTATGAATACAATGGGGAGACCAGAAAGTGTGCAGGAGAAGGCAACGGGCCGATCAACGCTGTAATCAACTGTCTGAGACAGGAGACCGGCATGAACATTAAGATCCTGGACTATTCCCAGCATGCATTAGGGGAAGGATCTCAGGCCATTGCAGCCGCATATGTACAGTGCGTAGATACTGCAACCGGCTGTACCACCTTCGGAGTAGGCACCAGCCATAACATCACCAAGGCATCCTTCCGCTCCGTATTCAGTGCACTGAATCGCCTGATCAAGATGCAGTAATATTATGAAGGGACGCTTGCAGGAGCGTCTGCGTATAGGCTTTGGATATCCACTTTCGGTCACCTGCTGGAAAACAGCCGGCCGGTTGGATTAACGGAACGAGGCTGTATTTGATTTCATATGTGCCCATGTATAGATCGGGAATGTATAGGGATGTGGATGCAGCTGACGCTATCATTAGAAAGGAGGACTGTGCTGTGGCTTTGTCGATTGATGTGATTATTCCAACGTATCATCCGGATGAAAAGTATGTACGGCTGCTGGAGATGTTGGCACGGCAGGAATATCCGGTGAACCAGATCATTGTACTGAATACGGAGGAACCATATTATCAGAAGGATCAGTATCCGGTGCTGGACAATATGACAGTGACTCATATCACCAAGAGGGAGTTTGACCATGGCGGTACCAGAAATCAGGGCGTGCGGATGTCGGAGAGTGATATTGTATTGCTTATGACTCAGGATGCAGTTCCGGCAGATGAGGCACTGACCAAGCATATAGTGGAGTGCTTTTCAGATGAAAAGGTTGCTTCTGTGTATGCAAGACAGCTGCCCGCTGAAGACTGCAATATCATTGAGCGGTATACCAGACAGTTTAACTATCCGGAGGAGAGTTTTGTAAAGTCTGCAGCGGATAAAGAGCGGCTGGGAATCAAGACGTATTTCTGCTCTGATGTATGTGCAGCTTACCGCAGAAAGGTGTATGAGGAGCTGGGCGGATTTCCCCTTCATACCATATTTAATGAAGATATGATTTATGCTTCTTCTGTCATTGGGGCAGGGTATTCTATTGCTTATTGTGCAGAGGCTCAGGTGGTGCATTCTCATAATTACACGGGCAGACAGCAGTTTCACAGAAATTTTGACAATGGTGTAGCCCAGTGTGATTATAAGGAAATTTTTGAAAGTCTGCCTGCAGAGGGCGAGGGGATCCGTATGGTGAAGTCCACTGCAAAGTTTCTGGTGAAACAGGGCAAGTGGTATCTGCTGCCTAAGCTTGCCTATGTGAGCGGATGCAAATATGTTGGCTTTTTCCTTGGAAAGCGTTACAAAAAGCTGCCGGAAGCATTGGTAAAGATATGTACAATGGACAAGGGGTATTGGAAAAAAAGACAGCAGATTGTCTGAATTTGGAAGATGTTCTTGAAACAGCCATGTTTTGTGTTATAATATTGCTGAATCATCATATGCAGAATGTATGATGCGCCGGTGAAGGTAAGCTTTTTTGAGATGGATATAACCTGCTATCAGGTATGTGGAATGTATTCCGGTTCATGGCAGGAATGGATACCGGAAGCGGATAAATCGTAATAGAATTTGGTAAAAAGAATAAGGAGAGTAAAATCATGGGAAAGATTAAGGTAACCAGATGTGAAATTGAGGGATTATGTGTCATTGAGCCTACTGTTTTTAAGGATGACAGAGGATATTTCGTAGAGACTTATAATTATAATGATTTTGCAGCAGAAGGATTGGACATGAAGTTTGTACAGGACAACCAGTCCATGTCCGTAAAGGGTGTATTAAGAGGCCTTCATTTCCAGAAGCAGTTCCCACAGGGCAAGTTGGTCCGCGTACTGAGAGGAAAGGTATTTGATGTAGCAGTAGATTTAAGAAGCGGTTCTGCAACTTATGGTAAGTGGTTTGGAGTAGAGCTTTCTGCTGAGAACAAGAAGCAGTTTTATATTCCGGAAGGCTTTGCACATGGTTTCGTGGTACTTTCTGATGAGGCTGAGTTTGCTTATAAGGTAACTGACTTCTATCATCCAGGTGATGAGGGCGGCTTAAAGTGGGATGATCCTGAAATCGGTATTGAGTGGCCAATTGAAGAGGGTATGGAGCTGATCTTATCCGATAAGGATCAGAAGTGGCTTGGTTTAAAGGATACCTTTAAGTTTGAATAATAGTGATTTGGGATTGAGAGCATGAAACAAAGCAAATATGATTTGAAAAAAATATGTACCGGAGGGGTTCTGTTTTTCCTGATATACGGAGGAATTATCCTTCTGATCGCAAGGGATCGGATTGCTGCATCCCGGTTAGGATACGGCGGTGCGGCAGCTTTATTTGCTGTGGCAGTACTGCTGCTGGCTGGATATGGGGTATGGCTGGTACATTGTGAAAAGACAGGAAGAAAGAGTCTGGGATTGTATGCGGTCCATACGGTGGAGAAGTATCAGTTCCTGATTGAACAGTTGGTTACCAGGGATTTTAAGATCAAGTACAAGCGTTCTGTACTGGGTGTATTCTGGAGCTTTTTAAATCCGCTGCTGATGATGGTGGTACAGTATATGGTATTTTCCAATCTGATGAAGTTTGAGACACCTCACTATGCCATCTATCTGTTAACCGGTATCGTAATGTTTAACGGGTTTAACGATTGCTGTAACCAGGCTCTTCGTGCCATTATCGGCAATGCGACCCTGATTACCAAGGTATATGTACCAAAATATATTTATCCGATTACCAAGGTATTATCAGCCAGCATTAACCTGGTGCTGTCCATGGTGCCGTTATTGCTGGTGACCTTTGTGTATGGAATGACCAGTGAGACCCATCTGTATCTGAATGCTTCTATTCTGCTGATTCCGGTGGCACTGGTGCTGCTCATCATCTTTACCATTGGTGTGGGATTTTTATTATCCAGTCTTATGGTATTTTTCCATGATGTGGAATTTTTATGGGGCGTATTGTCTACTATGTGGATGTATGCAACTCCAATTATTTATCCAATCAGCATTTTCCAGGGCAAGGAGGACTTTCTCTCACGGTTTATGCTTGGGGTAATACAGGTCAATCCGCTGTATCACTATATTGAGTTTATGAGAAGCATCATCATCAGTGGCTGTTCTCCGGCTCTTAGTGAGTATGTCATCTGTGCTGCATGGTCTTTTGGTATGCTGGCAGTGGGTGCATTTGTATTTAAGAAGACACAGGATAAATTTATTTTATATATCTAATCCAAAGCTTGAAAAAGCTGCAGGATAATCAGCGCAGGAAGGGGGAAATCTGCCCCTGTGCCTGCAGTAGGTGGTTCAGTATATGAAAAATGAAAACAGAAAAGTCCAGGATGACCTGATGATCCGGGTAGAAGATGTGTCCATGCGCTTTAAGATGAGCAATGATAAGATCACCAGCATCAAAGAGCTTGTGACACAGATGGCTAAGGGAAAGGTAGAATATAAGGAATTCTGGGCGCTCCATGATGTAAACTTTGAAGTGAAGCGTGGTGAAGTAGTAGGCATTATCGGCCGCAATGGTGCAGGAAAAAGTACCATATTGAAGATTATTTCCGGTATTATGAAACCTACCACAGGTAAGGTAGAGCGCCGTGGAAATATTGTTCCTATGCTGGAGCTGGGTTCCGGCTTTGACTATGATCTCACAGGCAGGGAAAATATTTTCTTAAATGGTGCCATTTTAGGATATTCCAAAGAGTTTTTGCATGCCAAGTATGATGAAATCCTGGCTTTTTCCGAACTGGGTGATTTTATCAACATGCCCATCCGGAACTATTCTTCCGGTATGCTGATGCGTCTGGCATTCTCAATTGCAACAGTGGTAAATCCGGAGATTCTGATCGTGGATGAGATCCTGTCTGTAGGAGATGAGAATTTCCAGAAAAAGAGCTATGCCCGTATGATGGAGCTGATGAGCGGTGGTACGACAGTGTTATTTGTATCTCACAGTATGGAGCAGATCCGCAGTATGTGCAACAGAGTGGTATGGTTAGACGGCGGTACGGTAAAGATGTTTGGTGATGTGGATACCGTATGTGATGCTTACAAGCTGTAATCAGGGGAGATTGCAGACAAATTGGAGGGGAGCGTAAAACGCTTCAGAACGGAGGAATTTCATGAAATATTGTTTTGATATGCTTTTTTATAAGGATGAAAGCGTAAGTGCAATAGGCTGGGCAATACCGGAAGATACCAACAATACCGTAGAGGTAACTGTTTTGAACAAAGAGGGAGAGGCTGTAGAGCGTACCTTTTTGCATACCCGCAGACCGGACGTAGGCATGGTCATGTTCCAGGACAGAAAGTTAGACTTATTTGGTATCTATATCAAAGTACCGGTTACAACGCCAGAACAGCTGCAGTTTGTATTTCATGAAATGGCAGAGGGCAGCGATACCCCTGTAGATACCATGACCCTTGATGTCAATGTAAAGAAACTGATGCAGCGTTATAAATATGAAAATACGTTCCTGTATCAGTTAAAGAATTTTATTACCTCCGATCAGAAGAAGGAGTTTTTTAAAAAAGCTAAGAACAAGCTGTTAAATGAGGACAACAGAAATTATCAGCTGTGGTATGAAAAAAATAAGGCGACTGATGAGGAGTTAAAGGCACAGAGAAATGAGACCTTTGCCTATGCCCCTATGATCAGTATTATCGTGCCTGCATACAACACTCCAATTGCTTATTTAAGAGAGATGGTACAGTCTGTACAGAACCAGTCTTATACAAACTGGCAGCTGTGCATTGCCAACGGAAGCGGCATGAACAATGGGCTGTGCCATGAGCTGCAGAAGATGGCAGATCAGGATTCCAGGATCAAGTGGGCAAGATTAAAGGAAAACAGAGGTATTTCCGGCAACACCAATGTGGCATTAAAGCTGGCAGAGGGTGAGTTTGTCCTGTTAATGGATCATGATGATGTACTGGCACCCAATGCATTGTATGAAATGGTAACAGCTCTCAATGCAGATGCAGAGATCGATGCCATTTATGCAGATGAGGATAAGATTGATGAAAAGAGCGCACAGCACTACGATCCCCACTTTAAGTCAGACTTTAACATTGACCTGCTTTGCTGCAACAATTATATCTGCCATCCGTTCCTGGTGAGAAAGTCTATTGCAGATGAGATCGGCGGCTTCCATAAGGAGTATGACGGGGCACAGGATCATGACTTTATCCTGCGCTGTGTGGAAAAGAGCCGTAAGGTATTCCACATTTCCAAGATCTTATATTCCTGGCGCTGCCACAGACAGTCCACTGCAGAGCATCCGGAAAGCAAGCTGTATGCATTTGAAGCAGGACAGAAGGCCATTGAGGCGTATTATGAGAGACAGGGAATCCCTGGCAAGGTAAAACAGGGAATGCTTTTTGGCTGGTATAAGACAGAGTTTCAGCTGACAGAAGAACCGCTGGTATCTGTATTGATCCCAACCAAGGATCACATCGATGATCTGGAGGTGTGCATCAATTCTCTGCTGACCAAGGCAACTTATAAGAATTTTGAGATCATTGTCATTGAAAATAACAGTACCGAACCGGAAACCTTTGCATACTATGAGACGCTGCCAAAGCGTGACAGCCGTATCAAGGTGGTATACTGGGATGGTATCTTTAACTATTCTGCAATCAACAACTTTGGTGCAAAGCATGCATCCGGTGACTACTATCTGCTGTTAAACAACGATGTAGAGCTGATCACACCAGAGATCTTTGAAAGCATGTTAGGCTACTGTATGCGTCAGGATGTAGGCATCGTAGGCGCCAAGCTGTACTATCCGGACAACACCATCCAGCATGCAGGTGTACTGGTAGGTGCAGGCGGTGTGGCGGACCATGTATTTAAGGGCATGAACAGCTATGAGCCAGGCTATATGGGACGTGCCATCTGCTCCCAGGATCTGACCTGTGTAACAGGTGCATGTCTGATGATCAAGAAGTCTGTATTTGAAGAAGTAGGCGGGCTGACAGAAGAATTTGCAGTGGCTTACAATGATGTGGACCTGTGTCTGAAGGTCATTGAGGCTGGCAAGCTGGTGGTATTTGATGCATTTGTAGAGCTGTATCATTATGAGTCTAAGTCCAGAGGCTATGAGGATACACCGGAAAAGCTGATGCGCTTCTCCGGAGAAATGGAGCTTTTATCTACCAAGTGGAATCACCGCTTAGATGGAGACCCATACTATAACAAGAACCTGTCACTGGTCAATGGCTATTATAAGCTGGCAAAGGTTACAGAAGGCTAAAAACCTATTTGGAGGAGAAGCATGCAGGTAACAGTGGTCATTCCCAATTATAATGGAAAACATTTTTTAAAGACCTGTCTGGATTCTCTGGCGGTGCAGACATCAAAAGAGTTTCAGGTACTGGTAGTAGACAACGGTTCCTCTGACGGCAGTGTGGAATACATGCAGCAGGAGTATCCATGGGTCAACATACTGGCATTAAAGGAAAATACAGGTTTTTGCGGCGGCGTCAATGCAGGCATCCGGGCGTCAGATACCCCTTATGTACTGCTTTTAAACAATGACGTAGAGGCAGATTCCCATTTTGTGTCCCATATGCTGAAAGCCATCCAGGCTTCCCCAAATACATTTTCTGTCAGCAGCAAGATGATCCAGTTTCATGACAGAAGCAAGATCGATGATGCAGGCGATCTGTACTGTATTCTGGGCTGGGCATTCCAGAGAGGGGTAGGACACAGTGTCCGGGAGTACAAAAGATGCGGCAGGATCTTTTCTGCCTGTGGAGGCGCAGCGATTTACAGACGCAGCGTGTTTGATGAGATCGGCTATTTTGATGAGATGCACTTTGCTTATTTAGAGGATATTGACATTGGATATCGGGCACAGATCTATGGCTATCAGAATCTGTACTGCTCCAAGGCAGTGGTATATCATGTAGGAAGCGGCACCACCGGTTCCAAATACAATTCCTTTAAGGTAAAGCTTTCCGCCAGAAACAGTTTTTATCTCAACTATAAGAATATGCCAAACTGGCAGCTGGCGCTGAATGCCCTGCCTTTGGCAGTGGGATATGGAATCAAATGGGCATTCTTCCGCAAGATCGGCTTTGAAAAAGACTATCTGAATGGTTTGAAAGAAGGCTTTGCCACCAGAAAGAAGTGCAGGCGGGTTCCATATACCAGAAAGCATCTGTCTCATTACATCCGTATTGAGCTGGATCTGATCTACAATATGTTTGTATACGCAATTGAATTTCTGTCAAGAAGACTGTCTGGTTGAAAAACCAGGCAGTTCTGACTTTTCTGGTTTGATAGAATCATTTCACTGCAGAATTTGTCTATATCTATTCCCGCGTATGGCAAAGATGTGAAATAAAAATGGTCAATATGCCCTTGAAAAGCGTGAAAAAAACACAAAATATTCATATAATGATGATTGATTGTTAAAATAAATTCATGTATCATATAATAGAAACTTTGTAAATTGGTGAAGTTTTATCCAGGGGTTTTGGAATCAGTTTTCTGACAGGACAGAAAACAGTATGTTTGTGGGAAGAAATTTTACACAGTATAGGAGACTGTATGATTAAAAGTTATCAGAAATTATTAAATGCACTGCACATTTTGGTGGATGCATTTATTATTGTTTTGTCATATGGCGTAGCATTTATTATTCAGTTTTACATTATGGGGCGGCCCATTGCGCCTTATTCACCATTCTATTATTGTTCAGCACTGTTGTATATAGTGCCGCTGTATTTGATTTTTTATGCAATCTTTCATCTGTATCAGCCTAAGCGGGTGATGGGCAGACGTTTAGAAGCTTCTTATATATTGGCGGCCAATGTATTGGGCCTGATGGTAATCATTATGATTCACTATCTGCGCCATAACAATGACTTTTCCAGATTTCTTTTATGGTACTTCAGTCTGATCAATACATTTATGATGATTCTGGAGCGAAATCTTCTGCGGATCATTCTGCATAAGATGCGCCGCAGTGGTTTTAACCAGAAGCATATTATTCTGGTGGGTTACAGCCAGGCTGCTGAAAATTTTATTGACAGAGTACGGGTGAATCCTCAGTGGGGATATAATGTCCGGGGAATTCTGGATGACCATAAAGAATTTGGCACAGAGTACAAAGAGGTTAAGGTCATTGGTACCACCCGGGATTTAGAAGATCTTTTAGAGTTGAACCGGCTGGATGAGATTATTATTACATTAAGCCTGACAGAGTATGGCAATTTGGCCAAAATCGTAAATGCCTGTGAAAAATCCGGTGTACACACCAAGTTCATACCGGATTATAACAATGTCATTCCAACCAAACCTTATACAGAGGATTTGTTAGGACTGCCTATGGTACACATTCGTCATGCGCCTTTAACCAAGCTTCCTAACCGGTATATGAAGCGCGCCATGGATATTATAGGTTCTCTGGCTGCAATTATTCTGTTTTCACCAGTGATGCTGGTAACAGCCATTGCAGTGAAGTGCAGTTCCAAGGGGCCTCTGATCTATAAGCAGGAGAGGGTGGGGCTGCATAATCGTCCTTTCATGATGTACAAGTTCCGCTCTATGGCGGTACAGGCACCAAGCGAGGAAATGAAGAAGTGGACTACCCAGGGAGACCCCCGGGTTACCAAAGTAGGCAAAATTATCCGTTCCACCAGCATTGATGAGCTGCCGCAGCTGTTTAACGTGCTGAAAGGGGATATGAGCCTGGTAGGCCCAAGACCGGAACGTCTGTATTTTGTGGAAAGATTCAAAGAAGAAATTCCACGTTATATGGTAAAGCATCAGGTACGTCCAGGGATGACTGGATGGGCACAGGTGAATGGTCTGCGTGGAGATACATCCATTGCCAAGCGTGTGGAATATGACCTGTATTATATTGAAAACTGGAGTCTGAGTTTTGATCTTAAAATTCTTATTATGACGGTTTTTACTGGCTTTGTAAATAAAAATGCATATTAATTATAAGCGTTTTATAAAAGAGGGGAAATACAATGAATGATAAGGGAACTTCCAAAAAGAAAAATTTAACCAGGAGGGAACAGCTGATCCGCAGACGCCGTAAGCGTCAGATCGGACTGCTGGCAGTAGAACTATTACTGCTCTTGGCTCTTGGAACCTGCTGCTATGTAGTCTCCAAGCTGGATTTGATGCAGACAGAAGAACTGGATCTGGATGATATTTACAAACCATCTTTTGAAAATCAGCGTCCTAGTATTGCAGAAGCAGAAAGTACAACGGAAAACGATAAGGATGGAGAAAATGAAAGTGGCTCCGAATCAGAAGAAACAGAGATCTCGGTAGAAACGGAGAATGACATGGTAGGGGAAAACACCGCTATTGATTATGGTACAGTAGTGGATGGCTATTGGAATATTCTTTTGGTAGGTGTGGATAACAGTGGAGAAGGTCAGGATATTTTGACTAAGAATGCCAACAGTGATACCATGATTATTTGCAGCATTAATACCACAACAAGTGAGATTAAGCTGGCTTCTGTATATCGTGATACCTATCTGAAAATGGCAGGAGCCAACGGCGGTTATAACAAAGCCAATTACGCACTGATGCATGGTTCTATTGTAGATACAGTAAACACTTTAAATCAGAACCTGGATCTTTATCTGACAGATTATGTAGTTGTGAATTGGGCTTCGGTTGCCCGTTGTGTAGATCTGCTTGGAGGGATTGAGGCAGATATTACTTCTGAGCTGATTAACGAAGGTGCATACAACAGTTATGTAACCGATATTGTAAATACCACAGGTATGGGATCTGTACAGATCTGGAATCCAGGGGTACAGCATCTGGATGGAGTACAGACAGTGGCATACTGCCGTGTACGTTATGGCAGTACAGACTATGCCCGCACAGAGCGTCAGAGAGAGGTCCTGGTTAAGCTTTTAGAGCAGTTAAAGAGAGTCGATTTTCCAACCTTACTTGCCCTCATTGATGAACTCCTTCCCAATATTGCCACCAGCGTTGGCAAGGGAGATTTACTGACCATCGCTTCTAAAGCGTTTGATTATTCTATTGTGGATTCCTGCGGTTTCCCATTTGATAAGCGGTCTAATTCCCGGGTTGGCAGTATTTCTGTTCCGGATCCGGTGATTGCAGTGGATCTGGTAAGCAATGTAACCAAGCTTCATGAGTTCTTATATGGCAGCAATGGATACACGCCTACTTCTACAGTGCGCAGTATCAATGATTATATTGGACAGTTATCAGGCTATTATTAATTGGATAAGGCAAGACGGATAAGAGCAGTATCGGCTGGGAACAGAACATATATCAGTTTGAATTAGATACAGTATTTGGTAATGAAACAGGGGTGTCAACGCATTGTGGGACACCCCTGTTTTTCAGACTGGGCAGTATTTGGGCAGCCTATGCTGCAGAAAGTATAAACAGGCATTTGGGAAGCCCATATGCAGGAGCATCTGCGTTTGGCAATTCCCTGCAAAAAGTATAAACTGGAGAAGGAGAAGACTTAAAATTATGAAACAACAGGGAAAAAACAGAATACAGGAGCAATTAACACAGCAAAAGATGCTTTTTGATGGTGCATTTGGTACTTATTATGGATATATATATGATACAAAAGAATTGCCGGAACTTGCAAATACCATGCATCCGGAACGTGTATGCAGGATTCACAGGGAGTATATTGAGGCAGGGGCACAGATCATCCGTACCAATACCTTTGCCAGCAATACAGTTTCCCTAGATATGCCTTGGGAAGCTGTGGGGGAGAATATTCGTCAGGGATATCGTCTGGCACAGGAAGCAGCCCAGTCTCAAAATGTTTATATTGCTGCAGACATTGGTCAGATTCCCTGCAATAACCAGTCAGACCGGGAACAGGTATCTAAGGAATATGTGGAAATCTGCCGGGTCTTTTTAGAGGAAGGTGCAGAAATTTTAGTGTTTGAGACCTTTTCGGATTTGGAAGAGATCTGGGAGGCAATTGAATTGATTGGAGACCAGGCATTTGTAATTGTGCAGTTTTCCGTCAATCAGTTTGGATACAGCCATTCCGGTTTAAGTGCCCGTAAACTGATCCAGCGTGCAGAAAGTATAGAATGGGTGGATGCAGTAGGATTTAACTGTGGTGTGGGACCTGGACATATGCAGCAGATTATGAGAGGCATCACGTTTTCCGGGAAAAAAAGGCGTACAGCACTACCCAATGCCGGGTATCCGCAGATTGTCAGTAACCGTATGATTTTTGACAATCAGAACATGGATTATTTTGCATCCAAAGTCAGTGATATTGCAGCAGATGGTGCAGATATGATAGGCGGCTGCTGCGGTACTACCCCTGAGTATATTCGTAAAATGCGGGAAAAATTGTCTCTTGCACAGCAAAAAAAATCAACCTCTGTGATGATAACAGAAAAAAAGAAAGCGCCAAAGAAAGACAATTCTTTTTTTGCAGGAAAAAAAGGAAAGAAGCTGATTGCAGTGGAGCTGGCGCCGCCTCTGGGAAGTGATGATGAAAAGCTGATGGATGCAGCACATCTATTGCAAAAAAGAGGGGTAGATGTACTTACATTTCCAGATTCACCTTCCGGAAGAACCAGAGCAGATTCTATTTTGATGGCTGAGAAGGTGGCAAGAGAGACTGGCATGTGCGTTATGCCTCATATCTGCTGCCGTGACAAAAATGCCATTGCCATGCGTTCCCAGCTCCTGGGGGCATATATCAATCACATTCACAACTTTCTGGTGATTACAGGAGATCCCATACCTTCTATGGTGCGAAACAGCGTAAAAAGTGTATTTAATTTTGATTCCGTAGGACTTATGAGTATTATGAATGATATGAATGAGGATCAGTTTGAAGAGGCCCCCATCTGCTACGGTGGTGCCATCAATCAGGGACGCAGGAATCTGGAGGTGGAGATCAGGCGTGTGAAGAAAAAAATGGATGCAGGGGCTGCATTCTTTCTGACGCAGCCTGTTTCTACCAAAGAGGGTGCAGAACGGATCAGACGTATTAAGCAGGAAACAGGCGCCCGCATTTTGTGCGGCATTATGCCTTTTGTCAGTCTGAAAAATGCAGTTTTCATGAAAAACGAAATGACAGGTATTGATGTAACAGAAGAGGTTTTATCACGTTATCGTGAAGATATGACCAGGGAAGAGGGGGAGGCAGCAGGGATTGCGCTGGCTAAGGAAATGATGGCGCTTACAGATGATTTTGCAGATGGCTATTATTTCTCTTTCCCATTTAACAGGGTGACCATGCTGGAAAAAATATTGTAGCATTCATTATTTATGGATAGTTTCATTTTTTGTTAAAGTTCTTATCACAGATTTATCACAAATAATTGATAGACTTTGATTGTAACAAAGAAAAAGGGCAGCAGTCCATTTGACAGCAAGGGAAAATGGACTGTAATGCAGGCAGGAATTGTGGAATAGCGGTTGTTGAACAATTACAAGATAAATAACAATTCTGTGCAGAAACGGATAAATGGAGGTAATGCAGATGTCAGATGAAAATAAGAACTATGATATTTGGGGAAACGAAAATCCAAATGATCATTCTGAAAATAAGGAAACTGATGAAACAGCATATGCGGCATCCCCAGCAGCTGAATCTGTTGTGGAAGATATGACAGATAAACAAATGGGTGAGGTTTCCCAGACAGAACCGGTGGCTGATACAGAAACAGACACACAAGGTGAAGGAGACGCTCAGGCAGAGCCGGTGACTGGTGCAGGAACAGATAAGCAAAGGGAAGGAGACGTTCAGACAGAACTGGTGGCTGATGAGAGAACAGATAAGCAAAGGGAAGAAAGTCCTCAGGCAGAACCAGTGGTGTACGCAGAAATAGATACACAAAATAGAAATTGTATGGATAGTACAGAAACTGCAGCAGCAGCTGAAGCAGGAATACCTGTTCAAAATCAGGTGCCCCATGGCATGGGGGGCAGTCAGGAGAATTTTTACAGATTTTCCAGCGGTTCAGACGGAACGCCTCCAACCCCCTCCAAACCTGCAAAAACAAAGAAAAGCCATAAAGCAGTAATTGCTGGTATTGTGTGTGCAGCAGTGTTTTTGGCAGTGATCGGAATTGGTGTATATATGGCAGTAGATTATATCAATGACCGGTTGGCAGCTTATGAAGCAGATCTGGAGGAATGGGAAGAAACCCAGGCTCCTTTGAATCAGCTGACCAAGACAGAAGGTACCATTGAAAGCACAGATACCAGCAGTGGTGCAGTATTCCTGGATGTATCCGGGGTGGTAGATAAGGTAATGCCTTCTGTAGTGTGTCTTACTGTAAATCTGGAGTATGAATCCAGTAATGCCTTTTTTGGTACCAGTACACAGGCTTCTTCCGCCAGTGGTTCCGGTGTCATTATCGGGGAAAATGAAGAAGAACTGCTGATCGTAACCAACAATCATGTCATTTCAGAAGACGAAGAGACCTATTATTATACAGTAAATACCACCGCTTTGGTGGTAACTTTCTGTGATGGTTCCACAGCAGAAGCTTATGTAAAGGGAACCGATGCAGAAAAGGACCTGGCAGTGATCGCAATCTCCATGGAAGATTTGAGTCAGGAAACCAAGGATGCCATTCAGGTAGCAACCATAGGTGATTCTGATTCAGCCAAGGTTGGCAACGGGGTCATTGCCATTGGTAATGCATTGGGTTATGGCCAGTCCTGTACAGTAGGCTATATCAGTGCATTAAACAGAGATATTACCTTCTCTGATGGCACAACCAGAACTCTGATGCAGGTAGATGCGGCAATCAATCCTGGTAACAGCGGCGGTGGTCTTTTTGATGTATATGGCAGCTTAATTGGTATCAATGAGTCTAAGAATGTGAGTGAAAATACAGAGGGCATCGGGTATGCCATTCCCATTTCATCTGTAGAAGATATTATTACAGAGCTGATGAATACCGTACCTCGTACGGTGTATGATGATGATGAGAAAGGATACCTTGGTATTCAGGGCAGTGATGTGCCGTCTGCTTATGTAAATGCAGGTTATCCATCTGGTGCTATTGTGGTTCAGATTTTTGAGGATGGCGGTGCAGCCCAGTCTGATTTGCAGCTGCAGGATATCATTACCAAGATCAATGATGTGGAAATCAGTTCTATGGCAGAATTAATGGAAGAACTCAGCTATTATCAGAGTGGTGAAACCATTACCCTGGAGGTAGAACGAATTCTGGGAAATAAATTCCAGACAATAGAAATAGAAGTGACATTGGGAAATAAAGCGACTCTTCCAGAGGAAGAAAACAGCAGCCAGAGCAGCCAGAATAGAGGCAGCAGTAATGGCAATGGAATAAATGGATTATTGCCTTAAAACACAATTCCATATATCATCTCCCTTCTGTGTGGCACAATGCTTTTGCACAAAGCATTGTGCCACACCATTTTTTTGTCTTTATATTATGGAATAAAAAGCCCTCCGGGCAAGAGTACACTGCAGCAGAAAAGAATCTGCTGCTGGCGGAAAATCTGGCAAACAGGGATTCTTTCTTGGTACTGCTTTGAAAAATAATGAACGGATTTTTGCAAAAATGAATTTCAAATCATCATGTGCATACATTAAAATAAAGAGGTATGGAGCAAAGACATGGGACGAAAAGTAAGAGTGGTACTGCTGACTGCTCTAGTGTGTCTGGGAGGCATTTTTTGGATGAATCAGTCCAGACAGGAACCGGTACAGACAGTCAATGCTGGAAATATAGACACAGAATCAGAATATGAAGAAGATCAGGCAGCATATAGGGAGTTAAAGCAGGTAGCCATTACCTTTGATGATGGTCCTGATGCAGTCTGGACAGAAAAATTGTTAGACGGACTGCAGGAGAGAGGGGTAAAAGTAACCTTTTTTGTGATTGGAGAAAAAATTGAAGGCAATGAGGACCTGTTAAAACGGATGTATGAGGAAGGCCATCTGATTGGAAACCATTCCTATCATCATGTAGAATTAAACCGCCTGCGGGAAAGTACCGTGCTGGAAGAAATTGAGATGACCAATACCTTGATTTATGAAGCAACGGGATACTGGCCGGAATTTATCCGTCCCCCTTATGGTTCCTGGAACAGAAAAACAGACTGTCCCGGAGAAATGATTTCTGTATACTGGACTGTAGACACATTGGACTGGCAGACCCAGAATGAGCAGAGTGTAGTAGAAGCCATTGTAAGTCAGGCAAAGGACGGGGATATTATACTGCTCCATGATATTTTTGAAACAAGTGTAGATGGGGCATTGGAAGCCATTGATAAACTGTTAGAGGCAGGTTTTGAACTGGTTACAGTAGACCAGCTGATGTTCGACTCGTAAGAGAGGGATAGAGTACCTGCTTTTTTCTACGTGAGTATAGCAAAAAGATACCTTTTAGGAATTTGAAAAATGCAGATGTGCAAAAGACGCAGCTAAGGAAAAACAAGAAATCTGCAGGAAAAGGGAGTGGATATTTGAACAGGGAAGGACTGGAAAGCGTGGCTAGCGTAAAATTTTATTCGGATAATAAATGAAAAGAGGACATTACTTTGTGATAAAGTATTAAGTACGACCAAAATACACACAAAGGAAGGTGTCCTCTATGATTAACAGTATAAGATATTTTGAAGAAGAATGCATT
>JBGVQN010000057.1:0-2488 GCA_045127535.1 Lachnospiraceae bacterium | reverse complement strand
CAAATTCTAAAAGGGGACAGGTCAAGTGAAAAAGGGGGACGGTTCCTTTCGCGAAAGGAACCGTCCCCCTTTTTCACTTGACCTGTCCCCTTTTGAAACACTACCATCTCATATAAAAATATAATAATGCCCCGAGTCCTTTCCCCAGTGCCATACCAAGAATCAGATATGGAATACCTTTCAGCATTTTTACTCTTCGCACGTAAATCGGAAATATGTTCAATACCTCTGCAAGTGCCATTGACCAGCATCCTACAAAAATACCAGAAAACAGCCCATAAATCGGGAGCAGCCAGCCTCCATATGGTATTTTTAACTGATAAATCCAGAATACATTCCCCAGAATTCCTCCTGCTGCAATGCAGTCTTCATAAAATAACACATGATCCCCCGTATGTGTCCTGTCCGCAAAATCTGATACTACGCCCAGTCCTACGATAAATGAAAACAGTCCTGCTGCCACCCCGAATCCTGCACTAAGCCCCAGTATTCCCAGAAGAATTTGTCTGCCCCACATCCAGCTCTTTCTCCTTTCTCGAGTAAGTCTCAATCAATGTGGTCTGAATATCATTCTCGTAAAGTCGCATTTCCACTTCCATCGGAGTTGGATCCACAGAAAATCTTTTTCTCCCAAAATGATTGAAAAATACCAGAATCCCTATCACAAGGCCAATACTGTATGTCAGTTCCAGCAAAGTAAAACCATCCGAAGGTCTCCCCATAACCAGTTCATATATCTGGTCAAACATATTTGTGACTGATATATCATTATTAAATGACATGATGGAAAATGCTGCTCCAAGAAATGTTATTCCCCCTATCACAGCCACTTTACACCAGTGATAAAACTGATTCTGCTTCTGTGGCTTTTCATAGGTAACGATAAGATCTTTCTCGCCTTCATTCTGAATCTGAAGCGATGGATATTCTTTGTGAATACATTCCATAATTTTCAGTATGGATATAACAAAACGATGCTGACCTTTCTCCGGAATCTTCAGAATCCGCAGTGATTTCACCTTATTTACAACATTCTGATTGCTGCATTCCAACGACAATATATCGCCTAATGTTACATCCAGTTTTGAAACTTCTGTATTTGTTTCCCCTTTTATATACAAAATAGTATTATCTGATGCCATATCCTGTCAGCCTCTCCAATCCGCCCTGTACACTTGCAATCAGAGTACCATCCGTCACATAGCCAGTATCTTTTACGCTGTAATAATAGTAAATAATACCAATGAAAACGGCAGCAAGCGCTACACAGATCAGGCAGGTGCGTATCCTTTTTTTCGCCTTTTTCATAACCTTCACACCTTCCTTTCTGTTGATAGTATTGCACCCTTTCGTGGAAATATACATCTGTTTTCTTTTGAAATAAAAAAATCGTAAAACAGTCATACAGACTGAATTACGATTTTTTCTATTTTCTTATTTATTTACCTGTTTCAGAACGTCTTTTCTTCCATGCGGCTGTGCCTACGCCCGCAGATCCTAATGCCATTCCAAGCAGTCCCATAACATTTGACGGGTCTCCTGTCTTCGGAACATTACCTTTATTAGTATTATTACCTTTATTAGTATTATGGCCTTTATCACTATCTGCTCCATTGTTCTTTGAGCCATCCGCATTTCCATTATCTGTATCTGCATCTTTATTCTCATCAACTACAGGCTTGTTATCGCCATCATCTGGTACCGTATCCGGTTTTTCTTCTTCTGCAGTCACTGTATAAGTAAATGCCAGATCAAGATATCCTGTTGAGGAAACAACCATCTCATAAGTGCCTTCTCCTGCAAATGGAGCTGCATCTGTTTTGATTGTTCCATCTTCATTGATGATCACTACTGAACCTTTTCCGCTTGCAGAATATGATTCACCATTTACAGATACAGATGAGATATTACCAACATATTCTGTAAGATCATCGTCAGTATAACCTTCTGCTGCTACTAATGCAGGTGCACTGTCATCATTATTGTATTCTACAGGCATTTCTTCTGTATACAGAATAAATGAAGCAGTTAAATCTGTATATTTTCCATTTTTATCGCTTACCTGTAAAGTATATTCACCGTGTTCAGCATTCTTGAATATCAATACGCCATCTGCAACCGATGCATCAAGTCCCTCAACGCTGTACTCTGCTTTATAATCATCCGGCAGACCAGTAAGTGTTACCTCTGTACTTCCTGCTGTTACCGCTGCATCCTCCACTGCCAGTTTATACTCAAATTTAACCGGAACATAAATATCCTCTACTGGAATAACGAAGATTCCATTGCTTGTATAATAAGTAAGTTCGTCAATTGTCTGTCCCATCATAGCAACATAATGTGCGGAAGATGTAGGACGGATTTTGCGGACATTCAAAATAAAAAAGAATGTGGAGGTAACAGACAATGGCAAAATCATTATTTGAGGAACTGGGCGGCAAATACGAAAGGCAAGGGGATTATTTGATACCGTGCTTAACTGTACCCG
>JBGVQN010000056.1:0-28917 GCA_045127535.1 Lachnospiraceae bacterium | reverse complement strand
CCTGTTCCTGTATGCCATCGAGAAGGAACGTTTTGCATTCCTGTTAGATTTCTCTACTCCAAAGACAGAGGAGGAGATGCGTCCTGCAGCAGAGGAGACCGTAGAGGAAGCACCTGCTGTAGAGTACGGTGAGCCGGATGAGGTGCAGCCGATCAAGGATGAGATTGATATTGAGAAGTTTGGCGAGATCGACCTGCGTGTATGCAAGGTCATCAAGTGTACAGAGATCCGCAAGTCTCACAGCTGCTTAAAGCTCACATTGTTTGATGGTCTCAAGGAGCGCGTGATCGTATCCAGTATTAAGAAATACTATACACCAGAGCAGCTGATCGGTAAGAAGATTATCGTAGTGGCCAACTTAAAGCCAGCCAGACTGACAGGTGTCACCAGTGAGGGCATGCTCTTAGCTGGAACCAACAATGCCTGCGGCTGTCAGGTGATTTTTGTAGATGATATGATTCCGGAAGGAACCAGAATTTGCTAATACGTATGAAAAGGGTGTTGTCTAAGTGACAGCACCTTTTTTATTATAAAAAATTCCTCTGTATTTTCTATATCATAAAAACCTCTGGACAGAATCACACTGCAGATTATGCCGGTGAAGCCATCCGACCCAGGGAAAATCTGGCAAAGAGAGATGCTATCTTGAAAATCAATGGAAATTAAGGTCTCATATGATTTTTTTTAGTATCTGAATATAGATCGTGGAGAAAATATGGATGAATAGGATGTAAAATCATATAAAGATAGGGAATTGCGAAACACATTACCGAACGCTTTGAGAAGTATCTGTAAGAACATATTTTCATGCAGGACCCGCTCTCGCTTCGGTGAAAACGCAGCGGTACTAATAAATTTTGCGCCTGTGGCGCAAAATTTAAAGTGCCGGCGTTTTCAAGAGTCCTGCTTAGAAAATATGTTCTTACAGATACTTCCCAAAGCTGATGTTGAATACCGTTTCACAATTGCCTAATCATGTAAAGAAATAGTAAGGAGAACGATATGAAATCGATTTTGTTAATTGGTCTGGGGAGATTTGGAAGACATATTGCCATGAAACTCAATGAGCTTCATCATCAGGTGCTGGCAATTGATAAGAAAGAAAGCAGAGTGCAGGAGGTACTGCCTTATGTGACCAGTGCACAGATTGGAGACGGTACCAGTGAAAGCTTTTTGGGCACATTGGGTGTCCGCAATTTTGATGTATGTATTGTGGCCATTGGAGATGATTTTCAGAGTTCTTTGGAAACCACATCTTTGTTAAAGGAGTTAGGGGCAAAGCAGGTGGCCAGCAGAGCTGCCAAGGATGTTCATGCCAAGTTTTTGCTGCGAAACGGAGCAGATGAAGTGGTATATCCGGAAAAGCAGCTGGCACTGTGGACAGCGATCCGTTACAGTTCTGATCATATTTTTGACTATATTGAGTTAGACGGAGATCATGCCATTTTTGAAATTTCCGTACCGGAGTCCTGGATGGGTAAGACAGTAGGAGAACTGGATATCCGTAAACGGCAGAATATTAATATTATGGCCTTGAAAAAAGATGGAAAACTGCAGCTTTCCATTACACCGGAAAACTGTCTCCATGCAGATGAAACCATGCTTGTGCTGGGAAAAACAAAGGATATTCATAAGTGCTTTCATATTTAAAATAGGGTATGGAGGTATAGATCCCAATAGATCTGGGCAGATTATGAAGGAGTTACTGATGATTTATTTCAGAAATTGGCAATCCATATGGGGAAAATGCTGTATAAGAAAGGAGAGGAAAAAATGAGCAGAAGAATGTATATTCTGATGTTGGCAGTCATGTTGGTACTCTCAGGCTGTGGACGGAATAGAACAAAAGAATCCCAGGAAATTTCCAAAGGGGAAACATCCGCTCAGGAGACAACCAGTGCTGTAAAAGAAACAGAATCTTTCCGTGAGACAGCCAGTACTGCAAGAGAAACAGAATCTGCGCAGAAAACTACGGAAAACACAAAAACTGGGTATGGGACAGAAGAAGATTATGTGACAGAAATTCCTGCTGATGCAGTTTACATCACAGGACAAGGGGATCATGTGGAAATATCCGGACAGGGTGCCCAGGCAAATGCCGGTGCAGTTACCATTACAGGAGCCGGAACTTATGTGCTGGAAGGCAGTTTTAACGGGCAGGTACTGATCAATGGGGGAAAAGATGATATTGTGCATCTGGTACTGGCAGGAACAGATATCGTCAGTGAAGAAAGTGCTGCTATTTACCAAACACAAAAGGGGAAAGTGGTCATTACTTTAAAGGAACAAACTGCAAACCGTATTGCAGATGGTTCGGTATATGCTTATGCCCAGACAGGGAAAGAAGAACCTGATGCTGTGATCTTCAGTAAAGGTCATTTGACTATGAATGGAACTGGCTCGCTGACTGTTCAGGGAAATCATGAGAATGGGATCTGTTCTGAGGAGGATCTGTTCATTGTATCAGGAACCTATGACATCACAGCAGCAGATGAGGGGGTAGAGGCAAAGAATGCTGTAACCATCTTAGATGGAACATTGTCCATTCACTCAGGCAGTGATGCCATTCATGGGGAAACAGATGTGGTGATAGAAGGAGGAACCATTGACATCAAGGACTGTGAAGAGGGAATCGAAGCTTCTCGCATAACAATCAACGGAGGGACGGTAAGCATAAATGCCAAAGAAGAGGCAATTGATCCCAGCAGCTCTCTTGCGGTGAATGGGGGAACCATTGTAGCTGTGGGAAACAGTGACAATGCCATTGGCCTTAGCCGTGACAGTACCCAGTGTGTCCTGTTGTATCATCTGAAAAACAGTCAGAACAGCGGTACCCAGTTGGTGTTAAAGGACCAGAAGGGAAATGAACTGCTCTCCAGGACAATTGACACAAGTTATAGATCCGTACTCATATCTTTGCCGGAAATGAAAGCCAATGAGACCTATGTACTCATTGGGGGAACAGAAACGGCAGAAATTACCCTTGATCATATGTCTTATGGCACCGGAGCGGGAGGCAGTGCAGATGGAAATGAAAGAAATCATTGAGGCAAAGGCGCGCATTTCAAGTAATAACTGCAAAAAGCAAAGCAGAAACTGCTCAAAATGCGCCCAGAGGAAAATGGCATACAATGATTTTTTACAGAATGTTCTGTAATTCATCCAGTGAATGAATGGTAATGTAAGGAAGTTCTGCATCTCTGCCCTTCTGGAACTGCTTTCTGTTTACCCAGATTTTCTTCCAGCCAAGTTTTTTTGCAGGTACAATATCCCACCAGTAACCCTTGGCAATGTGACAGTGCTCCTTTTGGTCCAGGGAAAAACGCTGTTCAGCTATTTTAAAAAATTTTAAATCCGGTTTGTAGCATTTGGTATCTTCTGCCAGCAAAATGTCATCAAACAAATCTCCGAATTTTTCCATATGCCAGTCCATAATAGGATGGGTGGTATTGGACATGAGGGCCAGGGCATATCCCTGGCTTTTTAAATGGGTCAGGGACGGAATTACGTCTGGATAAGGCACAAAAGCATGATGTACTTCTATGATATTGTGCCACTCAGGAGCAAACACGTTGGTACTCAGTTCCATATCGCAGTATTCCAAAGCACTGCGTACAAGAATATCATAAGGAATATAGTCTTCTCCGTACATAAGGCGGTCTTCATAATGGGTAAACAGTTCCGCTGCCTTTTCAGGAGGAAGTCCGTGGGCACGGGCGATCTCTGCCACTGCTTCATACAGTCCGTCAGTATTTAGTAAAGTGCCATAACAATCAAAGGTTAAAATTTTATCCATAGGCGCCTCCATTCATTGAAAAACATGTTTGAAATTTTTTTCATCATAGCATTTTATGTGGAGAACGTAAAAGTAAAATATTTTATCTTAATCAATAAAAAAATTTATGAAAGTCAGAATGTCCATTTGCAGAACGAATTTGCCGCATAAAAAAGAAAAGTATAGAGGATTTACAGGAAATAAGGGATAAATTGCAGTATTTTATGGAAAGTTAATAGATTGATTTTTTTTAGAACATTGACAGAGGTGGGTTTTTCCAGATAAACTATAAACATTACGGGTTATGGAAGCAGGCATAGGACCTAAGACAGGATGCATGACGGGCTTTTACATAAAACAGGTCGGTGTTTCTTTACTGTAAATCATTTATATTAAGGAGGATTACAATGGAGAACAATGGTACAGGAGTAGAGCAGTTATTTTTGGATAATGTAAGTGTAGAGATGGTGTTTAACCTGATTGACCGTATTGACTATCTGTTTCTGCGTTATATCAGAAATGGGGGAAGCCATGGAGCAGAAAAAAAGGAAGTTTATCTGTCAGAGCTGGCAGAAGGAATGCAGCTGCCCATGTCAGAGGTTTCCAAGGAAGTAAACCGTCTCCAGGATAAAGGCTATGTAAAATGGCTTATGGGAGAAAAACGTGACCGTACTTATGTGGAAGTAACTGAGGAAGCAATGGAGCTGTTAGACCGCCAAAAAGAGCATCTGAGAGAGGTCTATGAGAAGATTGCAGACGAATTAGGCGCAGAAGAAACCAGAGCCATGCTGCACAGTATGCATCGCATTGCAGAAATTGTAAAAAGAGAGCAGCCTGAAGGACACAACATATAAGTCCAGATCATTTCCTCTATTGAAATTACAGAAAAAAGCGGATAGAATACTGGTAGTGGCAGATGTCTGAAACATAGTTGGGGAAAATGCCATGATAAGAGAAAACAGAAATTTGTACAGAAGTATCACTGATTCTGAGGATGAAAGGGGCAGCCATCTGCTCTGCCATTTTTAGAATGAATGCTTCGGAATAGAGGGAAAGATGGAAGGTTGCAGCAAGTGCAGAACCAAACAAAGAGAGGAAAAAGAGGTTACAGATCTGATTACCAGACTAAACAAAATAGAAGGACAGGTGCGCGGCATACGGAATATGGTAGAGCAGGACAGATACTGTGTGGATATACTGACCCAGGTATCTGCTGTCCAGTCTGCATTGAATTCATTTAATAAAGAACTGCTGGCAAATCATGTAAAAACCTGTGTGGTAGAGGATATCAGACAGGGCAATGAGGAAGCGGTCGATGAATTGTGTAAGGTGATTCAGAAGCTGATGAAATAACCGGAGCCGTTTACAAAGATGTGGATGCCATATGGGTTTTGTGGAACATGAAGGGAAGGATGTTTCTGGGTGATATAATTGGATAAAATGTAAATAAAAATGCATCTTCCGCATGTCTCTAAAGGACTGGAGGGTGCGTTTTGTGGTTGTAAGGAAGATCGGTTTGCAGATACCCCAGGAAAATACTGCAGAAGGGAGAGCCGGATGAAAATAAAAAATAAAGCTTACAGACACGCAATGCTGCAGGGAGGAAAGGTTGCTGCAGCCTGTGCCTGTGCCGTATGGACAGCAGAGGTGATCGGACTGGAGTATGCAGTGACTGCAGGAATCATTGCCATACTCAGTATAGGCAGCACAAAAAAGGAAACACTAATTACAGCCAGAAACAGGGGACTGGCCTTTTTATGCGCCATTGGCATCAGTGCAGTATGTTTTCATATATTTGGGTATTATATCTGGGCATTTGGTATTTATGTTCTTTGTTTTGTTACTCTTTGCCTGCTGGCAGGGTGGCCAGAGGCAATGGCTATGGATTCAGTGCTGATTTCACATTTTCTTCTGCAGGAGAGTATGAATATCCACTGGCTTTGTAATGAGGCCTTGCTGTTTCTCATTGGCACAGGGTTTGGCTGCCTGGCAAATTTCTTCCTCCATCCCCGCAACAGAGACTTTGAACGATGCGCAGATCTTGTGGATAAACAAATGGTAGATATTCTGTCCCGTATGTGTACCAGAATGAAGATGGGAGAACTGGAAGGGTATGACGGCAGCTGTTTTTCCAGATTGGATGATGCTTTACAGAAAGCTCAGATCTGCGCTATGAAAAACTGGAATAATTCTTTGAAAACACCAGAATTTTATGAAATGGACTATGTAGCCATGCGTCAGAAGCAGCGGATGGTTTTAGAGGAAATATACAAAAGCATGATTATGTTGGAAATGCATCCCACACAGGCAGATGCAGTAGGCGCTTTTATAGGAAAGATTGCGGCCGCTTATGACAGAAAAAATCCGGTAGGAGAGCTGTGGCAGCAGTTAGAAGAGGTATTTGCAGATATGGAAACAGAGCCACTGCCAGAAAGCAGGGAAGAGTTTGAGGCAAGAGCTGTCTTGTTTTATATATTAAAGCAGCTGCAGGAGTTTTTGAATCTGAAACGGGAGTTTGCAAAAAAATACATGCTGTAAAGAAGGATGGCATTGACAAATCATGGAAGTATGTTATAATCCTAGTAAACAAATAGGAAAACAGTGAAAAACCTGTTTGGGGCTGAAAACACATGCACACGCTATATGCGAAAGGAAATACAGTATGGAAAAAGAATTCATTTATTTAGATAATGCAGCGACAACCAGAACCTGCCCTGAGGCAGTGGAGGCTATGCTTCCGTATTTTACCCAGGTGTATGGAAATCCTTCCAGTATTTACAGCTTTGCAGCAGAAAGCAAGACTGCAGTAGAAAAGGGCAGAGAGCAGATCGCAGGCATGCTGGGTGCCAACAGCAATGAGATATATTTTACAGCAGGAGGCAGTGAGTCAGATAACTGGGCTCTGACTGCAGTTGCAGAGGCTTATGAAAAGAAAGGCCGACATATTATTACCAGTCAGATTGAGCATCATGCCATTCTGCATACCTGCCAGTATCTGGAGAAAAAGGGGTTTGAAGTTACTTATCTGGATGTAGATGAATATGGAACAGTGGATCTGGAACAGTTAAAGCAGGCCATCCGGCCAGATACCATCCTGATCAGCATTATGTTTGCCAATAACGAAATCGGCACCATTATGCCTGTAAAGGAAATTGGAGCCATTGCCAAAGAGCATGGAATCTTGTTCCATACAGATGCAGTACAAGCCTTTGCCCATGTGCCCATTTCGGTACAGGACATGCACATTGATCTGTTAAGCGCCAGCGGACACAAGTTTGGAGGTCCAAAGGGGGTAGGATTTTTGTATATGAGAAATGGTTTGAAGCTGGGTTCTTTGATTCACGGAGGGGCGCAGGAAAGAAAGCGCCGTGCCGGTACCTTAAATGTAACGGGCATCGTAGGCATGGCAGAAGCCGCCAGACAGGCACAAGCCGCGCTGACAGAGCGGATCTCTTATGAATCCGGTCTGAGGGACTATCTGATTGAACGAGTGTTAAAGGAGATCCCTTACACACGTCTCAACGGTCACCCGGTAAACCGTCTGTCCAACAATGCCAATTTCAGCTTTCGGTTTATCGAAGGAGAATCTTTGCTGATTCTCCTGGACATGCAGGGCATCTGCGCATCCAGCGGTTCTGCTTGTACGTCTGGCTCATTAGATCCTTCCCACGTACTTCTGGCGATAGGCCTTCCTCACGAAATCGCTCATGGCTCCCTGCGTCTGACCCTGTCTCATGAAACCACAAAGGAACAGCTTGACTTTGTAGTAGAGGAACTGAAAAAGATCGTAAACAGACTGCGGGAAATGTCACCGCTGTATGAGGACTTTTTAAAGAACGGTGGAAACAACTGATAGCGTTAGATGAACACAAAAAGGAGGATACCCTATGGAATACAGTAAAAAAGTAATGGATCATTTTATGAATCCCAGAAATATGGGAGAAATTCAGGATGCCAGCGGAGTTGGCACAGTAGGAAATGCAAAATGCGGTGATATTATGCGCATTTACCTGGATATTGACCCGGAAACAAGGATAATCAGAGACTGTAAATTCAAAACCTTTGGCTGCGGTGCTGCGGTAGCTACCAGCAGTATGGCCACAGAACTGGTAAAGGGAAAGAATATCCAGGAAGCCCTGGAAATCACCAACAAAGCGGTTATGGAAGCTTTAGATGGTCTGCCTCCTGTGAAAGTACATTGTTCTCTGCTGGCAGAAGAAGCCATCCATGCTGCGTTATGGGACTATGCGGAAAAAGAACATATTGTAATAGAAGGTTTAAAACCACCTAAGGCAGATATTCATGAGGGGGAAGAGGAAGAAGAATAATATTAGGAAACTATTGATTAAACCGTGCACCTTAGGTACAATAAAGCTGACAGTTCTTTTCAGAAACCTGCCTATCCAGCAGAGAGAAAAGTACACACGAAGGAGAAAAAGGTGCCATGAAGAAGAGTGGAGCAGTGATAGTAGTAGCCGTAATATTATTGGGAATGATGCTGTTGGACGGATGCCAGGGTACACTGCCTCCGGAAGGTTACAGCTGTAAAACGGATACTTCATGGAACAGTTCTGGAACTTCTTCCAGCAGCAATGGAGTGGGCAGCAGTTATCTTGGGGGCAGTGACCAGTATCGCACCAGCCTGGATACCGGCACATTTTATGTAGCCGGGGAAGATGGCGTGGACGGCAGCCAGATGCCTGCGGGAAGTTCTGAACAGGCATCCTTGGGTCAGACAGGGGGACAAAATGCTACGGAAGAGACAGATGGTACCCAGGCAGGTCCCAGTGATACTTATATGCTTTCCGACAGTAACAGCCGCTATATTCAGGCAGAGGAACTGGCCGGATTGACTGCGTGGGAGTTAAAGGTAGCCCGGAATGAGATCTATGCCAGACATGGAATGATTTTCAAAAGCGGTGCCATTCAGGATCATTTTAATACCCGCAGCTGGTATCACGGTACTGTGGAAGCTGCTAATTTTGATACTTCTGTATTAAATGCATATGAATGGGCCAATATTAAAACCATTCAGGAAGCAGAAGCTGCATTGGCACAGTAAGAGGCAGTTTGCTGCCGGAACAGGGGACAGATAAAAAGATCTATATGTACACTGTGTTTTCCTGAAAAATCATGCTTGACAGACCAGAAAGAAATGATTACAATGAATGTAATTTAATATCCGAATGAAAAAGCATTGAAAAGAAGAAGTAACTATAAGGGGAACCTACAGAAAGCTGCCGGCTGATGAGAGGCGCAGGGGAAACATATGGTGAATACATCTTAGAGCTTCGCACCCAACGGAATGTTCCCAGTAGGCTGCGACGGGTCCTGCAACCGTTATATTGCTAGCGTATCGCAGCAGCTGTACGCAAAGAGGCAGGCAGTGTGAGCTGTCTGTAAAAAAAGGTGGTAACGCGAATGAAT
Source organism: Lachnospiraceae bacterium (assembly GCA_045127535.1). GTDB lineage: Bacteria > Bacillota > Clostridia > Lachnospirales > Lachnospiraceae > UBA2942. The sequence continues at coordinate 19,715 of JBGVQN010000056.1, read as the reverse complement.
TCGCCCTTTTATTGGAAACAATAAAAGGGCTTTTTTATGATATCGGAATGCCTCTGGCTGTCCATTATGTGTCTGCCTTAAAACTGCTTTGGATATTGGTATATTAAAGAAATCAGGATCTGTGAAATGCCTGAAACCAGGAACAGAGAAATGAAGTCCGGGAAAGACATTACAGGTACGAAACAACATAACAAGCAAAGCCGGTGAACAAAGCCGGTAAGAAACGGAGGACACAATGGGTGTATTTGAAGAACTGAAAGCAAGAGGACTGCTTGCCCAGTTAACAGATGAAGAAGAAATCAGAGAGCTGGTCAATTCAGGAAAAGCTGTATTTTACATTGGATTCGATCCAACTGCAGACAGTCTCCATGTAGGACATTTTATGGCGCTTTGCCTGATGAAGCGTCTCCAGATGGCAGGCAATAAGCCTATCGCATTGATCGGCGGCGGTACTGCCATGATCGGTGACCCATCTGGTAAGACAGACATGCGTAAGATGATGACAGAAGAAACCATCCAGCACAATGTAGACTGCTTTAAGAAGCAGATGAGCCGTTTTATTGATTTTTCCGAGGGAAAAGCGCTCATGGTAAACAATGCAGACTGGCTGTTAAAATTAAACTATGTAGAACTTCTTCGTGAAGTAGGCGCATGCTTTTCCGTAAACCGTATGCTGACTGCAGAGTGTTACAAGCAGCGTATGGAAAGAGGCTTGAGCTTCCTGGAATTTAACTATATGATCATGCAGAGTTATGACTTTATGCAGTTATACAAGGAATACGGCTGTAACATGCAGTTTGGCGGCGACGATCAGTGGAGCAACATGTTAGGCGGTACCGAGCTGATTCGCCGTAAGCTGGGCAAAGATGCTTATGCCATGACCATCAATCTGCTGTTAAATTCTGAAGGCAAGAAGATGGGTAAGACGGAAAAGGGTGCAGTATGGCTTGACCCGGAAAAGACATCTCCATACGACTTCTACCAGTACTGGAGAAATGTGGCAGACGCAGATGTCATCAAATGTCTGAAAATGCTTACATTCCTGCCATTAGAAGAAATCGAAAAAATGGAAAGCTGGGAAGGAAGCCAGTTAAACAAAGCAAAAGAGATCCTGGCATACGAGCTGACCAATCTGGTTCATGGAGAGGAAGAGGCAAAGAAGGCAGAAGCCAGTGCCAAGGCAGTATTCAGCACCGGAAGCGCAGAGAATATGCCTTCTGCAGAGGTTTCCGCAGCAGAGCTGACAGATGGCTCCATGGAACTGATCAGCCTTCTGGTAAAGGCAGGGATGGCTGCTACCCGTTCTGAGGCAAGACGTGCCATTGAGCAGGGCGGTGTGTCTGTAGATGGGGAAAAAATCACAGATATTAAGGCGGTGGTGCCAGTGACAGATGGCATGGTGCTGAAGAAAGGTAAGAAGAGCTTTAAGAAGATCGTACTTGCATAAACAGAAGTGACATACGGATAGGTAACCCCAATATGGTGGAGTGCCGGGTCTGCTGTATCCAGATGGATATGGTGGGCAGTATAATAAAATCATAACATTGCAAAAAGAGTGAGAAAGCATCCAAAACGGCTGCTGCCTCACTCTTTTATGCATGGCGATAGAAAGTCCGGTAAAACATTGTGCAGCAGCCACGTAGGTAGATTTATAAAGTGTTTAACCAGGCGATCATATCTGAAAAAGAGCCGTATGGCACCCCATCCGGCACCAGGTTTTCTTTTTCCTTTTCCCAGATGACACAGTCTGTTACCAGATAGGAAGGGATTCCTGCTGCTTTGCTGGCAAGAATATCTTCTGTCACATCATTGCCGATCATCACACATTGTTCCGGCTTAGCGCCCATATGCTTTAAAATGGCTTTATAGTAATCTGGGTTTGGCTTACAGGCAGAATTTGTTTCATAAGTGGTAACATAGTCAAAATCCTCTGGTGTCAGGCCGATCCAGGAAAGACGGCTTGCCACTGCACACACGGGAAAGAGTGGGTTGGTAGCAAGGACTACCTTTGCGCCGGTCTGCCGTGCTGCGTGCACTGCGTCTTTGGCAAGAGGATTGGGGGCAGTGGCAGCTTTTGCAGTGTGGAATTCATTGCTGTAAAAAGACTCAAACACCGGAATATGGGTACGGATCTTTTCTCCAAGCAGTTCAGAAGCAACATCCCAGAAGCGGGCTTCGTTGGTCATGATTCCATCATTGGCAGTCATGGCTTTCACCCCTTTGATCAAAACCTGGAGGAATAAATCCGGGTCATAACCGTAAGGGCAGATTTTTTTTGCAAGGGCAGAAAAATAAATTTTTACAAAGGCATCCTGATCCATAGGAAGCAGAGTGCCGTCTAAATCAAATAAGATGAAAGAAGGTGTCATAATGTACTCCTTTGATAATGCAATTATTGTGAAATTATAGCATAGACGGTACTATTTGGCAATCCAGGGGTAAAGGACAGGCTGAATGAGAAGTATCGTATACGGTTTAAAAACCTCTCGGATTTAGTTGATTTTCTGATTGATATTGCGTACAATAAAAGTAATTTCAAAAGGGATTTCAAAAAGGGATTTCAGAATTACTTAAGAACGAAAGGAACATAAAGCTTTGATAAAAATTGTGAAGAAAGAGGATTGCTGCGGCTGCGGAGCATGCATGAATGTGTGTCCAAAGAAATGCATTGAAATGAAAGCGGATCATGAGGGATTTCAATACCCTGTGATCGACAGTCAGAAGTGCATCCAATGTGGCCTTTGTGAAAAAGTTTGTCCGGTGCTGAATGTAAAACCAGATCATCCTTTTGCGCAGAAGGCATATTTAGTACAGATCAAAGATGATGCGGTTCGCAGGGAAAGTACAGCAGGAGGGGCTTTTACCGCCATTGCGGAATATACGCTTGACAAGAATGGGGTTGTATACGGCGTAGCCTATGATAAGGATTTTAAGGTGGTTCATACAAAAGCTGCTGACAAATCAGAATTATGGAAATTCAGGAACAGCAAATATGTACAGAGTGACACAGGCAGAACTTTTTCAGAAGTCCAGAATGAACTGAAAGAAGGAAAGCTTGTTTGTTATAGTGGTACGCCCTGTCAGATAGAAGGCCTGAAAGCATTTCTGGGTAAAGAATATGACAATCTGATTACGGTTGATGTGGTATGCCATGCGGTACCATCTCCGCTGATCTGGGACAAATATCTGGAAATGCAGAAGGAAAAGTATGGTTCTGACATATCAAATATCATGTTTAGAGACAAGCACTATGGGTACAAATATTCTACCATGACAGTAAAAGATAAAGATGGAAAGGCAGTGTATACATATGGGATTGATACCGATCCTATGTTGAGAGCATTCTTTTCTGATATCTGCGACAGTCCTTCCTGTTATGACTGCAAGTTTAAAAAAAGGTATCGGGTCAGCGATTTCACCATCTGGGACTGTTTTTCAGCATATGATTTTGATAAGACACTGGATGATGATAAGGGAACTACACGGCTGCTCATTCATTCTGAAAAGGGAATCAGAATTTTTGATGCGTTCAAAACAAAGATGAGATATACAGAGGTTACCCCAGACCAGCTGACAGCAGGTGTGAAGGAAATGTTCCGGTCAGTTGGAGGAAATACGAAACGGGATGAATTTTTTGAGGATGCAAACAGTATGCCGGGAAGCCAGCTGTTCCATAAATATTTTCCGGAGACGATAAGAGTAAAACTGGAAAGAACCGTCAGGATCATATGTTACAAGACGGGAATTTACAGTGGGGCAAAGAGAATAGCAAAGAAAATATTAAGGAAATAAGAAACTTCATTTAAAAAGTTAGACTTATCCATGGAAAGGGGATCATCAGCATGAAACCGGAAAAAAGGTTCGGCAAATTGTGGCATATCCTGCAGGCAATCATAATGATGTGTGCCATCATTTCCTTGTCAGTGGTCATCATACTGAACTTCAGACCGTTGTATTACCTGGACATGAAGACAATGGACATTCCAGGGCAGTCTGGCTTTTCTGCGGAAGAAATCAAGGAAAATTATGATGCACTCATTGATTATAATTCTATGTTTTTTACTGGAGAGCTAGAATTTCCTTCTTTGCCTCAGAGCGAAAGCGGCAGAGTACATTTTGAGGAAGTAAAGGAAATTTTTGTGTTTTTCCAGAAAGCTGCCATTGTAACAGTTCTGTTGTCTGTGGTAGGAATGGTATTGCTTCGCAGGGAACGGCCAAAGTGGTATTTGAAGTATGCGGGTATCCTGACCGTAGTGTTGCCGGTGGTTGTGGGGGCGGCGATAGCGGTGAACTGGGACAGAGTGTTTGTACTGTTTCATGAGCTGATGTTTCATAATGATTACTGGCTGTTTGATGAAGCTACGGATCCGGTGATTCTTATGCTGCCGGATGCATTTTTTATGCATTGCGCGTTGGGGATTGTGGGACTGGTGATTGCTGGAGCAGTGGGGTGTCTGGTTGGATATGAAATGGGAAAGAAGAATAAGTAGTTTATGAGAGGGCAACTGGGATTGCTAAGAAATAGAATGAAAAGTTTGTTCCAAAGTGCTATTGCACTTTATTGAAATTAAAAAATAAAAATTATGGCAGAGTGTGATTATATAAAATCACATCTATATTAATAGGAGATGAATTATGAAAACACATATATACTGGTTTTTAAGCTGGATAATTCAAAAAATGTTACCTTTAAGTTGCTGCTTGAAACATGTAATAAAAAGAACAAATAAAGAACATTTAGCTGGCAACAAAGGAGAAAAGAGCATACAGTTAAATAATCCTTTAAAAGAATGTACCTGTGATTTATCATTGATTGTGCCTGTCTATAATGCAGAGAAATATTTAAAAAAGTGTCTGGATTCATTGTGTAATCAGAAAACATCTTACCAATATGAAATTATTGCGGTTAATGATGGTTCTACAGACAGTTCTTTGGAAATCCTGGAAGAATATAAAAGAGAAAATCAGAACATACGCATTATTACACAAAAAAATCAAGGAATCAGTGCAGCACGCAATATAGGTATTGAAAATGCGTATGGGCAATATATTGGATTTGTGGATAATGATGATTTTGTTACGGAAAATTATTGTGAAGTACTTTTGAAAAAGGCATTTGAAAAAAATGCTGATATTGTAAAATGCGGACATTTTCGCTATGATGTAGCAAATGAAAGAGTGGCAACAGAGATCACACATGTGCAGACCAGCATAGCAGGAGAGATTGGGGATGATGTTGTAAAATATAAGGGATTTATCTGGAGTGGGATATATAAAAAAAGTTTGTTTGAAGATATCAGATTTCCACTTGGATATTGGTATGAAGATATGATTGGGCGTATTTTATTAATGCGTAAATCCCGTCAATTTGAATTTATTACAGATTCTTTATATTATTACTGCCTTCACCAAACTAATGCTTCCAAAACGGTATGGAAACAAAATAATTTGAAATCATTAGACCAATTATTTTTAGCAAAAGAATTGGCAAGTTATGGGGAACAAATTGGACTGGGAAAAGAAAATGGTTTGTATAAAACATTGTTATTAGAATTAGGACCAGTGCTTTGGCTGCGGTGCAGAAAACTGGGTAAAGAATTATTTCGGGAAACCTTTTTTGAGGCTGCAGAGTTTATGAATGGTTTGGAGGTAGATATACCATCTTCTCTTGAAGGGGAAGAAAAATATCTTGCACAGGCTTTTGCTGAAAAAAACTATATCCAGTGGTGGATGGCTTCATTGGCTTATATGTGTGCAGTAAAAGGAACAAATGTAAAGGGGTGAGTGAATGCGGCTGTTGGTTACAGGATTTACGGAGAACATTGGCGGTGTAGAGACTTTTATTATGAATTATTACCGCAACTTTTCAAAAACAGATGAAGCCATTTGTATTGATTTGCTGGGGTATACAGAACATCCGGCATTTGAGCAGGAAATCAGAAATGCTGGTGGAGAAATATATGCAATTCCCTCGCCAAGTAAAAGACATTCCTATAAACAGTTATGTGATTTTCTAAAAGAAAATGCATACCGTTATGATGCAATTTGGTGTAATAAATGTGAGTTATACAATATTGATTTCTTAAGGGCAGCTAAAAAATATGGAATAAAAAAGCGTATTATTCATAGCCATAATTCTTCTAACATGTACAGTGGAATTCGGAGAATTGTGGTAGGAATATTACATAATATCAATAAGCTGCGTATAGAAAAATATGCAACAGATTTTTGGGCATGTTCAGATTATGCGGCAAAATGGCTGTTTCCGAAGTCTGTTCTTGAAAATAAGGAAGTGCATTATATTCCCAATGCAATAGACGTGGAGAAATTCAGATACAATGAAGAGTTGCGTGAAAAATACCGCAACGATATGGGAATATCCAATAATTTTGTTATAGGAAGTGTGGGACGATTGACCTATCAGAAAAATTCTGAATTTATTTTGGATATATTTGAAAAAGTTCATTCAATGGAAAAAAATGCGGTTTTATTAATGGTAGGTATAGGCGATCTGGAAGCACAGATAAGGGAGAAAGCATCAAAAATGGCCTGCGCTGATGCAATCTATTTTTTAGGAAAGCGTAATGATATTCCACAGCTGATGCAGGCGATGGACTGCTTCCTTCTTCCTTCACGTTTTGAGGGACTTCCGGTTGTTGCAGTAGAAGCACAGGGGGCTGGATTACCAGTGATTGCTGCCAGTGATGGGATTACAAAGCAGACAAAATTAATTGATTCTTTTTCTTTTCTTTCTTTGCAAGATGGTATTGATGAATGGGCGCAAGCTGTCTTAAGAGAAGGAAAAAAAGAACGTAAGGATACCAGTGATGTGATTTTGGAAAAAGGATTTGATATTAGGGAAGCAGCAGTGAGGGTACAAAAAGAGCTTGGGTAATTGTGAAATGCTAGAGAAACACTGATTAATTCGAGTATTTCCAACTAATTTATGATAAAATGTGAGTATCAATTGAAAGGTTATGTATGCCCATGAATCAAATGACATTTACAGATATGAAATATTCCAATCGCAAAAAGAAAACGAGGCGAGAAGAATTTTCGATGCTATGGATGAAATAATTCTATGGTCTTATTGGGTGGAAATGATCTGCCCATATTATTTCAACACTAAACGCGGTCGCAAGCCTATTGGAATTGAAACAATGCTTCGCATGTACCTTATGAAGATTTGGTTCAATTTGTTTGATGTAGGAATCGAGGATTCTATCTATGACAGCTATGCGCACATTTATGCACATGTTTCATAATGATTACTGGCTGTTTGATGAAGCTACGGATCCGGTGATTCTTATGCTGCCGGATGTATTTTTTATGCATTGCGCGGTGGGGATTGTGGGACTGGTGATTGCTGGAGCAGTGGGATGTCTGGCGGTATACAGAGCAGGAACCAAGAAAAATGCCGCGAAGGCTGAAGTAGAGTAGAAAACGGGGGAGACAAGCAATATGGAAAAGTTTTCTGTAAAGGAACTGATACAGATTATTGAAGTTGTCAGTTAAGTATGGCTATCAGATAAATCCTGCTGCAGAAATTGGACCTGGATTTTATATTGGACATAGAGAAACTGTCATTATCAATGGGAATGCCAGACTGGGGGCCAACGTGAATATTGCACCAGGAACTTATGTGAATTTTGAGGTGCTTTCTGATTCTATTGTTATAGGGAGTACGGCGGAAATTATCCCGAATGCAGAGGCAACGAAAGGGTATATATAGTTCAAAAACTGGTCTCATAGGGGATCTGATGTAATTATCTGCACATGTGCTGTATATGCATCCTGTTTATAAGAATGAGAAAAATGTTGAAAAAAGTTTTTATTATTAATAGTATCTATAAAATTGGCTTGATTCTGTTTTGCTTTGACAGGTTATAGTGGTTATAGTATAATAAAAATTATCAAAAAAGGCTAAAAATAAATAAGTAAAGGAGAAAAAATGAATTTATTGATTGTTTCGGATTATGCGGCTCCCTATGAAGGGAATTTTATTTGTTCAATAAAAGCTTTATGCAAAGAAGTAAATAATGATGAAGGAAAAATATTTTTTTTATTTGCATCTAAAGCAAAAAATATACCATGGGTGATTGAATTTTCTAAATTACATTCAGTAGAATTTTGGGATTCCAATAAAAAAAATTGGATTAAGCAATTAATTAGCATAATACGAGAGAAAAAGGTACAGTTGATATATACCCATTTTTGCTTGTTAAAAACTCAGATTATAACTAAAACAGGAGCGAAAATTACAAAAAAAATGCTGGTACAGCATTGGCATAATCATTATCAGCAATGTCCGGGTATAAAAGGTGTGCTGGTAAAATGGGCATTTAATGGTGATTTAAATATTGGATGTTCAAAATCTGTAGCAGATACGTTGCCGTATGAATTTAAAAAAGTCGAGTATGTAGATAATGCAATCGATTACACGAGATTGGATAATTATGATACTCAATTTGAATTTTTTGAAGATAAAAAGGGAATTACTATATTGATGTTTGGGTTTGATTATTACCGTAAGGGAGTAGATATTGCAATTCAAGCATTAAAACAAATTAAGGATACATATGGAATAAGATTAGTAATATCCTTGTCTATAAATCATGATAAAATCAGAAATTTGATTGAAGAATCAAATGGAGACATTTTTGATTGGGTTAAGATTGTAAATGCAAGAAATGATGTTGCAACATATTATCATGCGTCAGACATTTTTTTATCAGCATCACGTGAAGAAGGGTTTTCCTATGCCTTATTAGAATCGGTTTATTGCGGATGTATACCGATATCCAGTAGAATTGGTGGACCGCCATATGAATCAATTCCTTATTGTTACACATTTGGAAATGAAGATTATAAGGAATTGCAAGAAAAGATAATAGAAGCGATTGACGAGTATAGTATGGCTCAAAATCAAAAGAAAATAGAGCGGCGTGAAGCTGTTATAAAGAAATATGATTTGAATGTATGGGCTGCCAGCGTTTATAATAAATTAAGCGAGGCGATCAAGAATAAAAAATAGTAGCTCAGCTTTTGTGGCTGGCATTTTTAGGTAAATCCCAAATAAGCTTTGAGATGTTTATTCGGTGATGTTGTGATTGTTGACTTTATAGTCATTTGGAAAATTACTAAAGCTAATTCCATAAAGAACTTTGCACGTTCGTTACAATACAGGGATTTGTTATGAAGTTTTACTTTCAGAAAATGAGTCCTCTGATGATATCATTAAACTGCTTCAAAGAGGCTTTATCTGTGCGGTTGAAAGAAACTGACTAGGCTGCGGAGCAAGGATCCTTTTTAAGGATAGGGGAAAAATGCAGAATCTATTGTCGATTCATCCGTACAAACTTTTTTAAATATGTCTCAAAAAAGGAAGAAAAATACCTTGCACAGGCTTTTGCCGAAAAAAACTATATACAGTGGTGGATAGCTTCATTGGCTTATATGTTTGCAGAAAAGAGACAAATGTAAAGGGGTGAGTGAATGGGGCTGTTGAAAACAGAATAAAGCTTATAATTTTATTGCTAGATTGTGAAACGCTATTGTTTATTATAATTTAATTAGCGGATAAATAAAACAAAAACATAAAGAGTAGCATTTGACTGCTGCATGTTGTATAGAATGCTTAATATGGGGGACTTATGTTGGATTTAATCAGTATTGTTGTACCTGTCTATAAAGTTGAAGAATATCTGGAAAGATGTATAAAGAGTATATTATACCAGACTTATGGCAATATAGAAGTTATCCTTGTGGATGATGGTTCGCCGGATAATTGTCCGGCTATATGTGATGAATGGAAAGAAAAAGATTCCCGTATACGAGTGATACATAAAAAAAATGGTGGGTTGTCTGATGCCAGAAATGTCGGTTTGAAGTTGGCAGAAGGGACGTATGTGGCATTTATAGATAGTGACGATTATATTCATCCTCAATTTATTGAGTGCCTTTATTTTATTATGAAAAGAGAAATGGCAGATGTGGTTTCCTGCAGTTATAAGCGGGTAAATGAAGACAGTTGTCTCACATTGACATCGGATATTTGTTGTGAGAGTATTCAAATCAAGCAGTTGACAGAAATTACACCGGCCAATATAGGTATACAGGCATGGAATAAGTTATATAAAAAATCTTTATTTGATAAAGTTCAGTTTCCTGTAGGGAAAATCCATGAAGATGTAGGTATCTGGTATGAAATGATATACTATGCAAAGAAAATTGCAGCAATTTCTGAAGAACTTTATTTTTACTGTGAAAATCCTACAAGTATTATGCGTAGGGTGTATACTATGAAACATATGGATCTGATAGATGTGATTTATATGCAGTATATTAAATTTAAAGAACTGCGCGAAAATGAATATGCCAGTCAAATATTGAAAGATTGCATAAATGCGTATCCAGGATTATATGTGCATCTGAATGATAATCCAGACTTTAGTCTAAAAGATAAAAAAGATTTTAAGCGAGATTATAGGCAAAAGTTAAAAGAAGCAATAAAAGATAAAAATATTAATATAGGAGTGAAAATAAAGAATGTTTTATACATGGCTGCTTTCCCTATGATGATGTTTATATATAAATATCGTCAAAAAGAAAAAGATGTTATGTAAGATGTAAAAGAAGTACTTTGATATATTTAGGGAGCTCATGTATAATTCAAATATAGGGAATCTTAAGAAAGAAGGATGAGAAAAAATACCTCGAAACTATTGAGGGTTAGTAACACAGAAGCCGGTTTCCTAACATTCAAAACATGGGTAGAGGACATGGCAGAAAAGCATGGTAAAACCGCTGTAATTTCCGGTATGGCAACCGTCCACTACTGGTTTGCTCTGGGGAAGTTCCTGCAGGACAACGGAATGAAGCCTGTGCATGAAAACACCTACCATATTAAAAAGATAAAAAATAGGATATGAAAAGACCTGTCACAGTTAAGTTGAATTCTTAGAAGAATGTTCTGAGAGTTGAATTCAGCTGCAACAGGAAAGTTGAAAGCGTTGAGGAACGAACCGGGAAAACGTTTGCCGAAAGGTGCAGGAGGAAATCAAGCAAATCAAGCCAGTAAAAAATAATACAAAGAATAAGCCAGCAGTCGGCAGGAATATGTTCCATAGGGCGTGACCCTGAGAAGGAACTAAGCTGACACGCTGGTTATGGACAGGCGGAACGAAGGAAGTTAGGACCCTCCAGAAGTGAGAGGTGATTTTGGTAGACACGGGAGGTACGTCGCCGTAGAGGGAAGGGGCATATATGAGGCTATGTAAAACGAAAAGACAGAGGTGCTTTACTTTGCATACCTTGATACCACAATTTTTGTACCAGATACCGAGAAATACCTACTGATTTGGTTTGCTCGTCTGAGATATGTAACCGAAAAGTCCTTGAAAAATAAGGAAAAAACACTTGACTATATAGGGGGAAAAATGATTTCTGTGATTATACCAGTTTATAATACCGATGAAACTTATATAAGGAGATGTATACAAAGTATATTGGCTCAATCTTATGAAGATTTTGAAATCTTATTGGTAGATGATGGGAGCCGAGTATCTTGTGGACAGGTTCTGGATGAAATAGAAAAACAGGACGCAAGAATTCATGTGTGGCATACTCCTAACGGGGGGGTATCAAAGGCAAGAAATTTTGGTATCAATGTGGCTAGGGGAGAATGGATTTGTTTTATTGATTCTGATGATACAGTAGAAGAATGCTTTTTCCAATCTGCATTGGAAATGTTGGAAGACGACGTTGACCTGCTGTGTGGAAAAACTTGGCAGATTCAAAGTGATGACGCAGATAGTCATAAAATAGATATGAGTACCAAGGTTAGGAACAATAAAATATATAAGCTTCATACGTTGGAAGAAAAGGAAAATGTCATCAGGTGTACTATCCTTGGAGAAACTGAAAAAGTGCAGGGGATGCGGCCTGAGGTATGGTGTAAACTGTTTCGCAGAAGCACTTTGGGTGAACTGCGCTTTCGGGAACAGGTGGCAATTGGTGAGGATCAGATTTTTATGACAGAATATTTGCAAAAGTGCAGGGCAGTCAAAATCGTGAATTCTTTTTGGTATTGCTATTATATTTATCAGAATTCTTCTATGAGAAAAAAGGATGCTGGGAAAGCAGAAAAGTATATTTGTTATTTCAATGGTTTGCATGACAGTATGGAGACTGAATTTGCAAAACATTTGCTTCCGGAGAAGGCTGCAAATATATTAAAAGAATTATTATATGCATATGGAGTGGGGAAAAATTCTCAAAAGGAGATAATAGAGGAAGCATATTGTGCGTATAAAAAAATGAAGAAAGACAAGCTGATAAAGAAGTATTTGAGAAGAATCCCTATGCAGAATCAGACGGTAGGAAGTTTGGAAGCAGTATGCTGCCGGCTAGGTTTTTCGAGAGTTGGGATCAAGTTGATGAGACTAAGACTGGGATTGTTTGTCTAGTAGTGTATGGGAAAATCCAGATGAATTTCCCAAATTTGATATATAAAAGAGAGGCGAGAGAGAATGAAAGAATTAATTAGTGTTATTGTGCCCGTTTATAATGTAGAGCAATATCTGGACAGATGTGTAAGCAGTATTGTGGCACAGACATACAATGCATTGGAAATCATATTGATTGATGATGGATCTACAGATTCCAGCACTGAAAAATGTGATGCATGGGCTGAAAAGGACAAAAGAGTTCGAGTGATTCATCAGAAAAACGGTGGAGTAAGCAATGCTAGGAATACAGGACTTGGCAAGGCGGTAGGTCAATTGGTGACATTTATTGACAGCGATGATTTTGTAGAACAGGATTACTTAGAGGTGCTGTATAACTGTATGAACAGAACACAAAGTGATATTGTGGTATGTAATTTTTTTGCAGAATATGCAGATTCTAATGTAATAAGAACCAATCACCGGATGATTCAGGAGGAGGACACAATTGATGGCTGTAGGCAGTTGTATCAGGATTATGTAAGTAAGCAGGCATATACATATGTCATATGGGGGAAATTGTATAGAAAGGTAATTCTGGAGGGGATATCTTTCCAAAAAATGCATTTTGCAGAGGATACGCTTTATCTGCAGCAGGTGTTTGCAAAAGAACCCAGAACCACGCTTATGACATATCAGGGATATCACTATTTTGTCAATACCAATAGTGTAACCAATGATGATACAAAACTGGCAGATCGATTTATGTGTGAATTAAAAGCATATTGGTATACTTATGAAATCGTTATGGAAAAGGGTTATGAGACCCAGATCACCAATAATTTGTATGTTTTATTCAATCTGCTGTATCGATGTACAAAATGCTATCTGAACAAAAGTCTGTATTTGTCAAAAGAGGAACAGAAAATGTTTCCTAAAATTATGAAAAGGATCGTAAGAAGAGATCCCATATCTTCTATGACAATTAAAATGATATTGCCTATAGGGCTCATTGTAAGGTCAAAGATCAAGCAGGCATGAAGATAGAGTGGATATAAAACAAATACAGAAATTGGCATGAGAGAATATGAAGTTCGATTAGTCTATTTGGTATAGAGGAGGATTGAGTGATGGGAAAAAAGAGAATCGGAATCTTAACATTGTATCTTGATAATTTTAATATGGGAGGGTTGCTGCAGGCATATGCATTGCAGAAAACTTTAGATAATCTGGGATATGATGCCAAACAGATATGCTTTGATTTTAAAAAGAACTATGCAGCAGGAAATTCACTGAAATCAAAAATAAAGAATACTGGTCTGGGTAGAATGATTGTAAGATGTCGTATGTGGAAAAGGCAAAATGGATTCCTGCATAGAAATATAAATTTCTATAAATTTATGAATCAGGTTCAGCATAGTAAAGAGGTATACCATGGTGTCAAAGAGTTTGAAAACCAGTATGACGTGCTTTTAGTAGGAAGCGATCAGGTATGGGGGGAATTTTTAGAGACAGAGTTGTTAAAATGTTATTTGCTTGAAGGGGCTGGTAATCCAAATAAGTATACATATGCTGCCAGTTTTGGAAGTGACCAAATCAAGGAAGAATGGAAACCTTATTTTGCGGAATTACTGCCAGCGTTTAAGCAGGTATCTGTTAGAGAAAATAATGCAAAGAAGGAGCTGTTTGGGCTCTTGCCGAATATGGAAGTGAGGGTGGATTTGGATCCTACTCTGCTTCTGACAGCCAATGAATGGACCGCCCTGTGTAACAATACATATCGGAAGGATAAGTACATATTTTGCTATTTTCTGGGCAATGAACCACGGTACAGAGAAGAAACAAAGAAGATTGCGGAAAAATATAATTTGCCAATAGTAACACTACCATATATCTTTGATAATGATAAAGGACAGGGCTATGATGAGAACTTTGGAGAATACAGAGATTATGAGTCTGGTCCTGCAGAATTTGTAAGTGCGATTCGGGATGCAGAAGTAATTATTACTGATTCGTTTCATGCGGCAGTATTTTCTACACAGTTTCATAAGAAATTTTATGTGCTTTCGAGAGTAAATGAATACGCACCTCGTACAGACACTCGAATGCTAGATTTTCTGAATGAGTTTGATTTGAGAGAGCGCTTTATTTCTGTTAAACAATTGAATGGTGTGCAGCTGTTAAAACCAATTGACTGTGCAGCATTTGAAGAAAAAATACCGCATTTAAGAAAAGAAAGCCTTGCCTATCTGAAACAAATAGATTAGAAGGGGTGTGTCTGTCAGATGTACATGCTTCGTGTGCTGGAAGATGAGGCGTAATGTGGAGAGAGGACAAAATCGCAATGAAAATTGAAAGAACTAAAAATGCAACTAGAAATATTATATGGGGTATGATTGAAAAAATAGCCTCTTTGTTATTGCCATTTATTACCCGTACTGTTATGATAAAAGCTCTTGGAGCAGAATATCTGGGATTGAGCAGCTTGTTTACATCAGTTTTATCTGTGCTGAGCATTTCAGAGTTGGGTTTTGGAACTGCAATTGTATTTAGTATGTACAAGCCTATTGCAGAGGATGATAATGATACATTATGTGCCTTGCTGAATGTATACAAAAAGGTTTATCATGTAGTTGGTGCAGTGATTTTGGTGATTGGCCTTGCGGTAACACCGTTTTTGAAATATTTGATCAAGGGAGATTACCCTGCAGATATCAATCTTTATATTCTGTACTTTATTTATCTGTTTAATACGGTGATCAGTTATTTCCTGTATGCATATAAAGGAGCGCTTTTTTCTGCATATCAGCGTAATGACCTGGCCAGCAAGCGCAGCACTTTTATCAATGTAGCAAGCAATGTATTTAAAATCGTTGTATTGTTGCTGTTCCATAATTATTATGTATATGTTATTATTATTCCGTTGGCAACCATAGCCACCAATCTGGCAAATGCCTTTTTAGCCAATAAGATGTTTCCAGATGTAGTGTGCAGGGGAACCATTTCCCAGGAAATGAAGGATGGAATCAAGAAACGTATTATGGGGTTGGTTTCCTTTAAAATTTATAATGTTATATTTGCTTCCGTAGATACTATTGTGATCTCTGCCTTCTTGGGATTGACACAGCTTGCAATTTATAATAATTATTATTATATTCAGACTTCAATTATAGGTTTCTTGGTTATACTTACTTCATCTATTACAGCAGGTGTAGGAAATAAAATGGTGACCAATTCTTCTGATGAAAATTATACGGATTTTAAGAAATTTACCTTTGCAAATGGCTGGTTATGCAGTTGGTGTGCTGTCTGTATGATATGTTTGTATCAGCATTTTATGCAGTGGTGGATGGGCAAAGATCTGGTATTTCCATTTGATACTATGATTTTGATGGTACTTTATTTCCTGCTGCCCCGTGTGACTACCATGACTTATACTTACAGAGAAGCAGCAGGATTATGGTGGGAAGACCGATTCCGTCCTCTGGTGGCAACTGCTGTAAATCTTATTGTGAATATTATACTTGTTCAAATCATCGGAATGAACGGTGTGATCATTTCTACTCTGATTTGTAGTATATGCATTAATATTCCATGGGGAACATATATCCTGTTTAAAAATTACTTTAAGAGATCTCCAGTGGAATATTTTAAACAAATTATCTACTATGTATTTGTTACAGCTGTAACAGCAGGATGCACATGGTTTATCTGCAGCTTCCTTCCAGATGAGGGAATCGTGTCCATGGTATTAAAAGGATTGATATGTGTGGTGATTTCCAATATAATATTATGGATATTCTATCATCGGATGAAGGAATATGAGTATACAAAACAGCTGGTGAAAAAAGTATGCAGCAGCTTTTACAAGAAGTTAAAAAGGAGAGCATAGCTATGTACAGTAGTTTGAAAAATATACAGGTTCTTGTAACATTGTTAAAACAATATGGAGTGAAGCATATTGTTATTTCAGCAGGCACACGTCATACGCCCCTTGTATATTCTGTGGAGCATGATCCGTATTTTCAGACTTATTCAGTAGTGGACGAGCGCAGTGCATCATTTTTTGCGTTGGGATTGATTGAGGAGCTTCGGGAGCCTGTTGCTATTTGCTGTACATCGGGAACTGCAGCTGCTAATTATGTTTCTGCTGCTAATGAGGCATTTTATCAGCAGTTGCCTCTGTTACTTTTGACAGCAGACCGTAACCATTATTATATGTTCCAGCAGGAGGAACAGATGATCCCTCAGGAAGGGCTTTACAGTGCTGTGTGTAAAAAAGTGGTCACTCTGCCTCATGTAAGAGATGAAAAGGATTTCTGGTATTGCTCCAGAATTTGCAATGAGGCATTGATGGAGCTGTATCATGGAGAAAATGGGCCTGTACATATCAATTTTATTGTAGAAAATGATTATCCTATTCATCAGGGTATTGTAAAGTTCGAGGAGGAGATGCTGCCGCAGGTACGCAGAATCGATCGGCTGACTCTGGAGGATCCTCAAAGCAGATGGACAGAAAAAGCAAAGCTGTTGAAAAAGGCAAAAATATTGATTGTATATGGACAATACGGACCGTTGCATCAGGAAGAAAAAGCTGCTATAGAAGCATTTATACAGAAATATAATTGTGCCATTTCTGTAGACTTGCTGTCGAACCTGCACTGCGATTGTACGGTTCCAACTTTTGCATTGAGCAGGATCCTTAGGCATCAGGAAATGGAAGCACTTTGCCCGGACATTTTAATTACAATGAATGCAAATACGATTTCTGAGATCAAAGGACGGATGTCAGCATTTAAGGATCAGTTTGCCCACTGGCATGTATCTGCAAAAGGTCAGGTGTCTGACCCATTTAAATGTCTGCCAGATGTAGTAGAATGTTCTCCTAAAACCTTTTTTGAAAAAATGGCAGCGCTGACATCAGAAGAAGAAAGGGAGCATAGCTATTATCAGCAGTGGAAGGAAGCCCATGAAAGAATTGGCAAGCTGGGAAGCTTGAATCAGGAACCGATCGTATATTCTTCCATGTATGCAATTCAGCAGTATCTGGGAAATATTCCAGGAGGTTCGTTGCTACACATTGCAAACAGCAACAGTGTTCGTCTGGCAAATTACTTTGCTGTAGCAGAAGATGTAACAGTATATTGTAACCGGGGAGCCCATGGAATTGATGGTTCTATGTCTGCTTTTATTGGACAGGCTCATATCAGTGGAAAGCCAAGTTTTCTTGTGATTGGAGATTTAAGCTTTTTCTATGATATGAATGCACTTTGGAATCAATATGTGGGGAAAAATGTGCGTATTCTGGTATGCAATAATTCCGGCGGCGCCATTTTCCATACATATCCCAATACGGCCAATGTACCCACCCTGGATGAACATATTGCTGCAGAGCATCATACCAGTGTACAGGACTGGGTAGTATCCAGAGGTTTTGAATATTTGTCGGCGGCAGATAAAGAACAGTTTGATGCAGTGTTGCCGAGACTCTTGTGTACAGAATCTGACAAACCAATTTTATTGGAAGTATTTACAGATAAGGATGTGGATGCACAGTGTATTCGGGATATTTTAGCACCTTACGAAACACCCCTGCCGGAAAACAATTCCTTGAAACACAAAATAGGAAAAATGATGCCTGCGGGAATGAAAGAAACCATAAAAAGTGTGATCAAGTAAATGTCAGAATCTGAAAAAACAATTGTTTACAAAAGGATCCGATTGAGATGAGGCGAGGGACATTGAAAAAACTGATAAAAAAATTGATTCCTGGATCAGTGAAGCGTTATATTAAAAAAAATATACAAAGTGATACCTGCAATGAGGGGAATCACAAATGTACAGAGTATGTTGTCAAAACATCAGACATTGACCGATTGGCCGGTAAAAGAATTATGGTAACAGGAGGAACTGGTGCCATTGGCTCTGCGATCTGTCAGCGTCTGCTTGCAGAAGGTGCCACTGTGGGTATATGCGGCAGAGATATGGAGAAGGTAAATGCCCTGGTTGCTCGTTTTCAGGCACAGGAGCAGATCAAAGGCATTGTGATCCCGTTGTATCTGGATGTTACAGATGACAGCAGCATTGAGCGTGCTGTGGAAGCGTTTGTACAGCAGACGGGGGGATTGGATGCATTTATCAATAATGCAGGAGGCGGTGCAAGGGGAGAAAGTAAACCCATACATGAACAAAGTATAGAGGTGATCGATCGGGTGCTGAATACAAATCTGCGTGGAAGTATGATATGTGCCCGTAAGGCTGCTCAGGTGATGGTGGAACAAAAATCCGGTAAGATCATTAACATGTCTTCCGTAGTAGGTATGCGGGGCAAGGCTAAGATGTCAGATTATGCTGCGGCGAAGGCCGGTATTCTGGGATTTACCCAATCTCTGGCTCTTGAATTAGGCATGTACAATATTACAGTAAACTGTATTTCACCGGGAATGGTAAACCAGACACCTTTTGACGCAGGTATGCCGGTGAAGGAAACCAATACAAATTGCTTAAAGCGGTTTGGTTATACGGATGAAGCGGCAAATGTGGTTGCCTTTATTTTGTCTAATGAGGCAGATTATATTACAGGACATAATTTTGTGGTAGATGGAGGCCGCTCATTGGGATTGATGGGAGATGCGTAACAGCAGATCTGTATAGGCGGTCTGAAGTATCTTGGTGTAACTATCGGATTAAAAAAGAATGTGGTATATATGGTTTGGGATAAAGTGAAAAAAGGAAAAAACCACTGCGAATTGCTGAAAATCCATGGAGACCATCAAAACGGATATCGAAAAAGACACACCAAGTATTATGTGAAAAATGTTAAGGTACAATGGATAGGTAACACAAAAAATAAAAACAAGGATTCCCTTTGATATGATATAGCGGAGTTTGTATGGAGATGTCTGATTGTAAAATATCCCCTAAAATATATGATCGGTGAATACCGATGCATATTGATAAAGTGCAACGAAATCGCACAAAGATAGTCAAAAGGATAAATACAAGTTGTAATTACAAAAAAGTTTAATTTATGGAGAAAGAATGAGATGTCATTTTTGGATTTTGTTTTCTTTATTTTTATTATATGCTTTTTGATATGCTCAAGACCGCTAAAAGAAAATGAACTAGTGTAACGACAAGTTGATTTCTAAACCAAAATTCTTCTCAAGTCTGACCCATTTTTATGAGCCAAACTTGGGATATAATGAACAAAGTTTTATCCTTGCATCTTCTGCTGCAAAGTGCCAGTTAACACTCCTGCGATTCAAG
>JBGVQN010000055.1:0-18976 GCA_045127535.1 Lachnospiraceae bacterium | reverse complement strand
AAAAGAAAAACTAACATTCATACCCGTAATCAGAATACTTTTTTTCTCTTTTTTCTTTTTGGCATGCTCTCTGTATATCGTTGCAAACAGAGGCGCATCCAGCTTCTCTGTAATATCCCGTTCGAATTTAACAGTATCCCGTGCATAAGATAACACAGCCGCACCAACCATCAGAATACAAAATGCATACAGGAACACCATCCTAAACAACTCCCTTGCACCTGTCTCTGCTGTGGAAACAGTAGGGATTTGTGCCGGCTCTAACACATCCAGCACCAGTCCTTCCATCAGATAATCGGATACCTGACTGTAATTTTCAATCAGAGAATCCATTACCAGAAATGCCATACGGGGCGTGTCTGCTGTCACTGTTACATTCATAATATTCACATTACTTTGTACAATTGTGGTAATCGTTGCAGGTACTGTGGCACTGTCCAATCCCAGATCCTGTGCAATAATTTTCTTTAGCAGCTGGCTGTCCATAACTTCCTGCAATAACGTTGCAAGGGAAGTCTTACTGCTATAGCTGGTGCCATCTGCTGAAGACACCAGAAATGTGGCCTTTGTCTGATATTGGGGTGTATAAGTATTTTCCTTCACCAGATAAGCAACGCCTGCCACAATCAGGGAAATCAGGATAATGGCTGCCAGATTTTTCAAAACATCTTTTATGAGAATGTACCAGTTAATATGTATTTTACTGGCTATTTTTTCTTCTCCATTGGTATTCTGCTCAGTGTATCCCATAGCTTACTCCTCCACAATGACAAATAGTCTGGTTTTTCCTGTCCTGCCGGCTTCATCGGTATATGTATAAGTTACCGTATATGTGCCAGGCTGTTCCATGTCTACTTTTGTTGTGATCTCCACCTGGGACAGATCCTCTACCTGTGATACTTCTCCCATCCCATTTACCGCCTTCACAGACTGTAAATACTCTGTCCAGTCTCCTTCTTCATCTCCCACCTTTTTGTAAATCAGATACTGTGACAGTGACAACTGAGGCAGATAGCTATACTCTTCTTCCGTAACCACAAGTATTTCCGCAGTGAATGACTGGGTCACTGTCTCACCACTGGAGTTGGTTACATATACAGTCAAGATTTTGTTATAAGAACCTGCATCTTCCACAGAATACAGTTTCATCTTATTTGTAATAGATCCATCTATACAGTCCGTAACGGTTATTGCCTGCAAGGCACTATTCAGATTCCAGGACTGGAAAATCAAATCATCATTCAGAGAAAATCTGGGAGATTCATAATCTGTATACTGCAGGGTTCTTGTGTACTTTGCTACATTATTGCTCTGGTCAAACGCACCATATGTAATGGTCCTGCTGCCATCGGACTTGATGCGGGACATCTGTTCTATTACGATGGAATTTGTCACATCTCCATCTCTGTCGTCCTCTGCCGTAAGCCCTGCCAGCAGATCTACTTCTTCTGAATTAACGCTTACAGTCAGCACATCCGTCTCGCTGTAAAATACCGGTGGGGTCTGATCCTTTATATAATCAGTCCATAATGCAGCCAGGCCTACCGTACCCAGAATTGCAGCTAACACAATATACTTTTGTATATTAATATCCTTCATATAATCCCCCTGTATATATCTTTTTTGTGCAATTAACTTTTCTATCTGACAAAAAGATTGTCCATATTATGCTTTAAATATTATTATAGCATAGGATATCTGTGAAAAAAAGTATGATTTTTTTACGATACTCTATGACTTAATTTGTTTTCGTCAAAATGTTTATTTTCCAATCCAATCTGTACCAGATCCACAAGACTACTATCCAGAGCAATATTGTCAGAACCAATCCTCCCCAACCATAAGGGATCCAATTTACAATAATCCACTCCATGCAAAGAATTTGCAAACACTTTCCTACTAATAACAAATACATTTTTTTTTCATTTAATAAATCAACACTCTGAATTATTATATTTTTCGGTATAGAATTATATATGCTTGTTTCAGAAGTTTTGTCTATGGTTTTAATAGTACTCTTTGACCTCCTCTCAAAATTCCAGTGATACCACATACCTCCTATACCTATAACTAGAAACACCCCTGTTGCTTTACTCATCCCATAGTTTATATGGAATATATAATAACAGGATGTACAACAAAGAAAATACACCAAATTGACCGCTGTCTGCATCAAAACATACTGTAACCAAAACGGGAGGCGTATTTGATCATAATTGTGATAAACCACAAAAAGTCCATATCCCAAAAGTGTCCCAACACAATTCAGCACAATATCATCTACATCAAAACAACCTATACCTGCGAAATGCTGTATTAATTCATAGCAAAGAGACAATATCATACCTAAAATTCCCACTACAGTCCATCTATATCCATCCCATTTCTCCAGTTTTTTTCCTAGAAAAATTCCCCAGGGCACAAACAAAACAATATTTATCAGAAGATTCATCAGAAGCCATGAATTTTTCCATTGATACAGACTGGCTCCAATCGTTTGAAAAAAATGCAAATTAACACGTTCCTGCGAAACGATTCCACTCTGATAAGCACTAATACATGCTTGTAAATAGGTATAAGATCCCTTAAAAAGGATGCAAAAGGTTAGGAAAACGAAATATATTACAATCAGTATTACTGTTCTCTTTTTTAACATCCGCCAGTTACTTCTTTCTTAATTCATTCAAAAACTTTTCTGTAACAGTCTTGCGCTATCTATAATAAACCTTTCTATGCCTCTTTTCATCATACTTCTAACTTTTTATTATTTTTGTATAAAAGTACTTTCTGTTTTGCATAATCATACACTAACGCACTAACTATGGAAAATAAAATAGCAATTATCGGCTTTAACCAAGCAAACAATACATTTTCATTCACTCCGATTCTTATATATATTTTTTCTATCACATCAATACAAAATATATGAATCACATATATTATCATGGACAATCGTTTACCAATCCACTCGATAATAGCTATGCCGTAAAACTGTGGATTCAACACTGCAAATACAAACATCGCACAAGAAGATACTACTGTTCCTAGAAAGATATCCAGTGCTTGTCTAGTAAGCAAATATTCTATCACAGTTAGCAAATTTCCTGCAATAAATATCCAAAACAGTGCAGTTGATTTTACCGATAATTTTCCACTATTCTCCATTTGGCGTATTCCACATCCAAGCAGCATAAAAGGCAATCCATATACAAATGCATTTCTAAAAATCCCTGCATCATATCCTGGCCATTGGCATATACGCCATAATGTGCGAATTATCACATGTAACATTAACATCACTACAGCATAAACATACGCAGGGCCATATATCTTATATTTATTGATAAAATACAAAAATACATACCCCCATATTATTGCATATAAAAACCAGAAGGTGCCATTAAAAAATGAACCATGCCACAATATTCCAAGAATTTTCTTCAAATCAGTAATACCAATTGACTGTATCCAGGATATAATCGTCATTTCCCCTTCCATAAAGTTGAAAATCAGTGACACGCATCCATAAAACACTTCCGACCATATCAATAACCATATGCAATGTTTTATATGCTTTAGTATCTTTTTTTCTACTATATGCTTATCTGTGCTATATGTAAAATACCCGGAAATCATAAAAAAAACAGGAACAGCAAACTTAAACGCATACCGTATCAAATCTCCTATAGTCGTTGGAAAACCACAATGCATAATCACTACACCAATGCAGGCGATTCCCTTTAAACTATACATACAACGATTTACTTTCTTCTCCATATATAGTTTCTCCTTGTTTCACTCAAACATACTATATTAGTATATCCAACAGAAATCTTTGAATTTTCTGCATACTCCACTGCAAATTCTAAATATTTTCATATATCTTCTTAATTAAGAGCAATTATACTCATTGCAACATAAAAATATGTTAACCAATACTACTCTCATGCTTTTTCCGATAACTCTACTGTATACTTCACGTATTGTCTTTTTTTCACACCTATAATATCACTCATAGCAAAGAGAACCGGGAAGCAAACAGACTCATGACGCACCCATGAACCAAAATCTGGTTCAAATGTAGCTGACCCCAGTAAAAATCCCAAATAAACAAATAAAGCTAAATTCACATTCTTACTGTTTTGGTTTATTTTTTTTAATGCCCGCAGTACAAATATGGTAATAATGAGCTGATATACTACAAATAACCAATATTTGGGGCCCATGGGCAATAATTCCAACGGAAGCAACAATCGCAATACCACTGTAATCCAGTTTAGCGTAAACATAAATACATTATCCGTAGGTAACCAATTTTTAATTCCAGTATTAGCCATTTCTATAGACCGTGTATGCACCCTTGCATTATAAATGCTCTCATAATTCTCAGGACTAAATGCATATGCACAACTAAGGAAAACAAAGCAAAACAGTGTAATTCCAATTATAAAAACAATGATACGTTTTCCAATCCCATTCACTCTTTTCAATATCCAATTACAACCACACTGAGATGCTATCATAAACATTAATATCAAAATATAATAAGTACGGAATGTCATACAACTAAACAGAATGCATGCATAAATGCCAATACACTTATACTTATAATCCCACTTTGTGTTTAAGACCAAAAATATCAAAAGGAAATAACACATCTGAATTGGCTCTTTAGCCAGACAAAAGCTGAAAATATTCAACACTGCTATTGTCATAATTACTAATAGCCACTGGTATATTCGCAATACCTGCTTTAATTGTGTCAAAACAAGTAATACAATGCTATTAGCCAGAATGGAAATATAAATTTCCCAATCAACATAATTACGAAGATGAAATATATTTAACTTCCAAAAAACATATAGAGCATTACCACCAGCAGACACATTCCCCGCGCCATCTTCTGCAGAGAACAGCTCAATCCCCACATTACCATTGTATATGTCTTCAATCCAAGAATGACCCACACTATACGTGACCTGATTCCCATACATCACTGTCCATCGAACTATTTTAGCTGCAATTATTACAAATATAAAAACCTGAAAGATACTTACCGTATCAATCGTCCTATACAGAAACGATGATTTAAACATTCTGGATAGTTTTCCACCGCTATACTGACCAGCCATGTTTTCATCCCCCTCATTCTTATCTTACTTCTGACCGCCATTGCGGTAAAATTCCTCCAGGAACCTGGCAATATCATTGATATCAAATCCCTGCTCCTTTAACACCTTCCCACAGGCATTTCTGTCACAGGAACCCGACAGAGCCAGTGTCTTTTCTGCCCACTCAGACAAAGGAGCCTGCAAACTGATATACTCCACCTGATCAATAAGCTTCGCTTCTCTGGTAATGG
This sequence comes from Lachnospiraceae bacterium, assembly GCA_045127535.1. Classification (GTDB taxonomy): domain Bacteria; phylum Bacillota; class Clostridia; order Lachnospirales; family Lachnospiraceae; genus UBA2942. The sequence continues at coordinate 13,614 of JBGVQN010000055.1, read as the reverse complement.
TATCTGAAAATATACAAGGCAATCCTACTGCCTGAGCCTCTATACCAGTTATAGGAAAGCCTTCATAAAAGGACGGCATCAGATACACATCCATCGCTTGTGTCAGATTCATCACATCTGTACGAAAGCCCAGAAACTGTACACAATCCTCCAGTCCCAGCATCTTTACTTTTTCTTGGGTCTCCTCCATCAGTTCTCCAATACCAGCCAGCAAAAGTACTGTATCTGGATCTTGTTTATGAATTTCTGCAAAGATATCAATTAATGTACTGTGATTTTTCTGAGGCATAAAACGGCCTACATTCCCAATCACGGTTTTTCCTTCCACACCCAGTTCCCGACGAAGAGCCGCTCTGGTCTCCTCACTGTATTGAAACTGATTCAAATCAATGCCATTTGGCATTACATAGACCCGGCCACTCTCCATAGCTTTTTTTCCAAAAAGCCATTCTCCTGCATAGGCTGAACAGGCAAAATAATAATTGGCATAACGTTTCAATTGCCCCTTCAGCACATTTCCCAGAAGGACCTGGACTTTAGACTCAGATTGAAATCCTGTATTATGAGAATGGGCAATCCTCACTGGAATCCCATACTTTTTGGCATAATACAGTACCAAAAAGTTCTTACTGGAAGAATGAAGATGTACTGCATCATAATCATGATGTGCTGAAAAAAATGCCTTTATCTTTTTGCAATAAGATAAATAATCCTGAGGCTTATAAATCCATGCCCCCTCCAATTTATGCAAAGCTGCGCCCAATGCCTGTACCTTATCTTCCAATTCATAATGATTACCATCATCCAGCACCAGGAAATCTACCTGCAGCTTATTCAGGTCAAAATGCTCCAGCAAATTTACCAGCAGTGTCTGTATCCCACCTACACGCAGCCGGTCTACAAACAACAACACCTTTGTTTTTTGCTCCATAACTTTCCTCCCCACAGCAAAGCATCGATCCACAAAGTGTCCATTGCATTGCTGCAATGAACGCTTCAAAATCCTATGATACCATGCAGTCTCCATACATCTTACATCACCATATTATCTGCCAAGGGCATCCTTCAGATATGCTACAGACTCTGCTCTGAACTCTGCAATTCTCTGATGAATGGCATCATAATCCAATGTTCTTTCCATACATTCTCTTACATCTTCACTGCCGTCTATTTTACGGCCGGTCACACCTAATGTGGCAAAGAGAGAATCAATTCTGTTATTGGTACACAGTACCCCTTCCTTGCGGATACGCATGGAGGTAAAAAACTGCTTTCTATGCAGAATGGAAAATACACTGCCGTGAAATGAATCTGTACAAATATATTCTGCATTGCGAATCAGGTTCACAAATTCTCCAGGTCCTATCTCATAAGGCGTCTCATCTGCATAACCACAATCTGTTTTGATATATTCATCCAAATGCTGCAGTGCTACAATCTTATACCCGGTTTCCTCGCGAAGCCGCTTTGCAAACTCCCTGTCCTCTGTATTATTTCCCAGAAAATAGCAGAAAATATAAGATCCTTTTACCACAGGCTCCTGCTTCTGGATACACATCCAGTCTTCTGCTGAAAAAAGCAGTGTAGGGTCACATACCAGCGGTACTTCTCTGCCGGTATAATACTTTACCAGTTCCCGGCCTTTTTCCTCCCGCACTGCAATGTGGTCAATGCGGCTTAAAAAAGCCTTTGTCTGATCAAACAGATATTTTGGCAGGGAAGATACACCAAAGCTGGTGGCATAGGCAATTTTATTTACCTCATCCGGAACCCAGGTTAAGGTATAATAATCAGCCTCAATATTGGATGCAAGCCACAGCTGGTCAGAGCCTACCAATACAGAACTGTAATCCTTACATGCCTGTGTCAGCTCTTCTCTGGATCTATATGCCTTTGATATCCGAAATCGTTCTTTTGAAAACTGCTGAAAGCAGGCATTCCGAAGGGATACCTGCTTTCCAAAGGTGTCCTTTTTCAATATCCGGTAGAACTTGCGCTTACCAATACGCAGTATAGTTCCTGCTAAAATATCCGGGTTTCCTATCTGACGCAGATAATATCTGGTCTTAGTCTTATCCATTTCCCCCTTAATGCCATCAATACAAATGGTCTCATTTTCCACGCCCAGCTCATCCAAAATCTTCTGTGTCGCATATGCCTGCAGCATACTTCCATAATTGGGGTGAAAATAACATGATACGATTCCAACCTTTTTCATCCTTTTCTCTCCCATCCCTGCACTTGCCTACCAGGAAAATACAGTCTCTCAGGAACGTTTTTCACATGCCTGGCGGTACAGCTGTGCATACTTATCAGCCATTACAGTAGTATTATACTCTCTTTCCACATCCTCTTTGGCAGCCTGACGGATCAATGCCTGAGACTCCAGACCCTTTTCCAGAATCTGTTCAAGACAGCTGCAGAACCCATCTATATCTTCTGCTATATAACCATTTCTGCCATTTTCAATTACATCCCGGTTGCCTATAATGTTGCTCACAATGCACACCTTTTCCAGGTACATAGCCTCTACCAGAGACATAGGCAATCCTTCCCATAAAGACGGTAAAATAAAAATATCTGCCTGTTTCATAATATGTAATGCACTGATCCTGTCCAGCCAGCCAGTCACTGTAATATTAGGACTGGTGATTTCTTCCCGCATAAATCCGTCTCCAATCCAGTAAAACTGGATTTGTGGAAAACGCTTTGCAATTTCGTTAAATACTTTTGGGTTTTTCTGTGCACAGATACGGCCTAATGTACATACAACAGGCTGATTGTTCAAACGCGTTACTGCAGCTTCCGATGTATGTACCTGATCTAACTCTGCAAGCTTTTCCCGCAGACAGTCCAGATTCACACCATTATTAATATAAGTTGCATGTCTGGTAATGGTTTTGGCCACATCATATTCACCTTTAGATACCGCAATGGTAGTACACTTACGCAGTCCGCATATCCGCTCGATCCATTCATATGCAACTCGCTGCTTTTTACTATGACTGCTCATCAGAAATGCATAACCATGGGGAGTATAAAACATAGGTGTCTTTGTACTCCATGCAAAACGTCCCAACACTCCTGCTTTGGAGGAATGGAAATGCAAAATATCCGGCTTGACTTCCTGAATCAAATGACGCAACTCAAAATAGGCCTGAACATCCCCTTTCAGACCAATCGAGCGGGTAAAATGTTCTACCCGTACCATATGAATTCTTTCATCAAAGTACTCCAGATAATTTTCTGGTGTTTGTTCTCGTAATGCATACGCAATGGTAACGTCGAACTCCTGACAAAGTGAATTTGCCAGATCTACCATGTACGTAAAAACGCCTCCTCCAAAGGCTTCTACGACATAAAGAATTTTTTTCACTGTTTGTCCCCCTGTAGTAAACACCGCAGACACACCGCTGCATTATTTTAGTCTACATGATAATAAAAGCTTTGTAAACCGCTTTCCTCAAATTTTACTCATATTCTGCTAAAAGTCTCATATGATTACAAAGCATTCATTTTTTCCGTTCTCTATTTTCTTTTTACAACCTTCCGATAAAAATATCCGGTAAGCTGTCTAATCTGTACCATTTTCTTTAACAAAGGATTTTTTATATGCTTGCATTTTAAAAACAGCCTTACATCCAGGTTGTCCAACCAGGATCCGTTATACCAGTGAATACATATCGTATTTTCTGTAAGCCGTTCCTTCTGCTGTGCTATACTCAGATTATTCAGAGGCGTAAAAGGTGCAAAATAATCCACAGGATACAATGTGTATTCCCTGCTGTCACACTTTTTCAGCACATAGTCCAGAATCATAGGAATGGTATAGAAGTCTACTTCCCATATTTCACTGTTATAAAAATCCAGAATTTTTTTCAAAGTAGGATTTCCTTTTTCTGCTGCAATGACGCCAGCACCCACTACCTGAGCATCCGCTCCCCACATAGGGGCATATTCATACCCTACAACAAATCCATTGTCTAATATATCATCAAAGTTTTTCAGCACCTGTATATCCGTATCCACATAAATACCTCCATACTGATACAGAATATACAGTCTTAAATAGTCCGCCATAAAAGCCCAGATTTTTCTTTTTCTGCACTCTCTAAAAAACCGGTTTTCTTCTGCTATTTTATCCAGATCCAGATTGGCCTCTGACCACTCCTGAATGGTATACCCTTCTAGCTTTTCGTACCAGGAATGGATACAGATGTTAGTCAAATTAGGTTTATTCCCATTTCCAAGCCATATATAATGCAGTGTTTTCGGTATCATGCCATTTTCCCCCACATTCTCCAAATATCTATATTAAGTATACATGATAATGAGAAAAAAGTAAACTTTTTCAGACATTTATTCAATTTAAAGTCCGATTTTCTCTAATATTTGTCACTTTTTCCCAATGGTTTCATACTTTTCATTTCTAGCAGTCAAAAAAAACGCGAAACAGCTTTCACTCCGGTTAGAGTGTTTTCTGTTTCGCGGCTTTCTGCTTATCATTTCTGTAAAAGTACACTCTTCAAAAGGTGCCTTTTACTCAGCTACTGTTTCACTTTCAGATACCGATTCGGTTTCGTCAACAGATTCTGTTTCTGTTTCCGGCTCTACATACACAGGTTCATCAAATACAATCTCAGCCCACACATCCTCATCTACCTTAAAATTCTTGGCATCCTTCTTCAGTTCTTCATACTTGGTCTGGAAGTTGGTATTCTCTCTCTCCTCGATTTCAGAAGCAATTGCCTCTTTGGTAGCTTCCTCATCTGTCAAAGACGTCAGGCGGAATACATAGTAGTTGCCGCTTTCCTCATCATAAACAGTATCCACATCCCCTACTGCCTCTAAAGCAAACAATTCCTCAGCAAATGGATACTCATCAGCCTTACAAACTGCATAGTCAGAGAACTTGTACAGGGTATATACATCTGTATCATACAGCGCATAAATATCATCTACCGTATCACCGTCAGCTAAATACTGCTCAATTTCTGCAGCTGCTGCTTCTTCATCTACAGTATCTTCCTCACCATCTTCTGTCTCACTTGGATAGATCACGAAGCAGTCCATATCCCGGCACACAAAGTCTTCTTCATTTACTTCTGTATCTGTATCTGCAATCATAGCAGCACGAACTTTATTAGCCAGTGCATTCTGCGTATAGATTTCTTTTACCAGATCATCTGCTGCACCAATGGCAATTCCTTCTTCACTTGCCTGGAAATCAGCTACTGCCTGATCAATGGTAGCCTTCTCCTCATCTGTGAGAGATACACCAAGTGCCTCAACCTCATCACACAGAATACGTGTCTGCAATATCTTGCCCATTGCATCATCTTTTACGCTGTCCTCATAGGTATAGCCTGTGGTTAACTCTGTCTGCCAGTAATCTGCCATTGCATATAAAGATTCATACTGGTACTGACTGAGTTTTGCATAAAATTCAGCTTCATCCAGATAAATTTTCTCACTGCCATACTTGGCTACTACAGTTGTCGCATGATCTGCTGAAGTATTTCTCTCACATCCAGCAAATGCAGAAAAACTCATTGCCAGTATTAACAGAGCAATCATACTGCTCTTACGTCTTAATTTCATAATTGCCTCCTAAAAATCGTTCTCCCGCACATCCATACATGTGCCTGTTGCTTATCCCCCAAACTTTCCTTACAATTAAGGGAACCGATTTATGCCTGATTTGCATTTAGCCGTGTATACAATCTTACCTGATCAAAAGACTGCCGCACACTGTCCTTGTTATTATAGTACGTTTTTACAAAACAAGCAACATTTTTATCTCATTTATCATATTTTTCACAAAATTCAGCAGGTTTTCTGTGTCATTTTTCCCTTTTTGCGGGGACTCATATAGGAAATAGGGAACACTTTCTGTCAAAAAGCGCATTTTTCCTTTGTACTTTTCCACAAAGGAGACAATTTTGTTCGTGTCTACCGGTGCCTTTTCATACATAACGATTTTCAGTTTCTGAGTATTTCCTGTAATTTCCCGTATATAAGCCTCATGAGCCATATTCCGCAGACCGGCAATGGTTAAAAGCTGCTGCAGGGGGAGTGGGATATCTCCAAAACGGTCAACGAGCTCATCCTGCAGATCCATCTGTTCCTCTTCTGTCTCTACAGCAGAAATCCGCTTATACAGATCCAGTCTGGCAGTTTCACTGCGGACATAATAAGATGGGATATACGCATCAATTTTCAGATCCACAGTGGTATCAAAGGCATCCTGCTCTACAGTCTCACCCTTTAATGCCGCCACAGCCTCATTAAGCATCTTACAGTACAAATCATAACCCACTGCCTCCATCTGCCCGCTTTGCTCTGCACCAAGCAGATTACCTGCACCACGGATCTCCAGATCCCGCATAGCAATTTTAACACCGCTGCCAAGCTCCGAAAACTCCTTGATCGCCCTGAGACGCTTTTCTGCCACTTCCTTGAGCATTTTGTTTCTGCGGTACATGATAAAGGCATAGGCCAGACGGTTGGAGCGTCCCACACGACCTTTCAGCTGATACAGCTGTGATAATCCAAACCGGTCTGCATCATGGATCATAATGGTATTCACGTTGCTGATATCCAGACCCGTCTCAATAATAGTGGTGGTGACCAGCACATCAATCTCCTGGTTTAAAAATGCCAGCATGACCTTTTCTAACTCCCGCTCGCTCATCTGTCCATGGGCATATGCCACGCTGGCATCCGGCACCAGCCCTGCGATCTGGGCAGTCATCTCTGCAATGTCTGTTACCCGGTTGTATACGTAATATACCTGTCCGTTACGAGCCAGTTCTCTGTTGATGGCTTCTCTCACTGTTTCCGGATTGTACTCCATTACATAGGTCTGGATGGGCAGACGGTCTACCGGAGCTTCCTCCAGCATACTCATATCCCGGATGCCGATCATACTCATATGGAGAGTCCTTGGGATCGGTGTGGCAGTCAGGGTCAGCACATCTACATTCTGCTTCATCTGCTTGATCTTTTCTTTATGGCGCACGCCAAAGCGCTGTTCTTCATCAATGATCAGCAGTCCCAGGTCTTTAAAGACCACATCAGAGGACAGCACTCTGTGGGTACCGATCACAATATCTACCATCCCTTTTTTCAGTTCTGCCGCTACCGCCTTGTTCTGGGCAGGGGTACGGAACCTGCACATCAATTCCACCCGGACAGGATAATCCTTCATTCTCTGGCAAAAGGTATTGTAATGCTGCTGTGCCAGAATGGTGGTAGGCACCAGATAGACCACCTGCTTATTTTCCTGTACAGCCTTAAAGGCTGCCCGGATGGCTACCTCTGTCTTGCCAAAGCCTACATCACCGCACACCAGACGATCCATGATCTTATCACTTTCCATGTCCTGTTTGGTGGCTTCAATGGCAGCCAGCTGATCCTCTGTCTCCTCATAGGGAAACATTTCCTCAAATTCCTTCTGCCATACCGTATCCGCCCCATAGGTAAAGCCCTTGCCGTTTTGTCTGGCAGCATACAGCTCTACCAGATCCTTTGCCACATCCTGGACAGCAGCACGGACCCTGGACTTGGTCTTAGACCACTCCGGACTGCCAAGCTTGGACAGCTTGGGCTTTTTGGACTCTGCATCTGCGTACTTTTGTATCAGATGGAACTGGGTAGCCGGAATAAACAGATTGCCTCCGTCTCCGTACTCAATGCGCATAAAGTCTCTGGTGGTCTTTTCCACCTCTACCTTTTCAATGCCCCGGTAAATGCCCAGTCCATGGCTTTCATGGACTACATAGTCTCCAGGGGTCAGCTCCTGAAAGCTTTTGATCTGCTTGCCCTTCAAGCCGGAGGTATATTTTTTCTTTTTCTTTTCCCTGCCAAAAATATCTCCCTCTGTCAGCACTGCAAATTTTACCTGGGGGTAAGAAAATCCTTTGTGGAGGCTGCCATAGGTCACCATGATCTCTCCCGGCTGGATGTAACGGCCGGCTTCTTCTGAATAAAAGGCCCGCAGGTTATAGGAGCGCAGGTTGGCAGCCAGACGCTCTCCCCTCAGTCTGGAAGCACATAGCAGGACCACTCTGAATCCCTGCTTTTTGTAAGCCTCCATCTCATGGATCAGGACGCTGGCTTCGCTCTGGTAGGAATTGGCTCCCTGCGCCAATATGGTATGGCTGCTTTTTACCTTCAGCAGACTGAGCTTTTGCTCCAGTCCTGTCAGCGCCAGGGTATGCGGAGCATCTAACCGTGCAAATACACTCTTTAGTGGGCGCATGATTTGCGCCTGTCCCGGCAGTACATACCCCTTTTCCAGACGGTGGCTCATACTTTCCCGAAACTCAAGCTCTACCTCACTGCCCCGTTCCTTTAACCGCTCCGGCTCATCCAAAAACAGCAGGGTGGCGCTTTCCGGCAGATAATCCAACAGTGTGGCAGTTTCCGGATAAAAATAATGCATATATCCTTCCATACCGGTCAGGGTGATCCCCTCTTTTAACTGCTCTGTCAGCTCTGCAGTCAGCCCTTTCACTCTCACAGCTTCCTCTTTGGCTTTTTGCTGCACAAAGGCCTGATGGGCTTTCTTACCGTCCGCCTCCATCCCTGCAATGGCTCTTTGCACCCCGGCTTCATCTGCCAACAGCTCACAGGCCGGATAGATCACGATGGCTTCTGCATTTTCTATGGAACGCTGGCTTTCCACATCAAAGCTGCGGATGGAGTCCACCTCTGTGTCCCAAAACTCAATTCGATACGGGGTCTCCTCTGTCAGTGGATAGATGTCCAGGATCCCTCCATGGATGGCAAACTGACCGGCCTGCTCTACCAGCCCGGTTCGCTCATATCCCAAATAGACCAGTTCCTGCTTTAACCAGTCCAGATCCACTTCTTCTCCCACAGCTATGGTAATGAGACGGTTTTTGAACACTTCCAGAGGCGGGAGTATGTTCATCAGGCCGTCTATGGTGGTGATCAGTACGGTCTCTTTTGCTTCCAACAGGTGCTTGATGGCTTTCATCCGCTGGGCGCTGATGGCTGCTCCCTGCAGGTCTGCGCTGTAAAAAATAGCGTCCTTGGCAGGGAAGGTCTGTACCTCTCTGGAAAAGAAACGATAATCCTCTGCCAGCTCTCTGGCACGTAATTCATTGTAGGTAACGATCAGTTTACAGGGGTATTCCGGCAGCAGCTCATGGATCAGGTGTATCTTTTGGGATTCGATACAGCCGGAGAGCTGTACCGGACCCTTGCCCTTGGAAAGGGCGGTTTTGACCTCCTGATATGCTGCCAGCTCCTCCAAAGGACTGGAAAATAATACGCTCATTTTTGTTTTCCTTTTCTACAGGGTGCTTCCAAGGGGATGAATATTCAAGGGTGTGGCTGGGGGGACGGCGTGGGAAATTGTTTTGCGCAGGACACGCTGGCACTTCGGTGAAAACGCAGCGGTACTAAGGTAGTTGACGGACAAAGGCATCAGTAAACAAGTTTCCTGCTGCCTTTGTCCGTCAACCACCTAAGGACCGGCGTTTTCAAGAGTCCTGCTTCAAAACAATTTCCCACGCCGTACCCCCAGCCACACCCCTGAATATCCATTCCCTTGAAAGCTGGATTGGATATAAAATTACTATAGATATTGCGATTAAATTTTCACACGTTTATATGTGCGTTTTATATGGGGCTGATTCAGTATTGGATATTGGGGGATTACTGCTGTTTTTTTACGTTAAAACGGTTCATGGTTTTTTCCATGCCGTTTTCTAATAAAAAGGCAGTGGCTTCGCTGGCGGAGGTGATGCCTTCTTCGATGGCCAGTTTGTCTGAGCCGTGGAAGTGACCCAGCACATGGTCTTTCAGGTCTGTGTGAGTGTTGTTGCCGCCTACGCCGATCTTGATGCGTGGGAATACATCAGTGCCCAGGTGGAGGATGATATTTTTGATACCGTTGTGACCACCGGCGCTGCCTTTTCCACGGAGGCGCAGCTGACCCACCTCCAAGCTGATGTCATCATAGATGACCAGGATCTCCTCCGGGGATGCTTTATAAAAATCTGCTACTGCACGGACGCACTCGCCGCTTAGATTCATATAGGTCTGTGGCTTGACCAAGACGACTTTGTAACCATCTATGGTACCGCTGCCAAGCAGACCCTTGTGCTTTTTGGTATCTATTTTAATGTTATATTGGTCTGCCAGCCGGTCAATGACTGCAAATCCTACATTATGTCTGGTTCCTTTATACTGTGCGCCTGGATTGCCCAGGCCTACGATGATATACATGTGAATCCTTCCTTTCATCTCAAGGGCTTATTAAACATTTGCGAAACTGCTGTTTTCTCTGTACGCACCATAACCCCTGTTTTGAAAACAGGGGTGGTGTTTGTGGTCATTATCCTATCATAAAAAATTTCTGCTGTCAAAGCCTTCGTCAGCCCATCTGCACGTTTTGTATCCTGGCATTACAGGTACTCTACTCTGCGCACCTGATCCATTCTGATCTGCCATAAAAATGCCTGGATGGTCTTTTTGCTGTTAGAGCCAAAAAGGAAATTGTCCTCTCTGCGGGTGTCAAAAATCGTATGCCAGGAATCTGTTACCATCCTCCACAGGCAGCTGGCTACGGAGTCCTGTCTGCGCTGTATACTGACCTCCTGCAGGCTTTCTGCATCATCTTCTAAATGCAGCATCTCCAACACCCTCTGATAACGCTGTGCGTCTTCCTGATTCTGAGGGATATACTGTCCCTCCTCTACGTAATGGAACAGCTTGCCGTCAAAGAGCTTGACTTCTTCCTCAGGGATCTCTAATGTTACCAGCACTTCAGTAGCTTCCTCTGCTGATTTACGAACACCCTTTACAAACTTCTTGCCCTCTGCCTGATACCATACGGTTACCGGGTAGCGGCAGTCCTCCGGGCGAAGCACATCCTTTTCTAATTCCTCTGCGATCCAATGATATGCCATGGCACCATCCTTGGCCTGCTTCTGGCTGGTCTGATCCGCTGTCAGCTTACCCATGCTCTTTAACAATTCAAACTCATCTACGCTTAATTTCATCCACAGTCTCATATGTATTCCTCCTGAATATCAGCTTCCCATTTCAACCATTCAATCTGTCAGGCTCTGAATTCATAATGGACTGTTCTTGCTTTTTGTTTTGAAAATAAAAAGAAGACTTTCGTCGCCACTCTTTTCAGAGCCACGATAAAAGTCTTGCTAACAACGATGGAACCGGGTATACGATTTCAATTGCGTATACCGAGTGACGATTGTCATCCTATCAGGGAAAGATAGTAGCTACTCCCTCTTATCTGTTGGAGTATATGTTATCAGATTTTTCAGGAAATGTCAAGTAAAAATTCAAGCTCAAACCCGTATAAACAACTCTATACAAAGTTTATTTAAAAAACATTGAATCTCACACCATATCAATTTGGCTGTTATTTTTTAAATATGCATTCTTGATTCTCAAATACAAATACACAAATACAACAGATGTTAAAATTACGCAGATTGTATAAGCCACTTTATACGTCGGAATAAAGTTGCAAAACAACTGTAAGCACACTGCATGAAACACATAAAACTCAAAACTATTATTTCCAATCCAAGAAAACCCTTTTGTTTTGGTATTAAATAAGAATGTGTATAAATAGCAGACCATCGAGAAAGCACTAGAACATAAAATTGAAATATTACTCATTCGGAAAGATACCAAATACAACACTCCGAAGACGCATAGAGAGATTCCGAATAATAGAATTCTCCTTGTTAATGTTACAACATGCGTCGAAAGACGCTTTCCAACTAGGGCAATAAATGCTCCACAGGCATAACAGAATACAGAATTGTACCAATAAGATGGATATCCCAATTTCCACATAACCGCAACATAGCAAACCAAAATAACAGAAATTAAACCCGTTTGCATAACTGCGTTTTTGCTAATTTTTTTACAAATCCAATGAATGGCAAAACAAAATACAATAATCTTAGGAAACCAGGAAACCTGATTTGGCAATGATATTGTACATATATCTTTCAACACTTCAGTAACAGAAGGAACCATTACAGGGTATAACCAAACCAGCACAACATAGTATAAACAATAGCACACAAAAAAAGGGATATATATTTTCAAAAATTTATTCAAAAGCCATTTAAAATCAACAGATTCTCTTTTATTCATAGAAATCATATTACCGTATCCAGAAATAAAAAAGAACATTCCTGTTGTTAAATACCCCACTCCACTCAGTATTGGCGAATTCAGACCAAAGCGATTATGAATATGATGCAAAATGATACCTAACATAGCTAATCCTCTCAGAGTAGCTGTAGAATCTCTATTAAACACTAGTGTAACGGCAAGTTGATTTCTAAAGTAATATATGATACCATATAGTCATCCAAATCAATTTACGAAAGAAGGAAAATTATATGGGACGCCCTACTCAATATACAGTTTCTCTCAGTCAGGAAGAGAAAGAAAAACTTTTAGCAATGAGCAAAGATAATAACCTTTCAGCGCGTGTTTCCAAACGTGTTCTGATTCTTCTGGCTCTGGACAATAAAAAGGATTCCAATTTAAATCACAGACAGATTGCTTCTGCATTGAATACAACTGTTACCACGATTGTGGCAACAGCACGCAATTATTCTCAGAATGGCCTGGATTTTGCAATTTCCCATCATTATAATCCTTCATCCGTCCGTCCACATAAAACAAATGGTGAATTGGAAGCTCATGTAATCCAGCTTGCCTGCGGGGAAGCACCGGAAGGGCATGCCCGCTGGACATTGGAACTCCTGACAGAAGAAGTAAATAAAAAAGGTGTAGCAGAACCGGTCAGTAAAGAAACCATTCGCATGATGTTAAAAAAAATGAACTTAAGCCTCACATGAATGAATACTGGTGTATTCCACCGAAAGAAAATGCAGAATTTGTAGCCTGTATGGAGGATATTCTTCACATATATTCTCTTCCATATAATAAAGAACTTCCGGTTGTCTGCATGGATGAAAAGCCCTATCAGCTTCTCGGAGAGGCAAGAGAGCCTCTGGAAGCCAGACCCGGAGACAGCAAAAAGCTGGATTCTGAATATGTCCGCTGCGGAACCTGCAGTATTTTTGTATTTACAGAGCCACTTGCAGACTACCGACATGTCAGCGTCCGTCAGCATCGTACAAAGCGGGACTGGGCTGAAGAGATCCGTTATCTCCTGACGGAAATTTATCCGGAACATAAAAAAATAATTCTTGTTATGGATAATTTGAATACACATACCAAAGCATCTTTATATCAGAATTTCCCTGCTGAAGAAGCTGCTGCACTGGCGAACCGTCTTGAGATCCACTATACCCCAAAACATGGAAGCTGGTTAAATATTGCAGAAATCGAATTAAATGCCATGACCAGACAGTGTCTTGACCGAAGGATTGACGATATTCAGAAATTATCCGAAGAACTTTCTGCGTGGGAAAGCAGACGCAACTTGAATCGCAGGAGTGTTAACTGGCACTTTGCAGCAGAAGATGCAAGGATAAAACTTTGTTCATTATATCCCAAGTTTGGCTCATAAAAATGGGTCAGACTTGAGAAGAATTTTGATTTAGAAATCAACTTGTCGTTACA
>JBGVQN010000054.1:0-45085 GCA_045127535.1 Lachnospiraceae bacterium | reverse complement strand
CCCGTTTGAAACTTCCGTTTTCTTACTGTTTTAGGTTCGTTCTTTATTCTTGAACATTCTCATCCACAGGTACCGCTACAGTTCGCAGCCCTGCTTCTTTAAGAATTTTCGAGGTTGGTTATACTGTTCAGTTGTCAAGGTACTGTTTTGTGCTTTCCTCTCTCGCGGTCAGCTCAATTATCTTACCACAGCCGCAAGTGTTTGTCAAGCACTTTTTAAAACTTTTTTATTTTTTGATTTTCAGGAGTTTTAACGGAGAAAGAGGGATTTGAACCCTCGCACCGGTTGCCCGATCTACACCCTTAGCAGGGGCGCCTCTTCAGCCACTTGAGTATTTCTCCATGTCCTGATCATCAACGCGTCTTTCATACAGACGCAAAAAGAATTATACTGCTGAAGTGGATTTTTGTCAACACTTTTTTCAAAATATTTTTCATTTTTTTTACTGGGTTCTATACCAAATCCCAGCACCTGCTTCAGTCCTTTCACCATCTTATAAAGCCTGTTATACAGACACGTCTTTCCCACTTTACCACATCTGGTCTGGTAAGACTCCTTAACCACTTTTATCCCATTTCTGATGGAAATGCATATACAGTTCACTATTCTAAACGGACAGCCCATAGCATTCATTGTACGCCATGTCTGTCCGTTTGAATTTTTCTATCTATGAGGTATCTATATGCCTGAAAACAGCCTCTTGCGCTTTATGGCTGCTCCCCTTGTACATCAGAGGTGTCTCCATCCTCCGTTTCAGAAACCTTAGGAACATCCATATCGCCTTCTTCTGCAGCATCGTTCTTTTCGCTCTCCCGAACCTTGGCGACGCTGGCAACCTTGATATCACCATCCACATTCATCAAAATGACGCCTGCCGTATTTCTGCCGATCATAGAAATATCCGCTACCTTAATCCGGATAATTACACCTTCATTGGTAATCATCATCACTTCATGATCTGGTTCTACTGCCTTAACACCTGCAAGTACACCTGTCTTTTCGTTAATTTTGTGACAGATGACACCCTTACCGCCACGATACTGCGGGGTAAATTCAGAAAGCAATGTCCGTTTCCCCATACCATTTTCCGTTACAGTAAGCAGTGCATCTCCCTGGGTATCCAACTGCATGCCAATGACCTCATCCTCCCCAGACAGAGTCATGCCCTTTACACCCATGGAAGTTCTGCCGGTTGGACGTACATCGGTTTCATGGAACCGGATACACTGGCCCAGCTTGGATACCAGGAAAATATCCTTGGTATCATCAGTGGTCTTTACTGCAATAAGCTCGTCATCCTCTTTCAGGGTAATAGCAGCCAGACCAGTTTTTCGAATATTGGCATATTCATCCAGGCTGGTCTTCTTTACCATACCACTGCGGGTCGCCATAAACAGATACTCACCCTGTCCGTATTCCTTCTTGGTAATGACAGCAGTGATCTTTTCATCTGGCTGCAGCTGAAGCAGGTTTACAATGGCTACACCTCTGGCGGTTCTGCCAGCCTCCGGAATCTCATAGCCTTTCAGACGATATACCCTGCCCTTACTTGTAAAGAACAGAATATGTCTGTGGGTGGTGGTCATTAACAGATCCTCGATGTAATCATCATCTATGGTCTGCATCCCCCTGATCCCCTTACCGCCTCTGTTCTGAGCCTTAAAGTTATCAATGGACATGCGCTTAATATATCCCAGATGCGTTCTCACAAGTACTACATCCTCATCTGCAATCAGATCCTCATCCGTCAGTTCTTCCTCGCTGAAGCCAATCCGGGTCCTTCTGTCATCTCCATACTTTTCACGGATGACCAGGATTTCCTCCTTGATCACCTGTAACAGCTTATTTCGGTCTGCCAGAATGGATCTGAGTTCATTGATTTTGTCTAAAAGCTCTTGATACTCAGCCTCCAGCCTTTCTCTTTCCAAACCGGTAAGCGTACGCAGACGCATATCAACAATTGCCTGGGCCTGGGCATCTGACAGGGAAAACTCTTCCATCAGGCTGGCCTTTGCCAGCTTTACATTTTGAGATCCTCTGATGATCTGAATCACACGGTCAATATGATCCAATGCAATAAGCAGCCCCTGTAAAATGTGGGCACGCTCCTCGGCTTTGTTCAAATCATACTGAGTTCTCCTGGTGACTACATCCTCCTGATGCTGGAGATAATATTTTAACATATCCAGCAGATTCAATACCTTTGGTTCATTGTTCACCAGCGCTAACATAATCACACCAAAGGTATCCTGCAGCTGAGTATGCTTCATCAGCTGATTTAATACTACATTTGGATTTACATCCTTTCGCAGTTCAATGCATACTCTGATTCCCTCTCTGTTGGATTCATCACGTAAATCCGTAATGCCGTCTATTTTTTTCTCTTTGTGGAGTTCTGCAATCTTTTCTACCAGTCTGGCCTTGTTCACCATATATGGCAGTTCTGTTGCTACGATCCGGTGCTTGCCATTGGCCATAGGCTCAATGTTGGTAACGGAACGCACCAGGATCTTGCCACGGCCTGTACGATATGCTTCCTCAATGCCTCGTCTCCCTAAAATCTCTGCTCCTGTAGGGAAGTCAGGTCCCTTCACAATATTCAGTATTTCATCAATATCCGTCTCCCTGTTTTCCAGCACCTGATTATCAATGATTTTTACCACTGCATCAATGATTTCTCTCAGATTATGAGGGGGGATATTGGTGGCCATACCTACTGCAATACCAGTGGTACCATTGGCCAGCAGGTTTGGAAAACGTGCCGGCAGCACATTCGGTTCCTTTTCTGTGTCATCAAAGTTTGGTACCAGATCCACTGTGTCTTTGCCAATATCCGCCAGAAGTTCCATGGAGATCTTGCTCAGTCTGGCCTCAGTATAACGCATTGCTGCTGCACCGTCTCCATCTTCAGAACCAAAATTCCCATGACCATCTACCAGGGGATATCTGGTGGACCACTCCTGCGCCATATTTACCAATGCGCCGTAAATAGAACTGTCTCCATGTGGATGATACTTACCCATGGTATCACCGACGATACGGGCACACTTACGATGAGGCTTATCCGGACCGTTGTTCAATTCAATCATTGAGTACAGCACACGTCTCTGTACAGGCTTTAAACCATCTCTTACATCCGGCAGGGCTCTGGCTGCAATTACACTCATGGCATAATCAATATAGGATTTCTCCATGGTCTTTTTCAAGTCCACTTCATGAACCCTGTCAAATACTGTTTCGTCCATCTTCTCCTCCATTCCTCTCTATGGTATTTAGGCATATACGCAACACCTTACCGGATGCTGTACATCTTTTTGCAATTGCCTATTTCCATGATACTGCCCCAGCCTTATACAATTGCAAAGACTGCAGCTGTCATATCCTGTGCCCTTAAATATCCAGGTTCTTTACAAACTTGGCATTGGCTTCAATAAATTCTCTTCTTGGCTCTACCTTGTCTCCCATCAGGGTGGTAAAGGTCAGATCAATACCGGACAGATCGGTATCGTCCATGCTCACCTTTAACAGAATACGGTTTTCCGGATCCATGGTGGTCTCCCACAGCTGCTCTGCATCCATCTCTCCAAGACCCTTGTAACGCTGGATTTTATTGTTGGGGTCACGGCCGATTTCCGTTTCCATGAGGTAATTCAGTTCATCATCACTGTATGCATACCAGACCTTTTTATTTTTCTCCACCTTATACAGGGGCGGCTGTGCCAGGTATACATATCCCTGCTTAATGAGCTCTGGCATAAAACGGTATAAAAATGTCAACAATAACGTACTGATATGGGCACCATCCACATCCGCATCTGTCATGATAATGATTTTGTGGTAACGCAGCTTGGTAATATCAAAATCGTCATGGATGCCCGTACCAAAGGCAGTGATCATGGCTTTGATCTCCGCATTGCCGTAAATACGGTCCAGTCTTGCCTTTTCTACGTTTAAGATTTTACCGCGAAGAGGCAGGATGGCCTGGGTGGCTCTGGCTCTTGCCTTCTTGGCAGAACCGCCTGCGGAATCTCCCTCTACGATGTAGATCTCACAATTTTCCGGGTTCTTGTCTGTACAGTCTGCCAGCTTGCCAGGCAGTGCAGAACCATCCAGCGCTGATTTTCTTCTGGTTAAGTCTCTTGCCTTACGGGCAGCTGCTCTTGCACGCTGTGCCAGGATGGACTTTTCGCAGATCACCTTTGCCACTGCAGGATTCTGCTCCAGGAAATAGGTCAGCTGCTCACTGACGATGCTGTCTACTGCAGCTCTTGCTTCACTGTTGCCAAGCTTCTGCTTGGTCTGTCCCTCAAACTGGGGTTCCTCGATCTTTACACTGATGATTGCAGTCAGACCCTCTCGGATATCCTCGCCGGTGAGGTTCTCCTCGCTGTCCTTTAACAGCTTGTTCTTTCTGGCATAATCATTAAAGGTCTTGGTCAGGGCATTTTTAAAGCCTGCCAGGTGGGTACCGCCCTCTGGTGTATTGATGTTATTGACAAAGCTGTAAATATTTTCTGTATAGGAATCATTGTGCTGCATGGCTACTTCCACATAGACTGAGTCCTTCATACCCTCGCAGTACAGGACAGAATCATACAGCTCTGTCTTAGAGCCATTCAGGTAGGTAACAAACTCCTTGATTCCTCCCTCGTAGAAAAATGTATGTTCCTTCTTTTCGTCCCTGTCATCCTTCAGACAAATGGTCAGTCCCTTGGTCAAAAAGGCCATTTCTCTCAGACGGTTCTGTAAAATGCTGTAATCATATACCGTTTCCTCAAAAATCTGATCATCTGGCAGGAAACTGACAGTGGTACCATGACGGTCTGGATCACAAGTGCCAATGACAGTTAAGGGACCGGTAGACTTTCCACGCTCATACCGCTGAGAATGGATCTTGCCTCCCTGATAAATGGTGACCTCCAGCCATTGGGACAGTGCATTGACAACAGAGGCACCTACTCCATGGAGACCGCCGGATACCTTATAGCCTCCGCCGCCAAACTTGCCCCCTGCATGGAGGATGGTAAATACCACCTCTACTGCCGGAATGCCCTTGGTGGGATGGATGCCTACCGGAATGCCTCGTCCGTTGTCCTCTACTGTGATGGAATTATCACTGTTGATCTGCACATTGATATGGGTACAGACACCAGCCAGTGCTTCATCCACTGCATTGTCCACGATTTCGTACACCAGGTGGTGAAGTCCCCTGGAAGAGGTGCTTCCGATGTACATACCCGGACGCTTTCTGACTGCCTCTAAACCCTCTAATATTTGAATTTGACCTGCTCCATACTCTTCACTCATAAGAAACCTCACTTCTGCCGTACCCGGCCTTTTCATTTTCTTCTGCAACCATGTCTGAGCTTAATTTTCCCTGGTTACCGTACCATTTACCACATGAAACACCTTGTCCATATGGAACCGGTGATCTACAAAATCATCCAGTCCGGTACAGGTAATCATAGTCTGTATTCCATGAATGCTGTTCAACAGCTGATTTTGTCTGCTGCCGTCTAGCTCGCTTAATACGTCATCCAACAAAAGCACCGGTGTATCTCCAATGACCTGCTTGACCAGCTCAATTTCCGCCAGCTTTACAGACAATGCAGCTGTACGCTGCTGTCCCTGGGAGCCAAACTTGCGGATGTCCACGCCGTTGACGATAAAGCTGATATCATCTCTGTGCGGGCCTGTATGGGTCCCCTTTTGGCGGATATCCCGCTCTCTGCCATCCTTTAGCTTCTGTGCAAAGCCTTCTGCTGATACACTTGGCTCATACAAAACCGACAGCTGCTCCTTTCCCCCGGAAAGACTGCTGTGGATCTCTCCAATCAGGGTCTCTAACTGCTGCAAAAACACCTCTCTTGCCTGAATCATTGGGGCTCCAAAGCGCACCAGCTGGGCATCCCATACATCCAGCATCCCGCTTAAATGGGGCTGGTTGTACTGCTCCCGTAAAAGGGTATTGCGCTGAATCAGTGCTTTGTTGTAATTTACCAGATTGTATACATAGATTTTATCCAGCTGACACAGTTCCAAATCAATAAATTTCCGTCTTTCTCCCGGACCGCTTTTGATCAGCTGCAGATCCTCTGGTGAAAAGAACACCACATTGACAATGCCAAACAGCTCACTGGCCTTGCGGATGGGGATGCCGTTAATGGCAATGCCCTTGCTTTTGGACTTTTTTAGGTGGATGTCCACCCGGTCCATCCTGGCCTCTCTGGCTACCATCATCTTGATGTGGGACTCCTCCTCCTGAAAGGAGATCAGCTCCCGATCTCTGCAGCCTCTGTGAGACTTGCTGGTTGCCGCCAGATAGATGGCCTCCAGGATATTCGTTTTTCCCTGGGCATTGTCCCCGTAAAAAATATTGATCCCCGGATCAAAGGAGATAGACGCCTCTTTGTAATTGCGATACTGCTTCAGCTCTAAAGAGTCTACTCTCATATGCTCCGCCTATTTCAAAATGCGAATGGTTTCACCTTCAAAGGTCACAACATCTCCTGCATACAGCTTCTTGCCCCGCTGATACTCCACTTCTCCATTCACTTCTACCAGACCATCCTGAATCACGATCTTGGCTTCCACTCCGGAGCCTACCAGATTGGCTGCTTTTAAGGCCTGACCCAGCTTAATATAGTCTTCCCGTAATACAATATCCATACAAATCCCTCATTCTGAAGCGACTTTTTACACAGGAATCTTCCCACAAAACAGAAAACCCCACCTCTCATCAGGCCATATTGTGACGCTTCTGCACAAACAGCCCATTCAAAACTCACATCCCAACGGATGTTTCAAATCCAGTCCCGGATTTATTTGGCATCTGACTGTATAAATGTTACTGGTAAAATCATATAAATATAGCTCTTTTCTTCATCCCTGATATAACATGGGGACTTGGAATTGATCATATACAGCTGTACGGTCTCATCATCAATGACTCTTAACGCATCAATTAAGAATCTTGGATTAAATCCAATCATCATATCACTGCCGCTTTTTTCAATGGCCAGCTCCTCATTCATGGTACCCAGAGAGGACTTTAACATGATCTTTAACAGACCATCTGTAATGGACATGATGATAGGCTTTTTGTCACTTTCCTTTACCAGCAAAGTAGCACGGTCAATACAGCTTAACAGCTCACGCTTATTGACAGATACCTTGGTCTCATAATCATTGTGAAGCATCTGATCGATCTTATAATATTGACCCTCAATGAGTCTGGATACTACAACCGTATCATCAAATTCAAATACCACATGGTTCTGGGTAAAGAACATAGATACTTCCCTATCTGCTTCACCGGTCAGGATCTTGCTGATCTCGCTTAATGTCTTGCCTGGTACTACGATTTTGGCATGATCATACTGGTCATTTAACTGAACATTCCGTACAGAAATACGATGTCCATCCAGAGATACCATACGCAGCTCATTGCCATTGACCTCGATCAGTTCGCCGGACATCATTGGATTGTTTTCATTGTCCAATGTAGAGAAAATGGTCTGGCGGATCAGTTCCTTTAACGTAAATTGAGATAAAACTATTTTATTTAATGCTTCTACAGAAGGCAGATATGCAAATTCATCTCCAGAGCGTCCTGGGATAGTAAATACAGACTTTTCACAGGTGATGGTGGTAGAAAACGCACTGTCAGATTCGATGACAATTTCATTGTCAGGAAGTTTCCGGATGATTTCAGAAATGATCTTGGCGTCTAATGCCAGCTTTCCTTCTTCCTCAATGGTTCCTTCTACAATAGTCTCAATTCCCAATTCCATATCGTTGGCTGTCAGGGTGATCACGTGATTTTCAGCAGAGAACAAAATGCACTCCAAAATGGTCATAGTTGTCTTTGAAGATACTGCCTTAGATACAATGTTAACACCTTTCAGCAAAGCACTTTTAGAACATGAGATTTTCATATATGAGACTCCTTTCAAATATACAGCGATTTGGTAACGGACGCTTTGAGAAGTATCTGTAAGAAAATATTTTACGCGACGTATCATTTATGATACGTTTGCACGCTCTCGCTTCGGTGAAAACGCAGCGGTACTAATAAATTTTGCACCACAGGTGCAAAATTTAAAGTGCCGGCGTTTTCAAGAGTCCTGCTTAGAAAATATTTTCTTACAGATACTTCTCAAAGCTGATATTGAATATCGCTTCGCAATTGCCTGATACAGCGATTTGGGTTCATACTTTTTATGAAGAAGTTCACAGGCCGGAGTGAGGGTGGTGCATTCACAGGCACAGTGAAGTTCAGAAAAAGTGTGAATGTGCATAATATTTATTTAAGTAAATGTCAGTAGCAGTAGTATTAGGGGCTGGGGATATGTGTAAAAGTCCTGGAGCCCTTATGTTTCAAGGGAAAGTGCCTTGAAAATGTTTGTGAATAAGTGGCTGTGGACAAAAGGATAAGTCTTGGATTGTCCACAGTGGATATTTTTTGCAAAAAATCGGTAAAATTGGTTATCTACCGGCCATTCACAGTGGATTATCCACTTGTACACGGCAAAATAGAAAGTTATCCACATAAAAATGGTGCAAATCCACAAATTTTGTGGATAACTTTGGCCAAATGGTGGATCAACAGGGTAAAAGTTTCTTTTTCAGGGTTTCAATGGTGTTGCGGGTGCTTTCGTTGGAGTTGATTTCCAGGTTAATTTTCTCGATACCGTGAAGAATAGTGGTATGGTCTCGGTTCCCCAGAGCTTTACCAATGGCCTGTAAGGATACATCGGTCATCTCTCTGCACAAATACATGACGATCTGTCTTGGGAATACGATCTCCTTGGTACGCTTCTGGGACACGATGTCGTT
Source organism: Lachnospiraceae bacterium (assembly GCA_045127535.1). Classification (GTDB taxonomy): domain Bacteria; phylum Bacillota; class Clostridia; order Lachnospirales; family Lachnospiraceae; genus UBA2942. Next base: position 36,247 of record JBGVQN010000054.1, on the reverse strand, counting down.
GCTCTTTAACTGGAAATGCTCTGTTACGGCTTCGATAATGGCCTCTACTGTCACTTCACGTTTTTCATCTGGAGCGATCAGGTCTTTTAAAGCTTCTTCCGCAGTCTGTAAAGTGATTTCTTCATTATAAAGCTTGGCATAGGCACAGATCTTGGTGAGGGCACCCTCTAGCTCTCGGATGTTGGACTTTACATTGGTGGCAATGTATTTGATGATCTCATTGTCAATGTTGTAGCCCTCCATCTCCTCCTTTTTGCGGAGGATGGCCATACGGGTCTCATAGTCTGGTGAAGAAATATCTACGGTCAGGCCCATTTCAAAACGGGAGCGGAGACGTTCCTCTAACGTATCAAATGCCTTTGGCGGCTTATCGGAAGTAATAATGATCTGCTTGTTATTTCCATAAAGGAAATTAAATGTATGGAAAAACTCCTCCTGGGTACTTTCCTTACCAATAATAAACTGGATATCATCGATGAGAAGCACATCTACCTGGCGGTACTTTTCTCTGAAATCGGAAGGCGCGCCGCTTTTGACGTTGCTTTTCTTGATGGACTCGATCAGTTCATTGGTAAAGGTCTCACTGGTGACGTAAAGCACCTTGGTATCGCTTTTCTTCTTTAATATAAAATGAGCAATGGAATGCATTAAGTGGGTCTTGCCCAGACCCACACCACCGTAAATGAACAGTGGGTTGTACTGTTCAGCTGGTGATTCTGCCACGGCAAGGGCTGCTGCATGTGCAAATTTGTTGTTGGCACCAACTACGAAGGTCTCAAAGGTGTAAGCGGGATTTAAGTTTGCATTACGGCAGGCTGCCTCATAGGTGGCATCCTTTACATGGTTGGGGGGCTCAATATTTTCCAAGTCGCTTGGGATAATGAACTCTACCGTGCAGTGAATGCCCGTCACTTCCTCGATCATCACCTGGAAAAATCTCTGATACTTTTTGGTCAGGTAGTCTACCACAAAGCGGTCATCATAGGTCTTAATGAGCACCGTCAGCACGGAACCCTTCAGGGCATAAGGCTCTAAGGGTTTGATCCAGCTGTTGTAGGATACTATGGTAATCTCGTATTCATTTCTTATGTTCTCCTGAATAGTGGTCCAGTTCGCTTTGATGGTATCTAACATGGTATAGCCTCCTGCCCGTATGGTGCTGCCTAAATTGCTTAAAAAATGCAGACTCATGTCTGCATCTCCAATTTATTACTTATATCATATAACAAAAAGGACTTTTTCGCAATGAAAACTTGTGCAAAAACCATTTTTCCACCAAAAATAAGTGGATACTTATATAATAAGGAAGAAAAAGAATCCAGTTATCCAGATTATCCACAGAAAAATTGGTGATTTTGTGGATAATCTGGAGCCTATGGGCAAATAGTGGACAAAATCTGCCAGATTTCTGTGGAAACTGAGGATAAAAAATCCATACACAAATTATCCAACATCAAAAAGTGGCAAAAAAAGAAACATTGTGTATAAATCCGGAGAAAATCCCCGTGTCGAAATCCTTATTGCAAAAGGGAAATTTGCGAAATTCACAAGTCATACACAAAATACTCACGAATTTATCCACAAGTTTTCCACAAAATGTGGATAAATCAAAAATAGGGGAGTGTTGATGGGTATTCTGGATAAAAATGGGGGAAGCTTGTGGATAACTCTGCATAAACAGGGAATGGTTTGACTTTCATAAACAGCCTGTGAATTGGGTTATCCAGAGAATACACAAAATATGCCTTAGGAAATCTGAAAAAGCAGTTGTGCAAGTGTTTCATCATGATATAAACTTGCAAATGGAAAACAGCTGTCCCTCCAAAAAGAAGAATTAATCTGCAAGAGGATTGGTTTTGCTGCGTCACAGTGGAGATTCTTCAATAAATTCAATAAATTTTCTGCACAAACCTGCAAAATTTCCTTTAAAACTACTTGACGGAAAATTTTCTTTTCCCTATAATGAATAGGATGTCTTATTTTATAATGGGATGGTATGTTTACACACCGTCCCCAGCTTTCAGGAAGCTGACCATCACAGTCAACAGGACTGGGTAAAAATGCTATTGCAATAGGAGGTGTATGTAATATGAAGATGACATTCCAGCCAAAGAAGAGACAGAGATCTAAGGTTCATGGTTTCAGAGCCAGAATGAAGACTGCAGGCGGCAGAAAGGTAATCGCTGCCAGAAGAGCAAAGGGAAGAAAAGTATTATCTGCTTAATTTGCAGGAAGGCTGTTTCATAATGGCAAGTAACAGGATTTCTCTGTAAAAAGCGCCGATGTGAGACGGCCTTATGTTTTTTCTTCCGGTATATCCTTACCACCAGACTGCATCATTTTTGCAGAAATACAGAGGAAAGGATAAGATCGTATGAAAAATATGAATTCGCTGAAAAAGAATCGTGAGTTTCAGAGGGTATACGGGCAGCGCAAGTCCTATGCCAACAAGTATCTGGTGATGTATGCCGCATCAGCTGCGGATGAGGATCAGAATACACGAATCGGTATTTCAGTCAGTAAAAAAGTAGGAAACAGTGTAATCAGACACAGGGTTACACGTTTGATCAGAGAGAGTTACCGTTTGAACAAGGCTGTCCTGAAGCCTGGATATGACATCATCGTAGTAGCCAGACCGTTGGCAAAAGAACAGGGGTTTTTTGACATTGAACGTGCATATCTGCATTTGCTGAAGCTGCACGGTATTTTATTAGAGAATCGAAGTGAATAACGTACACTGGTACAGAGAGGGATAGCATATGATGAAAAAAGGATTCATTCGGCTCATACGGTTTTACCAGAAAGCAATATCTCCTTATTTATTTCATATTCACTGTATTTATACGCCTACCTGCTCACAGTATGGTATTGAGGCAATTCAAAAGTATGGAGCATTAAAGGGGTCCTGGCTTACATTTAAGCGGATTCTGCGCTGTAATCCATTTGCCAAAGGCGGTTATGACCCTGTTCCCTAATGACAAGGAGGTATAAGCTGTGGATTACTTTTTCGTTGCATCCCAGTATGATGGAGCATTCATTGGACCATTTGCAAAAATCATTGGTTTTATTATGAATGCGGTATTTAATGTTTGTGATAAATTTGGCATTGCAAACATTGGTGTCTGTATTATTTTAATTACCGTGATTATTAAACTTCTGATGCTGCCATTGACCATTAAGCAGCAGAAGTCTGTAAAGTTAAATTCCGTGATGCAGCCTGAGATTCAGGCCATTGCAAACAAGTACAAAGGAAAAACCGACCAGCTGTCCATGATGAAACAGCAGGAGGAGACCAAGGCAGTTTATGAGAAATACGGTACCAGTATGACTGGCGGCTGTCTGCAGATGCTGATCCAGATGCCGATTCTCCTTGGTTTGTACCGGGTGGTTTATTGTGTACCCGGATATATTACTGCAATTAAGAATGTTTACATGAATATTGTTAACCAGCTGATCCAGATTGCAGACTACAGCCAGGTTTCTGGTTTCCTGGATCTGTTTAAAAGCAATATAACCCTTTCCAAGTATGTAACAGGAGATGAGTTAAATCCGGACAAGCTGGTAGATATGATGTATGCATTTGACAAGGCTGAGTGGACACAGTTTATTGAGATGTTCCCACAGCTGACAGATGTATACAATGCCAACATTGGTACCATTGACAATATGAACCTGTTTTTGGGTATTAACCTGTCCGGTACCCCAATGTCTCAGTTATGGCCGGCGATTTTTATTCCGATCCTGGCTGGTTTGACTCAGTGGATCTCCGGAAAGATGGGAGATACTTCTACAAAGGCTGAAAAAGAGCGCCGTAAGAAAGAACAGCAGGACAATATGATGGCAAGCACCATGAATTCCATGATGATCGTGATGCCTTTAATGTCCGTATTCTTCTGTTTTACATTTAACTGTAGTGTTGGTTTATACTGGATTGCTTCCAGCGTATGCCAGATCGTAGTACAGTTATTTGTAAACCACTATATGAAGACCCTTGACATCAACGATATGATTGCCAAGAATCAGGAAAAAGTAAATAAAAAGCGTGAACGTAAGGGGTTAAAACCCATTCAGTATTCCCAGGGAGCGGCTCAGAGCGTAGAGATGTATCAGGAGCAGATCAAGGAAGAAGAAAAACAGCGTAAAGAAGCCGAAGAAGCCCGTCTGGCAGTCCGTGATGAGCAGATCCGTCAGGGGAATGAACGTTACGGAGAAGCAGCAAAGGCTACTGGCAGCATTGCTGAAAAAGCCCGTATGGTGCAGCGTTATAACGAGACCCATAAAAAATAATACATTTTGTATACATGTGGATATATTAGGATAAGTGACCGCATCAGGCGGTATGGAGGAAGAAATGTCTGATCGTATTAGTGTTTCAGCGAAAACAATAGATGAAGCTGTTACAAAGGCTATGTTGGAATTAGAAACCACAGCAGATAAGATGGAGTATGAGATCGTTGACAAAGGCAGCAACGGTATTCTGGGTGGTTTGATCGGAAGTAAGCCTGTGGTTATCAGTGCATGGAAGAAAAAGACTGTCATTGAAGAGGGTACAGAGTTTTTGGAAAAAGTATTTGCTACCATGGGAATGTCTGTTACCATCGATGTAAAGTATGATGAAGAAGAAAAGGTTGTTTCTTATGATTTAACCGGTTCTGAAATGGGTGTGTTGATCGGCAAGAGAGGACAGACCCTGGATTCCCTGCAGCACCTGGTAGGTTTGGTAGTCAACAAGCACAGTGAGGATTACATCCGTGTGAAGTTAGATACGGAGAACTACAGAGAGCGCAGAAAAGAGACCTTGGAAGGTCTTGCAAAGAACATTGCTTACAAGGTAAAGAGAACCAAGCGTTCCGTATCCTTAGAGCCTATGAATCCTTACGAAAGACGCATCATTCATTCTACACTGCAGAATGACAAATATGTGTATACCAAGAGTGAGGGTGAGGAGCCTTATCGCCATGTAGTCGTTATGTTAAAGCGTGAAAGTTATCCAAAGACCGATAACAGCAACAGAAGAAGCTATAACAGAAGCTACACCAGATACAACAGCAGCAGTCAGTCTTCCTATTATAACAGAAATAATGGAGACAGAAACAGCAGTGCTGAATAATGGACCATTGTGTTTCCAATTCACATATTCATATGACCTGTGGGCCGGTGCTTTCGCACCGGCCTTTTTAAGTTGAGGGTCGTGATGGCAGCTGATTTTGCTGAGGACAGCAGATATTTATGTGTTGTGGACAGCCGTAGGAAAACGCCGGTACTTAGGTGGCAGGTGACGTCAGTCATCTGGCGCCTTAGTATCCGCTGCGTTTGACTCAGAGCGCAAGCGTGCTGTCCATGACACATAAATATCTGCTGCCCTCAGCAAAATCAGCTGCCAATGCACTTGCAAAAGTTGGGGATAGTTTTTTGTGCTAAAGTATGATAAAGTGTTAAATGGATTGTTATGTCTGCAGATGTGAAGGCGCTTTTTGGATAAAGTGGGACTGCAGAATATGAATTGGAAAACAGATGGAGGATGAAGTATGGAGTCTACAACCATTGCTGCCATTGCTACTGCCATGAGTCCGTCGGGGATCAGTATTATTCGGATCAGCGGGCCACAGGCTTTGCAGGTAATTGATGCAGTGTATAAAAGCCCAAAGGGAACCAAAAAAATATCCGAACAGAATACCCATACCATCCATTACGGTTTTATTTATGATGGGGAAGAATTAATAGATGAAGTTATGGTGCTGCTGATGAAGGGACCAAACAGCTACACCGCAGAAGATACCGTAGAGATCGACTGCCATGGAGGCATCCTTGTGACAAGAAGGATCTTGGAGACGGTGCTGAAGCATGGGGCAGTGACTGCAGCGCCTGGAGAGTTTACCAGGAGAGCCTTTTTAAATGGAAGGATTGATCTGTCCAGAGCAGAAGCAGTGATGGATCTGATCGATGCCCAGAACCGGTTTGCAGCAGACAGCGCCATCCATCAGCTCCGTGGATCTGTAGCAGAAAAGGTCACAGGCTACCGGGATGAGATATTGGATCAGCTGGCTTTTTTGGAAAGTGCATTGGATGACCCGGAGCATTTTGAACTGGATGGATTTGGAGATGCCCTGCTGCAAAAGATACAGGTGCTGCTGGCAGATATGGAAAAGCTGATGCATCAGTCCCAAAATGGCAGGATCATTACAGAAGGCATCCATACGGTAATCCTTGGGAAACCAAATGCTGGAAAATCCTCTCTTTTGAATCTTCTGGCAGGAGAGGAGCGTGCCATTGTTACAGATATTGCCGGCACCACCAGAGATCTGCTTCATGAAACGGTGCGCTTTGGGGATATCAGCTTTGTGCTTACAGATACTGCCGGCATCAGGGAAAGTGATAATGTGGTAGAGCAGATTGGTGTAACCAGAGCAGTAGAGGCATCCAGGGATGCAGATTTGATCTTGTATGTGGTGGATGCATCAGATGTGGCACTGGAAATTGATCCAGCTGTAGAACCTCTGATTGCAGCCAAGAAGACAGTTATGATTTTAAATAAAACAGATCTGACAGAACATGTAACAGAAGAAATGTTAAGGAGCCGCTATCCGGGAGTGCCGGTGTGCCGCCTTTCAGCACTTCATGGCACAGGACTGGATGATTTGGAGCAGCAGTTAAAGAAGATGTTTTTTCAGGAGGATATTGATTTTAATAATCAGGTGATCTTGTCTAATATCAGGCAGCAGGAAGCGCTGAGCCAGGCAATGTCCAGCCTGAAGCTGGTGATTAGAAGTATTGAGGATGGCATGACAGAGGATCTGTATGCCATAGATTTGATGGATGCTTATACAAGCCTTGGGAAAATTGTAGGTGCAGCAGTGGAAGATGATTTGGTTGACCGTATTTTTGCAAAGTTTTGTATGGGTAAGTAGGGTTTGTGCAGCTTGATCAAACCGTAACGGCTTGATCAAAACAGTGCTGCATTTGCTATGCCATTCGTAAAACAGCACAGACAGAATACATCCTTATTGAAATCCATATTTTTGAAAAATATTTGATATTTGCGAAGGCAATTGATAGAATCGAGGAAATTATGCCAATTTTAACAGAACATTATGATGTGGCAGTAGTAGGTGCAGGACATGCAGGATGTGAGGCTGCTCTTGCCTGTGCCAGACTGGGACTGGAAACCATTATGTTTACTGTCAGTGTAGACAGCATTGCGCTGATGCCCTGTAACCCCAATATTGGAGGCAGCTCAAAGGGACATCTGGTAAGGGAAATCGATGCTTTGGGCGGAGAAATGGGAAAAAATATTGATAAAACCTTTATACAGTCCAAAATGTTAAATCGTTCCAAGGGACCTGCGGTTCATTCTCTCCGTGCCCAGGCTGACAAGCAGGATTATTCCAGAATGATGCGCCGGACACTGGAACATACGGATCATCTCACCATCCGCCAGGCAGAAGTATCAGAATTGATGACAGAACAGATAGAAAAAGAAGGGGAGGCTTCATACCGGAAAATCACAGGTGTAAAGACAGTTTCTGGTGCAACCTATTATTGTAAAAAAGTGGTGCTTGCTACTGGTACTTATTTAAGAGCCAGATGTCTGTATGGGGATGTAATACAGTATACAGGGCCTAACGGATTACAGCCGGCCAACCATCTGACAGATTCCCTAAAGGAAAATGGCATAGAACTGGTGCGATTTAAAACAGGTACTCCTGCCAGAGTGGACAAGAGAAGTCTGGACTTTTCAAAAATGTCTGAGCAGAAGGGAGATGAGGAGGTTGTTCCATTTTCCTTTACCACAGACCCGGCAGCGGTCCAGAAAGAACAGGTGCCCTGCTGGCTGACTTATACAAATGAAGAAACACACCAAATTATCCGGGATAATCTGGAAAGAAGCCCTCTTTATTCTGGTATTATAGAGGGCACTGGACCACGTTATTGTCCATCCATAGAAGATAAAGTGGTAAAATTCCCTGACAGAGACAGACACCAGGTATTTGTGGAGCCGGAAGGATTGTATACCAATGAAATGTACATGGGCGGTATGTCCAGCTCCCTGCCGGAGGATGTGCAGTATGCCATGTATCGGACTGTACCGGGGTTGGAAAATGTAAAGATTGTAAGAAATGCCTATGCCATTGAGTATGACTGTATTAATCCAAGACAATTAAAATCCACACTTGAATTTAAAAATATAAAAGGATTGTACAGCGGCGGCCAGTTTAACGGCAGTTCGGGTTATGAAGAGGCAGCAGCTCAGGGACTGATAGCAGGCATCAATGCGGCTTTGTCCGCTCTTGGCAGGGAGGAGCTGCTTTTGGATCGCTCTCAGGCTTATATTGGAGTACTCATCGACGATTTGGTGACCAAGGAAAATCACGAACCATATCGTATGATGACTTCCCGTTCCGAATATCGTCTCCTTTTGCGTCAGGACAATGCTGATCTGCGATTGACAGAGATTGGTTATCAGGTAGGGCTCATTGATGAAGAACGTTATCAGGGACTTCTTTTAAAGAAAAAGCAGATCGCAGATGAAATAGAACGTCTGGAGCATACTTTTGTTGGGACTACCGATGAAGTGCAGCATCTGCTTGTATCGTTTGAGAGTACACCTTTGCGTTCCGGTACCACTATGGCAGAGCTGGTCCGTCGTCCGGAGTTAAGCTATGAGTGTCTGGCACCCATTGATGGAAATCGCCCTAAACTGCCGGCGGGCGTCACTGAGCAGATTAATATCAATATGAAGTACGAGGGATACATTAAGCGGCAGTTGATTCAGATTGAACAGTTTAAAAAGCTGGAAAATAAAAAGCTTTCTCTGGATTTTGATTACAGCCAGGTACACAACCTGCGCAGGGAGGCAGTGCAGAAGCTGAATCTCTATCGTCCTGCTTCCATTGGGCAAGCTTCCAGAATTTCCGGCGTTTCACCAGCTGACATATCTGTATTATTGATTTATCTGGAGCAGAAACGTGGAGAGCATCAGCGGGTACAGGCATCTGCTGGTACCGAATCATAATCAGACTGGTATACTCCTATATATATTGAAAAATGAGAGTGAAAATGAAAGTGAACATGAGGTTTCACTGAGCAAGTTTGCGTCTGCATTGCCGTCTCAAACTTGATATGCACGAAAATAGTGCAGAAATGAGGAAATTTATGACTGATATAGAGCAGAAGGCATATATTGCGGAGAAAATGCAGGAGATTGGGATCTATTTGTCTCCTGAACAGATGCAGCAGTTTCATGATTATTATGTAATGCTTGTGGAGACCAATAAGGTGATGAATCTGACTGCTATTACGGAATTTACAGATGTAGTGAAAAAGCATTTTGTGGATTCTGTAATTGCTCCTGCAGAATTGTTCCACGTGGAACAATTGCGGCTGATTGATGTGGGTACAGGAGCAGGATTTCCGGGAATACCTTTGAAAATTGTATACCCACAGATCCAGGTTACATTACTGGATTCTCTCAATAAAAGAATCCGTTTTTTGGAACAGGTAGTTGAAAAACTTGATTTAAATGGTGTTACTTTAATTCATGGCAGAGCTGAGGATGTTGCAAGAAATAAGGCCTATAGAGAGCAGTATGGGATATGTGTATCCAGAGCAGTAGCGAATTTGTCTACTCTTTCCGAGTACTGTCTGCCTTTTATTCAAAAGGGAGGGCTTTTTGTAGCATATAAGTCTGGTATGTATCAGGAGGAGCTGAGCCAGGCAGAAAAGAGCATTCGGATTCTTGGGGGAACTGTAGAAAAGACAGCTGAATTTAAGCTTCCAGGCAGTGATGACAGCCGAAGCATGATCTGGATACGTAAGGAGAAGTCTACCCCTGCAAAATATCCCCGAAAAGCAGGTGTACCTGCCAAAGAACCATTGTAACACAGTAGAAAGCATATCAACGGGAGAGCATCATGAATTATGAAATGTTCCACGTGGAACATTTTACTATGGAAATCCTGGTGGAAGGGTGCTATACTGATACTATACAAGGGATACAACCCTTTGGATTGGAGGATTAGTATGAGCAGAGTGATCGCCATTGCAAATCAGAAGGGCGGTGTGGGTAAAACTACAACGTCAATTAATTTGTCTGCCTGTCTGGTAGAGCAGGGAAAGCATGTATTGACCATTGATATGGATCCACAGGGAAATACCACCAGTGGTTTTGGCGTAGAAAAAAACAGTCTGGAAAAGACTGTTTATGAACTGATTTTAGGAGAATGTACCATTGAGGAATGCCGAATCCAAAATGTATTAGAAGGATTGGATCTGATTCCTGCCAATGTAAACTTGTCAGGAGCGGAAATTGAACTCATTGGTATTGAAAAAAAAGAATTTATTTTAAGAAATGCTGTAGAAAAAATCCGGGAGGAGTATGATTTTGTGATCATTGACTGTCCTCCTTCCTTAAGCATGCTTACGATCAATGCCATGACTACAGCAGATTCCGTATTAGTACCCATTCAGTGTGAATACTATGCCTTAGAGGGATTGAGCCAGCTGATTCACACCATTCAGCTGATTCAAAATCGTTTGAATCCTTATCTGGAGATCGAAGGTGTGGTATTTACCATGTATGATGCAAGAACCAATTTGTCTTTGGAAGTGGTAGAGAATGTAAAGGCAAATTTAAAGCAGAATGTGTACAAAACGATTATCCCGAGAAACGTAAGACTGGCAGAAGCTCCAAGCCATGGCATCCCCATCAATCTGTATGAGCCTAAGTCTACTGGTGCAGAAGCATATCGGCTGCTGGCAGATGAGGTAATACATAGAAATGAGGAGGAAGACTGATGGCCAGAAGAAGCGGATTGGGAAAAGGCCTGGATTCTCTGATTTCCAGTGAAGCAGGGACAGTAGAGCCCAAGGGAAAAGCAGAAACAAAGCAGCAGGAAGAATCTGCCCAGAATGGGGCTGTACAAATTAAACTACGATTGATCGAACCCAATAAGGAACAACCAAGAAAACAGTTCGACCAGGAGAGCTTAGAGGAGCTGGCAGAATCGATACGGCAGTATGGTGTGATCCAGCCCCTGCTTTTGGTACAGAAGGGCAGTTATTACAGTATTGTAGCAGGTGAGAGACGTTGGAGAGCTGCTAAGATGGCAGGATTAAAAGAAGTACCTGCAATCGTAAAAGAATTTACTCCGGAAGAAATAGCGGAAATTTCCCTTGTAGAGAATCTGCAGAGAGAAGATTTAAATCCTATGGAAGAAGCCAGAGCATATCAGCGTCTTTTAAAAGAGTTTCATATGACACAAGAGGAAATTGCAGGAAAAGTGTCAAAAAGCCGTTCTGTCATTGCCAATTCCCTTCGTCTGCTGAAGCTGGAGGAATCCGTACAGCAGCTGGTGGAATCCGGAGAACTGTCAATGGGACATGCCAAAGTATTGCTGGGGATTGATGATGCTGCATTACAGGCAGAAGCCAGTGCATATGTGGTGGGACATGACCTGAGTGTGCGTGAAACAGAAAGTTATGTGAAACAGCTTCTCAATCCAGCACAAAAGAAGACGAAAAAGACCTTTGGCAATGAAGATGTATACCGCCTGCTCACAGAACGCTTACAGGAAAGAACAGGTACTAAAGTGCGAATTGTACAGAAGGATGAAGAAAAAGGAAAAGTGGAAATAGAGTATTACTCAAACGCTGATCTAGAACGTATTATTGAATTATTTACGTAATTAAGAATATCGTATAGAAAAGCAATAAGCAGTTATAAAATAAAAATTATACACTTATTCTTAAAATAATTTATAATAATATTACTTAGAATGGAGAGAAAATGGACAGTTTTTTAAATCATCTGGGTTTTGACCCTGGAATCATTATCATTGTAATCGGGGTTGCCTGTATAGGTCTGCTGGTATACAATATCATCTTATCAGTTATGTTTTCAAATTTGAAGAAAAGGTATATGGTATTTATGCAGGGCAGAGAGGCCATGTCTTTGGAAGAAATTTTAAAATCAATCGTGGAAGACAATGAGAAAATCAAATCCCATGAAACGGACAATACCACTGCCATCGGGGAGATCAGGGGCCGGTTAGACAACTGCAGCCAGAAGCAGGCAGTTGTAAGATATAATGCATTTTCTAATAAAGCAGGAAATCTAAGCTTCGTAATGTGTCAGTTAGATAATCACAACAATGGATATTTGATGAACTGTATGCATACACAGGACGGATGCTATACTTACATGAAGAGCGTAAAAGACGGAAGCGTGGAAGTTGCTCTGAGTGAAGAAGAAAGGAAGGCCCTGGTAGAAGCCGTACAGTCCAGAGGGTAAGATGAAAAAGACAATCATAGGAATTTTGTTAATCATATGTATGGTAACCACTGGAAGCTGGTGGGGATCCAGTGAGGCTGCGTGGGCCATGGATTACTCTGAGGCAACCCAGTGGACCAACTCTTTGCCGGAGGAAGGCTGGCCGGAGGCACCGGATATTAACAGCCAGACTGCAATTTTGGTGGAAGTAAGTACAGGGACATTGATTTATGCCAAAGATGCAACCAAACAAATGTATCCTGCCAGTACCACCAAGCTGATGACTGCGCTGTTGACTTTGGAAAATGCGCAGATGGATGAGGTGGTTACGTACTCCTGGAATGCAGTAAATACCATTGGCACCAATGCCAGCCACATTGGCATGCGTACCAATGAACAGCTTACTGTAAGGGACAGTCTGTATGGGCTGCTGCTGCCATCTGCCAATGAGGTAGCTAACGCCCTTGCAGAGCATATTGCCGGATCTGTAGAAAATTTTGCTGATATGATGAATGAAAAGGCTCAGGAGCTAGGCACCGTAAATACCCATTTTACCAATGCCAATGGACTCCATGATGAGAATCATTATACCTGTGCCTACGATTTATACCTGATTATGCAGGCTTGTATTGAAAAAGAGGATTTTATAGAAATCGATTCTACCCCTGCTTATTACAGGCAGGCAGATGCGCTTTTGGGGAAAGACATTCCCATGGGAACCACCAATATGCTGATTCGCAGCAGTTCAGAGTATTACAATGATGCAGTAGTCTGCGGCAAAACAGGGTATACAGATGAAGCAGGAAGGGTTCTGGTGACCTATGCTTCAAAAGATGATATGGATTTTATCTGTGTGGTAATGGGAGGTGCCAATCAGGATCACTTTACCGATACCAATATGCTGTTAAACTATGCCTACCAGAATTTTAAAAAGATCCAGATCAGTGAAAGCGATCAGGAATTCAGTCAGGACAGTCTGCTGTACCAGACACCTCTGGAAGTGCCCAGAGATGCTTATCAGCTGGTAAAATTCCAGGCAAGTTCCATGAGTATTCTGCCTAAGGATGCTGCAATTGATGATTTGGACAGATCTTTTATCAGCATTGACGGAAAAAATTATCTGGAATACCGGTTAAACGGATATCTCATTGGCCAGGTACAGATGGCGGAGGAAAATGATACCGATACTTCTGGCATTTTTCAGAAAACAGAAAGCTATCATTCTGTTCTCACGGAAATTGATGGCAGCATGCAGACAGTATATATAATCGCCATTGGACTGGGAGGACTGGTGTGTGTGATTCTCTTTCGGCTGATTGTAGCCAGTGCAGGCTGGAAGAAGAAAAAGACAAAAAATATTCCCAGAAATCGTGCAGCAAAAAAAGTAAAATATGGAAAGAAAATAAAATTTTAAAGAGAACAAAGAAATAAAACAAAAAAATAAAACAAAGAAATAAAACAGAGAAGCTGGAAACAGAGAAGAAATATCTTAGTTCAAGATGAATCTTCTCCATTTCCAGCTTCTCTGTTTTCAGAACACTGGTATGGTACTGCAGTAGGAATGTCATGAAAAGGAAACAACAGGAATTGTCATCTGATGAAATCAGTCGCCTTCAACTGCTGCAGAGGATTCCCCTTCTCCGTGCTTTTTCCTTTTTTCCCTTACTTCCTCCCGCTTGGCCTCAATGGTGTGAATATCACTTTCGGTTACGATCTTTGTGGTTTTAATGACGTAAACCTGTTGGGAAGAACCTGCTTTTTTCAGGCGGATTTTACTGCGGATCCATCCATGGTTGGGACAAATGCCGGCAGAGTAGTAGCAGCGGCCATAATAGGAAAACCAGGGAATGGATTTTTTTACGTTAGTACCGCAGAGATAGCAGACACAGGAAGATACTTTGCTGTCTGCAAAGGCTTCATTTTTATTATGAAATGGCCGGGAAACGTATTTGGAGTAATCGTCAAAGGTCATATACACTTCTTCTGAGGAATCAGCAGGAATGTGAAAGTAATCCAAAGACAGATACGTATCCACCAGTTTTCGGTCCAGATGTTTCATAATCTGCGCTGTATAGTATGCATCAGAGAATGCCCGGTGAAACTGAAGGTCGCCCTCTATCTGCATTTGGTCTGAAATCATTTCCAGGGAGCTGCGGGACTTGCCGTCATCGTATTGGATACTGTAGATCTTCTGGATGTCACAGTAGTATACCGGGTGCTGCAGGGGATTTTTCAGCCGGTAATAGGAAATATTTCGCAGCAGCTCTGTAATGTCCATAGAACCCCATGTACACAGAATAAAGTCTTCTCCGCACCAGTCCCAGAACTGCTTGATGACCTTTGGAAAGGGTTTTCCTTTCTGCATCAGCTCTTTTTCTGTAATGTTTACGATCTCTGTGACTTTGTTAAACAGATGTGGGTAAATATTGGGGCGGACAAGCATGGAAAAACGGTCTATCATATTCCAGTTCTGGTCCAATTTTACTGCACCGATTTCTATGATTTCAAAGGGAATATTCCGGTTGGTGCGCCAGCGTTCTGCCTGGTTCCATTCTAAATCTAATGTAATATAATTAATTGTACTCACCACCTTTTGTGAATGGTTTCTTTTTAGACACAACAAAACCAGTGTATCATATAACAGAGAAAAAGTATACTTTTTTTCTGGCATGGTACAAGGCAGGCGGCTGGAATATAATGTCAGCTGCCTATTTTAAGGTGCTGCTGCTGTTTAAAATCAGGCTGCTGTAAAGAAACAGCACATCCTGATCGTCAAAAGCAACATAATCTTGAATCATACTGGTGCTGATATACCGTGTGTCGATCAAGGTAATGGTTTGGTAATGATCCAGTAAAAGGGGAGCCAGGCTGCTGCCAAAAGAATCACGGAAAAGAATGAGTTCCCTGTCTGTGTCCGCTGCAGGATTTTGTACAACTAATAGTGGTGCTGCACCGGAAAGAAAAAATGCATAAGGATCTTTACTGGAAAGCTTGTCAAAGTCATACACAGAAGTCTTTTTTCCGGAATCTGGATGAAATACCCAAGCCATATCCAGTGTATCGTTGGTAAAATAGGATATGGTTTCACCGGACATAGGCAGTGCAGATTGTCCGTAATATACACCGTAAAAATCTGTACAGGCAGTACGCAGGATATAATCGGTATTCATGGCTGCCTCTGGCTGCATAATGGAGAGCAGTTTCTGTGCTGCAGGCTGTAAAGTCTCCTGCTTCCAATGGGTATCGGTTTTATAATAAGAAGTTACTTTCAGGCAATCTGTAATATCAATAAATGAGGCATAATCCATACCAGATTGGATCTGGTGAAATAGTTCTGTATAGTCAAGTACAGGATACCCATTTTGGGAAGCCAGATAGTAATTTTTATCGGGAACGATACAGCTGTACACAGAAACATCCGTATCCTTTAAATAGGTATCATAAATGGTTTGAAAATGTTCCAGTGCATTCTGAACAGAAGCAGTATTTAAGGGATATACAAGGGCGGATGCATAACCGTCTGCAATGTATATCTGGTTATTGTCTGACTGATGAAAGACATAAAACTGGTTGACTGCCTTTAACTGGCGAAACTGATCCCGGAAAGGAAACTGGTCTAAAGTATAGGCCTCAAAATCGGACATAAAGGTACCGTCTATGACGCTGTCTATGGACAGCTCCGGAAAGGTTTTCAGCTTTCTTCTTTCGGTATCAGACATGTCCTGTGGGGGATGAAACCAGGCAGTGAGAGAAAGAAGCAACAGTAAAGCACCTAGAAAAATGACAGTAAAACGTGCATGGAATTTCATAGGATATTCACCTCCTGCAGAAAATTTTGCATTGAGAAAATACATGGGGTTAAAAGCGGAAATATAAAAATGGATTGAAAGAACCGTCTACCAGATAGGCGGTTGCCAAAAGCAGCAGGACGGCAAGGATAGGAGCTTCCAGCCATGGTAAGATCCGTTTACCCAGGAAAGTGCGGTGGAAATATTGTACACATTTGGCAGGCAGAGGGGTTGCACTTATGATCCCTGCACAAAAAATTATAAAATAGCTTTTGCCGTAATAAATGGTTTCAGGGGTAGAAATAGGAAGTTCTGCAAACCCAAACATACATTGGAAATCAGACAATGCCTGTGTCATAGATTCTGCGTGAAATAAAACAAAACTCAGGATTACAAAAAACAGCACATAAATATGAGAAAAGGCAGTTGGGAGTTTTTTCAAAACTTTGGCAAAAAAAGTCTTTTCCATAATGAGCAGAACAGCAAAAAGAAGTCCCCAGAAAATAAAATTCCAGGCAGCACCATGCCACAGGCCTGTAAGGCTCCATACGATCAGGATATTGCGTAACAGCTTCATACGACCGGCTCTGCTGCCCCCTAAAGGAATATATACATAATCCCGAAACCAGCTGCCAAGGCTCATGTGCCATCTGCGCCAGAATTCCGTAATGGTTTTGGAAATATAAGGATACTGGAAGTTTTCAGGAAAATGGAAACCGAAAAAATGTCCAAGGCCTATGGCCATATCACTGTAACCGGAGAAATCAAAGTAAATGTGCAGGGTAAATGCCACAGCATAAAGCCAGTAATAAAGAACAGAAGGGGCTGCAGATTCCCGGAAAATACTGCAAAATTCTCCCAACAGATTGGCAATCAGCACTTTTTTGGCAAGCCCCAGAATAAAGCGGCGGCATCCCAGGGAAAGCTGCTCTATGGTATGGGTACGGCTGGAAAGTTCTGCTGCCACATCTGCATAACGTACAATAGGGCCTGCTATGAGCTGGGGGAAAAGGGATACATAAGCAGCAAAATTCAGTAGATTCTTCTGGGCAGGTACCTTTTTGTGGTATACATCTATGGTATAGCTGATGATCTGAAAGGTATAAAAGCTGATGCCTACAGGCAAGGCCAGAGACAGCAGGGGAAGCGGCAGCCCGGTGAGCGTTCGTATAGTATCAATCAAAAAGTTGGTATATTTAAAAAACAGCAGCAAGGCCAGACTGCAGCCGACAGAAAACACCATAAAGAATCGGGCTTTTCTGGGGGTGGAGGCATGTTTTTCTATTTGAATTCCCATAACATAAGCAGTCAGGATAGAAAGAAGCATTACGATAATATATGCAGGCTCTCCCCAGGAATAAAAAAACAGACTGCTCATGAGCAGTACCCCATTTTTAGCAGGTCTGGGTACCAGAAAATAAAAAAATAATACAATAGGAAGAAAATAATACAAAAAAGAAATACTGGAAAAAAGCATAGGAATTCTCCTGTGGGTATAAGGGCGGGGGTTCATAAGGGGAAAATCGAAACATACGGACAGTTTGTTCGCATATGCAAAAAACTGTCCGTATGTTTGGAAGGTATTAAAAATTAGCCTGAAATCATGGATGGATCAGTTTTACATCTAAACTGCCGCATACAGTTTCAAATGCTGTAACCATCTCTTCAGAAGTAGCAGTTTCGCTGTAATCAGAGCCAACCATCACCAGCATTACCAGATTACCGCTTGCGGCCATACTTAAATCGTCTGCTTCTACACAAATCCATTTTCTCTGGTTAATACCGCCGGCCATTTCCTTCGCCAGAGCTTCGGTGTCTGTACCATCCTTTACACGGACCAGAGCCAGAGAATAAGGAATGGCACCGATCATTGCCTCGGAAACCACAGCCTCTTCTATATTGGACACATCTGTAAGGCCGGTGTAGGTGGTATAAGAATCTGGGTCAGCCAGGTCTACCGGAATGGTGGTTACAGAAAATTCTACTGGATGTTCCGTATAAATCAGTTCTACAATTTCTTCCAGTGTCTGAGTCATTTCAGGTCTGGTTTCGATCTGGGCAGCAGTGGAAGTCTCAGACTCCTTGCCGGTGTCCTTGCTGCCGCAGCCTGCAAAGGAAAAAACAAGTGCCATCATCAGTAAAGCAGTTACAATTTTTTTCATAAGATCCTCCATAGGTGATATTCTGCGTAAATATGTTGTCAGACTGTGGGAGCATTCCATACGCAATAAAATTACAATAGTATCATAACAGGTGTTTGTAAAAAATGCAAATAAAAAATAAGCAAAAGACTAGAAAAGTGGTAAAAATATCCAAAATACTATAAAAAATAGCCTGTTAAAAAAGCCTGGCTCTTTCAGTGAGAAAAGCCAGGCCTCTTATCATTCATGATAACAGAGCGTTTGTGAGTCCTCAGTGTTTAGACTGGATATACATTAATAGTTCTCTGCATGAATTTCAAAATAACTCTGAGGATGTGCGCAGGTAGGGCAGATCTCAGGTGCATTGGTACCTACAATGATGTGACCGCAATTGCGGCATTCCCATACCTTTACCTCGCTCTTTGCAAATACTTCAGCCATCTGGATGTTCTTCAGCAATGCACGGTAACGCTCTTCGTGATGTTTTTCAATGGCAGCAACCAGACGGAACTTGTGTGCCAGTTCCGGGAAGCCTTCTGCTTCTGCAGTCTCTGCAAAGCCTGCGTACATATCGGTCCATTCGTAATTTTCTCCGGCAGCAGCAGCCTCTAAGTTGTCAGCAGTATTGCTGATGCCGTTTAACTCCTTAAACCACATCTTTGCATGCTCTTTTTCATTGTCTGCTGTCTTCTGGAACAGGGCAGAAATCTGCTCAAACCCTTCTTTCTTAGCTACAGAAGCAAAATATGTATATTTATTACGTGCCTCGGACTCTCCTGCAAAAGCAGTTTCTAAATTTTTTTCTGTCTGTGTACCTGCATACTTGTTCATAGGGAAACCTCCTTAAATGTGTATTATTTGGACTGAAAAGTTCCCTGGAATTGGGAAAGTCCATATGTCATAAATGATGTTGCGATAGAATTATTGTATCATATTTTTGGTAAAATTCAATTCATTTTTTAGATAATTCGCAATTCTGACTAGAAAAGGCAGTAAAAATAAAATTCCATAAACCTGTTGACAAGAATTGGAAGGAGTGCTATATTAATCCTACAAACCTACTCGGAAAGTAGGTAATGAAAGAAAAGGAGGAGAACCAGAATGATGTACTATTTTGAAGCATTGTTACGTCAAAACTTTCGGTGTGGACGAATGCCATACTCCCGGAGGTTTTATATGGCAGGATGTTCTGGTGCGCCTTTATGTATATAAGCAATTGCATCAGATAATTATAAAAGCCATATGATACGTCCGGGAGCAGCAAAGGCCTCCGGCTTTTTTATGAGAATAAAACCCTGAAAAGTTTTGGTTTTGTGTAAAACCAAAGAGCCGGTGTTTTGCAATTACCGGAAAAAGAAAATGAAAGAGGTATAAAACTATGAGTAAGAATTATAAATTTGAAACACTTCAGCTGCATGTAGGCCAGGAACAGCCGGATCCGGCAACAGATTCCAGAGCAGTACCCATTTATCAGACTACTTCCTATGTATTCCGCAATTCCGCCCATGCAGCAGACCGTTTTAGTCTGGCAGATTCCGGCAATATTTATGGGCGTCTCACCAATTCTACCCAGGATGTGCTGGAAAAGAGACTGGCAGCATTAGAAGGAGGTGTGGCAGCCCTGGCCCTGGCTTCCGGTGCAGCAGCCATTACGTATACCATTCAGGCGCTGGCACAGGCTGGAGAACATATTGTAGCACAGAAGACCATTTACGGAGGCAGCTACAACCTGTTGGCACATACACTGCCACAGTACGGTATTTCTACCACTTTTGTGGATGCACATAATCTGACAGAGTTAGAGAATGCCATTCAGGACAATACGAAAGCCATTTATCTGGAAACATTGGGAAATCCAAACAGCGATATTCCGGATATTGATGCCATTGCAGAAATTGCCCATAAGCATGGTCTCCCTCTGGTAATCGATAATACCTTCGGCACTCCCTATCTCATTCGCCCCATTGAGCATGGAGCAGATATCGTAGTACATTCCGCTACCAAGTTTATTGGCGGCCATGGCACCACTTTAGGTGGTGTGATTGTGGATTCCGGTAAGTTTGACTGGAAGGCTTCCGGTAAGTATGCTCCCATTGCAGAACCGAATCCAAGCTATCATGGAGTATCCTTCGTAGATGCAGCAGGTCCTGCCGCATTTGTAACTTATATCAGAGCCATCCTTTTGCGGGATACTGGTGCGGCAATTTCTCCATTTAATGCATTCCTGCTGCTGCAGGGTGTAGAGACATTGTCCCTGCGTCTGGACCGTCATGGGGAAAATACAAAGAAGGTAGTGGAGTATCTGGCATCTCATCCACAGGTAGAGCATGTAAATCATCCTTCTCTGCCAGATCATCCCGATCACAAGCTGTATGAAAAGTATTTCCCAAATGGCGGCGGATCTATTTTCACTTTTGAGATCAAGGGAGGTCAGGAAGAAGCCCATAAGTTTATTGACAGTCTGGAAATATTTTCTCTGTTGGCCAATGTAGCAGATGTAAAGTCTCTGGTAATTCATCCTGCAACCACAACCCATTCCCAGCTTTCTGCAGAAGAACTGGCAGATCAGGGGATTCGCCCAAATACCATCCGTCTGTCTATTGGTACAGAGCATATTGATGATATTATTGCAGATTTAGAGCAGGCTTTTGAGGCTGCCTCAAAATAATCGTGGGTTGAAAGCGTAAATAAAAAAGTTTTGTTTCCCGCAAATCTGCCTGTATTCCAAAAACAAATTGACAGATCTTTTTCGGAAAGGTATCATAAATTTAATCAGGAATTTACCTGAAATAGGAATCGATTGGAAACAGCGGGAGGAAACATGAAGAAAAGAGTATTATCATTACTGCTTGCAGCAGGACTTTGCTGCAG
This sequence comes from Lachnospiraceae bacterium, assembly GCA_045127535.1. GTDB lineage: Bacteria > Bacillota > Clostridia > Lachnospirales > Lachnospiraceae > UBA2942. Next base: position 15,179 of record JBGVQN010000054.1, on the reverse strand, counting down.
CTCTATGGCAGGATGCGCACAGAGTGCCGGCAAGGAAGAAGAAACCAGTTCTCAGACACAGACCAGTGAAGCACAGGAAAGTGAGAGCCAGGAAGAAGGAGCCAGCTCCCAGGTACTGGCTATGGAGCAGATCAATGATCAGGAGTTAAATATCATAGATGATAATTACCGTACCTGTTATGAAGTGTTTGTATATAGCTTTTATGACAGCGATGGAGATGGAATCGGTGATTTAAATGGTCTGACCCAGAAGCTGGATTATATCAATGATGGTGATGATGCCACAGATACAGATTTAGGCTGCAATGAGATCTGGCTTATGCCGATTATGCCTTCTACCACCTATCATAAGTACGATGTCATCGATTATTACGATATTGATCCGGAATATGGTACCATGGATGATTTTAAGGTATTTTTAGAGGAATGCCACAGTCGTGGGATCAATGTGATCATTGATTTTGTCATGAATCATACATCTTCCCAGCATGAATGGTTTACCACTGCCTGTGAGTATCTGCGCAGCTTAGAGCCTGGTCAGGAGCCTGATGCAGCAGAGTGCCCTTATGTAGAGTATTATTATTTCTCTAAAGAAGCAGCAAACAGCAATTATTATGAGGTCTCCGGTTCAGAATGGTATTATGAAGGTGTGTTCTGGAGCGAAATGCCTGACCTGAAGCTGGAAAATGAAGCAGTACGTCAGGAGTTTACAGACATTGTGCAGTATTGGCTGGATCTGGGGGTAGATGGCTTTAGACTGGATGCAGTTAAGGAATACTACAGCGGCAGAGACAGCGCCAATGTAGAGGTGCTGACCTGGTTTACAGATATGGTAAAGTCCAAAAAGGAGGATGCATATCTGGTAGGTGAGGCATGGACCGATTACAATACCTATACAAAGTATTATGCCAGCGGTATGGACAGCTTATTTGACTTTGCCTTTGCAAATACAGATGGATATATTGCCAAGACCTTAAATGGCATGACCAAGAGCGGTGCCAGTACATATGGCAAGGCCATTATGGCAGTTACAGAGCTGATGGAAAGCTATTCTGACAGCTATATCAATGCACCATTTTATACCAATCATGACCTGGCACGCAGCGCCGGATACTATACGGGTGATTATGCAGAAAATAAGGTGAAGATGGCACAGGCCATGAATCTGCTCATGAGCGGCAATGCATTCCTGTACTATGGGGAAGAGATCGGTATGAAGGGCGCAGGCAAGGATGAAAACAAGCGTGTGGCAATGTACTGGTCTGATGATGCAGACATGGAGGGCATGTGTGACGGCCCACAGGATGCAGATGATGTAAAGATGACATATGACAGTCTGGAAGTACAGCAGGAGGATCCTGCTTCCATTTACCGCTTTGTCAAGCAGGTCATCAAGCTGCGTAATATTTATCCGGAAATTGCAAGAGGTACCATGACCTTTGAAGAAGCGCTTTCCAATGACCAGGTTTGTGTATTTACCAAGGAGTATGAAGGCTCTCAGCTGATGATCCTCTTTAATATTTCTGAAAATGAAAATACAGTGGATCTGTCTGGTGTGTCTTTAAATGGAAAGGATGCCGGTGATCTGGAAGTAGCAGGTATGCTGCAGACCACTGAGGATGCAGTGGTTGTAGAGGGCAGTGTAGTGACAATGCCGGCTTATTCTGTGGAGCTGCTGAAATAATAGCCACAGCAGGTAAAAATTGAAATATCAGGAATACGATTCCAAAAGTACAAGAGGTTGTCCACTTCTGCCAGAGCATTGTGTGACAGCCTCTTGTGGTTTATATGGGGAGTGGAATACAGAAATGAAATAAAAAAGCTGCAAACCTTTGAAAAAGGCTTGCAGCGTTGTTTGCTGGCGTCCCCGAGAGGATTTGAACCTCCGACCCCACGCTTAGGAGGCGTGTGCTCTATCCAGCTGAGCTACGAGGACATTGTATGATATGATAAAAGTATGAAGCATACTTTTTAGGCAAAATTAGAAAGCAGGACCCCATGCAGGAAGAAAAAAATCAGGCAAATCAGTATGCAAAATCTGCATGCCCCTGGAGCCAGATACGTCCCTTAAATCGCCTTCCGTTTTCCGGTATCCCAAGCAAATCATCCTGATGAATGGCGATCTGAATATAAATATCGTTGCAGTTTACCAGCAGCTGATAGACCGTTTCACCAGTCAGGGTGTTTACAACCGGATTCACATCCTCGATCTCACCCATGACTGCATACTGATCGCACTCTACGCCGTCAGGCATGAAAAAAGAATCAATCAGAGTGTAAATGTCATTGGAATCGATCTGCCGGTTTAAGTGGGTAAAGGTACGCATCTCATCCTGTGTCAGATACTCAATGGCAGATTTGTCTCCGCTTTTGGCAGCTTCGATCATCTCACTGCGCTTCTGTGCAGCAAGCTGTGCGGCAGCTTTGTCTTCACTGGTGTGGTAAACAGGAAAAAGAATCTTTCCTTCTTCGGCCAGGCCTGACAGGCAAATCAATTCTGCTTCCGGTAAGGAACCGGTAGTGGAGTAAATCTCCTGCATATCCATAAAATTGGAAAGATAAAAAATCAAGGTGATCCCAATGCGGTAATCGTCACAGCTGCCGGCATAGGATTCCTTTTCACCCTGTCTTTTAAATTGGCAGGGGGCAGTGGTAGAAACGACATCACCATAAAAATAAGGATAATAATATTCCAGCTCAAATTCATCATCCTCATTGAATTCCCCACAAAGAGCAATTCCCATATCAGGGGCAAAATCTCTGGTTAACACACAAAGATTGCTGTCTTCTCCTGTCTGAACCAACTGAAAAGAGTCAGGCTGTGCCAGAATTTGGTCAAAGACCTCCTTCAGCTGCTTCTTTTTTGTAATACTGCCAAACCCGATACTCTTTAAATAGCGATGCATGAAGCCTCCTAACCAGAATATTGATATTCTAAAACCTGTCCGGAAGAATATTCATAACAGGACTATTATACTCTATTTTTATGGAAAGGTAAAGTATGAATTAAAAAATAGTTTTGCACAGAAAGGGGTTTTTCTGTTTTTTTAGGAATTCAGCGTTTGCGGGAAAATTGAATACGTTTACGTGGAAGAACTTGTAACGAAAAAAACTGTTTGCTATCATACTGTGGATAAACATCGTGATATCCAAAGCATGACTGCCTTGTGTACTTTAAATAAGGAAGTAATAAACATGAATCTGAAAGAAGTTTTTTGTTCCAGGAAATTCATTCTGCGCATCATTTTGATAGATCAAATCATAGGCTATGTATTGTTACAGCTTTGCTTTGAGAGGAATTCAGGAGAACTGAGAGCAGCAGGATTTTTGGTTACGATCTCTATCAAGGTATTACTGGCTTATTTATGGATGTGGCATGACTGGCGGAGTATAAAGCATAAGGCGGGTACCCACTTAGCAATGAAAATGTGGACTGTGGTGTTTGCAGCAGAATACATATTGAATGTGAACGGGTTGATTTCAGGCAACCGGGATATGGTATTAGGATCTTTGGTGCTGTATGGAGTCTTTTTTGAAATCAATTGTATACAGTATAAAAGAAGTGTAGGTATGAGCCTGGAGATGGTGCAAAAACAGCCGGGCAAGAGAGAAATGGGTGAGATCATACTCCTTGTCTGCAGTTTGTATGCCATGGCCGGGCTTGGCTTCTTTTCTGCAGAGCCGGAGGAAATAGCGGGAATTCTGGTGGTAACATTTCTTTTGTATGGCATGATATCTGCTTGTCTGATGGTCAGATTTGAGCATATATGGGGACATTGGCTGAAAGGCCGGGATATTCTGCAGTATTATAGTTGTTATGCAGGGGCGGTTCTGGCTGGAGTTTTGTCCAGAACGGATGTATTCTGCCACTGTTTTTATCATATGGATAAAATAAAAGCAGCAGTGCTGGGAGGTCTCATACAGTGGCTGCTGCTTCTTGGTACTGTAAAGATATGGCTTTTGGCGGCACAGCGGATAAAGATGGAAGCAGGGAAAAAATAGAAAGTTCGAAAAGCAGACGTTCTGTTGTTGATAAATAACTCTGGATAAGGTATGATGAAGTCTGATGAAAAAGAAGGAGTGGCAGTTACTGCCGGAAAAGATGAGACTGAGAAATATTAAGGGTGCCAGGGAAGCTATGGTAGAGAGCAGCCTGGTGTTTGATGAACCAAAGGAATACAGAGGCCGCTGGAAAGAGATGTTTGGGAATGATCATCCCCTGCATATTGAAGTAGGTATGGGAAAAGGCAGATTTATTGTGGATATGGCGCTGGCCCATCCGGAAATTAACTATATTGGTATTGAAAAATATTCTTCTGTACTGCTTCGTGCACTGGAAAAACGCAGGGAACTGGAAATAGATAACCTGTATTTTATCCGTATGGATGCAGAAGAAATCTGTGAGGTATTTGCAGAAGGAGAAGTGGATCAGATTTATCTGAATTTTTCAGATCCATGGCCTAAGGACCGTCATGCCAAGCGCCGCCTCACATCTCCTCAGTTCCTGGCACGCTATGACCAGATCATGGTACCAGAGGGACATCTGGAATTTAAGACAGACAATATGGATCTGTTTGCTTTTTCGGAAGAATCTGTAGCAGAGGCCGGCTGGGAGCTGATGTACAGCACCAGGGATCTGCATCATTCTCCTTATGGGGAAGGAAATATTATGACGGAGTATGAGGAGAAGTTTTCTTCACAGGGAAATCCAATCTGCAAGCTGGCAGCCAGACGTTCTAAGGAATAATATATAATGATAAGAACGCCTGGAAAACTGGCAGAAAGGCGGCAGATGTGAGACTTCAGCATACCGTAAAACGGAAAATAGAACGGATGACTTTTGATAAACCTGGAATTCAGAGACATATGCTTGTATGGCATGAGTCTACCAAGGAAGCCATGGCTGCCCTGGAGAGGGGAAAGAGCGGGAAGGGGAAAAAGAAAAAAAGATAAAAATATCCCCAAATTGTGGAAAAACATACAAACCACAAGAAAAATGGAAAATATAACCACAATTTGTTGTAGTCTGGATTGATTTTGTGGATATATCCTGTATAAGAACGGGTGTTTTGTGGATAACTCTGTGGAAAAGTGGAAGGTTATACACCAGTTTATAGGGATAACCGGTGAATAAAACGGAGAAACAACGGTGATTTGTATAATATGTCAAAAAACAAAGAAAAAGATTGTCTGATTTTATTATAAAATAGGTATTGCATTTTTGGGGTCTATCCTGTATACTAAACATGTACCAAAGATGACGAGGGAGTCTGATAGAAATATCGGACTCCCTTTTTGCTTTTGTACCTATCCTCGATGCACATCCTATGGTATCCCCACAAGATTTCCCATTGGGTTTGCATAAACTTCCGACGTGACAGCATAGAATACTAGTTAGTACGGATTTTTGACAACATGAAGACTAATCGTAACTAGGAATTGACAGCTGGCGGACTAATCCTAACTAGAAATTGACAGCAAAGCGGACTAATCTACGAGGCAGAAGAAAAGGTCTCCTTTTCCCGGACATAAGATGACTGGGAAAAGGGGACCTTTTCGTGCTATGATTATGGAAACCGAGTAGATTTGGAGGGAGAAACAGGAGCCGTGTTCTGGGTATTGGAAGGGATTTTATATGCAGTATTCCTGACAGAAGACTGGTGTGACTTTTTTGGAGTGCTGTGGATGGATGGGAGCTGCTGGTCTAGGTACAGCAGAATTTGCAAATATACAGCGCTGCTGATGTGTGTATGGTATGGATGCAGATGCAGGGGAGAAAAGAAAAATGTGCAGCAGAAGGCGTTGTGCGGCGTGCTGTTGTTTGCAGCAGCTGCAGACTATTTTCTGCTGTTTACGGACTGTTTTATTTTGGGAATCTGTTTTTTTTGTCTGGTACAGGTCTGTTACTGTTTGTATTTTGCAGGAGAGAAGAACAGAAACCGTGTGTGGGGAATGGCAGGCCTGGGCATTTGTATGGTGCTGCTGGCATGGTTCCTGATACAGATAGAAATGCCTGGAGCAGGATGGAAAGGGAAGGAATATGGACTGATTCTTGCAGCGGTGTTTTACGGAAGTCTGTTGATGCAGAATTTAGTAAGAGCCTGGAAAGCGTCCCCTTCCATCTGTATTTGGGGAAAGATGGCGATCCTGCTGCTGTTTTTCTGTGATGTTCATGTGGCTTTATATAATATAGAAGAAGTGGATATGATTGCAGAAATCCCTTTCTGGCTGAAGCGGTGGTGTGAAGGAGCGGGAGTACTTATGTGGCTGTTTTATCTGCCTTCCCAGCTTTGTATTGTAAAGTGTATACGAGGGAAAAATACCCATAAATAACAGGAATGGGGATGAAAATTTGTTATGATTAGGGGTTGCATAGAAGTATGGTTTTGAAGTATGATAAGGAAAGACATCTTAAAAGAAGCTGATACCCAAATCAGCAATATCAAGTTAAGGGGAGTACGAGTATGGAAGAAATGAAGGAAACTACAGCAGAAGAAACTGTTGAAACGATGGAAGCCTATGAGGATGAGTTATCTATGACTGTCTGGGACAGACTGACCAAAATGATGGAAGAAAAGACCGTAATCAGCGGCAAGATCAGCGGTATTGTGAATGCTGGTGTGATCATGCAGGTTGAGGGGATCCGTGGATTTATTCCAGCTTCCAAGTTAGACACAAAGTATGTAGAAGACACCAATGATTACCTGGGCAAGAAGGTTGAGGCTGTGATCATCAATGTAGATGAGGACAGCAAGAAGCTGGTACTGTCTGTAAGAGACGTACTGATTCAGAAGGCAAGAGAAGCAAAGAATGCAAAGATTGCTGCTTATGAGGTAGGCTCTGTACTGACAGGTACTGTAGATAAGATGGAATCTTATGGTGTATTTGTAAAGTTAGAGGATGGTATTTCCGGTCTGGTACACATTTCCCAGATCTGTGAGAAGAAGATCGATTCTCCAAAGGAAATCGTAAAGATTGGAGATACTGTAAAGGTAAAGGTGATCCGCAATGAAAACGGTAAGATCAGCCTGCGTATGAGAGGTCTGAATGCTGAGCCTGTTGATGAAGAAGAAGAACAGATGAAGCAGGATATTAAGAATTACAGTGCAGGTGGAGAGGCAAGTACCGGCCTTGCAGGTTTGTTAAAGAATATTAAGTTGGATTAAGAGATGTCTGGGGGAACCGGTAATATGGTTCCCCTTTTTTGTATATACAGGAGTTTAGAGGGACAGGTCCGGGATGGAAAAATCATAAGAAGATGCTTTATCCGGGGGCAGAGCCAAATGATGCCCATCAGGCACTTGTAAGGTTAGAGCAGATGGGAAAGCTGCGGGCAGTGATCACCCAGAATATAGATGGACTTCACCAGAAGGCGGGGAGTAAAGAGGTATTGGAACTGCATGGGTCTGTACTGCGTAACCATTGTGAGGGATGCGGCAGGTTTTATGGGCTGGATGCCATTATGCAGGCAGAGGGTGTTCCACGCTGCAGCTGCGGCAGTATCATTAAGCCGGATGTGGTATTGTATGAAGAGGGACTTGACCAGGATATTCTCAATCGTTCTGTGGATCATATCCGGAATGCAGATATGCTGATCGTAGGAGGCACTTCTCTTACGGTATATCCGGCGGCAGGACTGATCGATTACTACAGAGGAAATAAACTGGTGGTCATCAATAAGACGCCTACTCCAAAGGATGCATATGCAGATTTGTTGATTGCAGATAAAATTGGCAGGGTATTCAGAGAAATGATGGCTGCCCTGTAGGCGCAAAAATATCCTGTGCAGAACAGCCAGAAGAAGCCTGATATGGGATCAGGCTTCTTTTTTACGAAGTCCTCTGGTATTTTTTTCTACCAGTTTTCTGGGGACCATGACCTGATGGTCACAGCCTAAGCAGCGCAGGCGGAAATCCATGCCTACCCGCAGAATTTCCCATTCCTGGCTGCCGCAGGGATGAGGCTTTTTTAATTTTACAATGTCACCAACCTGATAATCCATATAGACCTCCATATTCAAAGTGATTTTATGATGTGCAACAGTCAGACGAGGCCTTGCCAGGTCACCATCACCAGTGAAATGCTGCACTGGATTTAGCAGTTTCAGTATACCCAAAGAAAAGCGGTTATGCAACAAAAAATGCTTGCTTTTTTGGGAGGGGTATTGTATAATTGTGATTCGTGATATGTTATCATTTCCTTGCTCTGTGTAGGTGCAGGGCCAGAGACCATAAGGAGGTAAGTACAATGAACAAGTATGAATTAACAGTTGTTTTAAGCGTAAAGCTGGAGGAAGAAGAAAGAGCAGCCGCTATCGCAAAGATCAACGATTACATTACCCGTTTTGAAGGTACTGTAGCAAATGTTGAGGAATGTGGTAAGAAGAAACTTGCTTACGAAATCCAGAAGATGAAGGAAGCTTACTATTATTTCGTTACTTTTGAGGGTACAAGCAGTACTCCAAACGAACTTGAGAAGCAGCTTCGTATTATGGAACCTGTTATCCGTTATCTGATTGTAAAGACAGAGGCGTAATCAGGCAGGTTAGAAAGAGGTATTCCTATGAATAAAGTTATTTTAATGGGCAGACTGACCAGAGAACCAGATATCCGGTATTCTCAGGGAGAGAGACAGATGGCAATTGCCAGATATACATTAGCGGTAGACAGAAGAGGCCGCAGCTCTGCCAATGGAAATGAACAGACTGCTGACTTTATTCCATGTGTAGCATTTGATCGTGCAGCTGAGTTCGCTGAGAAGTATTTCCACCAGGGTACCAAGATCGTGGTAACCGGAAGAATTCAGACCGGCAGTTATACAAACAGGGATGGCCAGAAAGTTTACACAACAGAAGTGATCGTTGAGGATCAGGAATTTGCTGAAAGCAAGAACAGTTCTGCTGCAGGCATGGGAGCAGATTATGCTGCCCGTCCACAGAGCAGTTATCAGCAGACATCCAGACCAGCTCCATCCAGTGCAATCAGCGAGGGATTTATGAATATCCCGGATGGTGTTGAGGATGAGGAACTTCCATTCAACTAATCTGTTGTCAATCAGGGATAATATGTAGATAGTAAGTAAAGGAGGAAACCACCATGGCATTTAATAAGGGTGATAAGGCTGATTCTCCAATGAAGAGAAAAGGCGGACGCAGAAGAAAGAAAGTTTGCGTATTCTGCGGCGATAAGAATGGCGTTATTGATTACAAGAATACAAATATGTTAAAGAGATACGTATCTGAGAGAGGTAAGATCCTTCCAAGAAGAATTACCGGCAACTGCGCAAAGCATCAGAGAGCTTTAACATTAGCAGTAAAGCGTGCAAGACATATTGCATTAATGCCATATACTGTAGATTAATCAGAGTTGGAGGCCGTTCTTAGGAACGGCTTTCTTTTTATTATAGTGTTAGATGCAGCTAACCATTAAAGCCTTTTTCAGATAGAAAAGGATTCCCCTGTGGGTTATGACACAAGAATCTTTGCATCAAAGGAATGGCCCGTGTGTATAGACAGAATGGGGTTCCTTTGATAGAATATAAAGGAACATCGGGTCAAAATGATGGCTTTATCTTTTGTCGTCCCGGTGGTATAATCAAACAAGGTAACGTGTTGGATTCCATAGATAGGAGTATATAGAATGAAATTCAACTGGAATACAAATCCAAGCTTAAAGCAGCTTTTCTGCTGGCCTGTAATTTTTACAGGTATCATGCTGCTGTTAAGCCTGGTTTTGCTGTGGGTGGATGTTCTCAGCGGATGCATTTTGCTTATTTTTACAGTTGCCTTTGGGGTATGCCTGTATGTATGGTATTCCTGGTATGGAGGAAGTGCAGTGAAGCAGATGGTAGCCTTTGGCGCCAGCTATGCCCAGCTGCAGAAGCAGCTTTTGTATGAACTGGATATTCCCTATGCCATGATTGACGAGCAGGGAAGCATCCTCTGGCTGAATAAGGCATTTAAAGTGCTGACAGACCGGGAAAAGACCAAACGCAGACGGCTGAATGCATTGTTTCCGGAACTGGATATGCATCAGGTGTGCAACAACAGCCAATATATTACCACTGTATCATATCAGGATAAAAAATTCCGTATAAAGGTACGTCAGGTATATTTGCAGGATATGCCGGAAATGCTGGAGGAAAACTTTCAGGTAGAGCCACAGGTGGATCTGTTTGCAGTATATTTGTATGATGAGACGGAGCTGATTTCGTATCAGAATCAGGTGGTAGAAGAGCAGGCTGTAGTAGGTCTGCTGTATCTGGATAATTATGAAGAAGTATTGGACAGCGTGGAGGAAGTGCGCCGTTCTCTTACTTCAGCATTGTTAGACAGAAGGATCAATAAGTATATCCACACCTATGAAGGTCTGATTAAAAAGCTGGAAAAGGATAAATATCTGGTGCTCATTAATCAGAAAAACCTCCGGCTGATGCAGGAAAAACGCTTTACGCTGTTGGAAGAAATCAAAAATGTGAACATAGGACCGGAAATGGTTGTAACCGTCAGTATTGGTTTTGGTACAGAAGGAGATAACTATGAACAGAATTTTGAATATGCCAAAACTGCTATAGATATGGCTCTTGGCAGAGGCGGTGACCAGGTCGTCTTAAAGGCTGGTGAAAATATCTCCTATTACGGAGGAAAAGCCCAGGCGCAGGAAAAATCTACCCGTGTGAAAGCCAGGGTAAAGGCCCATGCATTAAAGACCATCATTGAAAACAAGGATAAGGTACTGATTATGGGGCACAGCATCAGTGATGTGGATTGTCTGGGAGCGGCAGTGGGTGTATACCGGGCAGCCAAGACATCAGGGAAGCGTTCCTATATCGTGCTGAATACTGTCACCAAAAGTGTGGAGCCTCTATTGGAGCGGTTTCAGGTGTTTGGGGAATATGAAAAAGATATGTTCATTCAAAATGAAGCTGCATTGGAGCTGATAGATGAGCAGACCCTGCTGGTCATTGTGGATGTGAACCGTCCAAGCTATACAGAGTGTCCCAAGCTCATAGAAAAAGCCGCACACATTGTAGTACTGGATCATCACAGACAGACCAGAGAGGTCATTGGCAATGCAGTCCTTTCTTATGTAGAGCCTTATGCATCCTCTGCCAGTGAAATGGTAGCAGAAATTCTGCAGTATTATTCTGAAAATGTACGGCTGCGTTCTGTAGAGGCAGATGCCATGTATGCAGGAATCGTAGTAGACACCAACAATTTCCAGAATAAAACCGGTGTGCGTACCTTTGAGGCGGCTGCGTACCTGCGCAGCTGTGGTGCAGATATGACCAGAGTCCGTAAGCTGTTCAGAGAAGGCATGATCGATGTCCAGACCCGTGCAGAGGCAGTGAGTTCTGCGGAAATTTATGCAGAGCATTATGCCATCAGTATCTGCAGTGGTATGACAGAGGAAACACCTACAGTGATTGGAGCCCAGGCTGCCAATGAACTGCTGAATGTACAGGGGATTAAGGCATCCTTTGTGTTTACAGAATACAATCACACCATTTATATCAGTGCCCGTTCCATAGATGAAGTCAATGTACAGGTGATCATGGAACGGTTAGGGGGCGGCGGTCACTTGTCCATTGCAGGAGCCCAGCTGAAAGATGCTACTTTAGAAGAAGCCATTGAACAGTTAAAACAGATCTTAGACGATATGATGGAAAATCAGGAGATTTAATATATTCTGATTTTACAATAAATGGAACACCTACAGACAAATACCTGTATGCAGACGGATTGCAGTATCTTACGCAGTTACAGACAGCATATGGGCACAGTCCGTTATGGAAATCTGAACCAGCCAGGCTGATTCAGTAAAGGAGGATATTATTATGGAAGTAATCTTATTACAGGATGTCAAGACCCTTGGCAAAAAGGGTGACAAGGTAAAGGTAAACGATGGATATGCAAGAAACTTTATCATCCCAAAAAAGTTAGGGGTAGAAGCAACTGCAGCCAATGTAAATGACTTAAAGCTGCAGAAAGCCAACGAAGCACGTCTGGAAAAGAAAAAGTTAGAAGAAGCACAGGCACTTGCAGAAAAGTTAGAAAAAGCAGGCATCCGTCTGGCAGTCAAGTGCGGCGAAAATGGCAAGACCTTTGGCTCTATCTCCACAAAGGAAATCGCAGCTGCAGTCAGCGAGCAGTCCGGTCTGGAAATCGACAAGAAAAAGATCTTACTGAAAGACCCGATCAAGTCTGCCGGTATCTATACTGTACCAGTGAAGCTGCACAAGGATGTCACTGCAAACCTGAAGCTTGAGGTAGCAGCACTGTAAGCAGCTTCTCCCAAATGCGTTCATTTTTTGAGAAAGGAGGACGGATATGGAAGAAGCTTTGGTGAAGCGGATCCTGCCTCACAGTGTGGAGGCAGAAAAGTCTGTGATTGGCTCCATGCTCATGGCCAGAGAGGCCATTACGGTTGCCATGGAAATGCTGCAGCCGGATGATTTTTACCAGCAGCAGTATGGTGTGATGTTTGAAAGCATCACAGAGCTGTTTAATGAAGGGCAGCCTACAGATCTGGTCACTGTGTTAGACCGGTTAAAGAAAAAATCTGTGCCGGAAGAACTGTGCAGTCTGGAGTTTCTGCGGGATCTGCTGGATACAGTTCCCTTTTCCTCTAATGTCCGTTCCTATGCCCAGATCGTATATGAAAAAGCATTGCTGCGCAAGCTCATTAAGCTCAATGAAGAAATTGCGGGCAACTGCTATCTGGCCAAGGATTCTGTAGAAGACATTCTGGAGGATACAGAAAAGCGCATGTTTGATCTGCTGCAGAAGCGAAGCACCAGAGATTATGTGCCCATCCAGGATGTGGTACTGGAGGTAGTCAACAATATTGAAAAGGCTGCCAAAAACAAAAGCGCGGTTACCGGTATCCCCACAGGTTTTACGGACCTGGACAACCGTACCTGCGGTATGCAGCCTGCGGATATGATCCTCATTGCAGCCCGTCCTTCTATGGGTAAGACTGCTTTTGTGTTAAATATGGCAGAATACATGGCCATCCGCAACCAATATACCACAGCCATTTTCAGTTTGGAAATGTCCAAGGAGCAGCTGGTAAACCGTCTGCTGGCCATGCATTCCCATGTAGACAGTCAGTCTCTGCGTACCGGTCATTTAAGTGAGCGGGATTGGGAAAGCGTGGTAGACAGTTCCGGTATTATTGCAGGCTCCAAGCTGATCATAGACGATACACCAGGTATTTCCATTGGAGAGATGCGCTCCAAGTGCAGAAAATACAAATTAGAGCATAATCTGCAGTGTGTCATCATCGACTATATCCAGTTGATGAGTGGCAGCAGCAGCCGCAAAAGCGACAGCCGCCAGCAGGAGGTTTCTGAGATTTCCAGAAGCTTAAAGCAGATGGCAAGAGAGCTTGGTGTGCCGGTGATCGCACTGTCACAGCTGAGCCGTGCCTGTGAGACCAGACAGGATCACAGACCAATGCTGTCTGACCTGCGTGAGTCCGGTGCCATTGAGCAGGATGCGGACGTGGTCATGTTCCTTTACAGAGATGAGTATTATAATAAGGACTCTGAGGATAAGGGCGTGGCAGAAGTCATCATTGCCAAGCAAAGAAATGGCCCAATTGGAACCGTGAAGCTGATGTGGATCGGAGAACTGACCAAGTTTGCCAATATGGAATACCAGCGGGAGTAGGCGTGTCTGTGTCCTGGAGATCAGGTCCCTTGCAGACAGCACTGTCCGACTCTCCTGGAACCCTGTAATTGATTTTACGCAGGACACGCTTGCGCTTCGGTGAAAACGCAGCGGATTCTAAGACTTTGAAATATACCCCCTATGGCAGCAAGCAAGCTTTCTGCTATAGGGGGTATGTTTCAAAGCCTAAGAACCGGCGTTTTCAAGAGTCCTGCTTAAAAATCAGTTACAGGGTTCCGGCAGGGGCGGGCAGCGCTGTCTGCAAGGGGCCTGATTTTCAGAATATGTCAGGTGAAAAGCGTTAAATTGGATAAGTATTTCAACAAGGTCGTTTTGATTGAATCCGGTGTTTCTTTCATATCGTGTTCGATCCATTTTGTCATTACATTCCAGACAGCACCTATATTAAATGCAATAATATAATCAACCTGTTCAGCAGTGAATGGCTGAAATATTGGATGATTTGAGCTTACAACTTGATTATGCATCATGGGTATAAAGGTGTTTAACCTATGTAAAAGCAGGTGCATAAGATGATGATCCCTGAGTTTAAATAGCAAATTCAAATTTTGCAAATAGAATATACTAGACACCATGTGTCTACCACAATACCACGGCATTTCTCACTTTGTGTCGTGGTATTTATAATGGGATTTTGGTATGATTTTTCACGAAAGGAGGGATTCTCAATGAATCAACAAAAAATAGGTGAATTTTTGAAACACCTTCGCAAAGACAAGGGGCTGACCCAAGAACAACTGGCAGAACATTTCTATGTTTCCTCACGAACAGTGTCGCGATGGGAAACAGGCAGCAATCTGCCAGACCTATCAATATTAATGGAGCTTTCTGAATTTTATGATGTTGATATTCGTGAATTGATTAATGGAGAAAGGAAAAATGAGTATATGACAGTGGAAATGAAAGATACTCTTGAAAGTGTTGTGGATTATACTGAAGCGGAGAAGGAGAGTATATTAAAAAGTCATTTTGCTTGTATTGTGATTTCTGAAATTATATTTTTGGCATTATATATCATTATTTTATTTAATTTAAATAATAAAAATGAATTTTTGGAATCAATTACAACAATCTTACCATTCTGGGGATTGATAAGTTCAGGTTCAGGTTTTGTTAGTATTATGCAAATAAAGGGACAGATGGGTAAGAACAGATTAAAGAAAATAAGAAAGATTAGTTTACCTATTATTAGTCTATTGTTAATCATGATTATTATTGTTATACTTATATTTGCAGCATAGCAAGGAAAACGTCAGGTGCGGAATAAAGAGAGTCGTCAGAAATACTTTGAAGTAATGTTTTTTTATTTATCTTCAAAATAGCTCGTTAGCAGAGCGGTTAGTTTCAGTTTTCCATCGGAAGCCTTTATTTCAGTCATATCAGTAATGCACTTTTCAAGAGGCTTTTTAGCAGTGAAATCACGCTTAATTAAATCATCGGATTTGCGAGCTTCTTTATCAGCCTTGGTAATGCCGTTAGGCTTACG
>JBGVQN010000053.1:0-67819 GCA_045127535.1 Lachnospiraceae bacterium | reverse complement strand
TAAGACGATGGTTTTCTTGTCTGCTTTTGCTCTTGCTTTAATGGTATCGATAAATGCCATGACGGTAAGCTCCTTTCGTATGAAACGTGGCGGAGGGCACATAGATGGTGTACTCCGGGTATATTGTTGGGCGGTATGCCTGATTAGTTTTATTATAGCGCAATCTTTTGGGGGTCGCAATATTTATGGGGAAAATCATTGTATTTTTGTAGGTACTGTTGCTTTTTATGACTGCCAATGCTGCTTGGCAGCGATCCATATCATATCGAATTCCTTTCCATTACATATCGCCCATATGAGTGGTTTTATAAACTTTTTAATCAGATTGATTACCGTTTCTACTTCTACAAACATCATTGACTTTTTCTTTTTCATAAAAGCATTCCACTGTGCCCTTCGGACAGCGTCTATAAAATCATCTTCGAACGCCACAATATCAGTAAAATCTGTTTTTCGCTGCAAAAATGTTTCTTTGATGGCCTGTCCAACTTCTTTACCATTAAAATCATATTGCAAAATCAATATATAAATATCATAAAAGTCTTTATATCTACTATTCACATACCCCAAAGATACAATTGCCTCAAACTTTTCTGCTATTACAGAAGCAATTGAATATGTATATATTCTAGGTCTTTCCATCCATTCCAGCAATACAGGAAAATCCATCCATACACGTTCCGGATACACTACATCTCCAAATCCAATGTCAATGGAAATAGGAATCCTTGTTCTGTCAAGATAAGCCATAACAGAAACTTTCACCCCATGATACTCCTTAAACTCTGTAATGGTATAAACATCCAGTGTTGATAAATCATAATACAATGCATCCTGTATTTGCAACGAAAAAATCTCTCTAAATAATTCTTTTATATTTTCCACATTATTATGCACACTTTCTGCCAACAAATCTATATCCGTTGTAGTTCTTGCGAACGTGCCATCAAATAATGCATACAGAAATACACCACCTTTCAAAGTAAATTTCTCCACATATGGAGAAACGGCTATACGATAAATTGTCCTTTCAAGACCATATGACATCAGCATATCCTGCATCGTCCTTCCTACAATGCATGCCTGATTTTTTAATTTTGCTTTTACCGATTCTGCATTCACTATACAAGTACCTCCAGATAGGTTCTGAGTACCTCACTGCATCTCAGTTTTTCTCCATACCGATAAAGCCTGTTTAGATTTCGGTCTTCCCGTTTCAGATAATTGATCAGAATCTCTTTTGTTTCCTGTATTCCGATTTTGTTTCGATAACAGATAATGTCTATCACAGTCTTTTCCAGATCATAGATTTGAAACTGGTTAGGGCCGTCTTTGACGATTTGTATACCGGTCTCATATCTTTCCTGGCCATAATAAAAAAATTGGAGCGTTGGCCAATCCGGAACTGTAGATATTCTGGCTTTATTCTGAATGGCTACATCAATTGTGTCAGGGCGATAAGTGGTAAGATTATAGTATACGGCTGCACTCATCAAACAAACAATTCCCTCCGGAACATAAGCATAGGCATAATAGAAATCTGAGTCTTCTCCCTGAAATTGTGTGTTTTCATATGTCCTTTTGTTTAGCTTTACCAGTATGCCCTCCTGTACAAGCTGATTGATCTTGTAGTAGGAATATCCCTGAGATTTCAGCTGGGTTACTGTGATGATTTTTTGGTTACTTGGTATGGCTGCGGCATTTGACATGTTAATCACCTCAAGTTTATGATACATCATTGAGGAACAATATACAATCACTTTTTTAAATAAAATTCGGTATTTTTTATAAATACCGAATTTTATTTAAAATAATATATTTCGCATATACGCAATAATTCAGTCAGCATGCTGTTTTTGCATAATATTAGAAAATATCATATCGATATCCTCCAAACTCCTTCCGCTTTGTCTTCAGTATGCTGCGGAGAGCTGTTACTGTCACAGCATTAAGCTGTTTTTCATGAGTTGATAAGAATTTCTCCAATGCATCGGCATCCTCTTTCGTAAATGGCTCCATATTCTGAATGACGGTGCTTATGATATTAGCAAACCGGTCTTGCTCATGGAATTGGATACAGGCATCATACAATTCGATCAGATATTCTTCACTGATTCTGCATTCCAGCAAACCGGTATATATCTCTATGAGGCAGCGGTTCTGGGAGTCTTTGTAGAAATCAGCCAATATCTCATACGCAAACTTCTTTCCCCGATTCCCATAAACCTCCGGCTTCGTAGTTCCATATATTTGAGGCAGGAGCAAAAGAAGATCCTCTGCTACCTTTGCTCTATCCAGCTTACCACTATAAAACTCCAGCATCAGCCTAAGTATATCACTGTGCCTGCTACTTAAATAAAACTCAGGGTCTGATATGACATACTCGTAGGCTTTTTTCAAATCCTTCTGACTTTCCAAACCGTCCTTTACAGACCACAAATTCCAACAAATACTAGCCTTCCAATATGTGCTTTCCGCCAACTCAAGGGCAGCCTCTAATTGTACTATCCTCTCCTCATAAGACAGATTCACTGTTTTTCCCATCATCTTTCTGATTCTCAGTTCAACTTGCTTCCTTTCCTCCGGGTCATCCGCCTCCTTTATATACTGCAACGCATGTCCAGCAGATTCATTCATTTTAACAACAGATATTTCACTCATACATTCAGCTGTACTCCACCATAACCATAAGCTGTATGGATTATGACAGCTATCACTCTCAGTATTTTCATATATCATGTCACAAATCTCAAGTACATTTACCAGATAGTCCAGTGTCTCATCCTCATTCTCATCAAAGCTGCCTCTGTTCGAATGATATACATACATAGTTTTTGCCATATCACAGTTGTGTACCAGCAGTCCATACATATCCATAAAATGCCTGTATTTCATCATCATCTTTTTTAAGATTGGGAGCAACCGTTCACTACTATACTGCATTTTCCAGGACTCTGCCTTCAGCATACAATACTCCCCGTACTGATCATCCCGAAAATACAGTTCTGCTATATTCTGCATTCTATTCAGGCAGTCATATTTTTGCTTGTAATTCATACAGCAACGACAATAGCTTTCATAACACCGCAGCAAGCCATAATTCACAAGACCTTTTTCTTCATAAAATGCAAGTAATCTATCCAGAAAATCCTGTCCGGCTTTTATCTTATATTCATGAGAATAATCTGCATATACCTGCGCAAACTCCACATATATATACAACCATTCCTCCTGAAATCCTTCCGCTGCGATCACCGCATCTATTTCTTTCAACAATCTCCCCGCAGACTGATACTTCACCTGCTGCCAGTAGCTTCGTGCCAATTTTACCATAGCAAACAACCGCAGCTCCTCACTGCAGTCCTCACATGCCAATACATCCTTACAGATTGCCTCTGCATCCTCCGGTTTTTTGTACTTCAAATCATAATCTGCAATTCCAAGGCTTGCCTCATAACTGGTAAATAACCTGCCGGACTTTGTATACCATACTTTCTCTCCCGGATTTTTAGGTTCTCTTTCTGTCTCTCTGTAATTGATCATCTCCTCTAAAAATCCCACTGCCCGGTCAAAATTTCCAATGAGCAGATCGTTGGCAAACTGCATATCTGACAATGCCAACTTTGCAAGGAGATACTCCCAGTAGGATTTGTGGGAAAACTTATACATGCCGTCACTGGTTCTGTTTAACAGGGCATGTCCCTTTAATTTTACAGACGCAAGCCCTGAAATCTCACTGCGGTCAGTCAGCTCATGAGGATACACACCTGTCCGTCCGTTTTTCATCCACTGATAATAGATTGCCTTTGCAACCAGCAGACATTCTTCATACAGTTTCTTTCCCTCTGCCTCAGTCAGACTGCCACATTCACGCTGGATCCACTTTTCAAATAAATACTCATACAGCTGGAAATCATATTCAAACTGCACACCGTCCTCCAACAGTGGATCCATAAATTTCAGCAGCATCGGGCGTACTGACAGATTTTTATTGTTCTCAATCATATTCCATGCCTGCTTCTGCTTTTTTCTGCTGCGGGGATAACGCATTTTTAAATATTGCTGAATGTCCTCATCCGTAAAAGGCATAATATAATATTTGCACGCATTGGATATTTTACTGGACATAGAGGAAGCACTTTTGCGTCCGCTCAGCCGCTCTTTTGCTGCATTTTCAAAGAAATTGGTTCTTGCAGTCATAATGACACGTGCAAACTTGACCGTTGCGTTTTCCAGTTCCGTAATAAATTCATTGTAGTTGGCAAGTGCCTTGTCATTTTCATCCAGAGCATCCAGCATGAGAATGGTGTCTTCCGGATGTTCTATCTGTTGGATTTTTTCCAGATATCCTGACTCCTGAAGGTGAATAAAGGCACACTTGTATTGCTTTAATTTAGATGTCTGATAATACAGATTCAGCAGAAAGGTGGTCTTGCCCATACCGCAATCTCCAAGACACAGGTAATACTTCTGCCCATACTTCACACTGTATTCGTATTTCACAAACTGTTCTAATAACAGAGGGGCTTTATCTTTCCGCTTACCAGCTCCGCTTTCCACATATTCCGGTGTAGGCTCATCATAATTGGATGGGTCAGTTCTGGAAAAGCGGGTAGGGATATAGCGGGTAATTGCCTCGTATACATCACAGGATTCCATAAAACTGATATCCTTATAAATCTGTTTGCTGGCAAACCTTTTTTTCTGAATATACTCATAAAGCTTCTTTGCATATTTCCAAAGGGGATTTATCACAAACTTCACAGCCAGATAGCCCAGCGCAAGCACTATTCCTGCAGACAAAATCCACTCCCAGGCAGTCCCCTTGGTTTTTTCATATACATCCCACAGCAAGTCCCATATTGTATTGATCTCTGACAGCATCCTGTATCCTCCTTCGTACCTGGCACCAGCAGCATTCTGTGGTTACACTGATGCGAACCTACACCCTTCCCCCTCACTACTGTACCACTGATCTTGCACCATTACACTGAATAAGGCAAACACTGCTCACCCTATTCCATCCGTTTTCTTTACACTTAATCCGATTATATCATAGGTTTTTAAAAAAGAGGTGATTTTCATAGGATATTTTACTGTTTTTCGGCACACGATTTATCATAGATTACCATATGCAGGGCTGCCCTATTCTCTGCTTCTTCCCCCCCGCCAACGCACCTCATAACTTTTTTGACAAACAACCCGGCTTAGAGGTATACTGGTTACACATTGACAATCACAGATGGTACGTCACGGACATTATTTTACCCAAATCCTCTGCCATCTGATTCTATCCCAACACGAGGTATCCATGAAAACCGTAGGAATCATTGCAGAATACAACCCGTTCCACAACGGCCACCAATACCAGCTGACACAAGCCCGCCGCCTCACCGGCGCTGACTGCTGCATCGTGGTGATGAGCGGCAATTTCGTACAAAGAGGCGAAGCTGCCATATTTGATAAATATACCCGTACCAAAGCAGCCCTGTCCTGCGGCGCTGACCTGGTCATTGAGCTGCCGGTGTGCTATGCCACCTCCAGTGCAGAATGGTTCGCGTCCGGTGCTGTGTCATTGTTAGACCATTTAGGCTGCGACTATCTTTGTTTTGGCAGTGAATGCGGGTCTGTGGAAGATCTGACAGAAGCTGCTGCAGTTCTTGCAGAAGAACCGCCTCTTTACCAGACTTATCTGCAGGAAGCACTGCGTGGGGGTGCCACTTATCCGGCTGCAGTCTGTAAAGCACTGTCCCGGTATGAAGCCAAAGAGCTTTCCCACTTGACTGCCTTGCTGGAATCCCCTAACAACCTCTTAGGCATTGAATACTTAAAAGCACTTATCCGCCGCAAGAGTTCCATTCTGCCAGTCACCGTGACCCGCATAGGCCAAGGGTATCATGCTGCCGTTCCTACAGAACCTTTCAGTTCCGCAACTGCCATCCGAAACTGCATCAGGGACGGAGCAGATCCCCTTTCCCTATCCCAATGGATTCCCACAAAAGCACTGGATTTCTTCCATACAGAACACGCCCTGTGGACAGATGATTTTTCTTCTCTCTTAGATTACAAACGATTATATACGGATGATTTTCAGACATATGCCGGTATTTCAGAAGATTTTTCCAACCGGCTTTCTGCCTTTGCATTAAAGCCTATGGAGTTTACTCCTCTGGTGCAGGAACTGAAAACCAGACAGCTGACCTATGGACATGTATGCAGAGGACTGCTCCATTTCCTTCTGGATATACGCAAAACCGACATGGAGCTTGGCGCCGCCTGTGACCATGCCCCTTATGTGCGAATACTGGGTGTCAGAAAAGCTTCCACCCCTCTCCTGCGTCAGATCAAAGCATATACTGACCTGCCCCTTATTAACAAGATGGCCGACGCTGTACCAAACAGACTGCTGACACTGGATATACAGGCTGCCCACCTGTACCGTTCTGTTTTATACCAAAAGACCGGGCATCTGCTGCCTGATGAATACCGGGCAGGCGTGTGTATTTTATAACAAACTGCCACATAGAAGGTCAAAACAGTATGCC
The DNA here is from genome assembly GCA_045127535.1 of Lachnospiraceae bacterium. Taxonomy (GTDB): domain Bacteria; phylum Bacillota; class Clostridia; order Lachnospirales; family Lachnospiraceae; genus UBA2942. Next base: position 61,274 of record JBGVQN010000053.1, on the reverse strand, counting down.
ATTTTTGCAGTTTTGGCTTTCTTTTTGTCTGCTTTGGCATTTTCCTTACTTTTTTCTTACGTTCTGGCAGAATTTCCTGTAAATACTTTTGCTTTTCTTCATAAAGTATTATATAATAGGAGCATACGGTTTTCCTGTTTCACAGATAATACCGTGAGCAAACAGTAAAGGAGAACAATTTGAATATGCGTTGTAAATTTTGTGGATTGGAAACTAACACATCAATTTGTGAATATTGCGGATATGATAATATAAACGGGGACGGTTACGACTCAGGCACTGTCACCAGCAGCAACTATCAGGAGCCTACACTCAATGAGACCCATTATGGTGCAGAAACTACAGCAGAGCATGCAGCCCATGCCCCTTATGCCGATGCTTACGAGCAGCAGGAGTCTTATATTGAGGATCCTACTTATGAGGACTACCAGAACAGTATCCCTTACGGTAATCCTGATGAGGCATATCATTCTTCTGCATCTTCTGCCCCCAAGACATTTGACTGGAAGAAATTCCACTGGTGGATTTTTATCCTCCTGATGTTTTGTTCTCCCTCATTAGCATTTATTTATCTTTTTGTCACATTAATTGTAAGCAATTCTTCCAAAAAATAATACGTAATCATCTTATATCTATATAAAAAACCCGTTAAAGGAATTCGTTTTTGAAGCAAACGATCTTCTTTCAACGGGTTTTTGTTATTACTTGTTATCATCCTAAACTACAACTAATTTTCTTTTTTCCTCTCATATTTCAGGAAAAAGAATTCCAGATCAAAATAGGTCTGTTCCTCGCTGTCAGCTGTCAGCACCCACTCCGGCATCTGGGTAATGTCCGGAAAGTAGGCATCTGCCTTATACCGATACATGATCTTTGTCAGATGGATCACATCTGCATAAGGCAAAAACTGTCTGTAAATGCGCTCCCCTCCGATAATATAAATATTTTCAGAAGGATACTGCTTCAGCAATTCCAGACATTCCTCTACAGAATGTACCACTGTACCATGCTTTACCTGAAAATCAGGCTTTTCTGACAGAATAATGTTGGTGCGGTTGGGCAGGGGCATCTTTCCAGGCAGAGTATTCAATGTCTTTCTGCCCATGACCACTACCTTGCCTGTGGTAATCTTTCTGAAATACTCCTGATCAGCAGGGATCCTCACCAAAAGCTCTCCCTTATAGCCGATTCCCCAGTTCTGGTCTACTGCTGCTACAAGATTCATGTGTCACCTCATTTCCGCGCTGTTTTGCGCATATCAGGTCTGGGCTGCCAAGCAGCACAAACTTCCTGAATAAAACTTTATATCACACCAGGCTCCAACACTAGTATGATTTTGTAAAAACAGCAGCTGTCTGATATGTCAGCTGCTGTTTTGTTTCCTATATTTCACTGATATCTGCTGTATTCATAGCAGATACTTCCCAAAGCGTCCGGTATATATTTTTATTAATTCTTAAAGCTGTGTACCGGTGCAGGAATACGTCCCTTTCTGTTGATAAATGCTTCACAGGACTTGGTATTCACAGGAATGATCGGTGCATAGCCCAGCAGTCCGCCAAACTCTGCCACCTCACCTACAGCCTTGCCGATCACCGGGATCACACGTACTGCAGTGGTCTTCTGGTTGATCATACCAATGGCTGCCTCGTCTGCAATGATACCGGAAATGGTAGCTGCAGAAGTATCGCCAGGAATTGCGATCATATCCAGACCTACAGAGCAGACACAGGTCATTGCCTCTAACTTTTCGATGGTCAGAGCGCCTTCTGTAACTGCGTCGATCATACCCTGGTCTTCGCTGACAGGGATAAATGCACCGCTGAGGCCGCCTACGTAAGAAGAAGCCATAATACCGCCCTTCTTTACCTGATCATTTAACATAGCCAGAGCTGCTGTAGTACCAGGAGCGCCTACCATTTCCAGACCGATCTCCTCTAAGATCTCAGCCACACTGTCGCCCACTGCAGGAGTTGGTGCCAGGGACAGGTCAATGATACCAAATGGTACTCCCAGACGTCTGGAAGCCTCCTGTGCCACCAGCTGGCCTACACGGGTGATCTTAAATGCAGTCTTCTTAATGGTCTCACACAGTACAGAGAAATCTGCGCCGCGCACTTCCTCTAAGGCATGCTTTACAACACCAGGGCCGCTGACACCTACGTTGATGATGATGTCGCCCTCTGTCACACCATGGAATGCACCTGCCATAAATGGGTTGTCATCCGGTGCATTACAGAAGATCACCAGCTTTGCACAGCCTAAGGAATCGTTGTCTGCAGTCAGTTCTGCTGCTTCCTTTACGATCTGTCCGCACAGACGCACTGCATCCATATCAATACCGGTCTTGGTGGAGCCTACATTGACAGAGCTGCACACACGGTCTGTCTCAGCCAGGGCTCTTGGAATAGAACGAATCAGCAGCTTTTCAGAAGGAGTCATACCCTTGGAAACCAGTGCAGAATATCCGCCCAGGAAGTTGACGCCTACTGTCTTTGCTGCCTGATCCAGTGTCTTTGCAATCTCTACATAATCATCAATGGTCTTACAGCAGGATGCGCCTACAAGAGAAATTGGTGTTACAGAAATTCTCTTATTGACGATCGGAATTCCATACTCTAACTCGATTTCCTGACCTACCTTTACCAGATCCTTTGCACTTTCTGTGATCTTGCGGTAGATATTGGCCTTTACAGTCTCTAAATCATTGCTGCAGCAGTCTAACAGGCTGATGCCCATGGTAATGGTACGGACATCTAACTTTTCCTGCTCGATCATTTTATTTGTTTCATTTACTTCAAAAATATTAATCATGGTCTGTCTCCCCGTTGTTCATCAGATACGATGCATTTTGGTGAAAATTTCTTCCTTCTGGCAGTGAATGGTAACACCGATCTCTTCACCGATGGTATTCATATCCATAACAATATCACCAAATACTTTACCGGACTTGCTTACATCCACGATCATCATCATGTTAAAGTAATCCTGTACGATGGTCTGGGAGATATCCAGAATATTGATTTTATTCTCTGCCAGATATGTACAAATCTTTGCGATGATGCCTACGGTATCCTTACCAACTACTGTTATAATTGCCTTATCCATGTTCAAATCCTTTCTGTTCCAAAGAACATACATATTTATGATATGACGAAAGGCCCTGGACTTATAAGCACCTCCGTCACAGAAATGGGGAAACCCATCATCTGCATATAAATTATAAATAAACCACCTCTGAAGCATGCTCTCTGCCTGCCACACTGATGGAAAAATCATCTCCCCTGTAGGGAGTAGGAGCCATGGTAACAGAGACCTTGACCGTTTCATATGCCAGCTCTTCAAAGTTGTTTTCCTTACTTAAATGCCCTAAGAAGATATGCTTCATATGATCATGAAGGATTGCATTGAGCAAATCTCCGCAGGTGTCATTGGACAAATGTCCTCTCTCCCCTAAAATTCTGCGTTTCAGATAATAAGGGTATGGACCGGTCTCCAACATCCGGATGTCATGATTGGACTCTAACAGCACCCCGTCTAGATTCTGCAGATGGGCAATGGTATAGTCTGTAAAACACCCTAAATCTGTCACCACTGCCGCACTCCGTCCGCCTCCCTCGACCCTGTAAACAACCGGGTCAGCAGCATCATGGCTGCTGGAAAACGGCAGCACCTTCATATCACCCACATTTACTGCTACATCTGGCTGCACCGGATGATACAACCCAGCGTCTATTTCACCTTTTTTATCAGCCCTGGCTATTTCCTGCAAAGTCTTTTGGGTACCGTAAATCGGCACACCAAACTTTTTGGAAAAGACCCGAAGCCCCTGGATATGATCAGAATGCTCATGGGTAATAAATATACCATTTAACTCATCACTTCGGATGCCAAGTTCCTGCAGTCCGCAGTCCATACGCTTACAGGAAATTCCGGCATCAATGAGGATATGGGAACTGTCCGTTCCCAGATAAATACAATTGCCATTGCTTCCACTGGCAATACTGACAAATCTCATATAAACCTCTTTATGCTTCTCTGCAGGCAGCTGCACGACCGCAGATTTTTTTCTGCAGCAGAATTTTGACTCTGCTGTGCATTTTTTTATTCTAACATCTTCTGCAGTTTTTTTCAAATCTTTACGAAGAAAAATGTATTATTTTTGTTTTTCATGCTGTCAATCTGCTAAATCCTTTTCTTTTGGGGGCTCGGACTTAACATCCCAAACTTTTTCAGGTTCTTCTCCATATAAAATCCCCCCATCCTCCGTTTTCCAGGCTTCCACCAAAGCTTCTTTATTCCATATGTTTCCGGAGCCTTCTGCCAGATAACGCTGACCAAACTCATAAACAAACCGGGATTTTTCCAGCATAATCCGTCTGCTTAATGCAAAGTTGCAATCATAATAAAAGCGCTCATCCTTGCCTGGTCTGGTTTTTTCAAACCATTCAAAAAGCTCGGGGATAGGCATTTTATACTGACTGGCCTGTGAAAAAATGTACCAGATATCAAAAACACCTAAATGATCCAGCAAATCTGCATCCTGTAAAAGCTTCAGCCAGTCAGACATCTCCTTATTGGCAGGATAACGGGTGTCATGATACTGAATCAGTTCACAGATGCGGTCCAGCTCTTCCGGCAGACATACATCTTTTAAAATACTGCGGGTCATAACGGCCCCTACTTCCTGATGGTCAATGGTAGGGTCGCTGCGGTCATTGGCAATGTCATGAAACCAGGCAGCCACAATCAGGACTTTATCCTGTTCACTGTTGTCAGGAAACAGTTCTTTTCGCAGTTCAACTACCATTCTGGCAACTCTCTGTCCGTGATAATACTTGTTACCCCACTCCACAGAAGGATGACTTCTGCGATGCATCATCTGCTCTGCCGCCAGTTCTCTGATATACTTCAAATTCATACTCCGTTCTCCTTTCATCTGTGATGTAAATAGACAATTGCGAAACTCGTTACCGGACGCTTTGTGAAGTGCCTGTCAGAAACTATTTTCACGCAACGTATCATTTACGATACGTTTGACCCGCTCTCGCTTCGGTGAAAACGCAGCAGTCTGCTATTCTTCTATATCCAGTGTACAGTCATGTCCGCTGTCGTCATGATCACGGATCACAGCCAATATCCTGTTTACAGTCTGCTCTCCAAGTGTCCGTCTGCTGTTGGACATATTTCTCCAGATAATGTGGATCCTTTCTCCGTACTCATGCCTGCCAAAACCTCCCCGGAGCAGGTCATTAAAAGCATCCAGATTATGTCCTATCTTCCAGTTCAGCCCATCTGTAAAAAGCCGGTTCATTTCTTGATAAAACTCATCCAGCGTACCAAACCGTTCTCCATCAATTACAAATATACGCCGCATCTGTTCTTCCATACTGCCTTTCCCCCTAACATTCTGCCAGGTACAAAACAGGTACCATTTTTTAACATAGTATAACAAAAACTTCTGTTTCTGTCACCTGCCTTTGCAAAAAAATTGCCAACCATTCCTGCAGACATAAAAGGGTCCTTAAGGGAATGATCGGCAATTCCATTTCGTATAAATTCAAATCAATATCAAACTAACTGCAGTTATTCATTGATGCTGTAGTTTGGTGCTTCCTTTGTAATGTGAATGTCATGTGGATGGCTTTCCTTTAAAGATGCAGAAGAAATCTTCACAAACTTGCCATTCTCCTTTAAGGACTCAATATCAGGTGCACCACAGTAACCCATACCTGCACGGAGACCGCCAACCAACTGGAAGATGGTATCTTCAATACTGCCCTTGTATGCCACACGTCCTTCTACACCTTCCGGAACTAACTTTCTGGCATCGCTCTGGAAATAACGGTCCTTGGAACCATTTTCCATAGCTGCGATGGAACCCATACCACGGTATACCTTGTACTTTCTGCCCTGGAACAGCTCGAAATCACCAGGAGCCTCGTCACAGCCTGCAAACATGCTTCCTAACATACATACGTTAGCACCAGCAGCAATGGCCTTGGTCAGGTCTCCGGAATACTTGATACCGCCGTCAGCGATGACCGGAATGCCGTACTCCTTTGCAACTGCATATGCATCCATAACTGCGGAGATCTGTGGAACACCGATACCTGCAACCACACGTGTGGTACAGATAGAACCAGGCCCGATACCAATCTTAACCGCATCAGCACCAGCCTCGATCAGAGCTTTTGTAGCAGCTCCGGTTGCTACGTTACCAGCAATCACCTGTAAATCCGGATACTTCTCCTTAATGGTTCTTACCGCATTCATAATGTTCTTGGAATGTCCATGTGCGGAATCCAGTACAATCACATCTACCTTGGAATTTACAAGTGCATCCACACGTTCCATCATGTTAGCAGTAATGCCAACTGCTGCGCCGCAAATCAGACGGCCCTGCTCATCCTTTGCAGAGTTTGGATACTTAATGGTCTTTTCAATATCCTTAATGGTAATCAGACCCTTTAAGTTGCCTTCATCATCTACCAGCGGAAGCTTTTCTACTCTTGCTTTCGCCAGAATCTTCTTCGCCTCTTCCAGGGTAATGCCAACCTTTGCAGTTACCAGGTTCTTAAAGGTCATGCAGTCTGCAATTTTCTGGGAAAAGTCTGTTTCAAACTTTAAATCGCGGTTGGTAATGATACCTACCAGCTTTCCGTTCTGAGTAACAGGCACACCGGAAATACGATACTTTCCCATTAAATCATCGGCATCCTGTAAAGTATGCTCAGGAGAAAGATAGAATGGGTCAGTAATGACACCAAACTCAGAACGCTTTACCATATCAACTTCCGCAGCCTGCTGCTCAATTGACATATTCTTATGAATAATACCAATACCACCCTGTCTTGCCATGGCAATCGCCATACGATGTTCGGTTACGGTATCCATACCCGCACTCATCATTGGAATGTTTAACTTAATCTTCTTGGTTAAAGTTGTCTGTAATGACACCATGTTGGGTGTTACCTCTGAATACTGCGGTACCAACAGCACATCATCAAATGTAATTCCCTCACCAATAATCTGACCCATGATTAAATCCTCACTTTCTTTTGTTTTACAGGTTTTGCTTTATGAAATTTTTTTGTATTGCCAACAAGTGTAACAAATATCTTTTCAAATGTCAAACAAAAAACAATTTAAGTACAAGATATGAAAAAAAGTAAGCCTTACCGAATTATTCACAGTAAGACTACCTTTCCTCCCTTAAATAATTATTTTCCTTGGGAGCGTTTTCTTAATATCCTGAAGCATCTTTTCATTAGGCTCAAATTTGAGCAAACCAGTTTCACCATTTTTATGATAAATGATGCCATAGCACTTGGCATTTTGTTCCTGAGAAGAAAAATCCCTGATCTTCATACCCGGCTTATTGCGGATACCGGACAGCTCTCCTGCCTCCCATGGTGCAATCTGTTCAATATCATCCTTATGCAAAAGCATTCTGCGTTTTCTGAACTGCGCTCCCAAAATACGGTCAAATGCAATATCTCCTGCCACAAAAATATATTCATACTCTTTTTGGCTTAGATACTTCAGTCCAAAATATGCAGCAACCAATGCCAGCAGAATGAGAAACCCAAACCAGAAAATCAATGTGGCTAAAGCAGCAAACGGCAACAGCACGATCACCGCTACCTTTAATGCCTTAATATAAGCTGGTGCCTTACATTTTACCAGCCATTCGGAATAAACTTCCTCGTACATGACAACATCCTCCTATGCAATCCTAATTCCACCAAAAATATCATTTTTTGTATTTTTGACTCGATTACTATTATTATAAACTGAATTCCGTTATTAGAAAAGAGTTATTTTATGAATTATTCATAAAAACACATTCTTTTGTATCATTTTCTAATCTCTCTTTTCATTTCTTTCTGCAGAACTTTCTATGCAGTTTCAAACCACTTCCAGGCACCTATACCCGTTACAAAAGTACCTTTTCATGTTCATGGCTGTGATCAGATAAATCCTTATGTGCATGTAGATGCTCCTGTGTATTTTCTCCATGCACATGAAGGTGTGTATGGACATGGGTATGTTCATGGGTATGCACCAGATCTCCATGTCTGTGCTCATGGGTATGTACATGGACATGGGCATGGGTATGCTGCAGGGAAACAGAATCCTTTATCATCATAACCGTTGCTGCTATCATAATGACCATGGCAAGATAAAACTGTACCCCAGGTTTTTCTTTTAACAAAAGCATACTAAATGCCACTCCAAGGAAAGGTGCCACAGAATAGTAGGCACTTGTCTTGTCAGCCCCTAAATCTTTTTGGGCCATAATATAAAAATGAATGCTAAGACCATAGGATACAAATCCAAGAATCAGAACTGCCAGCATCCACTTCATCTGTGGAATCTGCTCTCCTGTCAAGAAAGCAATGAGCAGGCTGCCCGTGCCCGAGCAACATCCCTTTATGGTTACGATTTCAACAGAATCTTTGTTGCTGATCATCTTGGTGCAGTTATTTTCAAATCCCCAGCAGATGGCAGCTCCCAATACTAGCAGCGATCCTTTGTTCCATACAAATGCTTCTGTCCCCTCAAAACTTAACAGGATACTGGCAGCCGTTACCAGTGCTACTGCAGTCCACAGACGTCTGGAGATCACTTCCTTAAAAATAATCCATGCAGCCAGAGAAGTGGCTGCGATTTCGAAATTACTGAGCAGTGAGACATTGGCAGAATTGGTTCTTTGGATGCCGAGCATCAGCAGAATGGGAGCTGCAATATCTAGCACAACCATCGCAATGGTATAAGGCAGTTCCTTTCTGGTCAACGGCTCCTGTTTCTTTCCTTTTCCAGTAAATTTTATGACCTGTCCATATACCAGCAGTCCAATCCCGGCCCCCAAATATAAAAAGGCGGCCATCATGGTAGGGTCCACATGTCCCAACAGCATCTTGGACACTGGAATATTGATGGCATATAAAGCAGCTGCCAGGATTGCAAAGACTGTGGCCAGATTTCTGGTTTTCATAATGTAAATCCTCCTATACTGATGAACGCTCATATATCTCCATGTGATTTCTTTTGTATCAAACAACTGTCTCCAGTTTATATAAAATTCGCACTCCTATCAACCTTTTCATACAAAAAAGACTGCCGCCTATGCAGCAGTCCTTCTCTATTCATTTATATATTGATGGTTGCATTACCGAAGGCCGTCTATTACATCATGCCGCCCATACCGCCCATGCCGCCTGCAGGTGCAGCTGGTTCAGCAGCCTTAATGTTTGCAACTACAGATTCTGTAGTCAGGAATGTAGAAGCTACGCTGGTTGCATTCTGTAATGCACTTCTGGTAACCTTGGCAGGATCTAAGATGCCTGCAGTTACCATATCTACATATTCTTCATTATATGCGTCAAAGCCTACACCAATTTCAGACTCTCTTACTTTATTGATGATAACAGCGCCCTCTAAGCCTGCATTTGCAGCAATGTGGAACAGAGGTGCTTCCATAGCCTTTAAGATGATGTTGGCACCAGTCTTTTCGTCACCGCTTAAAGTATCAGCCAGTTCCTTTACAGACTTGGTTGCATGGATGAATGCAGAACCGCCGCCGCTGATGATACCTTCTTCTACCGCTGCTCTGGTTGCATTTAAAGCATCTTCCATACGAAGCTTTGCTTCTTTCATTTCCATCTCTGTAGCAGCGCCTACACGGATTACAGCTACACCACCAGCTAATTTAGCCAGTCTCTCCTGCAGCTTTTCCTTATCAAATTCAGAAGTAGTCTCTGCCAGCTGAGCCTTGATGGCACCTACTCTGGCTGCGATTTCTTCAGAATCACCCTCACCGTCAACAATGATGGTGCTTTCCTTCATAACCTTAACAGATTTTGCACGTCCTAACATGGAAATGTCGGTATCCTTTAATTCGTAACCAAGTTCCTCAGAAATTACCTGTCCACCAGTAAGGATCGCAATATCCTTTAACATTTCTTTTCTTCTGTCGCCATAGCCTGGAGCCTTAACAGCTACTACATTAAAGGTACCGCGCAGCTTATTTACGATCAATGTAGTCAGAGCTTCACCCTCAATGTCCTCAGCAATGATCAGCAGTCTTGCACCAGACTGTACGATTTGCTCTAATACTGGCAGGATATCCTGGATGTTGCTGATCTTCTTGTCGGTGATCAGGATGTATGGGTTGTCTAATACAGCCTCCATCTTTTCCATGTCAGTACACATATAAGCAGAGATGTAACCTCTGTCAAACTGCATACCTTCTACCAGGTCTAACTCAGTCTTCATGGTCTTGGATTCTTCAATGGTAATGACACCATCCTTGGAAACCTTCTCCATAGCATCTGCTACCATTTCGCCTACGCTGTCATCTCCTGCAGAAATCGCTGCAACTCTGGCGATCTGCTCCTTGCCATTTACAGGACGGCTCATGTTTGCAATAGCTTCTACTGCACAGTCAGTTGCTTTCTTCATACCCTTTCTTAATACGATAGGATTGGCACCTGCTGCCAGGTTCTTGATGCCTTCATGGATCATTGCCTGAGCCAGTACTGTAGCTGTGGTAGTACCATCACCTGCCACATCATTGGTCTTAGTAGCAACTTCCTTCACCAGCTGTGCGCCCATGTTTTCAAATGGATCTTCTAACTCAATTTCCTTTGCAATGGTTACACCATCGTTGGTAATCAGCGGAGTACCAAAAGACTTGTCCAGTACTACATTGCGGCCTTTTGGTCCTAATGTCACGCGTACTGTATCTGCTAACTTATTTACACCTGCTTCTAAGGCTGCTCTAGCCTCAGCCCCATATTTAATTTCCTTTGCCATAATTTACCTCATTTCTGTGCTGCTTTTTGTGCTGTCAGATTTGTGGTTGCAGCGCAGACACAAACCTGCTGCGTGAGATTTCTTTTCACGCCTGCTTCTTCATTTTCAATCTGCAATGCCCTGTTAGCAGATTATTCTACTATTGCAAGAATGTCACCCTGCTTTACGATCACGTATTCTACACCGTCTAACTTTACTTCTGTTCCTGCATATTTAGAGAAAATAACCTTATCTCCTGCCTTTACAGACATGGTTACTTCCTTACCGTCTATGTTTCCGCCTGGTCCAACTGCTACAACCTCTGCAGTCTGTGGCTTTTCCTTTGCGCTTCCTGGTAATACGATACCAGACTTGGTAGTTTCTTCTGCGGCTACCATGGTTAATACAACTCTGTCTCCTAATGGTACTAACTTCATATTGATGCCTCCTTCATTCTGTTAGCACTTGAATCGAATGAGTGCTAATCTCAACATCTAAATCCTATCACAATTACCAATATATTGCAACCGTTATTTTATTATGTGTTTATAAATTTTCTCTTTCTTTTTTTGGCAATTTATGCTTCCACACAGGAAACATCTGCCTTACCAGCATGTTTATCCACAGAAAACAAAGCCTATTTTAAAAAATTCTGACATCTGGCTGACCTTCAGAGGATAAGAGCTACAAAGCAATCTGTATTCCGAAATTATAGGAAAGTGACTGACTGATTTAATGAAGTGTTAACAAATTTTCTCTTTCTTTTTTTCGTAAATCATATTACAATATGCATATACTATCAATACTATACTAATATATCGGAAAGGATGGGATATTATGTCTAAATTAACAAAAGCATTTTTCCTGACAGCAGCTACTGCTACTGCTGCAGTTGCTGCAAAACTTTATTATGACAACAACAAAAAGGTATGTGAGGGATGTACCGATTCTGACTGTTGTGACGGTGATTCCGAATGCTGCAGCAGTGATTCTGTGTGCAGCTGCTGTGACAGTGATTCTGACAGCTCCGCCCAAAGCAGCGGCTGTGCTTCTGAAAAAACAGAGGACAATGCATTTACAGAAGCTGCTGAAGAAGCAGCTGAAGCCATTGAAGACGTGTTGGAAGACATAGAAGATACTGTTGAGGATGCTGCTGAAAAGATCAAAGACAGCGATGCTGCCAAAGATGTACAGGCTTATCTGTCTGACATCAAGGACATGCTGAAAAAAGCAAAAGGCAAAATTGAGGAGGCAGTAGACTTTGATTCCATCAAAGATACTTTAAAAACTGCCAAAGACGGACTTGCTGCTGCCATTGACAAAGATGTCGTAAAATCCTACGTACAGACTGCCAAAGATACTGTAAAACCTTATGCAGAAAGTGCTGCGGATGCTGTCAAGGATGCCGCTGAGACCGTAAAGCCTTATGTAGAGTCTGCCGTGGAAACGGTAAGACCTTATGCAGAGTCTGTTGCAGAAACGGTAAAGCCTTATGCAGAAAGTGCTGTAGAAGCTGTAAAACCTTATGCTGAAGAAGCCAAGCACAAATTAGATGAACTGAAGAATACTGCAGAAACCAAGCTGCAGCAGACTGAAGATGCTGTTTCCCAGGAAGGCAGCGATATTTTGGAACAGGGCGAAGAATTGTTAGAAGATGCAGTTGATGCAGTGGAAGAAAAGGCTTCTGAAATCAAAGATGCTGTAGAAGAAGCCGCCAAACCTGCAGCCGAAGCTGTTTCCGAAGCAAAGGATACTGTGAAAGAAGCTGTTTCCGAAGCAAAAGATGCAATTACTGATGACGGTCAGTATAATGGATTCTAACTTTTACTAATTGATTTTGTTTTTCCTCATAAAGGGGGAGCACAATACTTTGTTGTGCTCCCCCCTTTATAAACCGCTTATCATACTATATCCATATTCTTATGCTGCATTTCTCCCAATACTGCACCTCCAAGAATACACACCCCTCCAACTACCTGTACGGGCAGCAGTGTTTCTTTTAAAAATAATGCAGAAAGCACCACTGCTTCTAATGGTTCCAGATATCCACAGATGGCTACCGTCTGTACCGGCAGCTTTATAAATACCTGTCAAATTCTTGGCTTTTTTATTAAAAATCACCATAAACGCATACATCACTGCAGACATGATGCCGCAAAACAGTCCCCATTGATTTCCATCATTTTGCAAAGCAGCTCCATTTACCAGTACAATGCCCAGAAATACAATAAAAAAGCCGGTTACCTTTATAGGTGTCAGCTTTTCCTGAAACAAAATGGGTGACAGTATCATTACGATCACTGGGCCGCAATAATAGCACAAGGATGCTACCGTGACCCCAATCTGCTGATAGGCCTCATACAAAAACATCCAGCTCATTCCCATGGCAATGCCTGATATTCCTAAAAACAACACCTGCTTTTTAAGACCACCCGCTGACCCACTGTGAAAAATTTCCTGTAACAGCCCTTTGCCAGGAGCCTTTTATGCTATTAGAAAAGGGTGCCAAGGCTGAGATCTGGGAAATTTTTCAGAAACACGCCCTGACACCCAATGTACATTTTACTACCTGGGACGATTATGCAATTATGACTATGGTAGAAAGCGGTCTTGGCATCAGCATTCTGCCTCAGCTGATTTTACGGCGCATTCCTTATAAAATTCTTGCAAAAGAGCTGGATGTGCCTGCTTACCGCAGCATCGGACTTCCTTTGCGAAGCAGGAAAACGGCTTCTCTGGCAGTGAGAAAGTTTTTGGAGTATTTAGAATACAGATAACTCCTCCTGGTTGGCATAGGGTGAATTGATCATGGTTTTCTACAATCAAGTATTCATTTTCCCCTGCTCTATCACCAGCTCCATCTTCCCCATGACATACTCATATCCACCAGCCTTATGGGGAATCTGGCATTTTGAACAGTCCTTCACACCATTCTCCAGGCACACAAAATGCCCACCGCACTTCTCTTTCAGCAAATATAAGGGGCAGTAGCAAAAGAGACAGTTAAAATGCTCCGGATCTGCTCCCGCATGACACGGAAAATACTCACATTCCCTGTTTTGAACAAACGTATATTTTTTCATGGTTCTTCTCACTTTACTCCTGCTTCAGTCCAAAATGCATTGCCAGCTTTTCCAGCACTTCTTCTCTTGTATCCGTTTCTCCAGCTTCCCTGTACAGAGTAAAAAATCCGCTGTCCGCAAATCTTTCATAAATCTCCTGGCTGTTGACCCTGGCAAGACAGGCTTTAAAATTCTCCATAGTCTTTTCCGGATCCTCTGCTTTTTGGATCTGCTTTAACAAAAACTGTTTTTCTGCGTCCTCTCTGTCAAAGAAACGCTCTACAGACATACTCTGTGGCGCTAGCATCACTGCCACCTGATGATACTCTGCAATTTCATGCAGGATATCCAGAGGGATATTGGTATCTACGATTACTTTCCCATTCTGTGCCAGCCTGATCAATTCTGCCACCTCAAACTCTGCTGCTTCCTCTCCTGTCTGAAAGATCCAGCGCTCATATTCCTCCGGGGTCCGGTTGACAAATTCCTGCCAGTCTTTCATCGTCTGAAAATAGCACAAATTGGGCTGTTTCTCCGGCACTGCAATCTGATCACTGACCCTTGCATGGTAATTCTCACCGCATGCAGTCAATCCATACCGCTCTGCCAACATTTGCACCATAGTGGATTTACCGGCATAGGCAGTGCCGGTAATAAAGTATACATTTTTCAGATAATGCTTAATAATATTATTTTCGATCTTCATAACTTTCCTACTATCTTTTCCATACCCCAAGAAGTTTTTATGATATCTCCCACGCTCATCCTATGATTCCAATACAATTGTGCACAGTAAACTTCATTTACAAAAATATATCTCTGAATTTTCAAATATCATAAGAGCGTTTTTATGTCGTCGAAACACTTCGGAAGAACACAGCAATGTACACGCAAAATGTCATTTTTTATCGTCTAAATATTCTTCAAAAGGACTATTTTCGCATTTAAAATAAATACCATGTTTATCTTGAAATTTCCTAAATGTACTTTTTTTAACATTATGTGTTCTAGTCTTACTGGCTACTATCCTATAATAAAATGTATAACCCTGCAGTTCTTGTTTCAATCTACTTGCTGCTGCTTCTAGTTGAGGAATTGCATCATCAACATTTCCACCTTTTAATTCTATAAAATATGCTCTTTTTCTACTATCATTCACTAACAGATAATCGCAACATTTCTCCTGTTTTATCAATTCTCCATCTAGATGATAATGACGTACATCATATTGAGCATTCGTATTATAAGCACGATGCACACTAATAGCACGTGAATCTTTCGACACTATAATTTT
The DNA here is from genome assembly GCA_045127535.1 of Lachnospiraceae bacterium. Lineage (GTDB taxonomy): Bacteria > Bacillota > Clostridia > Lachnospirales > Lachnospiraceae > UBA2942. The sequence continues at coordinate 46,118 of JBGVQN010000053.1, read as the reverse complement.
TTGATTCTTTTTACAAATAGAATTCTCAGGAGTGAGTAACATTCATTTTTCCTTCCTCTCGTATTTCTTCTTTTAATTGTAGCATAGCATCATAATCATTATTTATACAATCTGATGCTCCATCAATAACCTCATTTTGAATAGCCTCAAACTCGTCATCTACACACGATCTGATATACCCTTCCTTTAAATAATATGCCGACAGCTTTTCAAATTTTAACCAAGCATGTGGTTCAATAATTTGGCTTATTTTTTCCAAATTTACCACTTTGGATATTTTGTTCGCATATAATAAATTATTAATGGTTCCAAGAATATATGGACTATGTGTTGTAATCAATACTTGATTACCATTTACCTTTGAAATAGAAATAAATTCTGCCATTAATTTTTGTGCATTAGGAAATAAATGAGATTCAGGTTCTTCAATAATAAAATACGCCTTTTTATTATTAATAATATAATAAAATAATACATTTAATATCCACAAACATTCCTGCTGACCTGATGAAGCAAAATTTATTTTTACGTATCGTTCTCTTGATACCTGTAAACGTTCTTCCCCATTTATATTTCTGTATTCCCCATGCAGTATCTCATTTATTAATTCAATACACAAATTTAATACATCTTCATTCATTCGCAGATCCGTACGTTCTTTTTTATCTTTTATCATTTCCTCTAATCCAACCGAAAAGTTGGGTTTCAGTTTTAATATTCTTTCTAAATAATTTTGTGTGCAAAAATCTAAATTTCTCTTCTCTATATCATCCATAGATCCATATATATAGTTTAATTGTGTGCTTAATAATGTCATCATACTTCGGCCCGCAGGAATATAGATTATTTCTGAATCATCAGCAAATAAATCTATTATCCCTGTCTCACGCTGTTCAAGCGTTTCCTTAGTAACATTCATAGATGCATTCACATCTTCACATATTTCTAAGAATAGCTGATCTAGATATTTCCTTAATTTCGGGCTGAATTCTACCCATATATAATTTGTATAATGCTGATCTTCTTTTAGAGATATCTTAATACATACTTCTTCTGTATATTTATATTCAATCGACATATCAATATCCATACACCAAGTAGAGCCAAATATTTGAAGAAAATTAGACCTAATATCTTTAATAAATTGATTTTTGACATTTTCTTCAAATACTGCAGTGTTTATTAAATATCTCTTTCGAACTTGTGTTATTAATATATTTTTGATATTTCTAAAAAAGAAAATACTTTTTGCAATTGTACTTTTTCCAGATGCCTGAGGGCCTGTAAACACCATAAAGTCTTTAACTTCCAAATCACAATACTTAATTGGTCCCAATTTATTTAATATAATGCGTGGCATATAATTTCTCCTTTAAATTTTATTGGACACTATTCCCCAAAGACTATCTCAATTTTTTATATTTTACCATAAATCAGTATCAGAGTAAAACATTTTGTATCCCTTTATTTTTAGATTTTGAAAATATTTTATTTATCCTCATTCACACTGCTCTCCATTCATAAACAGGAAAGGGAGTGCTTGCGCACTCCCCCATAAACTCCCTTCAGAGTATTGATTTATTTTACATCCTTGATGCTAAAGCTGATTCTGCCCATCTTGTCCTTGCCCAGGCATACGACCTTGACGATGTCGCCCAGTGTCAGTACATCCTCCACATGGTTGATTCTCTCTCTGGAGATCTTGGAGATGTGTACCATACCTTCCTTACCAGGAGCAAACTCTAAGAATGCGCCGAATTCCTTGATGCTGACAACCTTACCTACGTAATACTGTCCTTCTTCAAACTCGGAAGCAATGAGCTGGATGGTATCGATTGCCTTCTGCAGCTTCTCCATATCGTTGCCGCATACAGATACAAAACCATCATCATTGATGTCGATCTTTACATCAAACTCATCAATGATACGGTTGATGATCTTGCCCTGCTTTCCAACTACATCACCGATCTTATCCGGATTGATGCTTGTATGCTGGATCTTTGGTGCATACTGACCAACCTCAGCTCTTGGCTCCGCAATTGCCTTTGCCATGATCTCGTCCATGATATACAGTCTTGCCTCTCTTGTACGGGCAATGGCCTCCTCAATGATCGGACGGGTCAGACCATGGATCTTGATATCCATCTGGATGGCAGTAATACCCTTATGAGTACCTGCCACCTTAAAGTCCATATCTCCAAAGAAGTCTTCCAGACCCTGGATATCTGTTAATACAATATAATCCTCATCTGTATCACCAGTTACCAGACCACAGGAAATACCTGCTACCGCACTCTTGATCGGCACACCTGCTGCCATCAGAGACATAGAAGATGCGCAGACAGAAGCCTGAGAAGTAGAACCGTTAGACTCAAATGTCTCAGATACTGTACGGATGGCATATGGGAACTCTTCCTCGCTTGGAAGTACCGGTACCAAAGCACGCTCAGCCAAAGCACCATGTCCGATCTCACGGCGTCCCGGTCCTCTGGATGGCTTGGTCTCACCTACAGAGTAAGACGGGAAGTTGTAATGATGCATATAACGCTTGGAGGTCTCTGCGGCATCCAGACCATCGATTTTCTGTACCTCAGACAGAGGCGCCAAAGTACAAACGTTGCAGATCTGTGTCTGTCCACGAGTAAACATAGCAGAACCATGTACTCTTGGGATCAGATCTACCTCTGCTGCCAGAGGACGGATCTCTGTAATGGCACGTCCGTCAGGTCTCTTATGATCCTTTAAGATCATCTTGCGGACAGTCTTCTTTTCAAACTGATACAGGGCATCTGCAACCAGGTCAACCCACTCTGGATTGGTCTCTGCATAACGCTCTCTCAACTGTGCATCCAGAGCATCCATGTTCTTCTCTCTGGTCTGCTTGTCATCTGTAAATACAGCAACCTCCATAGCCTCTGGGGTAATGAAGTCTACCATATCCTGATACATATCTTCCGGTACCTTGCAGCTTGTATAAGTGAACTTCTCCTTACCGCACTCTGCTACGATGGTATCGATAAAGCGGATAATCTCCTGATTGGTCTCATGAGCCTTAAAAATCGCCTCAATCATCACATCCTCCGGTACCTCATTGGCACCAGCCTCGATCATGATGACCTTTTCTCTGGTAGAAGCAACGGTCAGCTGTAAATCAGAAACAGCTCTCTGCTCTGCTGTTGGATTGATGACCAGCTCGCCATTAACCAGACCTACGTTAGAAGCTGCTGTAGGGCCGTCAAATGGAATGTCAGAAATTGATACTGCAATGGCAGCACCCAACATAGCGGTTACTTCCGGCGCACAGTCAGGGTCAACGGACATTACCATGTTGCTTAAAGTCACTTCATTTCTGAAATCCTTTGGGAATAATGGACGCATAGGACGGTCAATGACACGGGAGGTCAGGATGGCATGCTCGGAGGCCTTACCTTCTCTCTTATTAAAACCGCCTGGGATCTTTCCCACTGCGTACATCTTTTCTTCATACTCTACGCTGAGAGGGAAGAAATCAATGCCCTCCTTTGGTGCTTTTGCAGCAGTCGCTGTAGAAAGAATAGTGGTATCGCCATAGTGCATAAATGCAGCACCATTGGCCTGGGCAGCTACTCTGCCGATATCTACGGTCAGTGTTCTGCCTGCAAGTTCCATGGAATAACTTTTAAACATATTTTTGCTTTCCTTCCTTTTCTATTTCTCCGCATTCTGCGCAGAAGAAAGCTTCACTCCGAAACTACTGAAAAAAATACAAGCTTTTATATCCTTTTCAGCGGTCTCGGGCCCTCTCCTGCTGCCTTACTGACTCTGAAGGTATCATAACCTTCAAACTCAATATCTTTTAAAAAAGGGTGGAATGACTGCACTCCACCCTCTGTGAAAACAACCTGACAAACGCAGATTACTTTCTGATACCTAACTTTGCGATTAACTCACGGTAACCTTCCAGATTCTTCTTCTTGTAGTAATCCAGCATACCACGTCTCTGACCTACCATCATTAACAGACCTCTTCTGGAATGATGATCCTTTGGATTCTCCTTTAAGTGCTCAGTCAGCTCCTGGATACGTGCTGTTAAAATAGCGATCTGTACCTCTGGTGAACCGGTGTCGTTTGGTGTTCTGCCGTACTCGGCAATGATCTGTGCTTTCTTTTCCTTGGAAATCATAGTTCCAACCTCCTGATATTGTATTCTTACCTCATACTAAGCATTGGCTGGAGTCGCCATATGCCGGGCATAGGTGCTGTATGTCCAATTCTTAACTGAAACTGCACATACTGGTATAGTGTAACATACTCTATATCAAATGTCAAAGTATTTTCCAAATATTTTTTCTTCTGGAAATGGGCAGCAGTGCCCCTGTATGTGATCAGTCTCCTATGACATTCCGAATCATCACAGGCTCAATGTAATCCCATTCATTGATACAGATACCCTTGCGCTCACTGGCAGCATGGATAATTTTCCCGTCACCAATATACAGTGCCACATGGCTGATGTACGGTCCCAATGTTTCATAAAACACCAGATCACCTGGCTTCATCTCATCTGCAGTTACCCGCTTACCATTGGTAGCCTGATCAATGGAAACTCTGTGCAGCTCAATTCCCTGTGTTTCAAACAGCCGCAGCATAAAACCGGAGCAGTCTACACCTACACCCAGGGTAGTACCACCCCAGACATACTTGCCCCCTAAGTACTCAAATGCCATACTGATTACATTTCTTCTGATTTGAGACAACCCCTGATACTCCTTGATGATGTATGCCTTAGGCAGATAATAATCAATAGACACAAAATCACTGGACACATAGCCAGTAGTATCCTCCAAAATCTGTATCTTTACCCAGTTATCATACTGCTCTACTACAGAATAGCGGTCATTGACACTGACTTTAAACATCACATTGGTAAGCAGGGATGGTCCCTTACGGACATTCAATACCTCTGCATTCACCTCTGCCATCTCTTCTGCATGGGCAATGGCAAGTTTCTCTGCTTCTTCACCGGTTGCCACAAATTCCTTTGCTACATAGCCATAAGCATCATCTACTTTTATTTTATACCAGTCTCCCTCTTGCCCAATGATCTCAAGACCGGCAAACTCTACTGCCTTGCCAATAACCAAGCCGTCTGAATTGGCACACTCTCTGATATTTAGGTTGTTTTGTACATTAACTACTACGCCTAAATTGTTATATTGCTCTAATACACCTTTTCTTTCTTCATACATCAGCTGCTCCTGCTCTTCTGGAGACAATGTTTCTTCTTCTGTGGTTTCTTCCACAGTCTCTGTAACAGATTCTATGGAAGATTCTTCGGTGTCACTGCTTCTTTCCATATCCTCTGATGAGCTGCTTGCTGCATATCCGGAAGTTTCTTCAGATAAATTCCCCTGATCGGTCAAAGTTGCACAAGCCGCAACTGTAACCGTAATCAAAACGGTTCCTATTATATATTTGTATTTTTTCATGATCTATCATTCACAGAAATTCTGTTGCCTTTCTCTGATTGGGCAAAAAAGTTCTTTCCAAAAGCAATATCCTGAGTCATCTGTATCTGCAATGCCTGAATTGTCTCAAACTTCTGCTCCGCCCTTACAAAAAAGTATAGCATAACAGAAATGGTTTTACCATAAGAAATCTCATGAAAATCAAATAAAAATGTTTCCAGCAAAAGACTGTGTTCTTCTGTAACCGTAGGCTTATACCCCAGATTGGCAATGCCTTCATATATCCGTCCGTCTACACAGGCTTTTACACAATAAACCCCTGCCGGAGGTACTGCTTTGTTCCCGTTCGGGCTCAGATTCATGGTAGGAAAACCAAGTTTTCTGGCAAGCTGCCTTCCATGTACTACTTCTCCGCAAAAGGAGTATGGATATCCCAAAAGATGATTGACGCGCTCTATCTTTCCAAGGCTTAACTCCTCCCGTATCAGCGTGCTGCTGATTTCCAAACCTGTTTTTTCATCCATTTCCTTATCGACCACTTCTACCTGGTAGCCATATTCGGAAGCATACTGCTGCAACATCTGACAGTCTCCCCGTCTCTGATAGCCGAATCGGCAATCAGTACCCACTACAATGACCCCGGCATGGCATTTCTCTACCAGTATGGTTCTGATAAAATCTTCTGCAGAAGTTTCAATCAGTCCCCTGTCACAGGGATAGGAAATCAGCCACTGGATCCCTTCTGCTTCTAATGCCTGAACCTGTTCTTCACAGGTCATGAGCTGACCTCCCTGCTGGCCTCTTACAATGGCGGCAGGAGGCACGGAAAAAGTAAACACTACGGATTCATACCCCTGTTTCTGATACGCTTTCACAGCCTCCAAAAGTTTTTGGTGTCCTCTGTGTACGCCGTCAAACTTTCCAAGAGTCATTACTGTTTTTTTCGGAAGACGAAACTCTGTTGTCTGAATCTGCTGCATATACTGCACCCACCGCCTTTCTTCTGTAGCTATGCTTTCTGATAAAACATTTTCTCAGGAAAATATTTATGTTTTTCCGGATTCCAGCTAAAAATACCAATAAACTGTCCCAGGTGGTCATACAGCAAAAATGTCTTCTGCCCCTTTGGCAGCTGAGTCTGCAGATCCCTGCCCCCTACCGGGTTTCCATTATAAACCAGATGGGAAGCTTCTTCCTTTACCTGAATTCTTGGATAATCCGGGAACAGGTCCGGCACCTGTATCAGATGTTTTTCTACCTCTCCCCCATCCCGCCAGGTTTCTATTGCGGCAAGGGTTGACGCCTGGGCAAGTGTAAATACACTGACTCTGGTGCGCAGCAGCTTTTCCATGCAGCCATAACACCCTAACTTCTGCCCGATGTCATGGCACAGGGTACGGATATAGGTGCCTTTGGAACAGGAAACTTCCATACGGACTCTGGGAAGGTCAATCTCCAGGATACGGATGCTGTGTATCTGTACCCGTCTGGCCTCTCTTTCAATCACTTTTCCTTCCCTTGCCAGCTCGTACAGTTTTTTGCCGTTGACTTTCAAGGCAGAATACATGGGCGGAATCTGGTCATATTCCCCAACAAAACGCATAATACAGCCTTCCACCTCTGCTTCATCTGCCACTACTTCGGTCTGACGCAGAACTGTACCACTTGTATCCTGGGTGTCCGTTTCCTGCCCAAGAAGCAATACAGCTTCATAAGTCTTATCCTTATCTGTCAGCAGATCACAAACTTTGGTAGCACTGCCCAGACAAACAGGAAGAACACCCTCCGCATCCGGGTCGAGTGTTCCTGTATGTCCGATTTTTTTCTGTTTTAAAATGCCCCGCAGCTTGGCTACCACATCATGGGACGTATACCCTTTTTCTTTGTATACATTTAAAATTCCATCCATTGTCTTACCAGGCCTTTCCCGATTTTTCTTTCTTATACTGTATTTTCAGAATCAGATCATATACAATTTCGGGTATCTGAGCAGTAAATTTTACGGAACCCTGCCTCATAAGATCCACTGCCCCAGATACCCGAAACAAATTTTACAACTGCTGCTGAATCAATCCAGAAATTCCGTTGATAATATCATGGCAGGTAGCTGAAATGGTGCACCCTGCTGCATGGACATGTCCGCCGCCGCCAAACTGACTGGCAATCCGGTTAACATTCACTTTATTCTTGGAACGGAAGCTGACCTTGTAAACCTCCGGAGCGGTTTCATATGCAAACACTGCACACTCTACCCCTTCCGTATCCCGCATTTTTTCCACGATACCACTCATATCCAGCTGGGTCGCCCCATGAATTTCCATGGTCTTCTGTCTGATATAAGAATAGATACATTTTCCATTTAATAATACTACAGCATTCTGCAATGCCTCAGCCAGCATCATTTGCTGCACATAGGTCTTTGCAAGAATGGTATCTGAAATAATGGTATAAAAATCAATTCCACGATCAATCAGGTCTGCTGCCGCACGCATAGTATCCCCTGTTACATTGTTGTATTTGAAAATACCTGTGTCATGAGCAATACCAGTATACAGGCACGCTGCAGTTTCTTTGCTGATTTTCTCCTTATCAAAAAGCTGATACAGCACCTCTGCACAGGCACTGGCATCCGGACAGATATGGTTTATCTGTGCATAACCTGGATTGCTTACGTGATGGTCTATGTTGACTGTTTTGTCAGCATTGGAAAAAAAATTCTTTCCTTTTCCAATGCGTTCTTTCTCTGCACAGTCTAAAGATATAAACATATCATAAAATTTCAAAGCGGTGTCTGTGTCCTTCACCTGATCTTCAAAACGCATGTAAGAATATTTATCTGTGTATTCATCCAGATATACATCCACCTGGATATCCGGAAAATTGTCTGCCAGATAATTTTTCAGTCCCAGACAGGAACCAATACAGTCCCCGTCTGGCTTTACATGCCCGGTAATGCAGACTTTTTTTATGCCTGCAAGCAATGTTTCAAAAAAATCATTCTTCATCCTCTTCCACCAGATCCTTTGTCACTTCATTGATTAATTTTGTCATATGAACACCATATTCAATGGACTGATCTAAAATGAATTTAATTTCCGGCGTCACCCGCAGATTCACCGACTTTGCCAGCAAATGCCGCACATATGGGGCAGCATTTTTCAGACCTTCCATGGTTTCCTTCTGCTGGGTCTCATCACCCAATACACTGACATAAGCTTTGCAGTATTTCAGATCCGGAGTAACCTCTACAGATACGATAGAGGTCATTGGGTGAATTCTTGGATCCTTGATCTCACTGCGGATGATATTGCTCAGTTCCTTTTGTACTTCTCCATTGATCCGGGTGTTTTTAATGCTGTTTTTTCTCATACTATCCCTCTTTCTATCGCCGGGAAAAGATGTTTTGTATCCTATCTTGGTACCTCTACCATCTTGTAAGCTTCCAGAACATCATCTTCCTTGATGTCGTTGAACTTCTCTAATACAACACCACACTCAAAGCCTTCCTTCATTTCCTTTACATCATCTTTCAGATGCTTCAGGGAAGCCATTGGGCCATCAAAAATTACTTCTCCATCTCTCTTTAAGCGGATGCTGCAGCCTCTCTGCAGGACACCATCTGTTACATAGGTACCTGCAATGACACCGATGCCGGATGCCTTGAAGGTGGCACGTACGATACCATGGCCAATGATCTTTTCCTCAAAGATTGGGTCTAACATACCCTTCATTGCTGCTTCTACATCCTCGATCGCCTGGTAAATGACACGATACAGACGCAGGTCTACCTTTTCTCTTTCTGCAACAGCCTTGGCCATGACGTCAGGACGTACATTAAAGCCAATGATGATAGCATTGGATGCAGATGCCAATATTACGTCAGATTCATTGATGGCACCTACGCCGCCATGAATCACCTTTACAACCACTTCTTCATTAGACAGCTTTACTAAGGACTGCTTTACTGCTTCTACAGAGCCCTGTACGTCTGCCTTGATGATAATATTTAATTCCTTTAAGTTGCCAGCCTGAATCTGAGAGAACAGACCATCCAAGGTCAGCTTAGACTTGGTCTCCTCAATGAGCTTCTCTCTGCCCTCAGAAATAAAGGTTTCTGCAATGTTGCGTGCTTCCTTGTCAGATGCAGTTGCAATCACAGTATCTCCTGCATTTGGCACTTCATTCAGACCTAAGATTTCTACAGGTGTGGAAGGAGTCGCTTCCTTGACACGTCTGCCCTTATCATCGATCATAGCACGGACTTTACCATAGCTGCAGCCTGCAGTAATGTTGTCACCCACACGTAAGATACCCTTCTGTACCAGTACAGTTGCCACAGGACCACGTCCCTTGTCTAGCTGTGCCTCGATCACCAGACCTCTTGCCTTTCTGTCTGGATTTGCACGAAGCTCCTTCATTTCTGCTACCAGCAGGATCATCTCTAACAGTGTATCAATGCCCTCTCCTGTATGTGCGGAAACAGGTACGAAAATCGTACTGCCGCCCCAGTCTTCCGGAATCAGCTCATACTCGCTTAACTCCTGCATCACTCTGTCTACATTTGCACTTGGCTTATCGATCTTGTTGATTGCCACAATGATTTCTACCCCTGCAGCCTTGGCATGGTTGATTGCCTCAACTGTCTGCGGCATCACACCGTCATCTGCTGCTACTACCAGGATAGCAATATCAGTAGACTGGGCACCACGCATACGCATTGCAGTAAAAGCTTCATGACCAGGAGTATCCAGGAAAGTAATGTTTTCTCCTCTGCACTTTACCATGTAAGCACCGATGTGCTGGGTAATACCGCCTGCTTCCTTGGCAGTTACATTTGTGGAACGGATCTTATCCAGCAGAGAAGTCTTACCATGGTCAACGTGACCCATAACACATACAACTGGAGGACGTGGTACCAGAGATTCTTCCGGATCCTCAATATCCTTTAACAGCTCTTCCAGTACATTTACCTTTACTTCTTTTTCACAGATGAAATTGTAATCCAGTGCAATTTCCTCTGCCTGCTCATAAGTCAGTTCAGAGTTGATGTTTAATATATTGCCCTGTAAAAACAGTTTCTTGACAATAGCAGCTGCAGGCTGCTTCATCATATCAGCCAGTTCTTTTAAAGTCAGAGTTTCTGGCAGAGTCAATGTCTTGATGCCGTCATCTTCCTCCTGCTGTACCTGGATCTGCTGCTTGTTCTTGCCGGCATTCTTCATCTTATCAAAACTCTTGATATTTTCCTGTCTCTTTCCGTTCTTTTCCTCGTTCTGTCTGCTCTTTTCGCGGAGCTCACGCTCCTTCTTATTCATACCCTTTCCGCCCCGTGCATCGTTCTTACTCATAGCTGGAGCCAGACTGTCCATGCCGCTGCTCTTGCGGTCATCACGACGCTTGCTGCTCTGAGGACGATCCTGGGTATAATTATCCTTGTTGTATCCGTCTTTATTATAGCCACTCTGGTTATCCCGACGGTTAAATCCGCCAGAACGGCTGTCATTGTCTCGGTTCTGGAAGCCCTGGCCATCCCGTCTGCCTCCGCCCTGGCCGTCACGGCGTGGTCTGTCAAAAGAGTTCCCCTGGCCATCACGACGCGGTCTGTCGCCATCTCGTCTGCCGCCCTGGCCGTCACGGCGTGGTCTGTCACCATCTCTGCGTGGTCTGTCACTGCCGCCATTTGCCGCTCTCTTTTCTGCTGCAACCTTAGCTGCTGCTGCCTGAATTGCTTTTGCACGCTCAATGGCACGACGCTCTGCTTCTGCTTTTGCAGCTGCCTTTTCTGCTTCTATTTCTTCTGGTGTCTTTTCCTTTGGAGCCTCAACTGCAGGTACTTCTTCTGCAGGTGCCTTTTTCTCTGCTTCCGGCTGTGCCTGTGGATTGGCCTGTACTGCAGCAGCTTCTGTCTGAGGTGCTGACTTTGCTTCTGCCTGTACTGCAGCCTTACTCTCTTCTGTCTTGATCTCCGGCGCAGCTGTTTCTGCAGGCTTTTCCTGTACTGTAGTATTTGTTACTTCTTCATTCTTTTTCTTTGCAGCATCAGCTGGTCTTTCTGTCTTTGCCTTTCCCTGGCCGCGGGTACCGCTCTTTGCAGATGATGCAGGCTTTTTTTCCTGAGCAGCACCGCTGCGCTTACCAGAGCCTGAGCCGGAATTAATTGGCTTTGTACTGTTCTGGGAACGTACAACCACTGCGATCTTTTTCTTTTTCTTTGCTCCTGCAGCATTTTTTACCATTTCTACCTGTTCTTCATTTAACAATGTATCTTTATCTGCTGCAATTCCTTTTTTCTCTAGCATTTCTACGATTTCTGATTCTGTTTTTCCAATTTTTTCTGCTAATTCCTGAACTTTCATTTCAGCCATGAATCTACCACCAATCTATAGCCTTTCTATTCAATCCTTTTCTGTGTCTTCTGTATTTCTTATTATATCCGGCCTGATACCCTGCAGTCCATTGGCAAAATGACTGTCTGTAATGGCTGCTGAGGAGCGCATCTGTCTGCCTATGGCATATCCAAGGGTATCCTTGTCATAGGCGATCGCATAAGGCACCTCATAATAAGTACACATGTTGACAAACCGCTTTTTTGTATTGTCGGAAGCATCCTCTGCAATGATGACCAGATATGCTTTTCCTTCCTTTACTGCTTTCTCTGTGGAAAACTCACCACTTGCCACTTTACCAGCTCTGGCAGCAAGCCCCATCATAGAAAGAAATCTATCATTCTTCAAGTGCTTCTAACTCCTTTTGCAGGGATTCATATATTTCTGGTGAAATGGCACTTTTCAGAGAACGCTCCAGTCCTCTGCTTTTCCTTGCCTTTGCCAGACAGTCAATACTCTTGCAAATATATGCGCCCCGCCCATTTTTTTTCCCAGTTGCATCCATGAGGATCTCATCTTCTGCTGTTTTGATGATACGGGTCATTTCTTTTTTGCTTTTCATCTCACCACAGCCTACACACTGACGCAGGGGAATTTTTTTCTTTGTATTCATAAGCCCTCCATTCTGTCTGAACGCATCATGGATTATTCCTCAGCTTCCCCATCCTCATAGTGAGCATCATTCTCTCCCATATAGTCTGCGGAATCCTCCTCATCATATTCCTGGAATTCTTCTTCGGCACCAGATTCTTCTTCATATGCCTCTTCGAATTCTTCTTCAGAATATCCTTCGTAGTCACCATCTTCCAGACCAAGCTCTTCAAAGTAACCCTGCTCTCTTGCCTGGGTCTCAGACTTAATATCGATCTTAAAACCTGTCAGTCTGGCTGCCAGTCTTGCATTCTGGCCTTCCTTACCAATTGCCAGAGACAGCTGATAATCCGGTACGATGACCAGGGCTTCCTTTTCGTCCTCATCTGCTGCTACACAGATGACCTTTGCAGGACTTAAAGCATTTTCAATTAACAGCGCAGGGTTCTCATCCCAGCTGATGATATCGATCTTTTCTCCATTTAACTCATCAACCACTGCATTCACACGGATACCGTTGACACCTACGCAGGCACCTACTGCATCTACATTTTCATCATTGGAATATACAGCCATCTTGGTACGGGAGCCTGCTTCACGGCTGATGGCCTTGATCTCTACAGTACCGTCCTTGATCTCTGTTACCTCTGCCTCAAACAGACGCTTTACCAGCTCCGGATGGGTTCTGGAAACCATGATCTTTGGTCCCTTGCTGGTATCCTTTACCTCAACGATGTATACCTTCAGCTTCTGATTCAACTGGTAGGTCTCACCCTTTGCAATTTCCTTTTCATTTAAAACTGCATCTACCTTGCCTAAGTTGATGCTGACATTCTTACCAAAATATCTCTGTACAGTACCGGTGACCACATCCTTTTCCATGCTGTAGTAACGTCCGTACAGCACACTTCTTTCTTCCTCACGGATCTTCTGCAGGATGACATTCTTGGCATTCATTGCTGCAATACGGCCAAAGTCCTTAGACTGGATCGGCACCTTTACAACATCACCCAGAACACATCTCTTTTCATACTTACGGGCCATTGGAAGGGAAATCTGCAGCTGTGTATCCTCTACATTTTCTACAACCTCTTTTTCCGCATAAATCTCATAATTGCAGGTTTCCTTATCCATTCTTACATGAATATTATCTACCTTGTTAAAATGATTCTTACAGGCCTGCATCAGAGAGCTCTCGATGGTGTCCAGTAATACATCCTTGCTGATCCCTTTCTCTTTCTCTAAGAGGTTTAACGCCTCTAATAACTCATTATTCATCATTTCCTCCATTCCTGCGCTTCATCCCAGGGCGCATCTTACGTTTTCTGCGGCGTATGCTGACGGTGCTTTTCCCGTACAATGCCTGCCGTTATCCGGTGCTCTCAGCTTCCGGTATCTATCACAAATGCTGTCTGCTTTACCAGTCAAATGCCAGGCGGATCAGGGCAATGTCACTGCGCTGCAGGGTCAGCATCTCTCCCCCTTCCAGCTCAAGAACCACCTGGGTCTCGCTGAAATCAGACAAGATTCCTTCAAACACTTTCTGCTTGTTGAGAGGCTTATACAAATGTACCTCTACTTCCTGCCCTCTGCTTCTGACAAAATCCTTTTCCTTTTTCAAAGGTCTGCCAAGTCCCGGAGAACTAACCTCCAGAATATAGCTTTCACTGATAAAATCTTCTGCATCCAGCTTATCGCTTAATGCTCTGCTGATGATCTCACAATCATCTACGGTGATGCCGCCTTCCTTGTCTGCATACACACGCAGATACCAGCTGCCGGCCTCCTTTACAAACTCCACATCCACCAGTTCATAGGAATTCTGCTCTATGATAGGCTGCAGGAGCTTTTCTGTACGGGCTTCATATTCTTCTCTCTTTGCCATATTTCCCTCATTCTTTCAAATCAGAGTCATTGCCTGTGTATGTGCCTACAGCCTTCCAGACAGTAAAAAAACGTTTATGGAAAATACTGTATAGGCACAAAACGAAAGAGTGGATTCGCATCCACTCCTTCATCATTACTATTATTACCATAAATTATTATATCATAGAACAAATGGATTGCAAGCACTTTTTTTCAGATCTTACAATGTTTACCATTGTTTTTGTATTTTCCCTGTGTGCCATCCTGTCCATCTTTTAATTGAAATAACAGTTCATGCCTGCAGTTATCAGTCCCCAACTACATTTCGGATGGCTACCGGATAGCCGCAGTAATCAAAGCGGGTTACATTGACGCATCCAATGGACTGGGCAGACTGTAAGATCTTATTGTCGCCTATGTAAATGGCCACATGGTTTATCACTCCATTGGCATCTGCGTAGAACAGCAAATCTCCTGGCTTGGCCTCTGAGATGCTGGCTACTTCTGTTCCACGATTTACCTGTTCTCTGGATGTTCTTGGAAGAGATACTCCTACACTAGCCATAACGCCTTTTGTAAAGCCGGAACAGTCTACTCCTTCAGAAAGGCTGTTGCCGCCCCATACATAAGGTACTCCAAGAAACTGCATGCCATAGTTAATCAATTCCTGTCTGGTGGGAGAAGCAGAGGTAATAGGAGACCATGCAAAACCAGATTCCAGATAATAGCATTCTTCTACATAGTCCTCATGTACATAGCCGGTGGTATTGTTGATATTAATACAATACCACTCTCCTTCTTTACCGCTTACAGGCTGTTTTTCCCCAGAAGTAATCTTTAACCAGATGTCATATTCCAGCCCAGGACCGGTTCTCACATTCAGTACATCTGCCAATACTGACACATATTGTTTACAATGCTCTACAGCCAGCTCTGCTGCTTCTTCTCCGTCTGCAATGTATTCACCTGAAACATATCCATCCAGATCACCTGACTGGATATGATACCACCCGTTTCCTAAATTTTCCAGAATCTCCACTCCATTATTAGGCAGAAGCTTACCTACGATCATACCATCTGTAGTTGGCTGATTCCGGACATTTAAATAGTTGTTTACCCCTCTTACTACTCCCAGATTCTGATAACGGTTCAACACATCTAACCTTGGATCTACCCATTCCTCTGTAGTAGGTTCAAGGGTTTCCACTATTTCATCCGTCTGCTGTACGCTGTCTTCTGCCTGCTGGCTCTCAGTCTGGATCTCACCCTCCTCTGCAGCTGTATACTCTGCAGTCTGGTTTCCCTCATCTCCTCTGCATCCCCCTAAAAACAGGACTGCAACCAATGCAGCCGCTGCCCCATGATATAAAATCCGTTTCATTTGATTCAACTGCTCCTTTTTGTATGTTTTTTGATTTCGTCTGCTTTATCCACTGTTTATAGAATTATTTTGACTATCCAAAACTTTCTGGTGTATCATTATATTTTTACGTTTATGGGGTTTCATTATTGCGCAAAGCTTTCCGGCGTACCGTCACGTTTTTTGCATTTCAATGTGGACAGTTCCACTTTTTTACGGCCGATCTTTACGGAACATTTTTCCTTTGGTGCCAATAAAATGGCTTCTAAGATCTGCTCTCCGTCTTCTAACTTCATGGCACGCACGCCTGCTGCGATTCGCTTCTGTACCGGGATCTCCTCTATGGAGAATTTCAGTACTCTGTGCTGATCTGTGATCAGGCAGATCTCTCCCTCCTGATCCGGCAGGATGGCAAACAGTTCATCTGCCTCCTTTAACTTGGTAGAGGCAATGGTCTTTTTGATGGTCTGGAACTCTCCTGCCTCCACCCGCTTGATCATACCGCCCTTTGTCAGGAAGATCAGCTTTGGCTCTGGGGTCAGGGATTCTTCCATGGCAAAGAGAATGTTTTCCCGGTTGCCGTCATAGTTGGTGAGATTATCCAGAGGAATGCCCTTGTCCTTTGCCTTGGCAAAGCTTAAGTCCCCGGTCTTTAACTGATGCATTTCCCCCAGCTGGTTAAAGAACCATACTCTGGAACGGCTGCTGCAGGATACCTGCAGGCGGCTTTCTGCCAAAAGCGTCTCCTGATTTTTCTCAAATACAGTCTGATTCATCAGCTTTACATAGCCAAAGCGGTTCATCAACAGTACAGAAGGCACCACTGCCACCGGCGCTGCCTCAAATACTGCAGCCTCCTGCTCAGACAGTACCGTCTTTCTGTCCAGTGCAAACTTCTTGCGGATATCGTCTAAGTCTGCTTCGATCTGCTTTAACATGGCCTTGCGGCTGCCAAGGAGGGTCTCATACTTTTTGATATTGGCCAGTGTCTTTTTGTAATCCTGCTGCAGTGCCAGGATCTCCAGTCCGATGAGCTTGGATAAACGCAGCTCCAGGATGGCATTGGCCTGATTGACTGTAAAACGCAGCCTGGAGGCTTCTTCTCTTGATGCCTCGCTGCGGAAATTGATAGGCTCTGTCTCTCCAAATACCAGACAATTCTTTGCCATGGTCAAATTTTTACTGCCGCGGATGATTTCAATGATCAGGTCAATACAGTCCACTGCACGGATGAGACCTTCCTGGATCTCCTGCTTTGCCAGCTCCTTGTCTAACAGATAGCTGTACTTACGGGTATTTAACTCTACCTGGAAGCGCAGGTTGTGTTCCAGGATCTTTTTCAGTCCCACTACCTCAGGCTTGCCCTCGACAATGGCCAGCATGTTGACACCTAAAGTATCCTCTAACTTGGTCTTTTTATACAGTCCCTGAAGGGTACGGTCTGCATCAGCGCCTTTTTTCAGCTCGATGACAATGCGGATGCCCTCTTTGGAGGACTGGTTCATAATGTCTGTAATGTCCGGCAGTGTACGGTTTTCTACCAGAGCTGCCACATCGCTTAAAAACTTGCCTACATTGGCGCCGATCATGGTATAGGGGATCTCTGTGATCACGATCCTGTCTTTGTCGGATTTGCGCTTGGCATACTCAATCTCTGCCTTTCCCCGGATCCGCACACGACCCTTGCCAGTCTCGTACATGGACAACAGCTCTGATGGGTTGGTGACAATGCCTCCTGTAGGGAAATCCGGACCTGGAAGCACCTGCATCAGTTCTTCGGTAGTGACTTCTGAATTGTGCATGTACAGCTTCATGGCATCTATGACTTCTGCCAGGTTGTGGGTGGGGACAGAGGTGGTCATACCAACTGCAATCCCCTCAGAACCATTGACCAGAAAGTTTGGGATACGTACCGGCAGTACCTCCGGCTCCTTTTCTGTCTCATCAAAGTTTGGTACCAGGTCTACTACATTCTTGTCCAGATCAGCCAGATATACTTCCTGGGTGAACTTTTTCAGACGGGCCTCTGTATAACGCATGGCAGCTGCACCGTCTCCTTCTATGGAACCAAAGTTGCCATGGCCGTCTACCAGCGCCATGCCTTTTTTAAAATCCTGGGACAGTACCACCAGCGCATCATATATGGAAGAATCTCCGTGAGGATGATACTTACCCATGGCATCGCCTACGATACGGGCAGATTTTCTGTGGGGCTTGTCTGCATTCAGACCCAGCTCGTTCATAGCGTATAACACTCTGCGCTGCACCGGTTTTAAACCATCCCGGATGTCAGGCACTGCTCTGGACGTAATAACCGACATGGAATAATTTATATAAGACTGCTGCATCTCACCAGAATACTCTGTGGTGATAATTCTCTCAGCCATAGTTTGCTCCTTTCATTTTCTGTATTGTAAAACGGACGCTTTCAAGAGGTCTGCATGTCTGCTGTCTGGGCAGGCGGGGCTTGGGTGTGGGATTGTTTACGCCGGACCCGCTCTCGCTTCGGTGAAAACGCAGCGGTGCTAAGATGCCACTCAAAACCAACAGATATGCATTCGTAAGCAAGCTTCCGCCTACATATCTGTTGATTTTGACTGCCATCTAAGTACCGGCGTTTTCAAGAGTCCTGCTTAAAACAATCCCACACCCAAGCCCCGCCTGCCTCAGACAGCAGACATGCAGACCTCTTGAAAGCTGATAGTTTATTTATGCAAATGATATCAAACAGTTTGCAGTACTGATTTCTATATATCTGTAGTGATCTATGTTATATCTTTTTGGTAAGCTGTTGTTTGTTATTGTATGATGATCTATCATGGGGTAAACCACTTGGAGGATCGGGATACCAAGGAGGATCCAGGGTGCAGGCTGCTCATTTATACATCCAGGTCTGCTTCCGCTGCGTGGTCGTGGATGAATTCACGGCGGAATTCTACGTCGGTACCCATGAGGATCTCGGTCATCTGGTCAGCCAGGCGGGCGTCTTCGATCTCTACCCGTTTCATGCAGCGGGTTTCCGGGTTTAGTGTGGTCTCCCAAAGCTGGTCGGCGTCCATTTCACCAAGTCCCTTGTAGCGTTGGAGGGTGAAATTGGAGTGGGTCTTTTTGTATTTTTCCAGGGCGGCATCGTCGTAGAGATATTCGCCCTCGCCTTTTCTGGGGACTGCTTTGTACAGTGGGGGCATGGCAATGTAGACATGACCCTCAGTGATCAGATCCGGCATGAAGCGGTAGAAAAAGGTCAGCAGCAGGGTGCTGATGTGGGCACCGTCTACGTCGGCATCGGTCATGATAACGATCTTATCGTAGCGCAGCTTGCTGATGTCAAAATCATTGCCGTATCCTTCGGAAAAGCCGCAGCCAAAGGCCTGTACCATGGCTTTGATCTCTGCGTTGGCAAGTACCTTGTCCATGGAGGCTTTTTCTACATTTAAGATCTTGCCTCGGATAGGGAGGATGGCCTGATACTTTCTGTTTCTGGCGTTGCGGGCGGAACCTCCCGCGGAATCTCCCTCTACGATGAAGATCTCACACAGAGATGCATCTCTGCTTTCACAGTTCGCCAGCTTTCCGTTGCTTTCAAAGGAAAACTTCGGCTTGGAGAGCAGATTGGTTCTGGCTTTTTCTTCTGCCTTGCGGATCTTGGCAGACTTTTCTGCGCAGCTGATGACCTGCTTTAATACTTCCAGATTTTTGTCAAAGAACAGCTCTAACTGCTCTCCGGTTACGATATTGGTGACCTTGGCAGCATCTGCACTGCCCAGCTTGGTCTTGGTCTGTCCCTCGAAGATGGGGTCCGGATGCTTGATGGCTAAGATGGCAGTCATACCGCAGCGGGTGTCTGCACCGGTAAAATTGACATCCTTTTCCTTTAAAATGCCCAGCTCTCTGGCATAGCTGTTGATGATCTGGGTAAAACGGGTCTTAAAACCGGTAATGTGGGTACCGCCCTCTGAGGTATAGATGTTGTTGCAGTAGCCTAAGATCTTTTCCTCAAAGGTGTCTACGAACTGGAAGGCTGCCTCTACTTCTATGCCCTCACTGGTACCTTTCAGATAGATGATGTCATGCACCGGGTTCTTTCCCTTGTTCAGTTCCTTGATATATGCCTGGATGCCCTCTGTCTCATAGAAGGTCACCTGCTCCTGCTCCCCTTCTCTGCAGTTGGTAAACACGATCTCCAGTCCGGGATTTAAATAAGCAGTCTCGTGCAGGCGGCTTTTGATGGCTACTGCGTTCAGCTTTGCCTTTTCAAATATTTCTTTGTCCGGCATAAAATGGATCCGGGTTCCGGTCTCCTCTGTCTTGCCTTTTTTGGGCAGCAGGCCGTTTTTCAGTGTTACCACAGGCACGCCACGCTCATAGGCATCATAATAGATATGTCCATCCTTGGACACCTCTACCTCCAATGATACTGACAGGGCATTGACTACAGAAGAACCTACACCATGCAGACCGCCGCTTGTTTTAT
This sequence comes from Lachnospiraceae bacterium, assembly GCA_045127535.1. GTDB lineage: Bacteria > Bacillota > Clostridia > Lachnospirales > Lachnospiraceae > UBA2942. Next base: position 25,994 of record JBGVQN010000053.1, on the reverse strand, counting down.
ATGCATTGTTGTCAAACTTACCGCCGGCATGGAGTGTGGTAAAGATCACACGCTCTGCAGATACACCTTTCTGATGTCTGTCTACAGGGATGCCTCGTCCATTATCCTTGACGGTCACGGAACCGTCTGCTTCCAATGTAACCTCTACATGATTGCAGAAGCCTGCCAGATGCTCGTCCACTGCATTGTCTACGATCTCGTAAACCAAATGGTTTAAGCCCTGGGAGGATACACCTCCAATATACATACCCGGTCGTTTCCGAACCGCTTCCAATCCTTCCAGGACAGTAATACTGTCCGCATTATAGGTATCCTGTTTTACCATGACGCCTCCATTTTTTCTTTCCGGTATTCCGGTCGAAAGTCATACTGCCTATTTTTACACATTTATGTTTACTTTTCAAGTGTTTTTTCAGGGTTCACAGAGAAAATACGTTTTGAAATCATACCGTTTCCTGCCAAAGGAACTTTCCGTATCCTGGGTTTCATGGTATACTCTTTACACATGAAAAAGGCGAAAAGTGACTTGGCAGGTTTTGGTCAAACAGCCTTTGGAATCCGCAGAAATTGAATTGTCTGATTGGGAGGTGCTTTATGAAAATTTTGTTTATTAATTTACCATATTATGGTCATGTTGTACCCACCATCGGGCTTGTACAGGAACTGATCCTGCAAGGCTGTGAAGTGACCTATCTGTTGCCTTTTGACTGGGAAGAAAGGATTGCAGAGAGCGGAGCCCGATTTTATGGATACCAAAATCATAAACAGTTATCAGAGCAGATCAAAAATGCCTATGCTGCTGCAGAAAGCATTATCAATGGCTTCGACTTTGTTCTATATGAACAATTTTTCTTTTTAGGCAAACATCTTGCTGAAAAATTCAGCAAGCCTGTGGCAAGGATCTTTACCGCTCCTGTAACAAATGAAGTGTTAATGCAAGAATATATTGCCTCGAAAGGGCCCTTATCTATCTTTCAACATAAATGGATCGCAAGAGCCTTTACAAAATCTATTGCCAAAAACATTCCCATGAAAACAGATAACTGGCTGGATGAAATCCTTTACAATCCGCCAGAATTAAATTTTGTCTATACACTGCGGGAATATCAGCCCTACGCAGAAGAATTTCCAGACGAGCAATACAAGTTTCTTGGGCCATCTATATATGCAAGAAAAGCAGCTGCCTTTGATTTTGTAAAGGGTACAAAGCCTGTTGTATATATTTCACTGGGAACTGTTGTAAAAGGAGCCGTTTCTTTTTTTCAAAACTGTTTAGAGGCATTTCGTGGTGAACATGTTGAGGTGATCATTTCAGCAGGACAGGCGTTTGATGTGAGAAAGCTTAAAAATGTACCATCCAATGTCCATATTTACAAATCAGTACCGCAGGTGGAGGTTTTAAAAATGGCAGATGTTTTTGTGACCCATGGCGGTATGAATAGTGTTTCAGAGGCACTTGTTTCCGGCACTCCCATGGTGGTAATCCCCTTTGCATCTGACCAGCCTGTAAATGCACGTTGTGTGGAACAGCTTGGCGTCGGTAAGCAAATCGCATATTCTATGGTGAATCTTGATGTGTTGAAAAACACGGTTTTTTCAATGCTCTCAGACAGTGAGATCAAATACAATATCGCCCGCCTGCAGCAGCTGATCAAATCAGCACCTGGCAACAGTGGCGGAGCGGAAATGATCATCTGCTATTATCAGGAATATAGTTCACATGTTTAAATTGGGAGGTATGGCATACTTTCTGTTGTGTTAAAGCCGGTCTTTGATCTTCATCAACCGCACCTGATTGCTGCGTTCGTTTTCATCCAGCTTCATGCGGATGAATTTAATGTTGTACTGTGCCTGTGGGATGACCACATATTCCAGGGCATTGACTCTCCTTCTGGTCTTTTCGATCTCTGCGGAAAGCAGGCGGCAGGATTTTTCCAGCTCTGCAAGGCGGATCATGTCCTGCTGCAGCGCTGCCAAAGTTGCTACAGCGGCATCCAGCTCTCCTGTGGTGGCAGCCAGTCCATAGCAGTAAACTGCACTTTTGTCTCCGCTGCGACTGTGGAGAGAAAGCCTGGGGAGAGCTACGCTCATCACTGTTTTGGTGCTGCAGGCAAGCTGCAGCCCCTGACCAGGCACCAGAAAGACGCCCTGAGCTGTATTTTCCGACATACCTGACAAGGCGCCTGCCAGAGCAGCATTGGCAGTGCGGATGCCTTCTTCTACTTTCAGACGCAGAGACATATTTTCCTGTACCATATCCATATATTGACGCATCAATTCATCCCGCTTGTCTTTGAGCAGCTTATGGCCTTTTCTGGCAGAAAGAAGCTTCTTCTTCTGTTTATTCAATTCCTGTCTGGTAGGTATCACATGCGATTGCACCATAGACTCCTTTCTTGGTGAGAAGGATAGGGAATTGCGAAGTAGATGAACGGACGCTTTGAGAAGTAATTGTAAGAAATTGTTTTCACACAGGGCACGCTTGCGCTTCGGTGAAAACGCAGCGGTACTAAGGTATCTGACGGATAGATGCAGCAGTAAACAAGTTTCCTGCTGCATCTATCCGCCAGACACCTAAGGACCGGCGTTTTCAAGAGCCCTGTTTAGAAAACAGTTTCTTACAATTACTTCTCAAAGCTGATGTTGATTTCGCAATTACCTATCAGTGGGTAGGCACTTACAGAAGCACGGAGAATATTTTAGTTTAGGTATAAAAAGTTAGTTTGTTTTTCCGTAGTATTGATCCAGGTAGGTTTCGTCGATTCGTTTCAGTTCGCTTCGGGGCAGGGTGGAGAGGAGTTGCCAGCCGATGGTTAGGGTCTCCTCTATGTCGCGGTCGGTTTGGAAGCCCTGGGATACGTAGGTTTCTTCAAAGACGTCGGCAAAGCGGGCATATTGGAGATCTAACGCAGAGAGGGCAGCTTCTCCTAAGATGACCATCAGCTCTCTGGCTTCTTTTCCTCTGGAATAGGCAGCAAAGAGCTGGTTCATGGTGTTGGAATGGTCGGCTCTGGTTTTGCCTTTGCCGATGCCCTTGTCCTTGAGACGGGACAGGGAGGGGAGGACGTCGATTGGGGGGAATACGCCCTTTTGATACAGTTCTCTGCTTAAAATGATCTGTCCCTCTGTAATATAGCCTGTCAGGTCAGGGATGGGATGAGTTTTGTCATCCTCCGGCATGGTGAGGATCGGGATCATGGTGATACTGCCGCTGCTGCCCTGTTTTCTGCCGGCACGTTCATACATGGTTGCAAGGTCTGTATACATGTAGCCCGGATAGCCTCTGCGGCCGGGCACTTCCTTTCGGGCAGCAGAGATCTCACGGAGGGCATCTGCATAGTTGGTAATGTCTGTGAGAATGACCAGTACATGCATGTTTTTTTCAAAGGCCAGATATTCTGCAGCAGTCAGGGCCATTTTAGGGGTGGCGATTCGTTCTACAGCAGAATCATTGGCCAGATTGATAAACAGCACTGTCCGGTCGATGGCGCCTGTGTCCTGAAAGCTGCGGATAAAGAAGTTGGCTTCCTCAAAGGTAATGCCGATGGCTGCAAAGACAACTGCAAAGGCATCTCCCTCTCCTTTTACCTTGGCCTGTCTTGCGATCTGGGCTGCCAGACTGGCATGGGGCAGACCTGAGGCAGAGAAAATGGGCAGTTTTTGCCCTCTGACCAGGGTGTTTAGTCCGTCTATGGAGGAGATCCCGGTCTGAATGAATTCGGAGGGATATAACCTGGCGGAGGGATTCATAGGGCTTCCCTCTACGCTCCAGCGTTTGTCCGGCAGGATGGGCGGGCCGTCATCGATGGGGTGTCCCATGCCGTCAAATACTCTGCCCAACATATCTTCTGATACCCCCAGCTCCATGCTTCTGCCCAAGAAACGGACTTTGCTTTCTTCTAAATTGATTCCGGCACTGCTTTCAAAGAGCTGTACCAGGGCATTGGTCCCATCTACCTCCATGACTCTGCACTGACGGATCTCTCCGTTGGACAGCAGGATCTCTCCTAATTCATCATAGGTGACCTGCTCCACCCCCTGCACCAACATCAGAGGGCCGGCAACCTCCTGTATCGTTCTATATTCTTTTGCCATATGGCCTCCTTTTTGCACGGACGCATTCAGGGATTCTGCTACTGAGGACGGAGGGGATGGTCTTGGGCAGCAGGGACTTGAGCAGGGGCTCCATTGTTTTACACCGGGCACGCTCTCGCTTCGGTGAAAACGCAGCGGTTCTAAGATTTTTTGAACGCTACAGGCATCAGCAAGCAAGCTTTCTGCTGGCTGCAACGCTCAAAAAACCTAAGTACCGGTGTTTTCAAGAGCCCTGCTTAAAAACAATGGAGCCCCTGCCCAAGTCCCTGCTGCCCAAGACCATCCCCTCCGCCCCCAAACACAGACTCTCTTGAATGCTGGTATTGACTTAGATTATTTTGTGTGAACCTATTGGTTCCAGTTGATTCTAGTGTTCCTGCAGGTTATACGTTCATGTTATGTCTACTTCTTCTCCTATTGATTCCAATTGATTCTAGCATTCCTGCAGGATGCTGCGTTCTACTTCCAGTTTCTAATATTCCTGCAGGATACTGCGCTCTACCTCCAGGGACAGTCGGTCGTATTCTTCTGCTACTTTTCCCTCCGGTACGTATTTCATACGGCCTATGCTTTCACGTACCTCCAGGGACAGAAGTTTGTCGATGGGGGTTCCTTTTTCAAGGGCCTCCTGGGCTTTGTCGTAGTACAGGAGAATCAGGCGCATCATGTCGTATTGCTTTTGCAGGGATGTGTAGGTGTCTACCTGGTGGAAAGAGTTTTGATGGAGGTAGTCTTCTCTGACAGAACGGGCAGTCTCTAATTTCAGCCGGTCACTGCCGGAGAGGGCATCCATACCTACCATTTTTACGATTTCTTCTAACTGGGTCTCTTCCTGCAGGATGCGCAGGAAGCGTTGGCGCAGCTCCATCCAGTCGGAGGCCACGTAGGTCTGAAACCACTTGGACAGGTTATCGGTATAGAGAGAATAGCTGGTGTTCCAGTTGATGGCAGGAAAATGTCTGCGGTATGCCAGGGCAGCATCCAGTCCCCAGAATACTTTGACGATACGCAGAGTGGCCTGGGAGACTGGCTCTGAAATATCGCCCCCAGGCGGGGAAACTGCACCAATGACCGTGAGGGCTCCTTCCCGTCCTTCTCTGCCCAAGGTGATGACCTGTCCTGCCCGCTCATAAAATTGTGCCAGGCGGCTGCCTAAATAAGCTGGGTAGCCTTCTTCACCCGGCATTTCCTCTAATCGGCCTGACATTTCACGGAGGGCTTCTGCCCATCTGGAGGTGGAGTCTGCCATCAATGCCACTGAATACCCCATGTCCCGGAAATATTCTGCAATGGTGATGCCTGTATATATAGAAGCTTCTCTGGCAGCTACAGGCATGTCTGACGTATTGGCTATGAGTACTGTCCGCTCCATCAGGGAATAGCCGGTCTTTGGATCCTGCAGCTCAGGAAATTCATTCAGTACATCGGTCATCTCATTTCCACGTTCTCCACAGCCAATGTATACTACAATGTCTGCCTCTGCCCATTTTGCCAGCTGATGCTGGATAACAGTCTTACCGCTGCCAAAGGGGCCCGGAACCGCTGCCACCCCTCCTTTTGCAATGGGAAACAGGGTGTCTACTACCCTCTGCCCTGTGACCATGGGGATCTCAGGAGGCAGCTTTCTGGTATAGGGTCTGCCTTTGCGTACAGGCCATTTCTGCATCAGGGTCAGTTCTTTGCGCTTTTGATCTTTTGTTTCCAGCACGACCACTGTATCTGTGACAAAATAATCTCCCTCTGCTGCAGTTTCCACACAGCCTTCTGCACCGGGAGGCACCAGGATCTTCTGCACCACTGCCCGGGTCTCGGTTACCGTCCCTAATATGTCTCCTTCTTTTACCTGATCTCCCGGTTTTACCAAAGGCACAAAATGCCACTGCTTTTCTCTGTTTAAGGAAGGTACTTGCACGCCTCTGGTCAGGTTGCTGCCTGCGATCTTGTATAATTCTGCAAGTGGGCGCTGGATGCCGTCATAAATACTGCCGATCAGTCCGGGGCCCAGCTCTACAGAAAGTGGGCCTCCTGTGGAAGTCACCTCATCACCAGGGCCCAAACCAGAGGTTTCCTCATATACCTGTATGGACGCACTGTCTCCATGCATCTCTATGATCTCCCCTGTAAGCCCGTAGCGGCTCACATGTACCACATCAAACAGATTGGCATTGCGCATCCCCTCTGCGATCACCAAAGGGCCTGCCACCTTACGTATCACTCCATGTGCCATGTTCTGTATTCCTTTCAGTTTATTTTCTGACTTTTGCGAAACTGTATTTGCTGGTTTGGGTGGGCATGTCCTTCGTGCAAAACACGCTCTCGCTCTGAGTCAAACTCATATATGAGTCAAACGCAGCGGATACTAAGGTGCCAGATCAAGGCAAGCATCAGCAAGCAAGCTTTCTGCTGCTTGCCTTGATCTGGCGCCTAAGTACCGGCGTTTTCCTTCGGTTTTTGACAAACGACATGCCCACCCAAACCAGCAAACACAGTTTCGCAAACCACTACACTTCTCACAAACTTCTCACAAACTTCTCAATCAATTCCAAACCCTGGTACCTTGGGGTATTTTCGAATGTCCTACTGGCTTTCCTGCGCCTCTCATACACTCTTATACAGGTTTGGAAAAGAGGATGTCGGCTCCGATGGCTTGTATTACAGTGTTTTTGATGTTTGCTATGCCTAGCCCGGTGTTGTCCTTGAGGCCGGGGATGGGGATGATGATTGGGTAGGTCTGGGGTTCCTGGGCTGCGATTTCCGGCTGCAGTTTGGCTGCGTATTGTTCGGTGATATAGATGAGAGGGACTTTTTTGGTGCAGCAGGTCTTAAAGTGGGCTGCTGCTTCTGTCTGGTCTTTGGCGGGATAGAGCTGCATGCCAAGAGCGCCAAAGCCATAGATGCTTTCCCATGTGCCAATGACAGCTATGGTTTGTTTTTTTGATTCCTGCGGTATCTGTTCCATGCTTCCTCCATTGATGATCATGCGTTTCTATGAGGCAAGGCTTGCGCCTTAGATTTGAACGGATGCAGGCTTCCAGGTCAATGCGCCTGCAATGCGCCGCAGCCGTCGGATTTCTTCCTGTTTCTTCAAAAGGTAACCCATTACGACCCCAAAGGGCTCCCATTGTCTGGTCTGCTGCAGGCCTGCTTTTTCATATGTCTGGCACCACTGTTCAAAATCGGAGGGGGACTGCTTCCATGCTGCTGCAGCTTCCTGCCATCCGTTTTTTTCCAGATAGGCCAGCAGGGTATCTGTGCCTTTGGCAGCCTGCTCTGCCAGAGTAAAGCTGCCAGGACCTTTTTGCTGTATCAGCGCTTCCTGCAGAAACCCTGCTGGTTTTCCCATGGCAGCGCTTCGCAGTGCGATCCGCAGGTTGGCAGTCTCTGTCTTTCTTTTGGTATAGGTGATGAGAGCAGTGATGCGGGTCTCTCTGGCTGCAGCAGCAAGCTCTCCGTAGGCTGCCTGATCCAGTATCATATCAAACTGCTGGGCATTGCCTGTCTCCAGCAAGACCTGCATGGCCTCTGCAGCTGCACGCTCCATGGCTTCTGTCCAGAATGGAAAACGCTGTTTCATGGATTCTGTAATGAATCCTTTTACTGTCCGCTCTGTCAGGCTGCAGTAATTTTGCTTCAGTTCCAGCTTTAACTGTTCGTACACCTGAGACAGACAAAATACACGGTATACCAGCCCTGTCCCTAACATCTCCCTGGCTGATCTCTGCAGCTGTTCTTCCTCTGCTCTGAGTAGTTCTCTGGCAGTCTCTGCGTCTGCCCCTCCCAGTCCCTTATCTTTTAACTGACGTACCAGCCCCTGTTCTGACTGCTCTCCCTCCAGTCTTCTGTAATCTTCTTCGGTCAACAGACGAGCCTCTGCTGCTCTGACTCTTGCTGCCTCATAGGTGTAGTTTCTGCCCATTGCTTACCCTCTTTCTGCGCCGATTGTGATCTGATCAGTTTGTGATTTGATCAGGTTGTAATCTGATCAGGGCTTTCTGCAAACAGATACCGGTTTAAACGGTCTTCTAATTCCTGCCGTCTGCTTGCCAGCAATACAGACAGGGTGCGGTTTTCCAGTACCTGACCGTAAGCCAGTATAAATCCTGCCTCCACAGGCTCCGGGGCGCACTGCAGCTGCAGCGTACCGCCCTTTGCCAAAGCCATTGCTTTCAGCCTCAGCCAGAGAGCCGGAGGGATCCCCTGACAGTCTTGTTTTCTGCAGTAAAGGATCCCCTCTCCTGCCTGCAGCAGTGGCTTTAACTGTCCTTCCATCCACTGCCAATAGGTTTTTTCCGGCAAAGAGGCAAAGGTCTGGGCGGCCTGGGCAAAAATGCTTTCCAGGATCTCCTGCTTGGTCTGCAGCAGCTGCCTTTTATACATACGCTCTGCACCTGCTTTTGCCTGTTTGTCCTCTTTTTCCTGAGCGGCTTTGGCCTGGGACAGCAGCTCCTGTTTCAGGGCTTCTCCTTCTGTCTGCCCCTGTGCCAGCATCTGATCTGCCTGTCTCCTGGCATCTTCCAGGATCTCTTTTGCCTTGTTTTCTCCATCTGCTGTGATCAGCTGTATCATTCGCTCCAATCCGGACATGTTTTCACCGCCTTTCCTTTTGCTTCCATACCCAGCTCAAACCGTTTTTAGACCGGAGGCTTTCTGCCTCTCTCTGGCATTTTTGACTCCGTACACAGCTCAAACTGTTTTCAGACGGGAGGCTTTCTGCCTCTCTCTGACATTTTTGACTCCGTACACAGCTCAAACTGTTTTTAGACCGTAATGCCGCTGACTGCCAAAAAGGAGATCAGCAGTGCCAGGATCGCATAGGTCTCTACCATGGCTGGCAGCAGCATGGCCTTACCAAACTGCTCCGGCTTGCGGGCTATGATCCCTATACTGGAAGCAGCTGCTTTGCCCTGATAGATGCCGGAGATCAGACCTACGATGCCAATAGGCAGACAGGCTGCAAGGAGCATCAGGCCGCTTTCTGCACTGACTGGCACACCTGCGCCTAAGATACCGATCTTGGACAGTGTGACAAAACCGATGATCAGGCCGTAAAGTCCCTGGGTACCGGGCAGCAGCTCCATGATCAGCACTTTGGCAAACTTGTCCGGGTCTTCTGTGACTACGCCGGCAGCAGCCTGCCCTGCGATACCGACTCCAATCGAGGAGCCTGCACCTGCCAGCAGCACTGCCACAGCTGCCCCCAAGATCCCATAAAAAACACCCAAATCCATTTTTTTACCTCTTTCTTTCGGTTGTGAAATTTATTTTTTGAAGGTTCTGTTTGTATTTGTGTGGGGTTATCTGCTGTATTGTTTTTGTTCTGTGAAGGGGGCAAAGGGTCTGCCGCCGCCGGTGTAAAATTTGCCGAAGAATTCTACATATTGGAGGCGGTTGGTGTGGACGTATGCACCCAGCAGGTTTACTGCAATGTTAAAGGTGTGGCCGATCAGGAAGATCAGGAGAAATCCGATGTTTCCTAACAGACCGCTGCCCATCATGCCTGCCATGGTATTGATGACAGAGGCAATGACACCGGTCGCCAGACCTAAGGCCAGCAGTCTTGAGTAGGACAAGACATCACTGAGCCAGCCGGTAAGATTGTATAGTGCATAGCCTCCAAGGGCCAGCCGTACTCCCACATTTGCTGCATTTCTGCCGGCAAACAGTAGCAGACCTATGGCTCCTGAGGCTGCCAGGATACCGCCTGTACTGACTAACCAGGAGGGGAGTACCAGCGTGATGCCGGAGATGGCAGTGAAGATGCTGCTTGGCAGTAACAGCAGGAGCAGACCACAGAGCAGTACGTACCACAGCACCACATCACAAATAAAGTCTGCCACTCTGCCTGCTTTTAACAGCAGGTAGCCGCTGCAGCCCAGCCCGGTAAACAGATGTATGACCCCAAAAAGCATGGAGTACATCAGCATGCGCATTGGGTCGTCCAGTGGCGCAAACCACAGGGGAGGGATGGTCAGGTCATAGCCTGTCCGTTCTGACAACAGCACTGCCAGATCTCCAAAGTAGCTGCCAAACAGGATCCCCCAGACCAATGTGGAGATGCCGCAGTAAAAAAACATCCGAATGGATTTTGCAAAGGCGCTTTCCTTGTCAGCCATAGAGCGCAGCAGTAAAAAGCAGGTCAGGCTGATCAGCAGTCCATATACTGCGTCAGAAAGCATTATGCCGAAAAATACATAATAAAAAATGCTCATGATCCCGGTGGGGTCAAACTCTTTTTCCCCTGGCAGTCCATAGGATGCCACCACTCCTTCTAAGGGCTCTGCAGCAGTATTGTTCTGCAGGAGTATGGGCAGTTCTTCATTTTCTGCCAAAGGAATGGTCTCTATCTGTACTGTATAGTCTGCCAAGGCCTGCGCCAACTGCTCTGAGCGTGCCTCAGGCAGATAGCCCTGCAGAAAAAAGCAGTATTCTGATTGATTCAGCTCCTTTAAGGCATCATATTTCACTGCCCTGGCTCTGGATGCATCTGCATAGGACTCCAGCTCCTGTATACAGTCACCAAGGGCAGTCAATTCACCTGTCAGCAGCTGCAGATGGCGGCGGTGCTGTCTTTGGGCTTCCTGACAGGCAGCAGCAGCGTCTTTTGGGATCTGCTCCGTCAGATCGGGAGCATCCGTCATATGGTGGGCATGCAGCAGGTCATAGACCTGTTGTGCCACAGACTTGTGGCTCACTACCCCAATGCAGGTCTGGTATTTGTCTGCAGAAATGATATGCACCTGTGCCGGCACAGCAGTGTCTATGCCCTGTGTAAGGATTTCTTCTGCCATTTCTTTTGTATAAAGCCCCGGAAATATTCCAAACCATATCCTGGTCTGCTCAGTCTCCTGCAGTCCCATGGGACAGGTCAGTGCCTGCCATCTTGCAAGCTCTGCCTCCTGCTTTTCCAGACTGCCAAGCGCCCCAAGGGTCTTTTTGTAGTCTTCCCGGTTTTGCAGGATCCGATAGATCAGCCCCGGCATCTCCTCCAGATCCGGAGGCTTTGTGGAGTATGGTTCCTCAGATGCCTGCTGGCTGCTTTTTCCTGTCATTCTTTCTGACGGTGCCTGGGCAGCTGCCGCTTCCTGCAAAACTGCAATGGCTTGCTCTGCCTTTCTGACCTGTTCCCACAGCTGCCTGGAAACAGACTCTGTATCCATACGCTTCATGCCTGCCTGTGGCGGTTCCTCTGTCAGTTCCAGGATCCCTAAGTGCTGGATGATTTCAATGACCTGCTTACGCTGTTGTTTCCATCCACACAGCTGTATCTTGCACATCTTTACAACTGACATAATATCCTCCTTCCCACTGCAATTTATTTATGGTTCATATCCTTAACAGCCAGTCAGAGCTCTATCCATTTTGCTGTTTAGGCCAATAAAACAGTTCGTATAATTAGTATATCGTCTTTCTGATACTTTGATTTTAGATATTTGCACAACTGCATCCAATATCAGCTTTGACAGATACCGCTGAAAGCGTCCGGTATTACAATTGCCTTTCGCTTCTGCCTTCTTTTAATAGTTCCTGAATGATCATTTCTACCGCCTGCATTCTTTTTGCTTCTGCCTGCTGGCGCAGTGTTTTTAAATGATCTTCTGCCTGCTGTCTGTAGGTCTGCAGCAGGGATTGGCGCCATTTTGCAGCAGACTGCTCCATCTGGCAGATTTTCTCCTGGGTTTCCAGTTTGATCTGGTGTTTCTGGTCTGCTGCCTGCTGCAAAGCCTGGGCTTTTGTTTTTTCTGCCTGGCTTTCTGCAGCTTCAACCGTTTTTTTTGCCTGGTTTTCTGCCTGCATAATGGATTGTACCGTATCTGACATCATTGCCGGACCTCCTGTCACTGCCTGTACAGTGTAAAATGTATGATTCAGGCTCTGGATACAGTGTGTGCAATCTTGAAAAAAATATCCATTGTTGAAGCAATAAATGATTTGAACGGAAAAAGATTATTATGAGTTAGCACTATTTCTCAATTTTTCATCATCATACGCAGAAACGTACAACACATTTTGTGACCTGGAAAAGACAATCCCAATTCATCCACTTGATTACATGCAGCATTCGCACGGTTAAAAAGAAAGCTGTTGCAATAGCAGATATCCTATCTCCTTTTACAACAGCTTTTCCTATTATCATACAATTTTCTTCATTCAGTGAACTACCCATTGCACGAAAGCCAGTGGGCTTCCTGTTTCAAAAAAACAATCACGGGCTTTCCTGTATTTGTCTGTTTACTTCCCAAATGTCCGCTTGCGACGGTAAATGCAGCCGCCCATGCAACCGCCGGATACAAAAAATACTGCGCACCATCCGGCTGCATGACCTGCATCACCTGTTCCAGGCGCCGTCTCCGGAGTAATGGGGTCTACCGGGTCTTGCGGATCTGTGGGGTCCTGCGGATCTGTCGGATCTGTCGGGTCTTGCGGGTCTGACGGACCTGTCGGGTTTTGCGGGTCATCAGGATCTACGGTGTCATCCCCTGCCATTCTCCATAACTGTGTCCCAAAAAACGGGTTGGCCGTGCCGACAACCATCCAGTTTGGCGTGGTAGCGAATACGCGCAGCCCATGATTATACGGATCTCCGAAGCCATCTGTAGTTACAGTAGCGAAATTCACCCCGTCTTCACTGACATATAAGTCAAAACCTCTCTCTGCTGTGCTGAGTATTTTCATGCATTGAATCAAGCTGCGCAGGTTTACAACTGTTTCATTCTGCAGCAGATTCTGATAGTATTCCATAAGCTTCTCTGGCAAACGGGTTTTTAATTCTTCATAGGACTGGTATAATGCCTCATAAGCCTCCGCAAACTCTTCGGTCACACTCTCATCCAGCATGGATGTGTATGTATCCAGATAATAATTTAGTTCCATCAAATCTTCCGCAAAAGATTCCTCCAAAGAATCTGCCTGGATTACACCTGTTAAAAGCTCCTGCTCCATGGCGTCTAACTGTTCTTCACTGAGGGTAAATACCGTCACCGTGCCGTCCACCGCCATGACTGCCGGTTCCTGTGCCGCTACAGCTTCTACCGCATCCATAATCTGCTGCCGAGCCTCTTCCTGCGGATCCATGATTTCATCCTGAACCATCCCTGACTCTTCTACACTATCCTCTTCATAGAAACTCTCCCCAGCAGACGGTTCCTGCTCCTGCATGCTGTCTTCTAGAGAAGTCTCCATTTCCTCACTGCTTTCTTCTGAAGAAGCCTCCGGTGCTTCACTGCTCTCCTCTGCAGATGTCTCCGGTGTCTCTGCGCTTTCCTCTACAGATGTTTCCGGTGCTTCACTGCTCTCCTCCGCAGATGTCTCTGGTGTCTCTGCGCTCTCCTCTACAGGTGTCTCCGGTTCGCTTTCCGCCGGGTAATTCTTCTCAATCAGCACCTGAACCAGCACTTTCAGATAGTTGATCTGGCTCTTCCACTCTTCGGGCGTCATTTCTAACAGGTCCCCGTTGGTAAACTGGCCAAGGGGTTCTAACAGGCTGCTGTTATCGAAAGTACCTACATACAATTTTCCCTGGTATTCCTGCATCTGCCAGATGTACTGATTTTCCCGGTTTCCTCCGAAACCAGAGGACAGGCCGGATATGCCCCCTTCTGGGAACATCTCTGTCGCATCTCCCATAACCAGTTCAATATTCTCATTCTGATCCATACGGTACAGACTGACTGACTGGCTCAGATTTTCTGCGATAAAGCGGAAATCCTTTTTAAAAATAACATCTTCCAGTGCGATTTCCGCATCGTTGTATTCTCCAATGTAGAGGTAATCGTCATATACTACCAGATTGCAGGCGCCTGCCCGGGTACGTTCCGGATCAATGCCGAATGTATATTTTGCGCCGTCGCGCTCCTGGTCGCCTACTATACTGGTCCATGTCCAGCTTTCTGGATCGCTCGGGTCGCCATTACAGTCTCCCCGAACAATGGCAAAGGACTGCATGGAATATTCGCTCGGCTTATTGTCCGGCGTCCCGGTACACAATGCCACATACAAGCTTCCATTGTAAGGAACGATTTCCCAGATAGATCCGCCAAAGATACTGTCGCTATAATGATATGCGGGATAACCAAATAAATCCTCTAAATCCGCGATTTCTGTAAACTCTCCGGAAGATGGGTCTGCGCTGATAGAAATATATGGCCCTTCCACTCCTACACAGCTAATTACCAACTGATCTCTAAATTCCGTCATACCTCGAATACCGGTACAGATCCCTGCACGATATGCCTGCACATACTCTGCCATATTGTTTAGTCCGCAATGAACGCACTGAACGGCATCCCCGTTTTCCGGGTCTACTTCCCAGATACTAGGCAGCGCCCCGACACCGCCGCTTTGCGCCACGCTGCCGCAAAAATACAGTTTTCCATCATACTGGATCGCGTTTCTGAACAATACTCCCTGGCCGGTACTGCCCGCAGACATCAGCAGCTTTACTTCGCCCGTATTCACATTCACCTTTACAAGAACGCCTTTTGACGTCCCCCCATCCTCCTGGGAAGTAAAAAAGGTACCATTGAACAGGGCGTTGAGACCTGCTTCCATAACGTCCGCGTCAAAGCTATTTCCCAATGCGGAATCCATCAGGGTCAATGTATTTCCCATGGCGTTGTAGCAGGTACCTACATAAACCCATTCCTCACCCTCACTGTCTACATAAGAAACGGCCGACCATGCATAATTCTGTCCTCTGTCTCCCTGTCCCTGATCCTCTGCGGATACGATTCCTGCTCCTACATAATCCACGATACCATCCGCAGTCTGGGGCGCCTTATCCGGATGAGAAAGCTTTTCAAAGATATATTCCTCATCTTCGGAAGCATACGTGTAAGAAGGCACTAATGCATCTCCTCCCGCCAGCGCGTCTGATGAAGCCGTAACCAAAATCAAGACGCTCATAACCATTGCAGTTCCTCTGCGCAAACATGCGTTCCACTTCATGTGTGAACCCCTCCTTTTCTTTCAATATACTAAGCCATTCTGCACATCACATCCGAGTCTGGCAAGCCTCTCTGTGATCTGCTGTCTTCTTGTCTCATCTTACCATAAATGTGACTAAAATACCACACAAAATGGACACAATTTGTGCATTTTTTACACTTACATTACGAATCTGCCATAGTCTCAAAGTCATCTGCTCTACTGACGTTTTCTGCTTCGTTTGTTTCTGCTTCATCTCTGCCCTCCATCAGGCTCAAATACGCCCCTTTGTCAATATGCATCATGGAGATATGATTCTGCTGTCTGCGGAATCCGTACACACAGTCTACATTCCGGATCAGGGACTGCAATCGCTCATCCGGCACGCAGACAATGAGCTGCAGATTCATCTTTCTGGCATAGGTCAGACACACTGCGCTTCGCTCCTGATCCATCTTGGAAAATGCTTCGTCAAGCAGCACCAGACGGATCTTGGAGTCCCGCTTGCCCTGCTGCATGTAAAGCATTGCAAAGCCTGCAAGCAACGCTACGTATTTTGGATTCTGTCCCTCACCGCCGGAATCTCTGCCGGCCATATCGTCTACAAAGTTTTCACGGATCACTCTGTCGCTTTCATCTGTCACCTGCTCATACATGCTGAAAGACAGGTAGTTGCGGTAATCTGCATACTGCTCCATTTCCTGACGCTTCTGCTCAATGCGCTGGATGTCGCCATCCCGTACCGGCATGAATTTTTCTGTCAGGAGCTTGATCTTCTGCTCGTATTTCTGATAAAAGGTATCCTCTCCCAGACTCAGCTGACCGTCATAGCCGCCGTTGTTTAAATTCTTGCTGTCTAATTCCTCTGCCATAAGCATTTCGTAGAACTGGCCGTTCTCATTCTTGGCAGGCTCGATTTTGATCTGATACGTACTGTCAGAGAAGGTGGTCTCACGCAGCAGGCGATTGATGTCAGCTGCATGTCGTCTGGCTGCTTTGATGTCTCCATGGATCGTAGCTATGACATTTTCCCGCAGACTCTCATAGATCAAATCATACTGTTTTTCAAACTCACTCTGATACTTTGGCTCATAATCGTCCAAATACTCCTGCAGCTTGCGCTCATAAGCCTCATTGGACTTTTCTGTCCCCTCAAAGCCGCAGTTTGGATATGCCTTGATATATGCAAGCCTTGCCCGCTGCAGCTGCTCTTTTTGGCTCTGCTCCTGGTCTTTCAAACGGGTGATCAGCTGTGTGTGTTCTTCCTTGACAGCTCTTGCACCCTTGCGCTGCAGCAAGGCTTCTGCCTCTGCAGTCAGCTCTGCATTGGGGATAAAGCCGGCCTCCCTCTCTGCAAGCCACTCCCGTCTGGTACGCAGGTCGCTTTCCAATGTAAGCAAGGTACTGTTTTGCCGCAGGATGTCCTCCTGCATCTGGGTACATTCCCGGTCACACTCCTGGCAGACTGCCTGCAAGTGTTTCACACGTTCTTCCAGGATCCGATACTCACCCTGACGCAGCACCTGGATCTCCTGCTCCAATGTCTGCCGTTCCTCATTGGCACGATCCAGGCTTTCATCTGCTCTGGACAGCCCGGCAATATATTCCGGATCCTGATTCAGACATTCAAATCCATGGACTGCCTTTAAACGGTCTGTCATATGCTGCAGCTGTCTGCACTCCTCCTGCAGTCTGGCTGCCTCTAATTCATATTCATTCAGCTTTGCCTTGGAGACCTTGCTTCCGATACAGGCAAAATCTGTATAATCCTTTTTCTTTAAATGCCGGAAAATAAAATTGCTGTAGGAATAACAGTCCGGTGTCACACCGTCTTTTACCTGCTCTAATTCCTCGACTGAGCGGCACTTGATGATATGTCCCAGGTAACGTTTCAGACAGGCATCCACATACGCTTCCCTGGCTGTCACTGCTTCATACAAAGAATGCTCTGCTGCTGCAGGCTTGCTTTTTACAATGGCATCTGAATGGATCAGATCCACTTCCTCAAACTGCTTCAGATCCCGCAGGATCACTGCTGCATCATGGGCATAGGCAGGCTCTGTAATCAGAGAGCATTTCAGCCGTGCCAGCCGTCCTTCTATGGCATTCTTCCATTCTTCTTCCCGAATATCAAACAGGTCTGCCAAAATGTGTACTTTGACAGGCTTGCCGTACCGGTCACTGAGCTTTCTGGACAGTATATTTTTGGCTTCTGTCAACACCGGGCGGTAGGACTTTCGATTGTTTTTGATATCATCGATCAGCTTTTGCTTTTCCTTGAGGGTCTGCTCTGCTGCTCTTTTTTCTGCTAAATAGTCCTCGTATGCAGCTTCTACTTCTTCCTTTTCCTTTTCAATGCGGCTGCGCAGCTCCTGGCACTGCTCTATGGTCACCTGCCCCCTGCAAAACTCTGCAATACGGTTTAAGAGAGGGTTGCTGATATAATCAGTGATCACCTCATCCTCTTCCCAGCGCCGCAGCCCCTGTATCATATGCCGCCACTGCTCTACATTGGCAGCCAACAGACGGCAGTGCTCCTTTAATTCATTCAGGTAGGCTTCCTTGCTGCCTAAATCGCTGGCCTGGAGATCTGCTCTGGCCTGTACCAGCTTTTCATTGTTGTCCCTGCGGGTCTGCTCTAAGATCTGCTGCTGTGCCTTTAATGCTTCCAGTGTCTCCTGCACCAGCTGCTGTTCTGCGGTTTTTCTGGTGATCTGATGCTGCAGGTCTGTAATGTCCACTGTACGCAGCAGTGCTTCCCTGCGCATGCTTTCTGTTTCTGTCTGCAGCAATGCCTGACCCTCCTGACGCACTTGTGTCAAGTAATCAATGCGCTGCTTCAGATCTGCAATCTTTTCCTTGATGTCACGATATGCCCCCAACTGCTCACTGATTTTTTCAATGGTCTCACCAGTGCTTTTGGGGAACATATAATCACGGATGAACTGACCGGTACCATTGGACATTTTTAATGCAATGGCGCTTTTTTCCATGGTAATGAAACGTGGGCCGTCAATGTATCCTAGGATGGCATCATATAAAGTGTTTAAGTAAGCTTCTCTGGATGGATAGATGCGGTTGACTTCTGCTCTGCCCCGGTTGTCCGGTGATACAGTGCGTTCCTCGATCAGCTTTTTCAGTGCCTTGTAATCATAGGGCAGTCCATCAGCAGTCAGATAACCGCCCTCCGGTATCCTGCCGGAATGGCTGAAATAGTGATACTTTTTGATCTCAGAATCCCCTTTGTGGACTTCAAAGGCCACACCTACGCAGTTGATTACATGGGTGCCTTTGTCTTCTATTTCCAGGGCAATGAGGGAGCAAAAATCCATGCCGCCACGGTTGGCTGTTCCGTCTTTTTGCTCTCCACGGAGATAGCTGAGTACGCTTCGGCGGTTTTTGGCATCATCTGCTGCTTTATTTAAAAAGGTGGAGGACAAGCTTCCATATAAAATGACCTGGATGGCATCCATGACTGTGGATTTTCCAGAACCGCTCTTTCCACTGAATAGATTGACATATTCATGGAACTGCAGGATCTGGTGGCTGATGCCGCCCCAGTTATTCAGACACATCCTGGTAAAAATCTTCTTTTGCAGGGTCACAGTATTATCTCCTTTTCTTGGTTGGCTTCCAAGGGGACGGCATTTGGTGTGCAGAATACATTTGTACGCAAAACACGCTCTCGCTTCGGGAAGGACGCAGCGGATTCTAAGGTTTCAGATGGTGAAAATTGATGAAATATCATACGTTGTCTGATATTTCATCAATTTTCACCATCTGAAACCTAAGAACCGGCGTCCTTCAGAGTTTTGCTTAACAAATGTATTCTGCACACCAAACGCCTGTTGGTTGGAGCCTTTTTATTGTTCGTTAAAAATACGTTCTGGTGGTTCTTCGATTGATTCTGCTATCATGTCTTTTATCGCTTCATCTTCTGAGTCCTCCGGCTCCTTTCGGTACTGGTTGACCAGGTCGTTGATGTCGGCTGCGGAGCAGAAGATGTTGATGGTGCTGTAGATATAGATGGGGGCAGTGTCCTCTAAGTGGGCGATGGCGCTGGGGAGTTCTATGACCTGGTGGGTCTTTAGGAGTACCAGGGCTTCCTGCCATTCCTGGGCAGTCAATCTGCCGGTTAAGAGGTTGGTGTTGTAGCCGTATTCACGGATCTCCTGCAGGGTGGTGACTGTGGCTTTTAAGCCTTCCCCCATGATCTTATCCCGATAAATCAGTTTGAAAAGCAGGACCAGCTTGGTGGTGGTCAGGGTCAGATGCTCTATGGGCATGTCCTGGCCGGATATACGAAACAGATTTTCCTGTGGGTCGTGTATCAGCTCACAGCCTAAGACAGACAGGTAGTCGGATATGAATTCCCGGTGTCTGTCGCAGATCTGATATCTTGGATTGTCCCGCTGTACCAGGGTCACCGGGTCACATTTGACCTGCAGGATGCAGGTCTGACGAAACAGATCCTGTATGACTTTTTTGACGTTTTCTGCCTCGGTGGGAGACAGTTCTTCTATATAGGTGAACATTTTACTTTTCCTTTCGTGTTTAATTCACTTAGGCAATTGCAAAACCAGATTCACTATCAGCTTTGTGAAGTGTCTGTCAGAAAATGTTTTCTAAGCAGGCTCTTAAAAACGCCGGTACTTTAAATTTTGTGCCACAGGCGCAAAATTTATTAGTACCGCTGCGTTTTTACCGAAGCGAGAGCGCGCAAACGTATCATAAAGATACGTCGCGTGAAAATATTTTCTGACAGGCACTTCACAAAGCGTCCGGTAACGATTTTCGCAATTGCCTACTGTGTCACTGCCTTACTCTCCATCTGCTACGATCCGCAGCTCTGTAAAAGAAAGCCCGGCTTCGGTACAATACTCCTGTCCCAAAGTTACGATCTCCCGGCTGTCGCTGTGATGGGTGGCCTCCTGCCAGATCAACAGCAGTTTTTCCAGGTCTTCTACAGACTGTACTGTATCTTTTGTTGCAGCAAAGACTCCGTCCTGGGTGTTTTTCTGTCTGAATTCCTGCAGCTGCTTTTCTGTATACAGTGGGCGGGGGACAAAATCTGTAATATCACTGTCCAAAGCAGATGTCTGCTGGGGCTGTATGGGTGTAAAGTCTCTCTGGATATCTTCCCGTCTGCGGTACAGGCTCTGGCTGGAAATGTTGCGGTACCGGGAGGAAAACTGCATCTTCTCTCCAAGTGCCTGACAGATGGCATCTCCTTTGTCCTCCTGTCCCATGAGCTGTACCAGCTTTAACAGGCCATCTTCTGCGCTGCTGCCCTCCTGGAGGATATAGTGTATCCTGGCAAGAGCCCGTCTGGCAAAGGTGGATTTTTGCTCGATCAGCTTGTTGTATCTGCGCTCGATCAGATCAAACTCCCGCTCAAGCTGATATACCAGCTCCCTGGTCTCCTGACAAAATTCCAGGGCACGCTCAATACGCAAAAGACGCTGCCTGTCTGCTGCCTCTGCATCACCCCTTGGCTGTGCATCTTTCCATGTATCTGCACTCAGGGCTGACCATATCTGCTGTCTCTCCCTCTGGAGCCGCTCTGTCTGCAAATCGTTGTCATTTAAAATCTGCCCGATCAGCTCCTTTACAGATTCCTTATACCGATAAAAGCTATCCTTTGTGGTCAGGATGGCATACTTCTTGCTGTCATTGTTATTCAGCTCCTCTACCAGCACCTCCTGGATGCCGATAAAGCTTTTCTGGGCAGACAGTTCATCAAAATATCTGCGCATACCGTCCTGCATATTGGACAGCAGCATACTCAGGCTTCTGGATGAATACAGGGCGCTGCGCAGGATGTCATGATTTTTTTCCCGGTCTGAATGGTACGTAAACAGGGCGCTGTACACAGAAAGCATGCTTTCCCGCTCCCTGCCGTCTTCTTCTTTGTGCAGTTTTTGAAACAGCTCTATATACAGTCTGCTGTATTCCGGAAAGGACAATACGTTGCGGTTTAACCGGTCATCATAATCGCTTTTTAACCAGCCCCAACGAATCAGCCGCTCCAATATGCCTGTGGAAGCAATGCCTGGCAGCAGCAGGTCTTCCGGCTCCTGTCCCTGACCTTCATTGACTTCTGCCATTTCTTCTTCCCAGACCATCTGGGTCTGACCAATGACCTCATTGATGATCATGCGACCTTCTTCTTCTGTCAGTCCCCAGACCTGGCTGCTTTCCTCATACAGACGCACCAGAAACAGCATGTAAGCATCCCTGTTTTTGGTGCGGAACAATTTATAAAAATCCTCTGGTATCCTTTTTTTCAGTATCATATTCTTTTGCTTTCTTGTGTTTTTGTTGGATTCCCGGACGGTGCTTTGCGTATAAATGTCCCCACCTGCAAAGCACCTGTTTCTGACATCATGCAGATACAAAGAAACCATAAAACTTCTCTGTATCTGCAAGGTTTATCATCATACCAGCTCTCTGCCCATAAGCACTCCCATGACGGAAGCCATCATCAGGCCTCTTGTCCAGCCGCTGGAATCGCCCAGGCAGTGGAGGCCTTTTACGTTGGTGTTGAATTTATCATCCATTTTTACCCGGTTGCTGTAAAATTTCAGTTCCGGGGAATACAGTAAGGTTTCATAGGAGGCAAAGCCTGGCACGACTTCATCCATTGCCTGTATAAAGTTGATGATATTGATCATAGCACGGTACGGCATGCCGGCTGTAATATCTCCTGCTTCTGCATCAGGCAGGGATGGCTTTACATTGGACTGTGCCAGCTCTTTTGGCCAGGTGCGCTTACCATCTATGATGTCACCATACCGCTGCACCAGGATGTGCCCTGCTCCAAGCATGTTGGTCAGTTCGCCTACCTTTTGTGCGTATTCTATAGGCTGATTAAAGGGGTGGCTGAAATTGTGGGACACCAGGATGGCCAGGTTGGTGTTGTCGGACTTTAAATCCTTATAGGAATGGCCGTTGACCACTGCCAGGTCGTTGTCATAGTTTTCCTGGCTGACAAAACCTCCCGGATTCTGGCAGAAGGTACGTACCTTGTTTTTAAATGGTTTTGGATATCCAATGAGCTTTGATTCGTACAGGATCTTATTCACATGCTCCATGACCTCGTTGCGCACCTCTACACGCACTCCAATATCCACAGTGCCCGGCTGATGGGCAATGGAATACTCTGCACAAAGCTTTTCTAACCAGTCTGCTCCCCGGCGTCCTGTGGCAATCACTGTATGGTCTGCATAAATGGTCTGGGAATCACTGCCCTTGGAAATGACCACACCCTTGCACACACCATCCTCTAACAGCAGATCGTTGCACTCGTAGCCAAAGATCAGCTCTACTCCATTCTGGATCAGGTACTGCTCTAAGGCATAGTACAGTTCCTGTGCCTTTTCTGTGCCCAGATGACGGATGGGGCAGTCCACCAGCTTCAGACCTGCCTGAATGGCACGGCGTCTGATGTCTTTGACTTCTTCTGTATTTCCAATGCCCTCTACCTTGGAATCTGCACCAAATTCCAGATAGATCTTGTCCGTATAGTCAATGGTCTCCTGCGCCACATCCGCTCCAATGAGCATAGGCAGATCTCCCCCTACCTCATAGCTTAATGACAGCTTTCCGTCAGAAAATGCACCTGCTCCGGAAAATCCGGTGGTAATGTGGCAGTAAGGCTTACAATTGACACATTTGCCGACTTTGCTTTTGGGGCAGTGGCGTTCTTCAATGGCCTTGCCTTTTTCCACAATGGCAATCTTCTTTTGGCTGCCCTTTCGCAGCATTTCAATTGCAGTAAACAAACCGGCGGGGCCGGCACCAATAATGACAACATCCTTTTGCATCATAGCCTCCGTTCTGCAGAGATCCTGCCCTGCGTTTACTTAAATCATTTTTATTGTGACTGATATCCGGATATTTATGAATCCTGTTTCTGACCATGAATATCCGGGGCATCAGATTGGATCTGTGTCCTGCCATAATATCAATTCTGCCCTCTGCCTTTTGGTACAGCTTCTGCAGCAGTTCTGTCCCCTGTATCCAGACTGGGCAGCATCCTATGGGAGGCTGTGTGGCCTTTCCGTTTTATCTCTTTTGTATCTTTTTCACAAAATATTATACCATTTTCACGGATACATGTCAGCTAATTTTTAGAATGCATGGTGGTGGCTTTTCTTTTTATATTTATTCCTATTGTTTTATAACAGATGATCATTCCAGGCTCTTTCAATCTGTTTTATCAAGCATTTTCTTCTGATTTCGAGGTATTGTACATCCAATCCAAAAACCATTTCAGTGCTTCACACTGAGGATCATATGCGTAATTTTCAAGCAGCACCGGTTCACGAATCCCCCTATCCAGTCAATGCATACAAATAGACCTCTGCAGCCTGAGGAGAGTCATACAATCATATTTTCCATCACAAAACACACCGACAGATTCCCCTTGTCGA
Organism: Lachnospiraceae bacterium; assembly: GCA_045127535.1. Classification (GTDB taxonomy): domain Bacteria; phylum Bacillota; class Clostridia; order Lachnospirales; family Lachnospiraceae; genus UBA2942. The sequence goes on along the minus strand of JBGVQN010000053.1, from coordinate 2,541 downwards.
TCTGCATATTACGAATGATTTGACAATAAAAACTCTACAATCATATGTTTTTCTTCCTGTGGCAAGATATGCAAATGACCACTGTTCTTTAACATATGCACTTTACAATGATGTATCAGTTTCTTAGCCCTGGGCAAAACCTTTCCTGCTGGAAACAGACAATCCTTTTCTGCCGCAATGACCAGTGTAGGCGCATGATACTTGCTGATTCGCTTTCTGCTGACATTGGAAGGCATTCCCACCTTTGTCTTTACATGTGCAAAGCTGTCTCTGACTGTATCAAGCGTATCCCGGTCAAGCACCTCTTTTGAAAGCGACATGTATATACAAGTATCAATCAAGTATTGTTCTCGTCCTGTCATGCGATACTTAACCAGAGGAATCATCATCTTAACAGATGAAACAGGCAACGCATTGCCGATTCCTGCTACATCCTAATTTCTGTTTCAAAATACTGCTCCTGAAACATTACCTGCTCCATAATTTCTTCTTTTGTCAGTACAAGATGCTCTGGTGCAACCACCCACTTTTCCTCTACGTCATCCAATCGGTGGATGATGGCAATGACCTTTCCGGTAAATTCCTTCACAGGTTCTGTCACACCTAATATGTATGCATCCTGTTCCTCTCCGTCAGGAGCCATGATACCAGCTATATATCCATAGTTTACAGAATAATAGATATCCTGATGTTTTGGATGGTAACTTCCCAGTGGTCTGTCTACGGTTACTGTAACGATTTCTCCAAGCATTTTTCAATTCTTCCTTTCTCCCGTTATTTCACTTCAAATAATGGCAGATTTTCTTTGTCTGTAATAGATTTACTGTAAAAACCCAGAAAATCTTTTTTCTCCCATCCTCTGTTGGTCCAGAACGTCCTGCCCTTTTCATTGCTTTCCATTACATTCAGGCATACTCTTGTAATTCCTTCATTGCGCAGTGCCTCCACAGAGGCTTCCACCAGTGCACTTCCAATTCCTTTCTTCCGATATCTATTGTCCACAACTGTATGGTAAATATACCCTCTTCTTCCATCATGTCCACACAAAATTGCCCCTGTCACAATATCTCCTGCAAGGGCAACAAAACAGGTTTCCGGGTTACGTTTCAAAAAAGCCCCGATTCCTTCTCTTGAATCATCCAGACTACGAAGTCCCATTCCTTCCGTATTTACCCAAAGTGTAAAAACAGCATCATAATCATTGATTGTCATTTTACGAATCATTGTTTCCTCCATGTCTATCTTTGCAATGCTTTTTCTAAATATTTTTCCAGCTGATGGTTCCTATTTTCCTGGTACCATTTCATACTCTCTCCAGCATATAATTAAAATCCCAATTTCTCATGAATGAGTATGACTTCAAACTCACCCGCCATAGGCTTTTCCCACAGCACAGACAATCCCCTGCAGATCCTGCCAGGGCTCTTGCAGTCATAGCAGCGGTCTCCCTTGACTGCGCAGGGTGTCTTTACCCCAAGCCGCTTTGCATTCAATGGTGATGCAATATTTCTGGCACGATAGAGCGCGCTGTCATAGTCCTCTGCAATTTTGTTTTCTCCTGCCACCAGATATACTTTTTCATGTCCATAAAAAATAGCTGCAACACGATTACAGGTGCCATCAATATTGATGATCTCACCAGTCTCAGCCAATCCATTGACAGAAGAAATGTAGATCTGGGCCCCGTTGGCCTCCATACGCAGCTCCTTCTCTGTCTTACCCTCCGGTATCCGCCAATGCCAGCGTACATCATTGTGTGTGGCAAGCGCTTCGTACAGCCCCATCTGATCCAGGGTCACAGAGCCTCCAAAGCCAACCGTTTTCTGATGGATCTGCCCATTCATATACGCTGTGGCTTCCTCTGCATTTGCAAAACAGGATACCTGATAACCACGTTTTTCTAAGCTTTCTTTGATCCTTGTAAAATCCATTTTCTCTCCCTTCCATCAATGCACTGTCAGACCTTTTTAAACCGCATATGTACCGCAGCTTTCCTTTTCACCTCTATCATACCAAATCTGCCCTCAAAATGCACTACGCATCCTTTCCTATTTCTGCTGTTTTCAGACAATTGCGAAGCTGTATCCAATACCAGCTTTGGGAAGTATCTGCAAGAAAATGTTTTCTAAACAGGACTCTTGAAAACGCCGGTACTTTAAATTTTGCACCTATGGTGCAAAATTTATTAGTACCGCTGCGTTTTCACCGAAGCGAGAGCGTGCCAAACGTATCATAAATAATACGTCGTGTGAAAATATTTTCTTGCAGATACTTTCCAAAGCGTCCGGTATGCATTTCGCAATTGCCTATCCATACATAAGAGTTTCACCCACCTCCCGCATATCTTATAGGGAACACACTTGCAAACAATATAAGGAATTTTAGGACATGATAGAAAACTATATTACCCTCTCCTTAGAGACCCATCTGTTTTTCTCCCGTATCATGAAGGAGCATTCCTTTTTTCTGGAAGCAGGATTTCCCTGTCAAAAAGAAAACTGGATCCAGCAGGCAGATGCCTTTCGGCAGCAGTTTGAACAG